>NZ_JAXAVY010000002.1:0-618711 GCF_035671315.1 Flavobacterium cheonhonense
TTCCACGGTTTAATATTACTGGTAACGTTTCGCCACTAACCGTCTATTGAGAAGCCAACGAACCACTTACCATCTACTAAAATAAAAGTTTTTATGTGAAAATAGGAGTGAAGTTAAGAAAAACCTGCAATGATCGTGTAGCGGCTATTATGGGTAGTACTCTTTTAACTTTCATCTTCCGTTTTATCTTTACGTTGATTAAGTTTTACTACAGTTCCGTCAAACAATAAAGTTCCACGTTCACAAAATTGTTCTATATACTTTATTACAATAAATCTATCAATATTATTAAAACTCATGCACAATGTTTCAATAGTTATTACTTTATGTTTCATTACAATATCTAATATTTCAACATCTGGTTTTGTTATTGTTTTTGTACCAACTTGCCCAACCTGTTGTTGCATAAAAGAAACTTGATTTTTTAAAAGATCGAAAGTTTCTTTATTTAAGTGCCCAATACTACCTTTAATTTCGCTTAACTCTTTCTTCAGTTCAGCTACATCAGAGTTAGATTTGTCCTGCATAATTTTTTTTATCTCATCAATTTGTTTTGAATGAGAGCCATAATAAAAATACATAGATAAAACTAGAGATATTATCGCTAATAGGTCTGCTATTATGCCTAAATAATTTACTTGCCCCATAACTATGCGTTTTTAGATTTTATCCAGTCATACTCTTCTTGGGTAAAACCAACAGCTGCCCATTCACCAGAAAGTTTGGCCACAAATAATTTATCATTTCGATCTATAAATTGTTTCAAGTAATCACGAATAACTGCTGTTGATGTGTTATTCGCTGAAATTAACCAAACAGAACCTGTTTGATGCCACCAAAAACCATATTTCTTGATTGCACCAGTGAGTGTGTCGTAATCTCTTCCAGGATTCGATAAATCATACGTAATTGAATATAATGCCATATTTTTCTTTTATAATTTTTAATTTCTGTGTTTAGATTTTCCGATGCATTACCCATAACAATTCAATAGTTGTTAGACTATACCTCCTATCAACCTCACAGTTGGATATATTACCACTATCATATTCTAAATTAGTAATCTCAAATATATTAAGATTTCTATTATGCTGCATTAATTTCATATTTTATTTCTTACGATTCCTCCATTTGTCATTAGAAAATATACTCTATCTACATTCTTTAATTTGTTACCAAGGTTAGCCCCCAATTATGATAACCGGGATTACTATTTCATACCACTCCATAGATTTGATTTTAAGAAGGCTCAATGTATTGAATAGTATTTCAAAAGGGTATGTAATTTGGGAGTATTCGTTATGCTAAAAAGGATTTTTAGACTTGAAATAAGAGTGGATTAGTTTACGTTGTGCATATCCACGATGCAAGTACAAAAGTATATCAGTGTTTAGAAATGGCTAAAATACTGTAATATATGCGAAATGATTCATGTGGCAGTGGGGGAGATAACCATAATTTCGCTCATTTCAATGTTTTAACAGAGTAACTATGATTTTTCTCTACAGAAGAATCTTAAATCATCCAACTGTTGATAAATAAAAACTCATCTATTTCTCCTTTTAACAAACCATAAGTGAAATAATGTAACGGATTGATAAAATATAAAAAATCACGTATAATCTCTTTAGACTTTGGATTTTCTAGAACGTCAAAGCTTGAATAAAATGTCAAGAAGTCTCTGTCATAGTGTGCTGAAGCCTTATTTCTAATACTAGCCATTACATTATCATAATCATAGGTGGCTTTGAATTCTGTAAGTTCTCTGTTAAGCATATCAAAAAACTTTTTGTATATATCTTTTTCTTCATTTGTAACAGTTTTGTAAACTTCACTTTTATACTTATGATAGGTGTTAATTGTTTCGTATATAAATAAGTAAGCTATTTTAATGTTGTAGAATTTCTCCCAAGCCGATTTTGATCTTTTTAAATTTCTATAAGTACACAGCAAATCGATATAGCTACTCGTTACAAAAGAAAAAAATTCAATTTTCATTTTTTTTTGGTCGGATATTACAACATCTTCTTTATTTAAAAAATCAATTTTGGACAATAATCTAGCACTAAGTTCAAGCTCTTCTTGATAGTGATTTATTCTCTCGTCAATTTCTTTGAAAGTCATCATTGTCTAAATTACCTTTATAGTTCTGCAATTCTGCGATAGCTGTTAAAATTAACGGAACTACTCCAAATATAAAATTCCTTTATGATTTTTGATTGAAAATCGTGAGGACATCGAACCTGGTGGTTACGCAAAGCCGATACTTATGTGTCTTCATTTTTACTTTTTGCCCGTTTTAAAAACTCAGGGATGGTTGTATTAATGAAAAGGTTAACATATTGTTCAGCAACATCATTTGCGTTAACAATATATTTTAGTCTTTCATTTTTATATTTTTTTATTTTGTATTCCAGGTAAAATTTTGGCATCATTCTTTTGAACTCATCTCCTAAATCCATATTGAATTTTTCAGAATTTTTATATAACATCATAGGGCCTTCAATATCATCTTTTTCAGAATCTTTGAATATAGCTCTATGTGAGTTTAAATGTCTTGCATTAATAATATGCTCAAAACTTTTATGATAATATTCTATTATGTTTAAAGGGATAGAACCTTTCAAAGTTTCAGATTTTAATAAATTTTCCCAAGTGCATCTTTTACCATTATATCCAACTTCATACACCTCATTTATCATTAATTTAAATAATTCTAAAATCGTATGAACCTTATGATAAAACACTTCCGTGTGATACTTTATGTAATCTAAATGCGAAATTTCATTTTTTTCATAAAACTTTTTAAGAGGGAATCGCCGAAGAAAGATTTCTATTTTTCTTAAATCTTGTTGTGTTTCATGGATTTTTGAAAAGTGCTTGAATACTTGCTGCGCATATTTTCCTTCTTGACTTAATAGGTTATGATTGTTTTTGCAAGAGCTGTATGCAGGGTGTTTATGAATTTCTATCATTGTTCTATTAACGACTTCGAAAAACTTGTTATGCAATTCTCCATTAAATTGGGTAATTTCCATTTTGCTCGGTTAAAGGGTTCCTATGTTTAAGCGGCTTTACAAGTAATCCGCTAACAGTTTATAAGATAATAGTTTTTAGTGAAAAAGGAAGAACAATTTAAGAAAGTTCAATAAGTGCTCCTAAATGCTATCATAAGCTATTTTGGTATCTATTCTCAATCACTTTAGTTTTTACTTCTCTAAAAGGATTGTTGTCTGATAATAACGTTTCTATATTTTCATCATATGACCATTTTTCATTTATGTATGACCAAAAAACTTGATAAAAGGAACTATCCTTGTTGTCTCTATAAGCTATAACACCAACGCATTTTGTTGCTTTTTGATCATATTTATGAGCAAGTAAAAAATTATTCAGTGCATTTTCCCAGTACTTTGAAAGGTATGTTTTGAAAGGTATAAAAACAAAAGCACAATCTGTTCTTGGAACATGTATTCTAAATGGGGTGATAATATTTTTATCATCACATTTTTCAATCATTTTTAAAAATCTAATCCTGAATTCGTAAAGTTCAGTACGATTAAGTTTAGCAATTTCTTTGATGATTTCATAATATTCGGTTTGATGTTTTGTCATAGTTATTTTGTTTGAAAAAACATCAATTAAAAATTTGATACTAAATTCTTCTGAGTTTATTGTTTGTTCTTTTAGTTTAAGTATATACCTTGGTTCATAGTGATTAGTTTCGAGTGTTTCAAAAAAATGAGCTAAAAAATACTGTTCAGGAAGCTGAATACTTAATTCTGTATTTTCTAAAAAATATTGTTCTCGAAATTCCAAATATTCATCTATTTCCGCCGGTGTTATTAAAAATTTACAAATCCAATAATAGTCCTCAGCATGAAACAAATGAACTAATCCTATTTTAGAGCTTTGGTAAAACTTTTTTTGTCGTAAATCTTCTGGAAAAGATTTGTGTGAATCATAAATAATAATTTTTCTCTTAGTCTTACAATTTTGTGCGTTTACAATATTTAGAAAATGACCTTTTTCATTTTGAATTGAAATCTCATTATAACTTTCTAAATAGTTTAATGTTGATTTGATTTGTAAGACTGCTTTTTTCAAGATTTTATTTTCAAACCATTTTTTTTCATTACCATTTTCTCCTTCTTTGTCTTTAATTTGAATTATAAATAGTATGTCATCAAGCCAAACAACGTTATCTGCAAATTCTAACTTCTGATTTGTGTCCAAATCTTTAAAGTCATTTTTGCTAAATGTAAATTCTTTGAAGAATACATTTGAATTAATGATTGAAATATTGTTTTCAGATTTTGTTTTTTGCATTATAGAGGTAAAATGACATATAACGTTTTACGGCTTCGAGACTGTTGCGAAGCCAGCGAACTGTCTGATAAGATAGAGTTTTTTCGTGAAGAAAAAACGAGAAGCTAATCAAACAACCAGCAATAGTGGTTAACGGTTGTTGGCAGTAGTTTTTTATTCATCGTTATATCCTCCATCATAATATTCACTCATTCTTCTTTCAACTAATTCGTCAATGTCAACATAATTTTCTGCGTCAATTCCTAAATATTCAACTGGATCTGGATACTCATAGTTTGTAAAAACATCGCTTAAGCCTACTATTTTTAATTGTTGATAGCCATCAATTTTTAAACCACAGGAAAAACAAGCTAATTTTGCGGGCAAATATCTTACTTCTTCTTTAAGTTCTCCATCTATTATTTTAGCACTTGAAACAGACACTTGTTCTCCTGTTAATAAAGCTTCATTTCCACAACAAGGACAATTTGGTTTAAGAGTATGTTTTAAAAATTTTCTCAATTCTTTTTCAGAAATTTCTTTTCTTTTGGTAAGCTCTTCTTCGCTCAATTCACTATAAACTTTTTTGTATGCTTCAATTCTGTCAATTACCATTTTCTTTATTTTAGCATCATCTTCTTGAATCATTATAGATGCTGCTTTTGCTTCTTGTTCGCCGAATAAATCTATTAAGTTTAAACCTTGATGATTTAATAGAATATTGTTAATACGATAATAATCACTAATCCAGATTTTTACGGGAAATTCTTGAAATCCTTTTAACCCACTGTGTAGTTCAGTGTTTCTCTCATTGATTATTAATGCTGCTTGTTTTTGTTCGTTTTGAGTAAAATCATTTATAATTTCTCCTAATCTATTAATTGCTGTAGTAATTGAGATGGATTTTGGTTGATTTGTAACTTCAAACCCAAAAGCATATAATAAACTTTTAAAATCATTAGAATTTGGAGTTTCAGCTAATAAAGCAGGATGTATTTTAGCTAATGTACTTCTAATAATAAATTCAAGAGATAATGATAACCAAAATGGATATAAATCACCTTCTCTTTCTTCATCGTGTGCTCTTTCAATATAAAGTTGCGCTTTTGTAAACAATTCGTTGTGACTAAATGCTATACTCATAATTTATTTATAGTAAAATTCGATTCTTTCAATTATTCTTTCTTTGTTTAGATTCGTAATTGAATCTCTAGAATGTAATATTCTCCAATTATCAATTATTAGAAAAGATTTAGGTTTCCAATTAATTTCAATTTTACTTGAATTATTTATAATTTGTTCCAATTCAACCTTTTTCTTTTTTATAACAGAATCCATTATTACAGGATTATAACGCAACATTTTTTTTCCATTTATTCTTTTGTTTATCAAAGGAGTAATTTCTTTAAATCCATTACCATTAATGTTAAAAATAGAATGATAGAAAATATTTTGATTGTTTAAAGCTAATTCAAAACCATCAAGTAAAAATGTCTTGGCTACTTCTATTTCACTAGACTTTAATTTCAATACAATAAATTTCGGAGGTATCTTATTTTGTACTCCATCGTTATGAAACGGAAATGCATTCAATCCATATATTTTTGACAATGTTATTCTTGAATCACTTGATTTATTTGGAGTTAAAGTGTTTTTTTTTATCGAAAAAGAGTCATCTGTATTTTTTTGAAATATGGACAACAATTCATTGTCTGAAAAATCTCCATTTCCAAAAAACCAACCATTTTTTTCAATTTCTTCTATCATCTCTAAGATTTTCGATAAAATTACTGCCAACAATTATATAGTCGTTAAATTATACTTCCTATCAACCTCACAAGTTTTGTATAACTACTACCATATTCTAAATTAACAATCTCAAATATATTAAGATTTCTTTCATAAAACATTAATTACGTGTTTTATTTCTTACGTCTTTTCTAACTGTCATTATGAAAAATACCTCTTCTATAGTTTTTGAATTTTTCTTTAATGTTTATGCCTAGAACTAGAACTGGGTTAATAATTGTAATTTCAGTCCAAACTAAAAAAATGGATTTAAAATGAGATAAATGTTTAGAATAGTATGTCAAAAAATTTATGCTGTTAAGAGTTTTCGTTATGTAAATAAAGAGCAAAAAAAAAAAGATGCCATAGCATCTTTAATCTTTGTTTTTATTTACTTGTCTGAAATTTAATATTCAAAAAAATCTTTTAATGATATTCCTATCATTTTACAGAACTTATTAATTGTATAGATTGTTACACCTCTCTTATTGTTAGTGCTTTCCCATCTATTTAGTATTTGCCTGTCAATTTCATGTTTTTTGGCAAATTCTGTCTGAGTTAGCCCTGTCTTAATTCTCAGATGCTGAATTCTTTCAGCTATCTGATTTTTTAATTCTATATCTTCTTTATCAAGCTCTGCCATACCGCAATTTTGGTATATTTTTAAAAAATACTGTAATCCATTTGGATTACAAATGTGTTTTGTATATATTTGCGATAAATATTACATTTGCGATTCTTCATATAATAATATTTGAAGCATTCGCTTTGAATCTCGACTTTGAAAACTGGTAATTTTTGCAACGAGATGATAAGTGCCAATGCTCACGCTCTAGGGCGTGGGCTCACTTATTGTTGCAGGGTATACCAGTACCTCAAAGTCAATAAGCTGAGTTCCGCGCCTTTTTTGCGTTTACTACGCTCACAGATTCACCATTTTTATTAGCCACAAGATAGAGGATAACTGCTGTACTGTTGCCTATTGTCTTATGTAGGATAGCATTGTAAAAGTCTGCCTTAACAGCCATAGTAATAAGTACAATGGTCAAGTTGCTTTATTTGAGTTGGGTTATTGGAATTAGTAATCGTTAGGGCAGCTTTTTTTCAATTACGAATTCGGTAGCTAATGCTTAAAACAACTAGTAATAACAAAACCCTATAGCCTATGGTATAAAAAACACAACTAAACAAACCAAGAAAAAAAAAGACTTCCTATCTCGTCGCCAAACTAACATAGGAAGCCGAAGCCTAATTAAACTATTGTTCAATTAAACTGGGCCGAGCGTTAAAAAAAACAGTCCGGTGGACTGTTTTAGCGAAGGAGCCAGGCGGCGCGGTGGCCTTCAAATACTAAAAAACTTTGCCTATGACATAACTAAACTAACAAAAAAGGCTCTTCCTGTATCGTCTGCAAACTACTCAGGAGAGCCATCAATAAACAAAACTAATGTTTCATTTAATCAACCAAAATTATGAATAAATCTTTATTATTCAGGAGTAGGGCTGTTATTTGGTATTCTATTTACTCATGGATCTTCCTTTTAAGCCTAACCTGTTTTGCCCAAAACCAACCCTACGACTCCGCTCAGGGCAAGCCCACTACAATTACCGGTACTGTAACAGATGCTAATGGAGTCCTACCAGGCGTTACAGTTACTGTAAAAGGGACTAACCAAAGTACCATAACCGATTCCACCGGAAAATACACCATCATGATGAGGCAGGAAGGAGTGCTTGTATTCAGTTACATCGGATACAAAATGACTGAAGTTGCCGTTAACGGTAAAACCTCAATTAATGTTACCATGAAAGAAGACGCCACCACTTTACAAGAAGTGACCGTGAATGCAGGTTACTATACAGTGAAAGAGAAGGAGCGGACTGGCAGTATTGCTAAGATTACTGCAAAAGAGATTGAGAAACAGCCGGTGAGTAACCCTTTAGCAGCAATGCAAGGACGGTTATCGGGGGTGAATATCATTCAGAATTCAGGATTGCCCGGTGGTCGTTTTAGTATACAAGTGCGTGGATTAAATAGTATTCGTACCGATGGTAACGACCCTTTGTATGTTGTTGATGGTGTGCCTTATTCTTCCCAATCGCTGGGTGATAATACTATCTCATCGGCTGCAATTACCGGAATGGTAAACCCACTTAATATGATTAACCCTGCCGATATTGAAAGTATTGAGGTATTAAAAGATGCTGATGCTACAGCTATTTACGGTTCTCGCGGTGCAAATGGGGTTATCCTGATAACAACTAAAAAAGGAAAAACAGCTAAGACAAGCTTTGCCGTAAACGCTTTTTCAACAGTGGGTAAGGTTGCCCGTGAGTTGACGATGATGAATACAGCGCAATATTTGGCTATGCGTACTGAAGCTTTTGCCAATGACAATATTGCTACCTATCCGAACGGGGCTTATGATGTTAACGGTGCCTGGGATCAAAGTCGATATACAAATTGGCGTAAGGAACTCATGGGAGGCACAGCCAATATTAACAGTGCGCAAGCCTCGGTATCGGGGGGCAGTCCCAATACTCAATTTATGGTTAGCGGTACCTATCGAAAGGAAACAACCGTTTTTCCCGGAGATGCCCATTATGGCAGAGGTGCCGTTCACAGCAGCATTACCCATAAATCGGAGGACAATAAATTCAGCATCAATTTTTCGGCTGACTATGCCGGGGATAAAAATACGTTACCGGGGAGAGACTTAACCTCACGCGCTTATAGTTTGGCACCCAATGCCCCTGCTTTGTATGACGATAATGGAAACCTGAATTGGCAAAACGGTACTTGGATTAATCCGTTGGCTACTATGCAAGGAGATTATATCACCACAAATCAAAACTTAGTGGCCAATACCTTGCTATCGTATAAAATAATCCCGGATTTGGAGGCAAAAGCCAGTTTGGGTTATAATGAGGTAAGAAGTACTCAAAACGTTACCGTTCCTTTGAGTGTTTATAGCCCGTTTGATACTTCCAACCACGAAGCTTTATTGATGGTCAATAACGGCAGTGGTCGTTCGTATATTTTTGAACCTCAGTTACACTATGGCAAAAAGTGGCACAAGTTGGAAACTAAGGTTATGGTAGGGGCGACTTTTCAAAGCCAGAAAACTACCAAATTGGCGCAAACCGGTTCGGGCTTTACTAGTGATGCCTTAATTAACAGCCTTGCGGCTGCCACCACTGTAAGGGTTTTGAACCATACCGTTACAGATTATAAATACAGCGCTTTGTTCACCAGGGTAAACTTTGATTGGGACAATCGCTATTTACTCAATTTAACGGGAAGACGAGACGGCTCGAGTAGATTTGGCCCTGCAAATCGTTATGCCAACTTTGGAGCTGTGGGTGCTGCCTGGATTTTTAGTCGGGAAAAGTGGTTTAAGGAGCGTAACAGTGTTTTGAGTTTTGGTAAGCTTCGCGCCAGTTACGGTACTACAGGTAATGACCAAATTGGAGATTACCAATATTTAGACACGTACCAAGTATCGCCTTATTTGTATGATGGGGTGGTAGGATTGACCCCGGCACGTTTGTTTAATCCTGATTTTGGGTGGGAAACCAATACCAAATTTGAGGTGGCTGCAGAGCTTGGGTTTTTTAAAGACAGAATTTTTCTTTCGGCCGCTTATTTTAAAAACCGCTCGTCGAATCAGTTGATTGGAGTGCCGTTGCCGGGCACTACGGGTTTCCCAACGATACAATCTAATTTTGATGCTACTGTCGAGAATACGGGACTTGAAATTGAATTGCGTACAGAGAACCTCAAAAGCAAAGATTTCTCATGGACGACGAACTTGAACCTTACGACTCCTAAAAATACCCTTGTTGCATTTCCAAATCTTGAGTTGTCTACCTATGCTAATTTACTGGTGGTGGGTGAATCCTTATTTATTACCAAAGGGTATGATTATACCGGTATAGACCCGGTGACCGGCACTTATACTTTTAGGGATTACAATGGCGACGGACAAATTTCGACTTTAGACAAGCAAGCCATTATGGACACGGCACCCGATTTTTACGGTGGTCTTTCGAATCAAATACAATATAAAAACTGGAATTTGGATTTTCTTTTTCAGTTTGTAAAACAGCAGGGTAGGAACTACTATCAGACTTCGCCACTAGCCGGTTCTATGGCAAATCTTCCGGCCGATTTTACAAGTCATTTTCCGGACAATGGTACAACGAGTGTCTCACAAATATACACCACCGGACAAAACAGTGCCGCGGTTGATGCTTACTACAATTTTATTGAAAGTAATGCTACCGTGAGTGATGCCTCGTATGTGCGGTTGAAAAGTATGAGTATTTCCTATTCGATTCCGTCTCGATGGTCAAAAGCCTTTAGTGCTAAAATTTATTTACAAGGGCAAAACCTCTTGACTTTTACCCATTATAAAGGAATTGACCCGGAGAACCAGTCGATGAGTTCACTGCCGCCACTAAAACAGTTTACACTTGGCGTACAACTAGGATTTTAACTTTAAAAAGCAAACTATGAAAACAAAAATTTATACCAAAATACTAGCCGTAATTACGCTGTTTGGCGTACTAGGCTGTAGTGATTTTACGGAAGTGGATACACCGCAATCACAACTCACAACTCCGGACGTTTATAAAAATGTTGAAACTGCTGAAGCTGCTGTGACAGACATTTATGCTCACATTAGAGAATTAGGTATCGTAAGCGGAACCCTTGGCGGTGTTTCGGTATTGCTTTCCTGTTATAGCGATGAGATGCAATTTACCAGCCAAAATACAGATATACTACAGTTTTATGACCATACTATGGTGGCTTCAAACGGATTGTTAAAGCCTATGTGGTCTAACACCTATACTGAGATTTATGCTGCCAATATGGTACTGGAAGGGCTTGCCAATTCAACAGCAATCAGTGCTGCGGATAGAGACAGACTAACCGGTGAGGCTTATTTTTTGAGAGCCTATTTGCATTTTTATCTCAGCAATGTATTTGGGGATATTCCTTATGTGACCACAACGAATTATGTTGCTAATGCTACTATAGGTAAAACTCCTGCCGATGAGGTTTTGCAAAAAGTGACTGTTGACCTATTGTTGGCGGAAACACTACTGCCAACTTCTTATCCAACAGCCGAACGTGTGAGAGTAAATAAAGCTGTGGCCACAGCCATGTTGGCCAGGGTTTATTTGTACCGCGGTGATTGGAATAATGCTGTGGCTAAAGCAACAGCCGTAATTGATAATCCGGCTTATGTTTGGGTGAACAATCCTGCTACTGAATTCCTGCGTCAATCAACTTCCACTATCTTGGCACTGCATCCGGGTACTCCGGGCTTGAATGCTAAGGACGGTCGTACTTTTATTTATTCAAGCGGACCACCATCAAAACCTTTTTTATCGCCACAGTTTGTTGCTTCCTTTGAAGCGGGCGATTTAAGACGTACCAATTGGGTACGTACAGTTACCACTGCAGGCGTAAACTGGTACATGTCCTATAAATACAAAAAAACAGGAGCTACGCCCACATCGGAAGAGTACACTATTTTACTCCGACTGCCGGAACAGTATTTAATTAGAGCCGAAGCGTATGCCCATTTAAACCAAATCCCGGCAGCACAGGCTGATATTAATAAAATAAGAACAAAAGCAGGATTAGGGAACACTACAGCGGTAACCCAAGCAGGCCTACTAGCGGCTGTTGCTAAAGAACGAAAATATGAACTCTTTACAGAGCAAGGACATCGTTGGTTTGATTTGAAAAGAACAGGTCAAGCGGCTACTGTGCTCTCGCCGATAAAACCCAATTGGGAAGGGACCGATTTGCTTTTTCCTTTACCGGCTTCCGAACTGCTTTTGAATGCTAATTTGTTGCCCCAAAACCCCGGATATTAATGAAGCACACTCTTTTTTTATGGATTGTTATGGTACCGCTTTTGCAGGCGGTACCCTGTTTTGGTCAAAATAAGACCAAGAAACGAGTTACCGTTGACGACTATGCCCGATGGAGTACAATGGGAGATGTACAGCTTTCGGCCAACGGTAAATGGGTAAACTATAAACTGAACTATGATTACGGCGCCGACACACTTTTTGTAGCATCTATTCAAGGTAAGAAAAGGATAGCTTTTCCAAAGGCTGAACGTTATTCGTTTAGCCAGGACGGGAAATACTTTGCGGTAATCGAATCAGAAGGCAAGCTAAGGTTGCTGGATCTTGATAATAAACAAGAAAGGCAATACTTGGATGTAGTTGACTATGAGTTTTCACCACATGATTTGGTGATTATAACCCAATCCGACAACAAGCAAACACTTATTGTATTTGATTTGGATAGCGGTGGTGAAACTGTATTTGAGGACTGTAGTGAGTTTGCCATAGCTAAGGATGGTAAAATAGCTATGGTAGCTGAGCAGTCGATACAGTATTACCAAAACGGCAAAGTGATTAAGTTACCCTTTACAGCCTTAAGTGAAAAAATGTTATTTAAAAAGTTGGCGTGGAATGCTCAAGCCAATGCCATTTGCTTTTTGGAGCCTATGGTAATAAGTCAAGGGATGGAGTCCAACAAGATATACCATTACAGTATAGACAGTCAAAGCACTACGGTATTGAATCCGACAACAGTTGAGGTGCTACAAGGACAATTGATTTATGGTGAAGGCAATACTGCGCTACGATTTTCAGACGATGGCAGTCAAGTGTTATTTTATTACAGCGAACCTAAAGAAAAAGAAGTCAAACAGCCCTATGAAGTTTGGGATACGGATACTGTTTATGAATATGGTTGGAACAAGTTGTATGGTAATCCCAGGGTATTGAATAAATTAGCTTCGTGGTTCACGGCAACAAACAAAGTGGTACTAATTGGCACAAATGAACGCCCGAGTGCTATACTTACTATTGACGGGAACTATGCGGTTTGCTATGACCTAAAGCAGTATGAACCCCAGTATGAACAGGTGGCTCCGGCTGATATGTACTTAAAGCATATTGATACGGGTGAAGAAAAGCTATTACTTCCCAAACAAAGTACAGCACCGGGGATGACGGGTATATCCCCGAAAGGCAATTATTTTTATTATTACAAAGACAGGAATTGGTGGATTTATGATAGTAAAAAAGGTGTTCATCATAACGTGAGTGGTGTCCTTCCTATTGCCGTTACCGATCATCAGCGCTATGAAGCCGGACCACCTTATCCGTATGCCAGTCCGGGTTGGTCATCCGATGAAAAATACTTTATTGTTTATGACGCTTATGATATGTGGGTGATTACTGTGGATGATTATAAGGCACGCAGAGTTACACGCGGAAAAGAGCAGCAAGTACAATTTAGATTGAGTGAGGAGCTTTATCCGTTAGCAAGGAAACAGTTTAAGGATGAATACCTTGTAAGGCTTATCGATTTTTCCAAAGGGTTGTTATTGTATGCTAGCACGGCTGGGGGTGAAAGTGGTTATTACAAAATGAATCCCGATTTTTCTATATCAAAAATACTGTTTGGTAATTCCGGTAAAAGCCGATTGCAAAAAGCAGCCCATACTGAGGATTATATTTTTGTGGAGGAAACCGCTGTAAACCCACCTAGGCTGATGCATTTTAGCGGTAAGCGACCGACAAAAACTATTTTTCAATCGAATCCATTTGCCAAAGCGTATAAGTGGGGTACAGCAGAATTGATTGATTACCAAAATACCGATGGAGTGCCGTTAAAGGGCATACTATACAAACCGGCTGATTATGTTAAGGGCAAGCAGTATCCTATGGTGGTTTTTATTTACGAAAAACAATCGACGGGATTTCATAATTACATAGTTCCTACTGAATTTGATTCTGTAGGGTTTAATGCAGCCCATTATTTTTTGGATGGATATCTTGTGTTCTTTCCGGATATCGTTTATACACCGGGGCAAGCAGGACTTTCTGCCTTAGATTGCGTGGTGGCTGCCGTGGATAAAGTTAAAAGTATGGGAATAGTGGATGATAAGCGGATTGGGCTCATTGGCCATTCCTTTGGTGGATATGAAAGTACCTTTATCATTACGCAGACAAAGCTGTTCACGGCTGCGGTGAGCGGTGCCGGTGTTACAAATCTCATAAGCGGATATTTTTCTTATTCAACTCCCGCCAGAAGACCTGATGCTTGGCGCTATGAATCACAACAACATCGGTTTGGATTTTCACCTTTTGACAATTGGGAAGCGTATAGTAAAAACAGTCCTTTGCCCCATGCAACACAGTGTGAAACACCATTGTTAAGTTGGGCCGGAAAAAAGGATACCAACGTTTTGTGGACACAATTAGCGGAATTTCACATGGCTTTGCGTAGGTTAAGGAAAAAGAACCTTTTTATAGTATATGAAAATGAAGGACATGCTGTGAAAACTCCTGAATTGCAGAAGGATTTGAGTATGAGAATAAAGCATTGGTTTGATTTTTACCTTAAAGAGAAAAGTGTGGTTATTGATTAGTAAAGAAGCCGAAACGATTTTGTTTCGGCTTCTTCTTTTTCTAATTTACTTTTCTGTACAATTCGATGACACAGTCGGTTTGGCTGCTCATATCGTACAGGAAGGCTCCGTTCGTGCCAATGCGACATTGCGGTTTAGAACTGTCGTCAGTACACAAAGTACTGGTAACATCACAATCGTCTTCCGGGTTATGACCCCAGATGTCGACAACATCTTTACCGGCAGTTGGAGCCGGTGTGAAAGCAAATGCTGCAAAAACGGCAAAAGCTACAGCAAATAACGAAAAAACAGGTTTTAAAAAATTTGTTTTCATAATTATTACAATTTAATGGTTTATGACCTACTCTGTTACAGGTTTTCGGTCTTCCCCTGATACTGCGCGGTATATTTTTATAAAACAATTTAGTATTGCCAAGGTTGATAATAATCGGTCTTTATTCTTTCGATTGTAAGATGTTTGCCATTGAGATTGACCACATAGTCGTTAATCACAATGAATTCATCCATAGTTGTGTCTTGTTTGTTATAGATGTAGAAACTAAAGGCGTAGGTGTTGTCTTTTAGATTGTATACATCTATTATGGAGGCTTTGTCCCACATGATTTTGGGTTCATGTTTGCCCATTAAAGCCGAATTGACGAACAGATAATTACCATAAGAAGCCATGAGACGATTTACCAGTAGTGGCTGTTTGGCCAGCACGGTTTCATTTTTAGACTTGATTTTTGCTACTTTAACTTGGGCTTTAGTGATGGTGTCAATAGTTTTTCCGGTTTTTATAAGTGTAAGTTTTGGATTGGTAATGAGGAATTGATTGCGATAAAAGTAGGTGTAGATTATTTGATTGGTTTGTTCATTAAATAGCAGTTGCCCGCTGGTATCAAATAAACCATCGACTTGTTTTTTTAGAAGATTGTGGTTCAATATTAATTTTTTCTCTTCCCCAAACCATAGAACACCGAGAACGTTTTGCTTTGTTTTTGAACTCACGGCTCTTACTATACCGCTATGCTTATTAGTAGGCACAAAAGCATTAAAATAGTCCTTTGTATTGCTCTTTAATGTTGCTTTCCAAGTGAGGGTGTCTCCTGTAAACACACAAGGAACGGTGCCGTCTGTGAAGTAGAAGTAAGGTGGTTTTACGGATAACCTAGGTGCTTTGTATTTAAAATCTATTCTTGGCATATTGATTCGGACTTCTTTTATTTTTTTTAGCTTTAAATCATAAATGGTTACCAATAAAGGTGCTGTTTTATTTCCGAGGTAAATGTGCTTATTGTCGTATCCTGCTATGAAATATGAAGCGTATGGCAGTTCGATTGCAATTTTATCTGTAGTAGGATGCTTTGGAAAACGACGTATAAAGTTGTTTCGATGATGGATGGTGTTTTCAGAGCTGATATAGAGAATTATTATGGTGCAGATACTCAATAGCGCTACCGTTGCGGTTGTAGCCAGTCTGATTTTAACAGGACTGTTTCTTTTCGATAAGAATAGTGCTGACAGACTTAGCATAACAAAAATGAGATTGAAAATTAGGTGTTGTTCCCAATTCATTTCTTCGAGTATACCCCCACAAGAGCAGGGCGTAAAAGGACTGAAATGAAGCATGATAAAAATATAGGCCGAGAACATCAGCATCAGTGAGAACGATCCGTAAAGGCCTATGTAACGGTATTTGGGCAGTAATAACAGGCAACTTATCAGAAGTTCAACAATAGGTACCATATAGGAAACCGGACTTGCATAAGCACTCAACAAAGGCGATTGCCCTAATTGCACCTGAAAATTCTCAAAATCCAATAGTTTTGTAACAGCCGCATACAAATACAACACTATATGAAGGAGTGCAACAACATAAATAAAATGCGATTTGAAAGAAGCAGCAAGTTTCATTACAACAGTGATTAGATGATTACTGTGGTAAAGTTTTGAATTTAAATACTTTACAAAAGGTTGATTTGGGAATTTCAATGAGTAAATAGCGGAGACAACTCATGTATTGCGGTTTAAACCATTTTCCCGTTTTACCATGGTTGGCGGATAATGGTATTTTCTCTTGAAAGCTTTTAAGAAGGTAGGATAATCACTAAAACCACAGCAAAGAGCAATATCTTTAAAAGGAAGAGTAGTATCCTCAATAAGTAAGTGAGCCTTTTTCAGCCGTTCATCATTATAAAATTGATAAATGCTGGTCTTTTGCAATCTCCTAAAACTATTTTTCAAAGCAAATTCGTTGGTGCCAAACATTCTGGCCAGTTTCCTGGTCGATGGGAGAGGTTCCTCCAAGTTATTATAAATATAATCAAGTACCTTCCTAACAAGGAGTAAACTGCTGTCATCAAGCAAACCTAAATCAGTTTTTCTGCTGAGGTACGGATTATAATACGCCATTTCCTCTAACTTTTCAGCCAATTGGTTGAGCAAGGTAGCCAATTCATCAAAGGATTCATCCGCACCATCCAACACCATCCGATACCCCAAGTTACCGTTAGCAAGAGCCAACAGCATACGGTAAATAGCTTTAATCCGATCTTGGTTTTGTAACGAACCCATGAGTATATAGCAGTGAGAAATAGTCGGAGAAGAATCAAATGAGAATAACCAAAACTATAAAATACAAATTCCCGAATCAAACACTATAGTGTGCCATTCGGGAATTACATACTCCAATTTAAAGTCAAATCTTCAATAAATTCAATACTTTCAAAAAATCACAACCACTCAAATACTTTCAAATAATGGCACTATGCCATCCTGAGCTTGTCGAAGGACTGAGCTGAGCCTGCCCTGAGCGTAGTTGAAGGGTCGAAGGACTGAGCTTAGCCTGCCCTGAGCTTGTCGAAGGGAAGGGAAGGGTCGAAGACCCCTCTTTACAACGAAACCCAATCCGTTTCCCATTTGTCAGTCTGAGCTTGTCGAAGACCTGAGCTGAGCCCTCACTGAGCCTAGTTTACCCTGAGCCTGTCGAAGGGAAGGGAAGGGTCGAAGACCCCTCTTTACAAAGAAACCCAATCAATAACCCCATTGTCACCCTGAGCTTGTCGAAGGGCTGAGCTACGCCTGCCCTGCGCTTAATCATAGACCATCTCTACCACCAAAACCCAATCCGTTTCCCATTTGTCAGTCTGAGCTGAGCCTGCCCTGAGCGTAGTTGAAGGGTCGAAGACCTGAGCTGAGCCTGTCCTGAGCCTAGTTTACCCTGAGCCTGTCGAAGGGAAGGATCGAAGACCCCTCTTTACAACGAAACCCAATCAATAACCCCATTGTCAGTCTGAGCTTGTCGAAGACCTGAGCTGAGTTTACCCTGAGCTTGTCGAAGGGAAGGGAAGGGAAGGCAAGAAAATGGAAGGCAAGAAAAACAAACAACAAAAATCCCAATCAACCAAACATATTAAAAAATCAAGTAATTTAGTACAAATAAAACAATATGAAAACCTACTTCGTATACATAGTAAAATGCAATGACGACAGCTACTATACCGGTTTTACAAACAATTTAGAAAGGAGAATGCAGGAGCACAGCTCAGGAAAAAAGAAAGACTGTTACACTTTCAATAAAAGACCTTTACAGTTGGTTTGGTTCGAAACCTTCAACGATGTACAGAATGCCATCGCTATAGAAAAGCAAATAAAGGGATGGTCAAGAAGAAAAAAAGAAGCCCTCATAAAACAAGATTGGGACAGACTAATCCAATATTCCAAAAACTACACCCAATACGGCAAAGAGTCTTCGACAAGCTCAGACTGACAATGTCGTAAACAATTGTTTTTTTCCAAAAACTAATACCTCTTAATGCTAACAACCATCAGTTAATTATGGAGATCCCATTCTTAGCCGACTTTATCCTTAGCTGAGTTTACCTTGTGCCTAGTTTACCCTTAGCCTAGTTTACCCTTAGCCTAGTTTACCCTGAGCTGAGCCTGCCCTGAGCTTGTCGAAGGGAAGGGAAGGGTCAAAGACCCCTGCAAACCACCAAACCCAATCAATACCCCCATTGTCACCCTGAGCTTGTCGAAGGGCTGAGTTGAGCCTGCCCTGAGCCTAGTTTACCCTGAGCCTGTCGAAGGGAAGGGTCGAAGACCCTCTTTTACACATAACATTACTATCAACCCCATTGTCATCCTGAGCTTGTCGAAGGACTGAGCCTAGTTTACTCTGAGCTTAGCCTGCCCTGAGCTTGTCGAAGGGAAGGGAAGGGAAGGGAAGGGAAGGGAAGGGAAGGGTCGAAGCACCGTAACCCTAACGTCTTCGCATACCAATTACAAATGAATTACCAAGTTTTTACAAACTCAATCAAATCCAATTTGATTAATTCCCAATGCTTACCTCTGAGACAGTCTGGTTCAAAATCATCATCCGCTTCGCTAAAATCTGTAAAGTTTTTAAGGAGTTGTGGGGTATGGTGAGTATAAGGGTAGCGTTTTTGGTGTAAAGCAAACATTTCAGCAAGGCTGTAAGTATCTTTAAGTTCGTGTATATCCCAAAAATCTTTTTTTCTTCCTCCCCTGGAAATGACGTCCATTTTCATAGCAATGATATCCGCGACGGTAGCCATTCGAATGTTATCAGTAACAACCATTGCATCAAGAAAAGGGTCAACATAAAAAAGATCAAGTTTAACACATTCTTTGGGACTATAGCCTATATAATAAGACTTACCAAAACCTACAGCAGCAAAATCATTGGTGTCAACATAGGGATACACCTCACGCAAATAGGCATCTATGGCACCAAAATCTACTGAACCATAAGCTTCATCGGTAAATAAGTCTATATCAACAGACATGCGATGGCCTTGGTATAAACTGAGAGCTGTTCCACCAACTAACCGAAACGGAGCGAAAACTTCAGCCTTCATTAAATTTTCTAATATTGATCTCAATAAAGGGGTTACGGTATTATAATAAAGCATGTTTATCAGTATTTAAAACTATAGAAATAGTTTCGTTTCCATAAAAACGGGTAATTTCTCTTTTCTCTGCTTCATTGCCACGCTCAAAAACTCTTTTAATAATGGCTTTCTTTTGTTTTTGCCAATCCAGCTTTTCCATTTTGGTATCCCAAAACAAAACCGGTCTGATGATAGATAAATCGGGAAGTGAACTATTTTGTTTATTTTTCTCTCGCTCAATATCATAATATACCTGTAGAATCATAAAAAAACCTTCCTCAATGCCCAAGAGTTTTTCAATCTTTAAAGCAAGTCCAATATTCATATCGCGTTTCCCTTTGGTAATAGTGGACAAAGTTTGTGGATACTCCTGAATTTGAAGCGCAAAATTTCCTTTACGTAGGCCACGTTTTTTTAACTCGCGTTCCAATACAAAACCCGGATGGATACCTCTTAATATACTTATATGTTTATTCATAACACAAAAGTAAACAAAAATGTTTATATTTTTATGTTAATTTCTACCACAATAGTTTTTATTTAATTATCCCACTTTACCGCAAAACCCAATCAATACCTCCATTGTCAGTCTGAGCCTGTCGAAGACCTGAGCTGAGCCTGCCCTGAGCGTAGTCGAAGGGTCGAAGACCCCTCGTTACAACGAAACCCAATCAATAATCCCACTGTCAGTCTGAGCTTGTCGAAGACCTAAGCTGAGTTTCCCCTGAGACAGCAGAAGGGAAGGGTCAAAGACCCCCGCAAACAACCAAACCCAATCAATAACTCTATTGTCAGTCTGAGCTTGTCGAAGACCTGAGCTTAGCCTGCCATGAGCTGAGTTTACCCTGAGCCTGTCGAAGGGAAGTGAAGTGAAGGGAAGGGAAGGGAAGGGAAGGGAAGGGAAGAGTCGAAGGACAACCCACAACCCACAACCACTAACTCTAAGATCCCTTAGGGATACAATACAGGTAGGAGAAAGGACAACCAAAAACAATAATCCCTTTAGGGATGATAGTAAAGCGATCGTTATAAAAAAAGCCCCCAACAAGCACAAAACTCATTGGGGACATTAAATCAAGACAACTTTTCTTTAAGCTTTACTAACTTTCACTATTGCGGAACAGTTATAAGACCCATCTTGCAGGGCATACATTTCCCCATTAATCTCCTGATAGAACGCCAAGCACACAACCAAAAATAGGGGATGAGTACTGGCAGCCGTTACCTCATGACTATGATTTAAAGCAACCGTGGGCAATCCATTCCATGGCAGTACAGCACTTTCAATAGAATCAACCTCAAAAGACCTATTATTAAAATCAATGGCAGCACCACTACTGATAATCTTGTAATGAGTGGCACCACTCGGTGCCATAATCATTTCTGTTGGGACATAAGGAGGCACTTCAAGCGTTAGAGTTCCGGTTGCCCTGTCAATCGTTCCGGTATACGGAGCATAAAAAGTGGCACTTAGCGGCGACCTATTGTTAAACTCAAAATCGGTAAGCAATACCACATCTCCCTCAGCTACATTCCGTAAACCTCGGGCACTGGTCAAGTCTGCTTGAATAACCCGCATCAATTGTCCGTGCAACCTACTTACAACTAGGTTGTCCGCATTCAGTACCAGTGACCGCATCGCCGTCCTTAGTAATTTACCGGCCCTGGCAGCCCTGCCAAACTCCATTCCGTTTTCCCTTGTCCGTTGAAAAACAGGGTCTTTTTTAATTCTATTTCCGTTAACACCGCCTTTTTCGCGGATAAGGTAACCATGCTGACTTTTATAAAAGTTGATGTCACCCAGGGTGCCTTGCACCTTCAATGGTCCTCTTTGTCTGGCCATAATTTTTTAATTTTTACGATTAATATTCATTTTCATTGTCCTCATTTCGATTATCGTTGCAACTAAAATCTAATAATGAACACCAAAGATTAAACAAAGGAGTCAATGCACAAATAGCAGGTGTAAAAAATGATCTATAATGACCAATATGTACCAATAAATACCAATAATTGACTATAATTGACTATAATTGACTATAATGATACAAAACCACCAATAATCGTATTATTAGCTGGTTCTAATAATCATCAACTGTATTAATAAAGCATCGATGGTGCATAGACAGTGCATGAAGAGAGCATTGTTCAGGAATAGCACCGCTAATTACCAACAAAACAATTTCAAGTTATCAGTCCGAACCTAGTTAACACCCATCACCCCAAAGGGAAGATTCTTGTTACCACAACACCCAATTGATCACACCATTGTCACCCTGAGCTTAATCAAAGACCATCTCTACCACCAAAACCAATTGATCACACCATTGTCATCCTGAGCTTGTCGAAGGACTGAGCTGAGCCTGCCCTGAGCGCAGTCGAAGGGGCGAAGACCCATCGTTACCACCCAACCCAATTGATCACGCTATTGTCATCCTGAGCTTGTCGAAGGGCTGAGTAAGCCTGCTCTGAGCCTGCCCAAGAGTCGAATACCCTCTTTGGCACTTGAATCTACTATCAACACCATTGTCAGTCTGATCTTTGCCTGCCCTGAGCTCAGTCGAAGGGTCGAAGTCCCATCGTTACCACCAAACCCAATTGATCACACCATTGTCACCCTGAGCTTGTCGAAGGGCTGAGTAAGCCTGCTCTGAGCCTGCCCAAGAGTCGAATACCCTCTTTGGCACTTGAATCTACTATCAACACCATTGTCAGTCTGATCTTTGCCTGCCCTGAGCGCAGTCGAAGGGTCGAAGACCATCTTTAACACATAACACTACTGTCAACAACATTGTCACCCTGAGCTTGTCGAAGGGCTGAGCCACGCCTGCCCTAAGCCTAGTTTACCCTGAGCCTGTCGAAGGGAGGGGAGGGTAAGAGTCAAAGGACAACCCCGAAACTCAGAGCCTTTAAAAGCAATTAAAAATCAATTGGGCAATGTTATTATAGGCAAAAAACCTATTGGCCCTTCGACAGGCTCAGGGTGACAAGGTTACACAGAGATTTACGTAGATTCACAGAGGGTTTACTGGTTGCGGGTTTCGAGTTTCGGGTTTAAGGTTACGGGTTTAAGGTTTAAGGTTTAAAAATTCTCTCTCTCAGTTCGCTTCGCTCCGGACAAATGCAGGAATGACAAGTTTGAGGGGGAATGGTAGCGGGTATCTAACTTAGTGATTTATTAAGGGGCTAAATCATGGAAAAGCAGTTGGTTAAGAATTGGGATTAGTTGATTTGTAGTGAGATTTTGATAGTATGGTATTTTTGTATATTAATTTTCTTATTTATTGGACAATGGATGGTGATTTTGACTTTTTGAATTTGTTAAAAAAGTGTAAAAAGCGATAATTGTAAGTTTATTACTCAAGTAATGCTTGTAAAAATCCCCATTGATGGGGATTTTTTTATTCGTTTTAATTGATGAAATTGTAAGCGGAATATTATAGTTTTTTTTATAATATTTTAAAAATCAAATCATTACTAACTATTAAATCACATGTTTATGAGATTGAAAAACAACCAACTTTTGCCCCAATGGCTTATGCTGTTTGTCTTTTTGAATGCTTTTAGCAGTTATTCCCAATCGTCGGGAATCCAGATTAGCTGGAATTTTTCGGTGGGCTGCCAAGTGTATTCGAATGAAGACCCCAGGGACGGTAAGGATCCTATTTTTATTGAGGATATTGCCGCCAATGAATGTTTGCTGACCTGTGCCGGACAGCGTGTTACTTACACCTTATCCGGTAGTTTAGGGCCAACGCCTGACACTACTTGGAATGTTAATGGCGGTACCATTATCAATGAGACTGAAACCGCTTGTACCGTAGAATGGAGTTCGGTAGGAATGGGTTCTATTTCGTTTACAGTAAATACCGGAGACGGAATTTTCAGTAAGACTATTTGTATAGAGAAAGTCCCTAGGCCTAAGGCTTATTTTACAGTATTGCCTGGAGTTAGAGACGGGGATACTTATTATGTTTGTTCAGACCAAACCATTGCATTTGAAAACCTTTCAGTAGCTGATTCAGGATCGCCTATAGTAAGTTATTTTTGGGATTTTGGAGATGGTCAAACGTCCACTGCTTTTGAACCTACTCATGTGTTTGCCGATAGCGAACCTTACCATGTAACCTTAACGGTAACCAATAGTTGTGGTTGCTCCAGTAAATACAGGGTTGTAGTTAAGGCAGATCGAAAAGGATTTGAAATTGATTGTCCCGCCGTGGTTTGTGAAGGTGATGTAGTGACTTATCATCTCCCTTTTGAAGGAAGGGAAATTTGCAGGGATAATTTCCATTGGACTGTTGAAGGTGGTACAATACAAGAAATTAACCAAGAAAACGGTGATGTAACCGTAATTTGGAATCATGTGGATGAGGACGGATTTGGTTATGTAACTTTTAACCCATCTGAATGTTCTTTACCTTGTTTGCTACCTACTACAATTAAAGTACCCGTGATTCAAAATAGAGGTACCATCAACGGACCGACGAATATATGTGTTGGTAGACAATACAAATACGTTATGCCTCAATGGCCTACCACTGATTTTCAGTGGGAGATTATTGATGGAAATAATGGTGCTAACGTCAACATCATTTTGACCGACCAACGCAACGAAATTTTCTTGGAACCCAGAGTAGGTGGTCCAATTATTTTAAAAGTCGTTTACAAAAACACTTTGCTGAATTGCGGAGGTATAGCTACTTTAGAAATTAATGTTAGTGAACCTTATAATATCTTTGGTCCTGATAATCTATGTAGTAGTTCTTTAGCTGTTTTTACAGAGGCTAACGGGCAGGTTGGTAATTGGATTTTGCTTACCGCTTCAGGACAGTTAGTAAATACGGTTTATGAAAGTGCTAATTTTACTTATAACTTTACAAGCCCGGGTAATTATGTATTGAGTGTAAGTGGGGCTAATAATTGTAATGGTGATCCTAAGTTAATTAAGGTGATTGCGCCACCATTGGCTCCGGAGGGTATTACGGGAGAAACTCAAATTTGTCCTGGTGTGCCTTACACTTATACCGTAAACAATTACGATCCTAACTTTACTTATGAATGGTTACCTCCTGTAAATGGTACCATACAAGGGGCTAATACCGGACCGCAGGTGGTAGTGGTTTTTAATAATAGTTCTACTTATCAAGTTTCTGTTAGGAGGAGTACAATCTTACCGTTAGCTTGTTCTTCGGCTACAACCTCTTTACATGTTACCAAAAAGATTATACCAGTGGCATTGGATGGGCTTGATTTTGTTTGTGGTAATTCGACCAGTATCTATAAGGCTTTGGTAGCAGGTACGACCTCTACTTTATACGATCAAGGCGAGACCTATACTTGGTCGTTGAGCAATACTGCAGTAGGTAGTATTATATCAGGGCAAAACACCAATACTATTTCTGTAATGTGGAATAATGTTACCACTATCACTACCGTAACTTTATTATGTATTGTACAGAAATGTACCGTAGTGACCCCTTTTGAAATTGAGATTGAAGTACGACCAACCCCAACCATAGCCATCAGTGGTTATAACGGACCGGTTTGTAGTGAAACCGATATTGCTTTAGAAGTAGTTTCCACTGATCCTTTGAACCCATTAGATAGTAGTTCGCAAGTGAATTGGAATGCCAATTTGCAATCGTTTCAGGGAGGATTATCTGAGATTTTTGCTTATGAAAATACTAGCACCGGTAACTCTGTTTATACGATAACGGCACAGGTAATTAATCCAAACGGCTGTGGGAACTCTACCAATATTGCTACTGTACAGGTGGCTATTTTGCCGGCACCGGATGTCTCTATTTCTTTGCATAGTGGTGCTAATGCCTTTTGTTTGGAGAGTCAAATTAACTCAGTGTTAAAGGTTGCCACTTCCAATAATGCTACGGTGGAATGGTTTTACAATACCAACACCGGTTTGGGAGTTACTACGGAGACTTACAATCCCACTCAATTTGGCTTTTACACTGTATGGGCGGTTAATCCGGCTAACGGTTGTGAAAATGAATCTGATCCCTTTATTGTGTATCAGGTAAATTGTGCACCGGTTTGCGTTTTAGACCCGGCTCCTCAGGTTACCAATAATTCTGTTGTAGAATGTAACAGCAACGGCGATGGTGGCTCCACTATTAGTTTAATTGGTACAGCCACCCAAACACCATTTACCCCGATACAGGATTATTATGATATTTTAGGTCCTGTACCTACCGCCGGTTATACCGGAAGTTCTTATCCTGTTACCGTAGCCGGTATGTACAATGTGTTGCACAGGGCTAAATACGAATGTGGTGAGGATATCAATATTTATGAAGCCCGAAAAGACCTGTTAGTACCTTATGTGCCACAGTTTAATTATGCGGCTGTTTGTAACGGTACCGGGAATTCCTCGTTTACCATAAGCGTAACCGATAATACCGATTTTTACAGTCCGATTACCAACCGTACTTTTGCGTACTACATAAAGCCAACAGCGGCACCGGACAGCAGTTATGCTTTAATGTTGAGTAGCGCCAACGGTACTTTTGCTACTACTTACGGCAGTGGTAATTATACCATTAAATTGGTCGTTACCGGGGATTATAACGGGGCAACCTTAGACTCTTGTGAAAGATTGGTTTCGTTTAGTTTGCAGACGTTGCCGAATATGAGTATTCTATTTGATTCCCCTGTGGCTTGTCATGATACGCCTGTTGAGTTTCAGGTTTCTTCACCTAATAATACTTATAATTATAATTGGTTATTAGAAAGTGGTATAAATAATACTTTGCAGTCGCCCAAAAGAGTATTTACCTCTAGTGGTATATACAATCCTTCAGTTGAAATAACCAACCGTTTAGGCTGTCAAAGAACTTATACTTCATCCAACGTTATTGTTCCGGTGGAGTGTTTCAATGGCGATATAGTAGCTACTCCAGCCAACGCCACTGTTTGTGCCGGAAGTAGTAATGGTGTACTGATGACCTACCAACCTAGCGGGTCAGAATGTGGTGCTTCCTACCAATGGATGAATGAACTAACGCCTGTACCGGGGGCTAACAGCATCAGCTATACGGCTAACAGTCCCGGAATTTATTGGGTTAAACTGAGCAGTGCGCAAAACTGTACTTACAGTTCTCCCAGCCGTATTGCGCCGGTGTTTCGCTTGCCTCCTGCTGTACAGTTGAGCGGTGCAACGGTTTATTGTGCTAATAATGTCAACAGAAACATCACAGCCTTGACAGCAGCCGGCAACGGTATCAGTTGGACGGTAAACGGACAATTTTACGGTACTGCGCCTACAATTAATTTGGACAACTTGGCGGTTGGCGTTTACAACGTAACAGCCACCGTTACCGATTCTTTTGGTTGTCAGAACGCTGCCGGAACTGTAGTAGAGATTATTCCGTTACCCGAACCTCCGGCTATAGAATATAGCTTGAATAATTGCCAGCCTTACAAGGTGGATGTATTTGTAGCAAATGCCGGTAGCGGTATTTACAATTGGAGTAACGGTATGGGTGGCACGGCTAATACTTTGGTGAATGGCGGACCGCTTGAAATTGCCTACACCGAGGGAGGATGTACGGTGCGAAGCCAAATAGACATTCCGAAAGACCCTGAGTTTTATGCTTGGATATTCCCTAGTGGTTGTATAGCCGCTTGTGATTATAAAGAAGGTTTTGGGTATTTGATAGGGCCAAGATTGCCTCTGCATTATTGGGGATGGTTACAAGATAACAATATAGTGTCAGAGGGAACGGATAGTTTTCCTGAACCTTTTGAGGTGACCGGTACCGGGATTTACAATTTGTCTTATAATACCGGTTTGTGCAATTTTATCACCAAACCTTTGGATTATACACTCAGTAAAGAGTGTGACAAGTGTAGGGCAATCAAAAGCATTACGATAGACAAACTTTATAAAAATGAAACCAAGTATTGTTCGTTTACTTTGGATTTAAAAATTGAAAATGGTACTTCAGATCCTATGACCTATACCGTTACTTCGTTAGGCCCTGATGTGGTAGTGGTTCCTTCATCGGTTACCGTGCAACCCGGCTCTGCCCAAATTTATTCTTTTACCATTATACCGGTAGATTTGATGAATGGCGGTAGTGTTACCTTGTTTTTTGAAGGAGTTGATGCTGAAGGCAAACCTTGTATGACCGAGTTTTCCTTTGACCTACCACCCTGTGATATTTCGTTTGAAGCCAGTAAAACAAATGCCGATAAAAACAATACTTTGTCAGCAACAAGACAATTGACCATCGTTCCCAATCCGGCTAAGGATAGGGTAGCAGTGCATTTTGAATCGTTTGCCCACAACACTTCCTTAGAGCTTTATGACTTGGCCGGCCGTTTGTTAGACCGTTTTGAGGCAACCGAAGGCAAAGGGCTGTGGGATGTAACCGTTAGCGATTATCCTGCCGGTCTCTACATAGTTGTCTTGCGTGAAAATAATGTAGTAAAATTACAGCAAAAGTTAGTCAAAGAATAGTTATCTTTGTAAGAGAGGTGCCCGGCACCTCTCTTTTTTAAAACACAACATTATGAAACAAACACTACTTTTTTTAGGAATTCTTTTCAGTACCTTGGGCCTGCAAGCCCAGTGTTTTAGCAATATATCCTCGGGGAATTACTTTAATTTCGGTATCAAGCCTAATGGCACTATATGGGGTTGGGGCTCTTCTGTTTTCGGACAGATGGGCAATGGCAGTGAGGCTGATTTTTATGTGCCCACCCAAATAAGCAATGCTAGTGATTGGCAGGCAATAGTGTGTGGACCATTTAATACTTTTGCCGTCAAAACTAATGGCACATTATGGGCTTCCGGCGATAATGCTACTGGTCATTTAGGAATTGGAAGTACGGTAAATTATATAAATACTTTTACCCAAGTTGGTACCGATACCAATTGGTCACAAGTCTCGGCCAGTAATGGGTTTACCATCGCCTTAAAAACCAATGGTACCTTATGGGCTTGGGGACAGAACGATTCTTATCAGCTGGGTGATGGTACTTGTTGTAACAATAGGTTATCACCTGGTCAAGTTGGAACCGACAGTGATTGGATGAAAGTTGAGGTTGCCTCTATACGTACTGCATTAGCTTTAAAAAGTAATGGGACTTTATGGGGTTGGGGCGGTAACAGCACTGGTCTGGTTGGCCCGTCGAATGTAGGTTCCCGTCAATATCCCACCCAATTAAGACCCGAAACGGATTGGGCCACCATTAGCGTTGGTAATGGCCATGCTTTAGCTTTAAAAACTAATGGTACATTGTGGGGCTGGGGAGCCGGAGGATTAGGGCAAGCAGGAGATACTTTTCCAGCGGCCTATTTTAGAGACACCCCTGTCCAAATAGGTACAGACACCAATTGGGTTTATGTAGGTGCCGGTTATAATACTTCCTATGCTATAAAAAGTGACGGCACCTTGTGGGCTTGGGGTAGCAATAATTATGGTCAAGTGGGCGACGGTACTCTTGTAGACCGAAGACAACCGGTTCAAATAGGTACCGATACGGATTGGGTAAGAGTTACCGGAGGTTTCAGGCACGGTATTGCCCAAAAGGCCAACGGTGCCATTTATACTTGGGGTTCTAATGATTACGGACAACTGGGTAACGGTACTATGGATGCGGTTAGCTTGCCTACGGGGATTACGGTCCCGGGTTGTACTTTGGATACGGCTGAGTTTAGTACTGTAAAAATGGTTATAGCGCCTAATCCGGTGCAGGAGGTGTTGCAGTTTTCTTATAGCGGTAATACAGTGGTTAACGGACTTAAGGTTTATGATATGCTTGGCAGGTTGGTGTATGGTAGTCATCCGGTAGCCACGAATCAGTTGCAAGTGTCCTTACCTTTGTTATTGCCTAAGGGGATTTATTTATTGGTGTTGGAGTCGAACGGCAGTGTAGTGGTTAGTGAGCGGTTTGTGAAGGAGTGAGGGGGAAGTATGAAGTTAGAAGTACGAGGTACGAAGTGGGAAGTACTAAGTGAGAAAGGGAAAAGGAAAAAGAGATAAGGTGTTCTTTTTTATTTTTTTTTTAAACACAATATTATGAAACAAACACTACTTTTTTTAGGATTTTTTCTTAGTACACTCGGGTCTTATAGCCAGTGTTTTAGTAACATATCTTCAGGGAATTACTTTAATTTGGGTATCAAGCCTAATGGCACTATATGGGGTTGGGGCTCTTCTGTTTTCGGACAGATGGGCAATGGCAGTGAGGCTGATTTTTATGTACCTACCCAGATAAGTAATGCTACCGATTGGCAGATAATAGCGTGTGGTCCATTTAATACTTTTGCTGTCAAAATTAATGGCACATTATGGGCTTCCGGTGATAATTTGTATGGGCAATTGGGTATAGGCAGTACAGTGAGTTATACCACCACTTTTACCCAAGTTGGTACCGAAACCAATTGGTCACAAGTCTCCGCAGGGAATGGCTATACTATTGGTTTAAAAACCAATGGTACTTTATGGGGTTGGGGTCAGAATGATACTTATCAAATGGGTGATGGTACTTGTTGTAATAACAGATTATCTCCCGGACAAATAGGGACTGATAATGATTGGGTAATGATTGAGGCTACGAGTGCCAGAGTTACAATAGCCTTAAAGAGCAATGGTACTTTATGGGGATGGGGCTTGAATGCCTCCGGATTGGTAGGCCCTTCTAATGTAGGCTCTCGTCAATATCCTACACAATTAAGACCCGAAACGGATTGGGCAACCATCAGTGCCGGAAACGGACATGCTTTAGCCTTAAAGACCAATGGTACTTTGTGGGGCTGGGGATATGGTGGTTTAGGTCAAGCGGGAGATACTTTCCCTGCAGCTTATTTTAGAGACACTCCGATTCAAATAGGTACTGAGACTAATTGGGTCTATGTGGGGACCGGATATAATACTTCCTATGCTATCAAAAGTGATGGGACCTTGTGGGCTTGGGGCAGTAATAATTATGGTCAAGTGGGCGACGGTACTCTTGTAGACCGAAGACAACCGGTTCAGATAGGTACTGATACGGATTGGATAAGAGTAACAGGTGGATTAAGGCATGGTATAGCTCAAAAGGCTAATGGAGCTATCTACACCTGGGGTACCAATGATTTTGGACAACTGGGTAACGGTACCATGGATGCGGTTAGCTTGCCTACGGGGATTACGGTGCCGGGTTGTACATTGAATACTGATGAGTTTAGTACTGTAAAAATGGTTATAGCGCCTAATCCGGTGCAGGAGGTGTTGCAGTTTTCTTATAGCGGTAATACAGTGGTTAACGGACTTAAGGTTTATGATATGCTTGGCAGGTTGGTGTATGGTAGTCATCCGGTAGCCACGAATCAGTTGCAAGTGTCCTTACCTTTGTTATTGCCTAAGGGGATTTATTTATTGGTGTTGGAGTCGAACGGCAGTGTAGTGGTTAGTGAGCGGTTTGTGAAGGAGTGATGAATGATGAATGATGAATGATGAATGATGATTGAGGATAGTGGGGCTTTTTTAAAACACAACATTATGAAACAAACACTACTTTTTTTAGGATTTTTTCTTAGTACACTCGGGTCTTATAGCCAGTGTTTTAGTAACCTATCCTCAGGGAATTACTTTAATTTCGGTATCAAGCCTAACGGTACTGTGTGGGCATGGGGGTCAGGTGGAGTAGGCCAACTTGGAAATGGAAGCGATTTAGATGAATATACACCAATACAAGTCGGTACAACTAACGATTGGCAAAAGGTTTTCTGTGGACAATTTATTACTTTTTTGATTAAAAATAATGGTACTTTGTGGGGCTCGGGTAGTAATGTTACGGGAGAGTTAGGTGTAGGAAGTACAGTAAGTAATGTATTGCTTTTTACACAAATAGGCTCTGACAATAATTGGATTCAAATATCACCTTCAAATAGCTTCGCTTTAGGCTTGAAAAGTAATGGTACTTTGTGGGGTTGGGGACAGAATGATACTTATCAAATGGGTAATGGAACTTGTTGTGCTAATCGTTTATCTCCTGCACAAATTGGAAATGATACAGATTGGATTAATATCGCATCTAGTGGAGTGAGATCAGCTTTGGCTTTAAAAAGTAATGGCACTTTATGGGGTTGGGGTTTAAATTCTACGGGATTAATTGGCCCATCAAATGTAGGTTCTCGTCAATATCCGACACAGTTGAGGGCTGATACGGATTGGGCCACCATTAGTGTTGGTAATAGTCATGCTTTAGCCTTAAAAACCAATGGTACATTGTGGGGCTGGGGAGCCGGAGGATTGGGTCAAGCCGGTGATACTTTTCCCGATGCTTATTTTAGAGATACTCCGGTACAAATAGGTACAGACACCAATTGGGTTTATATAGGCACCGGTTTTAATACTTCTTACGCCATTAAAAGTGATGGCACCTTATGGGCTTGGGGCAGGAATGATACCGGTCAGGTTGGAGATGGTACAACCACTAATAGAAGACAACCTGTACAAGTTGGTACCGATACGGATTGGGTAAGGGTAAGTGGCGGATTATGGCATGGTATTGCCCAAAAGGCCAACGGAGCTATCTACACCTGGGGTACTAATGATTTTGGGCAATTGGGTAACGGTACTATGGATGCGGTTAGTTTGCCTACGGGGATAAGTGTGTCGGGTTGTACTTTGGATACGGCTGAGTTTAGTACTGTAAAAATGGTTATAGCGCCTAATCCGGTGCAGGAGGTGTTGCAGTTTTCTTATAGCGGTAATACAGTGGTTAACGGGCTTAAAGTTTATGATATGTTAGGCAGGGTGGTGTATGGTAGTCATCCGGTAGCCACGAATCAGTTGCAAGTGTCTTTGCCTTTGGTATTGCCTAAGGGGATTTATTTATTGGTGTTGGAGTCGAACGGCAGTGTAGTGGTTAGTGAGCGGTTTGTGAAGGAGTGAGGAAATATGAATTACGAATTATGAATTACGAATTACGAATTACGAAGTGGGAAAGGGATGAGAGATAAGAGATGAGGGAAAAGAGATAAGGTGTTTTTTTTTATCTTTTTTAAAACACAACATTATGAAACAAACACTACTTTTTTTAGGATTTTTTCTCTATGCACTGGGGTCTTACAGCCAGTGTTTTAGTACTATATCCTCGGGGAATTACTTTAATTTCGGTATCAAGCCAAATGGCACTATATGGGGTTGGGGGTCGAACAATGCTTTTGGTCAGTTGGGTGACGGTACGGAAACAGATATATGGGTGCCTACTCAGATTACCACTTCAACCGATTGGCAGCAAGTAATCTGTGGCCCTTACGCAACTTTTGTCCTCAAAAGCAATGGAACGCTTTGGGGCACCGGTGATAATACCTACGGTCAGTTGGGTATTGGGAGTACTGTTAATTACAGAAATGCTTTTACCCAAGTTGGTACCGATACCAATTGGGCACAAGTCTCAGCCAGTAATGGATTTACCATCGCTTTAAAAACCAATGGTACTTTATGGGCTTGGGGTCAGAATGATTTTTATCAGCTTGGCAATGGAACTTGTTGTAATGATAGGTTATCTCCCGGTCAAGTCGGAACAGATACTGATTGGATTTTTATTCAAGCAGCAGGAATTGTCAGAACAGCTTTGGCTTTAAAAAGTAATGGGACTTTATGGGGTTGGGGCGGTAACAGCACCGGTCTGGTTGGCCCGTCGAATGTAGGTTCCCGACAATATCCCACTCAGTTGCGGTCAGAAACAGATTGGGCCACCATTAGCGTTGGTAATGGCCATGCTTTAGCGTTAAAAACTAATGGTACTTTGTGGGGCTGGGGAGCCGGAGGATTAGGGCAAGCAGGTGATACTTTTCCTGATGCTTATTTTAGAGATACTCCTGTTCAAATAGGTAATGAAAGCAATTGGGTTTATATTGGGACAGGGCACAGTACCTCTTATGCCATAAAAAGTGATGGCACCTTGTGGGGTTGGGGCAGAAATGATACGGGTCAGGTAGGAGACGGTACAACCACCAACCGAAGACAACCTGTACAAGTTGGTACCGATACCGATTGGGTAAGGGCAGCCGGAGGTTTTGCTCACGGTATCGCCCAAAAGGCTAACGGAGCTATCTACACCTGGGGTACCAATGATTACGGACAACTGGGTAACGGTACTATGGATGCGGTTAGCTTGCCTACAGGGATTACGGTCCCGGGTTGTACTTTGGATACGGCTGAGTTTAGTACTATAAAAATGGTTATAGCACCTAATCCGGTGCAGGAGGTGTTGCAGTTTTCTTATAGCGGTAATACAGTGGTTAACGGACTTAAAGTTTATGATATGTTAGGCAGGGTGGTGTATGGTAGTCATCCGGTAGCCACGAATCATTTGCAGGTGTCTTTGCCTTTGGTATTGCCTAAGGGGATTTATTTATTGGTATTGGAGTCGAACAGCAGTGTAGTGGTTAGTGAGCGGTTTGTGAAGGAATTATGAATTACGAATTATGAATTACGAATTACGAAGTGGGAAAGGGATGAGGGAAAAGAGATGAGGAAAAAGAGATAAGGTGTTCTTTTTTATTTTTTTTTTAAACACAATATTATGAAACAAACACTACTTTTTTTAGGATTTTTTCTTAGTACACTGGGGTCTTACAGCCAGTGTTTTAGCAATATTTCCTCTGGGAATTACTTTAATTTCGGTATCAAGCCTAATGGCACTATATGGGGTTGGGGGTCGAACAATGCTTTTGGTCAGTTGGGTGACGGTACGGAAACAGATATATGGGTGCCTACTCAGATTACCACCGCAACCGATTGGCAACAGGTTGTCTGTGGCCCTTACGCTACTTTTGCCCTCAAAAGCAATGGAACGCTTTGGGGGACTGGTGATAATACTTATGGTCAGTTAGGTATAGGAAGCATGGTTAATTACAGGAATGCTTTCACCCAAGTTGGTACCGATACCAATTGGGCACAAGTAGCTGCCAGTAATGGATTTACCATCGCTTTAAAAACCAATGGTACCTTGTGGGCTTGGGGACAGAACGATTCTTATCAGCTGGGTGATGGTACTTGTTGTAATAATCGTTTATCTCCCGATCAAATTGGAACCGACAGTGATTGGATGAAAGTTGAAGTTGCCTCTATACGTACTGCATTAGCTTTGAAAAGCAATGGTACCTTATGGGGTTGGGGCGGTAACAGCACTGGTCTGGTTGGCCCGTCGAATGTAGGTTCCCGTCAATATCCCACCCAATTAAGACCTGAAACGGATTGGGCCACCATTAGTGTTGGTAATAGTCATGCTTTAGCCTTAAAGACTAATGGTACGTTGTGGGGCTGGGGAGCTGGTGGATTAGGGCAAGCAGGTGATACTTTTCCGGATGCTTATTTTAGAGATACTCCGGTTCAAATTGGTAATGAAAGCAATTGGGTTTATATAGGCACTGGTTTTAATACCTCTTACGCCATCAAAAGTGATGGTACTTTGTGGGGTTGGGGTCGTAATGATACTGGTCAGGTAGGAGACGGTACAACCACGAATAGAAGACAACCTGTACAAGTTGGTACCGATACCGATTGGGTTAGGGTAAGCGGGGGATTATGGCATGGTATTGCCCAAAAGACTAACGGTGCTATTTATAGTTGGGGGACAAATGAGTACGGGCAGTTAGGTAACGGTACTATGGATTCGGTTAGCTTGCCTACGGGGATTACGGTGCCGGGTTGTACATTGAATACTGATGAGTTTAGTACTGTAAAAATGGTTATAGCGCCTAATCCGGTGCAGGAGGTGTTGCAGTTTACTTATAGTGGTAGTAGAGTTGTTAACGGACTTAAGGTTTATGATATGTTAGGCAGGGTGGTGTATGGTAGTCATCCGGTAGCTACTAATCAGTTGCAAGTGTCTTTGCCATTGGTATTGCCTAAGGGGATTTATTTATTGGTGTTGGAGTCGAATGGCAGTGCTGTGGTTAGTGAGCGGTTTGTGAAGGAGTGAGGAAATATGAATTACGAATTATGAATTACGAATTACGAAGTGGGAAAGGGATGAGAGATAAGAGATGAGGGAAAAGAGATAAGGTGTTCTTTTTTATTTTTTTTTAAACACAACATTATGAAACAAACACTACTTTTTTTAGGAATATTTTTCAGCACATTGGGCCTGCAAGCTCAGTGTTTTAGCAATATTTCCTCCGGGAATTACTTTAATTTTGGGATAAAGCCTAACGGTACTATATGGGGTTGGGGGTCGAACAATGCTTTTGGTCAATTGGGTGACGGTACAGAAACAGATATTTGGGTACCTACACAGATTACCTCTTCAACCGATTGGCAGCAAGTAATTTGTGGCCCTTACGCTACTTTTGCTATAAAAAGCAATGGAACACTATGGGGTACAGGTAATAATACCTACGGTCAGTTGGGTATTGGGAGTACTGTTAATTACAGAAATGCCTTTACCCAAGTTGGTACCGATACCAATTGGTCGCAAGTAGCTGCTAGTAATGGATTTACCATCGCTTTAAAAACCAATGGTACTTTATGGGCTTGGGGTCAGAATGATTTTTATCAGATGGGTGACGGTAGTTGTTGTAACAACAGGTTATCTCCCGGTCAAGTCGGCACAGATACTGATTGGATTTTTATTCAAGCAGCAGGAATTGTCAGAACAGCTTTGGCTTTAAAAAGTAATGGGACTTTATGGGGTTGGGGCGGTAACAGTACCGGTCTGGTTGGTCCTTCGAATGTAGGTTCCCGTCAATATCCCACCCAATTAAGACCTGAAACGGATTGGGCAACGATTAGTGTTGGTAATGGCCATGCTTTAGCCTTAAAAACCAATGGTACATTGTGGGGCTGGGGAGCCGGAGGATTGGGGCAAGCGGGAGATACTTTTCCGGATGCTTATTTTAGGGATACGCCAATTCAAATAGGCACTGAAAGTAACTGGGTTTATATAGGAACAGGACACAGCACCTCTTATGCCGTAAAAAGTGATGGTACTTTGTGGGGTTGGGGCAGGAATGATACGGGGCAAGTTGGAGATGGTACAACTACTAATCGAAGACAACCGGTTCAGGTTGGTACCGATACGGATTGGATAAGGGTAACGGGTGGTTGGTTTCACGGTATGGCCCAAAAGGCTAACGGTGCCATTTATACTTGGGGGTCTAATGATTACGGACAACTGGGTAACGGTACCATGGATGCGGTTAGCTTGCCTACGGGGATTACGGTACCGGGTTGTACATTGAATACTGATGAGTTTAGTACTGTAAAAATGGTTATAGCGCCTAATCCGGTGCAGGAGGTGTTGCAGTTTTCTTATCGAGGGAATACCGTCGTTGACGGACTTAAGGTTTATGATATGTTAGGCAGGGTGGTGTATGGTAGTCATCCGGTAGCTACGAATCAGTTGCAAGTGTCCTTACCTTTGGTATTGCCTAAGGGGATTTATTTATTGGTGTTGGAGTCGAATGGCAGTGTAGTGGTTAGTGAGCGGTTTGTGAAGGAGTGAGATTACTGCCTTTGCGAGAATGACAGGAGTGAGTTGGTCCTTCCCTTCGGCAGGCTCAGGGTAAACTAGGTTCAGGGTGACAAGGTTACACAGAGATTCACGGAGATTAACAGAGATGCACAGAGGGTTGGGTTCCTGCCTTTGCGGAAATGATATTGTTTTTTATCGGGTTTATACTTTTGATAAAATCCACAGCATTAACCATATAGCGAGTTCTAAAAAAAATATCTTTATTTTTTACCCAAAATCGTTTTGGAAAAAGAAAAAGGTTGTTATATTTGCATCCGCATTACGCAAGTAGGCACCGACTTATTGGAGAAATGGCAGAGTGGTCGATTGCGGCAGTCTTGAAAACTGTTGACTGTAACAGGTCCGGGGGTTCGAATCCCTCTTTCTCCGCAGTATTTCTTTCAAAGGAAATAAAAAACCTCAAAATCCTATGATTTTGGGGTTTTTCCATTTTTGAATCAACCAAATTATTCATTCTTTTTTAAAATACAAGGGACTAAATCGAGACCCAAAAAAATATATGATCCGGGTCTCGCAAAATTCGCTTAAGCATTGTATTTACTGCTATTACACAAACGGTGCTTAACATGTTCAGTAACCTTTTCAATACTTGAACATCTTGTCAATTGGCAAACCTTTTTATAAATTATTTCTAACTTAAAGGTTACCAAAAATGAAAACAAAAATCACTACGCATTTTTATGCAAAGTCGACTAAGGTCAATTCCTCTGGACAATTCCCAATTTATATTCGATTAACCGTAGATGGTAAAAGACTCGAGTATAGTACCAAAAAATTTATTGAACCTTCAAAATGGTCCTCTGAACAAGGCAGAATGAAAGGTAATTCAGAGGAGGCTTGTTCAATTAACAGTTTACTTGATTTTACAAAAAACCGAATTAATGAAATTCACTTTGAACTTTTAAAAGATGGTATAACAGTTACTTTAGAGGAATTCAAAAACAGACTCTTGGATATAAAAGTTAGAGAACGAATGCTCATCCCTATCTTCGTGGAGCACAATCGCAAAATTAAAGAATTGGTCGGCCATGAATATGCTGCCGGAACTTTGGAGCGATATGAAACATCATTAAAGCACACTAAAGAATTTCTTATTTGGAAATACAACATCTCTGATATCAATATTGATAAGATTGACCATGCATTTATTACAGAATATGAGTTTTATTTACGAAGTGTTAGAAAATGTGCAAACAATACCGCTGTTAAATACATCAAGAACTTCCATAAAATAATAAACCAATGTTTGGCTAATGGATGGCTGCAAAAGGACCCATTTGTTAATTATAAAGCCAAAATTAAAGAAGTCATTCGAGAGTTTCTTACCGAAAAAGAATTAGAGGAAATCATCAATAAACAATTTACAACTGAGCGGTTGGAACTTGTCCGCGACATATTCATTTTCTCTTGCTTCACAGGCCTTGCCTATATCGATGTTCAGCAGCTTACTACAGACAACATCGCCATGGGAATAGATGGCGATAAGTGGATATTCAAAAACCGTCAAAAAACGGATACCGCTTCAAAAATTCCATTGCTGCCAACAGCACAGAAAATAATATCCAAATACGAGAATCATCCGGTTTGTATAAATGAAAACAGATTACTGCCTATTTTAAGCAACCAAAAAATGAACGCCTACCTAAAGGAAATAGCTGATGTATGCGGTATTAAAAAAGACTTAACCTTTCACATTGCCCGACATACTTTTGCGACAACAGTAACGCTGTCTAACGGTGTACCGTTGGAAACCGTCAGTAAAATGTTAGGGCACACCAATTTGAAAACTACCCAACATTATGCTAAAATCTTAGACAAGAAAATTAGTGAAGACATGATAGCTTTAAAATCTAAATTCGGGACTAACTCATACTTAATTACTCATAAATCAGGAACCTGATTTGGTTTTAAACCATATCAAATAATATTGTTTTAAAGTACACTTTTTGTGTACTTTTTTATTTTATAAATTACAGTATTTTAGCACAAAACAAACCAAATCAATATAAACTATACATCATGCAATCATTTTGTGGTGAATTCTTTTGCAAGGTTGATTCTGAAATTTTAAGAACTGAAACGACTTATAATTCCCCAATTTGCCAAGCCAAACATTTGTCAAATTATTTGGAAGAAAAGCTCAATGAGTTATTTATTTGGCTGGAGGGTTATGAGTTTAAAAACATCGAAGAGGAAATTTTCTTTTTCAAGGAGTTAAAAAGCAAACTAACCTCAAAATACATTTATTACCACAAAATTCTGGAAATAGAATCCAAGGCACCTAACACCAGCCGGAAACTAAAAATCAAATATTACAAAGATGTAATTGTCAAATGTCATCAGGCATCAACCAAGGATAAAGAGTTTTACAAGTATTACCGCAGCGGTTTTACACATTATGATCACATGTACTTTACGAGGTATGGAACCAAACAATCAATCAACAAACACATTGCTAGAATTTATATTGATGTTAGGCGCTGCAGTTTATACGATTATAATGTGGCCTTAATTTTGGCCAACGATAATCTTATTGAATTCTACGAAGAACGAATAGAGGAACTGACAAATATTTCCAAAAGCTTATTCTATAACACCAAATCAAATCTTAATTGGACCGGTACTAAGGTCGACTTAATCGAGCTTGTTTATGCGCTTCATGCATCCAAAGCAATCAACCATGGCAATAATGACATCAAAGAGATTGCAATGTGTTTAGGTAGGATGTTAAACGTTGATATTGAAGATGGATTGTATCGGGCATATCTCGATATCAAAGCAAGAAAGAACAACAAAACAAAATTTCTGAACACACTTTCAGAAAACCTCAACCAAAAGATGATTGAGGAAGACAATTAAAACCCTGGTCTGCGACTAGGGTTTTAATTTATCCCAACTTGGGAACAACTTGGGAAAATACTATCTACTTTCAGTTTTGATTATTTTTTGTACTGTTCTACCAATCAAGCTATTTCAAAGGAGTGAAATTATAAATCTGAAACCCCAATAAAATCAAAGTGTTTAATCTAATTTGACTTAAAATCGTTCCCAACTTGGGTTCAACTTGGGAATAAAAAATTAGCAAATGAATTTGTTTTGTCACATAACAAATAAAACACTTTCATTATGAACTTACACCCAAGAAAATTGTTTCCGGAAGTTGATAATTTAGAGCTACTAAGTCATCAACCAATCACGAAAAAGGACCTATTAAACTTCAGTCATGTACTACTGTCTGAAATTCAAGAAATGCTCGGAAAAACAGAACAACCGGCACAATGGTTAAAATCAGCGGAAGTCCGCAAGCTGCTCAAAATCTCCCCAGGCACTTTACAAAACTTACGCATCAATGGTACACTCAACTACAAACGTATCGGCGGCATCATTTTCTACAAATACGAAGACATTAAAAAAATGCTCGAGAAATAGTATGGAACCATCAAACCAATGCTACGGAACATGCGAAGCATGTGACTGTATAAAAGTCATAATTCTTAAAAATTCAATTTTAATACTACTACCATGAATTACATAAAACACCTCTCCGGCTTTTTTGAAAAAGTAGTGCTCGATTACGACTTTAATCCTACACACATAAGTCTTTACATTGCAATATTTCAAGTATGGAATCAAAACCGTTTTGTAAATCCCATCAGCATCTCCCGGGACGAATTAATGCGTATTAGTAAAATAAGTTCCAAAGCAACTTACCACAAATGCATTAAGGATCTGGTTAAAAACGGCTATATAATCTACTCTCCGTCTTACAACCCATACAAAAGCAGCATGGTGGAAATATTGGAACTCGATTTTTATACAAAACCCATCACCCGCAAGGAAGCCAAAAAACTAAAAAATGAACAAGTTGATGAACCGGTACTGAACCAGCACTGTACTAGTAATGATACAAGTACTGAACAGGTATATATATATACAAACAATATAAACAATACAAACAGTTTAAACGATATAAATAGCGAATCAAAAAAAATTGAAAAATTAAATTTTCAACCTGACTTTAAAAGTGAATCGGAACCAAAAAAAAAGTTGCGCGAAAAAAAAAGGTACAACCAGGATGATATTCCTCCTAATTATGATGAGCTTCAAAACTACTTCATCGAAAAAAGCAGCACCATTCAAGAAGCAGAGAAGTTTTTCAACTATTACACTAGCAAAGGATGGCTTGTGGGCGGCAAATCAAAAATGAAAGACTGGAAAGCTTCAGCAAACAATTGGATAATTAATACCGACAAGTTCAATCCCAAAAAGAATGAGCTTCAGCCAAATCATTTAAACACTTCTAATCAAAAAAACTATGGCGAACCACTGTAAATACATCACAGATACTTTTACGGTTGAAGATAACGACAAAGTATATGATTTCAATCGATGCTTAGATTACATCGAGTATCACGGAAAAGCACAGTACGGAAAATCGTTTAAAATTAACCAAGACGATTGTCCAACATTCTACAAGCTTTTAATTTATATGATCAAAGACCAAAGCGAGGCCCAAAAACTCCAAATTGATTTATCAAAAGGTATTTTGTTGTCCGGTCCAATTGGTTGCGGCAAAACATCCATTATGCACCTCATTAGACCTTTTGCGTTTCAAGCATCCGATTATAAAATCAAAACTTGCCGGGAAGTTGCTTTCGAATTTGCCAAACACGGCTATCAAGCACTAGAACCTTATACAAAAAAGGCAAACAACCAAACCCGATTAACCGGTTATTGCTTCGATGACCTTGGTGCCGAACAACAAATCAAACACTTTGGTAACGATTGCAACGTAATGGCCGAAATCCTAATCAGCAGGTATGAAGAGTTTATATATAACAAATCCATAACGCATTTAACAACCAATCTATCAGCATCTGAAATTGAAAAGCATTATGGTAACCGTCTTCGATCCCGAATGAGAAATATGTTCAACCTCATCAGTTTTCCAACAACCTCAAAAGACAAACGCTAACCTATCATTTCTTTGAAAACTAAAAACTTACGGATTTTAAAAGATGAGTAAATTTAATTAATCCTTTATGCGGTGATAAGTTACCAAAAAGTTAAAAAATCTTAAACAAAATCATCAAAAGAAATAAGATTGACAAACGAATACAATTTTTATAGTACTTAATAAAAATTAACTATTTTTACAATCGTGAAACTCTTAAACTACATATTATCAATCTATCTAGTGGCACTATCTTGTTTGCCTTGTGCAGATATGGAAGTCAGTAGTGCAGCACACAAAGCTGCAGAGGTTTCAGCTAATCACGATGAGAAATCCCATGACCACGATAAAGAAAAGGATTTATGTTCTCCTTTTTGCAGTTGTAATTGTTGTGGTTCTCAAATAGTAAGTTATTTTAAGATTTTAACTGTAAATTTTGCAGTAGTTTCCAAAAATATTAAAACACAGTTACCTTCGTACACTTCTAAATTCACTTCCAATTTCTACGGAAGTATCTGGCAACCACCTCAAATAGTATAACGATGCCCGAGTAATTTCGGGTTAGAAAGTTGTGACCTTTTCACAAATAATAGCAAAAGCAGTTTTGCTAATTTTCTAATTCATTATAATATTTTCAATGTTAGACAAAATCATACAGTTCAGTATAAAGAACAAGTTTATAATACTTTTATTTACTTTGGTTCTAATAGCTTTTGGTAGCTACTCTATAAAACAATTACCGCTTGATGCGTTACCTGATGTAACCAATAACCAAGTGCAAATCATTACTACTGCTCCAACTCTTGCCAGTCAGGAAGTAGAACAATTAATCACGTATCCTTTAGAACAATCCGTAAAAACAATCCCCAAAGTAATTGAACTTCGTAGTATCTCTCGTTTCGGACTTTCGGTAGTTACAGTTGTTTTCAAAGATGATGTCGATATCTATTGGGCAAGAGAGCAAATTTTCCAACGTTTAAAGCAAGCCGAAGAAAATATACCAGCTTATGCAGGTACACCAGAGTTAGGTCCAATTTCAACAGGTCTTGGGGAAATTTACCAATACGATGTCTTTGCCAAAAAAGGGTATGAAGATAAATACGACGCCATCAAGTTAAGAACCATTCAGGATTGGATTATTGTTCCTCAGCTTCAAGGTGTTGAAGGCGTTGCCGAAGTGAGTACTTGGGGTGGGAAATTGAAACAATATGAAATCGCAGTAAACCCAAATACGCTTAACAGTCTTGGAGTAACCATTACTGAAATTTTTGAAGCACTCGAAAAAAACAATCAAAATACAGGAGGAGCTTACATCGAAAAAGACCAATATGCCTATTTCATCCGCGGTGTCGGTATGGCAACAGGAAATAAAGATTTAGAAAAAGTTGTCATTAAAAACAGAAACGGGGCACCGGTTTTAGTCAGGGATGTGGCAACCGTTAGAGAAGGCATTGCATTGCGTTATGGAGCTTCCACAAAAGATGGTAAAGGGGAAATCGTTTGTGGTATGGCATTGATGCTAAAAGGTGAAAATTCAAAAGCGGTAAACGAAAGAGTAAAAGAGAAAATGGAGCAAATCAATAAAACACTTCCCGAAGGTGTTGTTGCTGAAGCTTTTATTGATAGAGGAAAATTAGTTGATAATGCAATCGGAACAGTTACTAAAAACCTACTCGAAGGCGCATTAATAGTAATTTTTGTCTTGATTTTATTTCTTGGTAATCTTCGTGCAGGTTTAATAGTTGCTTCTGTAATTCCATTATCTATGCTTTTTGCGGTAATTCTAATGAATTATTTTGGCGTAAGTGGTAACTTAATGAGTTTAGGAGCAATCGACTTCGGAATTATTGTCGATGGTGCTGTAATCATTGTTGAAGCCACAATGCACCATTTGCAAAAACTCAAACGACAAAATAATTTAACCCAAACTGAAATGGACAGTGAAGTATATAAATCAGCTTCTAAAATCCGTAACAGTGCAGCTTTTGGAGAAATCATAATCTTAATTGTATACCTACCAATTTTAGCATTAGTTGGTACTGAAGGTAAAATGTTCAAACCTATGGCAATGACGGTAGGCTTTGCAGTAATCGCAGCATTTGTTTTATCACTGACGTATGTTCCAATGATGAGTGCAATGTTTTTATCCAAGAACACAGAGCATAAGCCAAACTTTAGCGATAGAATGATGGCATGGTTCGAGAAAATATATGCACCATTTTTAGAAAAAGCATTACGATTAAAAAAAACAGTTTTGGCTATTTCATTAGGGTTGTTTGCTTTGGCACTTATAACTTTTCAAAATATGGGAGGCGAATTTATTCCAACCATTGAAGAAGGTGATTTAGCCATTAATGTTACCATTATGACCGGAAGCTCATTAACACAAATGGTAGAAACAACTACTAAATATGAGAAAATCCTAAAAGCAAAATTCCCTGAAATAAAAACCATTGTAACAAAAATCGGAAGTGGAGAAATTCCAACCGATCCAATGCCAATTGAGAGTGGCGATTTTATTATTGTACTGAAAGACAAAAGCGAATGGACTTCTGCCGATAATTGGGAAGATTTAGCCAATTTGATGAAAGAAGAAATGGAAGTTATTCCAGGAGCGAATATCGAAATATCACAGCCTATTCAAATGCGCTTTAACGAGTTAATGACAGGAAGCCGAAGCGATATAGCCATTAAGATTTTTGGTGATGATTTAGAGATTTTAGATACAAAAGCCAAAGAATTGATTTCAAAAGTTAGTAAAATTGAAGGTGTTGGTGACTTAAAAGCTGATAAAGTTGTAGGTCTGCCGCAAATCACAGTCAAATACGATTACAATAAAATAGCCTTATACGGTTTGAATATTGTCGATATCAATCAAATAATTCGTTCCTCATTTGCCGGAGAAAGCGCCGGTAAAATCTATGAAGAGAGCAAACGATTTGATGTAGTGGTTCGTATGAATGAGGCTAATAGAAGTGATATAACCGATGTGAGTAATTTATTTATTCCATTGCCAAACGGTCAACAAGTACCCCTTTCCCAAGTAGCAACCATCAGTTACGAACAAGGGCCTGTACAAGTATCTCGTCAAGATGGAAAGCGAAGAATTACAGTTGGTCTAAATGTTCGTGGTCGTGATATAAAAAGTGTTGTTGAGGAAATTCAACAAAAGTTAGACACCAATTTCAAACTTCCAGCAGGATATTATGTTACGTATGGTGGACAATTTGAAAATCTAGTGGAAGCCAATAAACGCCTTTCGGTAGCTTTACCAATTGCTTTAGGACTTATTTTGGTTTTATTGTTTTTTACCTTCAACAGTATGAAGCAATCATTACTGATTTTCACAGCCATTCCATTATCAGCAATTGGTGGTGTTTTTGCTCTATGGTTACGCGGAATGCCGTTTAGTATTTCGGCAGGAATTGGTTTTATTGCTTTATTCGGAATTGCTGTTTTAAACGGAATTGTGCTAATATCTTATTTTAACCAACTTAAAACGGAAGGAATAACCGACCCAATGCAACGTGTCTTAATCGGAACAAAAACAAGATTGCGACCAGTATTAATGACTGCTGCGGTAGCTTCACTTGGGTTTTTACCAATGGCATTGTCAACAAGTGGCGGAGCCGAAGTTCAAAAACCATTAGCAACTGTAGTAATTGGCGGATTGGTTTCGGCTACATTACTAACCTTAATCGTTTTACCAATTTTGTATTTACTCTTTGAAAAGGGAATTAAAAGAAGAAAAAAAATGTCAAATCCAATTGTAACACTAATAGTTTTATTAATAAGTAGCTTTTCATTTGCTCAAAATAGCCAAACCATAACGCTAGAAAAAGCCATTGAAAAAGCAAAAGCAAATAACATCGATTTAAAAATTGCCGACAAGGAAATTGAAAAACAAACCGTCCTCAAAAAAACTGCATTTCAAGTAGATCCTTTGCAAGTACAATACCAAGGCGGACAATTCAACAATGTTGATTACGACCATAATGTTTCCATTCAACAGTACTTTCCTATTGGTAAAATCACAAAAGCCAATAGACAATTACAAGAAGAATTAGCAAAATTGGCTGAAAAGCGAAAAGCATTAACCGAATATGAAATCGAAAAAGCGGTAACACTTGCGTATTATCAATATTTATACGGTGTTTCCATTCAAAAACTGAATACTGAATTGTTCGACATTTATTCCAAATTCCTAAAAAATGCAGAGCTTCGTTTTCAAACAGGCGAAAGTGGTAATATTGAAGTCATAAGTGCCAAAGCTAAAGTAAAGGAAATCGAAACCCAAAAAGCACAATTAGAATATGATTTGGTTGTATATCAAAAGCAATTACAATACTTCATTCAAACCGATGAAAATATAATTCCAGATGCTACAACGCCACTGAAATATGCAAACCCAACTGATGTGAATAATGCTAAAGTGGAAGGATTGGTAAACGACTATTACACACAGCAAATTACAGTCTATCAAAAAGAAGCTAATACATTCAAAGCAATGCGTACACCGAGGCTAGGATTAGGTTATTTCGGGCAAACCATTGAAACAAAATCGTATTTTCAAGGATTTACTGCTGGTGTACAAATTCCTTTATTTGGTGGAGCAAATACCGCTAAAGCGAAAGCTTCGCAGATAAGTATTTCGCAATCGCAATTAGAATTGGATAAAAGCAAACTGACTTTAAAACTACAAAAAGAGGAACTACAAAACGAGTTTGAAAAGCAGAAAAAAGCAGTGGCGTATTACCAAAACGAAGGATTGCAATATGCAGACCAAATTATTACAACGGCACAAAAGAGCTACGCCAATGGCGATATGAGTTATTGGACTTACATCAGTTTTTTAAACCAAGCCATTGATATTAAAAAGCAAAACGCAGAAGCTGTTAATACCTATAATCAAAGTGCTATTCAATTGCAATTTCCATCTTTCAACAATAATTAATATTCAATAATATGAAAAATATAAAATCAAAATCGAAGTTTTTCTTAATACTTAATACTCTTGTCTTAATACTTTTTACTTCTTGCGGCGAAAAGAAAACCGAAGAAACACACGAAGAAGAAAAATCGGAAACCGAAGTAGCACTAACAGAAGCGCAATTCAAAACCATTGGTATAGAAACAGGAACTATCGTAATGAAAAACCTCAATACGGTAATCAAAGCAAACGGATATACTGCTGTTCCACCTCAGAATATGGCAAATATATCAACCTTAATTGGTGGTGTCGTAAAAGATATTTATGTGTTAGAAGGCACTTATGTGGTAAAAGGGAAAACATTAGCAACCATCCAAAACCTTGAAGTAACCGAAATGCAAGAAGATTACAATTCGGCTATTGCAAACATTGAATACCTACAATTAGAATACAACCGCCAAAAAACATTGAGCGATGAAAATGTAAATCCTCGTAAAACGTTTCAAGAAGTTAAGTCAAAATTAGCAGTTGAAAAAGCAAAAGCACAAGCAGCAAAAAATAAACTACAAGCGTTGAATGTTAGTTTAAAAGGCAGCACTTCTTTAATTCCGATTGTTTCGCCGATAAGTGGTTATGTGGGTAAAATTAGCATCACCAAAGGAGCGTTTGCAGAAACCGGAGTTACTCTTTTTGAAGTAGTCGATAACAGCCAAATGCACTTAGATTTGAATGTGTTTGAAAAAGATTTAGGTAAAATTTCCGTTGGTCAAGAAGTCGATTTTGTATTGACCAATCAATCCAATAAATCAATAAAAGGAAAAATATTCGGTATCAATAAATCATTTTCTAACGAAAGTAAAACCGTTGCAGTTCACGCCAAAATCAATCCAAGCGATGCTAAAGATTTAATTTCCGGAATGTATGTAGCGGCTAATATCAACATTACTAATCAAACAGTTCAAGCTTTGCCAAAAGATGCTATTGTTAGAAATGGAGACAAATATTACATTTACATTCAAGAAGAACACCAAGAAGAAACTCCAAAAGTAAAAGAAGAAGAACACAATCACAAAGAGGGCGAAGCACATAATGAGCACGCTGAAGGCGAAGAGGAAGAACACAACGAAATTCACTTTAAAGCCATCGAAGTAATACCAGGAACAACCGATTTAGGATATACTGAAATAAAATTAGTTGAAGAAATTCCTGCCAATGCAAAAATAGTAATTAAAGGAGCTTTCTACTTGCTGGCAACATCAAAAGGTGGTGGCGAACACGAACATTAATAAATAATAATTTAAAATAAATAACATGAAAAATTCAATTTTAAAATCAATCGCTTTTTTAGCAATAGTATTTTTTTCAACAAATCTAGTTTCAGCACAAAAAACTACTCAAAAAGCAGTCATAAAAACTTTCTTTCATTGCGACCATTGTAAAGAATGTGAAACGTGTGGTTTAAAATTCAAAACAGAAATGCTTAAAATAAAAGGAATAAAAATGTATGAGTTAGATGATAAAGCGATGACTTTTACAATCTATTACAATTCAAAGAAAACTACTTTACAAACAATTAAAGAAGGTATCTCTAAATTAGGTTATGATGCAGATGAAGTAAAAGCAGATCCAAAAGCGTATGAAAGTTTAGATGGTTGTTGTAAAGCTTAGTCATGAAATTTAATACGATAATGCCAAATAAGCTAATTCCTTTTTATCAAAAAGAGTTAGAATTAGTTAAGGATAATTTACAACTAAATGATTTTCAAAATGCTTGGCATCATTTGGAACGTGCACATATAATAGCTCAAAAATATCCATGCGAGCATACATTTGTACATTGGAAAATGTTACAATTTGGTATTAAGATTAAAAGTACAAATGAGGTAATTGGTCAAATACCAAGATTATTGATAGGTGGTGTAAAATCATTTGTTGGACATATTCCTGTTGGTAATACTGGTGGTGCAAACGTGCCACCTTTAAAACCAATGGAAATTCCGAAAGACATACAAAAAATAATAAATTCAAATTCTTAATAATTGAATTATGAAACATCAACACAAATACGATGCACAAGGAAAACAACTTTGTTGCACATTAGAAGAAAAAATAAATAAAAAACCCGATAATCATTCTGATGATGATGTACACGACCACAACCATTCCAACGAAGATAAATCTACCTTTCAAATGTTTGTTCCAGCAATCATAAGTTTTGTTTTGTTGATGGTTGCCATTGGTTTCGATAACTACTTTCCACAATCGTGGTTTACAGGTTGGGTACGAACTATATGGTATGTTGTTGCTTATGCACCAGTCGGTTTTCCTGTAATCAAAGAAGCTTTAGTTGCTATAAAGAAAGGAGAGATATTTTCAGAATTTTTGTTAATGAGTATTGCAACTATTGGAGCTTTTGCAATTGCAGAATTTCCAGAGGGTGTTGCCGTGATGCTGTTTTATGCTGTTGGCGAAGTCTTTCAAACACTTGCAGTTCAAAGAGCCAAAGCAAATATAAAATCCTTACTCGACCAAAGACCAGATGAAGTTACTATTTTAGAAAATAATGTAGCCAAAACAATCAAAGCAGCAACAGCTAAAATTGGAGATATTATCCAACTCAAAGCAGGCGAAAAATTGGGTTTAGATGGCGAATTACTTTCCGATACAGCTTCATTTAATACAGCAGCACTTACCGGAGAAAGCAAACCCGATACCAAAGCAAAAGGAGAAACCGTTTTAGCAGGAATGATAAACCTAAATTCGGTTTGTCAAGTAAAAGTAACAACCGCTTACACCGATAGCAAACTATCCAAAATACTCGAAATGGTGCAAGATGCCACAGCAAAAAAAGCACCAACCGAATTATTTATACGCAAGTTTGCCAAAATTTATACACCAATTGTAGTGCTTTTAGCCATCTTAATTTGTGTGGTTCCAATGCTTTTTGTAGCGGATTATCAATTTAGAGATTGGTTGTACCGTGCATTAGTGTTCTTGGTTATTTCGTGTCCTTGTGCGTTAGTCATCAGTATTCCGTTAGGATATTTTGGCGGAATTGGAGCTGCTTCTAAAAACGGAATTTTATTCAAAGGAAGTAATTTCCTCGATGTAATGGCTTCCATTCAAAACGTCGTAATGGACAAAACAGGCACAATGACCGAAGGTGTTTTCAAAGTGCAAGAAGTCGTTTTTAATTCCGATTTTAATCAAACCGAAATACTGCAATTGGTCAATGCCTTAGAAAGTCAAAGTACACATCCGGTTGCAACAGCCATTCATCAATATGTTGGAAAAATTGATAGTACCATTATTTTAAAAGACGTAGAAGAAATTTCAGGACACGGACTTAAAGCCATAGTAAACGGAAATGAATTATTGGTTGGAAATTTCAAACTAATGGATAAATTTTCTATTTCGTATGATATTGATCCAACCAGTATCGTTTATACCTTAATTGCTGTAGCTTACGATAAAAAATTCGTAGGTTATCTAACTATTGCCGACAGCATTAAAGAAGATGCACAAATCACAATAGATAAACTAAAAGCACTAGGTATAAAAACCATAATGTTAAGTGGCGATAAAAATACCGTAGTGCAGTTTGTAGCAAAATCACTCGGAATTACAAATGCTTTTGGAGATTTACTTCCCGAAGACAAAGTGAATAAAGTTAAAGAAATCATTGCTAAAAATGAAACGGTAGCATTTGTCGGCGATGGTGTAAACGATGCACCAGTAGTAGCGTTAAGTAACGTAGGAATAGCAATGGGTGGTTTAGGAAGTGATGCCACAATCGAAACTGCCGATGTAGTTATTCAAGATGACATGCCTTCAAAAATTCCAATGGCTATCAATATTGGCAAACAAACCAAGAAAATTGTTTGGCAAAATATTATTTTAGCATTTGCTGTAAAAACAATAGTTTTAGTACTTGGTGCAGGTGGTTTAGCCACAATGTGGGAAGCCGTTTTTGCCGATGTAGGAGTAGCTTTGTTAGCTATTTTAAACGCAGTTAGAATTCAGAGAATGAGATTTTAACATCAATTTTAACATAAAGCAATAATTTTTAGTTAGTTTTGTATTGTTTTAATATTTATATGAAAAAATACCACATCATACTTGTAGTTTTACTAGGCATGTTCCTCATGCCTAATAATGCTTTTGCTTGTGGTAAAGGTTCAGAAAAGAGTTCCTGCAAAAAAGAAATTTCATCCAATAAAACACAAAAAAAGAGCTGTTGCGCTGATGAAAATACAAAAGATAAAGACAACAAGGGTTGTGGCGGCAAATGCGGGCATTCCGGTTGCGGTTGTTCATCAACTTGCCCTACTTCATCGGTAAGCTTCGTACCCGAAATTAGTTTTCAGCTGACTGCCTTTAACTTTCCTTCATTCGAAAAAATCAATTTTTTATATACTACACCATCAATCTCCGATGGTTTTTATTCCATTTGGCTAATCCCTAAAATAAGCTAAATCCAATTTTTGACAGCCATAAGTGTGTCAAATTCATAGCGTTTTGCTATCCAATTTACAACAGTTTTAGAATACATTTTGCTATACCATTATTTGGTTTGCATTTCTATTTCTTTCGCAACTGTTATTTATTCAAATTTATTTTATCAATCAATCAAGGTAAAACACTTTGATTACTAACATTATTTAAAAATGAAAAGCTCATTTATAAAAATAATGGTAGCAGCTCTAATGTTGCTATCAACTTCTATCAACGCACAAATAAAAAATGAAAAAATAGAAACAGTTAAAGTCTATGGTAACTGTGGAATGTGTGAAACTAAAATCGAAAAAGCAGGAAGTATTAAAAAAATTGCTAAAGTCGATTGGAACCAGGAAACCCAAATGGCAACATTAACTTATGATGCTAGTCTAACAAATCAGGATGAAATACTTAAAAGAATTGCGTTAGCAGGTTATGATAGCGATAAATTTCTAGCTCCTGATGAGGTTTACAATAGCCTTCACGGATGTTGTCAATACGATAGAGTAGCAAAAGTTCCTGTAAAAAAAGAAAACATAACTACTGCTAATACCGATGACCATTCCAATCATGGAAACCATTCTGAAACAACTACTAATGTAATTCAAAATGAAAATCAATTAAAAGCTGTATTTGATAATTATTTTTTATTGAAAGATGCTTTGATAACTTCTGATGGAACCAAAGTAGCTGCAACTTCAAAAGAACTCTTAACAGCTGTAAATAATGTCAAAATGGACAAGCTTGATATGGAGGTGCACATGGTTTGGATGAAGGTTTTAAATCCAATAAAAGAAGATGCAGAACACATCGCTGATACAAAAGATGTAAAACACCAACGTGATCACTTTACAACATTGTCAAAAGATATCTATACTTTGATTAAAGCAGCAAAATACGAAGTACCTGTTTACTTTCAATTCTGTCCAATGTATAATGATGGCAAAGGAGCCAATTGGTTGAGCAAAGAAAACACTGTAAAAAACCCATATTATGGGACAATGATGTTAAACTGTGGAAAAACAGTAGAAACTATTAAATAACCTAAAAAAAATAGAAATGAAAAATTTATCAATGATAGCTTCATTCATTGGAGCAATATTTTTAACCTCTTGTAGTAACAACGATGACAATATGGATATGACATTAAATGTCGATTATCCAGCGGCATACATTGTAAACGGAGAAGATGGTTCCGTTTCAGTAGTAAAGTTAAGTACTAATGAAGTAACCGGAACTATAGAATTAATGGGAAGTGGTTCAGATATGATTATGTGGCCACATCACATTTCATCACACCAAGATCATCTAGCGATTGGTGTTCCGGGAATGGATTTGAGTGCAGGTCATTCTGGTTTAATGACATCAGGGATGACAGGAAAATTGTTAGTAATTGATGCTATGAATGGTTCGATTGTAAAAAACATCAACCTGCCATTAATGAACCATAATTCTATTTATTCACCTAACGGAAATGAAATTTGGGTACCTCAAATGGATGAAATGAATAGTAAAGTCTTAGTATATGATGCTACTACCAATGCTTTATTGAATACAATCGATGTCGGAATGATGGCAGCTGAACTAACATTTTCTTCCGATGGTACAAAAGCCTATGTGGCAAATGGTGATGATGATAGCATAACAGTTATAAACACGGCAACAAAAGCGATAATCACAACTATTGCCGTTGGAGATAACCCTGTTGGTGCTTGGACAGGAAGCAATGGTAAAATGTATGTAGACAATGAAGACGGACAAACCATTTCTGTAATTGATGTAGCTACAAACTCTGTTGATGAAACAATTACTTTGGGCTTCATGCCAGGAATAGCATCATATAATGGTCCTAAAAATGAATTATGGGTTTCCGATCCAATGGCTGGAAAAGTGCATTATTGGACTTGGGATACAGGAATGAATATGTGGATGCACGGAAGCTCATTTAATACTGGTGCCGGTGCACATGCAATTGCATTCACAACAGATGGTAATACTGCTTATGTAACCAATCAAACTGCTAATACAGTTTCTGTTGTAAATACCACTAATCATTCAGTAACAAAAACAATCAATGTTGGAAGAAAGCCAAATGGGATTGTTATAAAAATGTAACACTTTAATAGACTAAGTCTTATGTTGGCATAGGACTTAGTTTTATAAAAAACAATGGTACTAATATGTTATTCAAAAATCAAGTAAAATACTTTACAGCACTATTAATATTGGTCGCGCTTTCGATGAATGCACAGATTAAAGTAGGTGATACAATACCATCAATTACACTAAAAAGTAATAGCAACAGCGATGTAAACACCTCATCTTTTAAAGGAAAATACGTGCTTGTCGATTTTTGGGCATCTTGGTGTGCGCCTTGCCGGTTAGGTAATAAAAAATTAGTCAAACTACACAATGAGGTTAGTCCGGATAAAATGGAAATAATTGGAATATCAATCGACATTGATGCAAACAAATGGCTCAAAGCAATTGAAAAAGATAAAATCAAATTCACTCAATTGATAGACCCTAAAGGATTTGATGCTAATGCCGCCTTAGTTTTCGGAGTAGATGAATTACCGTCCAAATACCTTTTTAACCGCGAAGGTGTTCTAATAGCGAAGAATCCAACAGAAGAAGAAATAATAAAATTAATAAAAGATTAAAATGAAACGCCTATTAACATTATTTAGATATAAAGAAGATTTAGTAGACGTTCTATCTTCAATTAAAAAACAAATATTAAATACAGATGAATAAAATAAATAAAGTGCGTGTAATTGTAGCATCAATCGTTTTGATGTTCTCAATAAAGAGTAACGCCCAAATAGTAAAAGCCGAAATCAGGGCTACGGGTTTAACTTGTTCTATGTGTTCGAATGCCATAAACAAACAGCTAAAAACATTGCCCGAAGTAGTTAATGTAGAAACCGATTTAAACACCAATACGTTTACGGTAACGCTGACTGAAGGCAATACATTAAGCCCAAAAGTATTTAAGGAGAAAGTGGAAAAAGCAGGTTTTTTTATCGGGACATTGGTATTAACAGCAAAACCTGAAACCATAACCCAAAGTACTTATATTTTGGTTAATAATAACACAGCCAACGGCACCGAAATACAATTTCAGGTAGTAGACAAAGGCTATGTGACTGAAAAGGAATTCAAAAAATTATCCAAATCATACAAGAATGTTGAAACGTATGCTTCAAACAATGAAGATGATTTCCACATTAAAATTCTGAATTAATGAGAAAGATTATTTTATTTTTAATTGCAATAAGCAGCCAAAACATTACTAGTCAGGAGTTATTCGTGGTAACTGATCCGGCCAGTAATGTTCCGGCAAATTCTTTGGCAGTTAATGTGATGCAGTCGCTTTTCAAAGAGGAAATGAAATCAGGCTATAATTACCATTTCATGCCCGAAGTAACTTATGGACTTAACAAAAATATTATGTTCAGGGCTTCTGCTTTTATAAGTAACCGAAGTAACCAACTGGTTACCGAAGGAGGTAGTTTTTATACAAAGTATCGTTTTTATTCCTCCGATGATTTGAACAGTCACTTCCGGATGGCAGCATTTGGAAGATATAGTTTCAATAATGCTGACATTCACCAGGAACAAATAGAAATCTTAGGACACAACACAGGTTTTGAAGGAGGATTTGTAGCCACTAAGTTGATTAAAAAACTGGCAATAAGTTCATCTGTAAGTTTTGAAAAAGCCTTCGACAACAAACCCGATTATCCGTTTCCCGATAATATGGGCGACAATGCGACCAACTACACCTTATCATTTGGTAAACTGATGTATCCAAAAAAATATACCAGTTTCAAACAAACTAATATTAATCTAATGGTGGAATTTGTTGGGCAAACTATCAATGAAAATGGGAAGTCATATCTAGACGTTGTGCCGGCAATACAATTTATTTTCAATAGTCAGGCGCGATTAGATTTAGCATACCGCCAAGAACTGCTAAGTTCAATGGTACGTTCAGCACCAAACGGTTTTTATTTCAATCTGTACTATACTTTTTTTGATTTAACGAATAAAACCAACCAGAAAAATTAATAATTACTAAAAACAATACATCATGAAAACACTTTTTTTAACAGCTTTTTTAGCGATAACAATAGTATCGTGTAACAATAAAGCTAAAGAAACAGAAACCAATGCAACAGAAACCCAAGCAGGTTCAAACGAATTATTCGCCTGTCCAATGCACCCTGAAGTAACAGGAAAAAAAGGAGAAAAATGCTCCAAATGTGGCATGGAATTAACAGAACCGGTTACTCAAACAAAATCGGATAAAAATGTCCAGGAAGCAAATTCAACGGATAAAGCAGCAAATGTCGAGATGCATGGTCAAGATGCACAGGTAACGTCATCTGATTATGTAAATGACATTGTTATCAGTTACATAAACCTAAAAAATAAATTAGTAAAAGACGATTCTAATGGAGCTGCTGATAAGGGAAAAGCATTATTGGTATCATTTAACAATTTTGACACAAAAAAGCTAAATGCTAATCAGAAAAAAGCTTACATAGACATTGCTGAAGATGCTAAAGAACAAGCTGAGCATATAGCTGAAAATGCCGGTAAACTAGACCACCAAAGAGAACATTATATTTTGTTAAGCAAAGACATTAACGATTTAATTAAAATGTTTGGTTCAAAAATGCAACTATACCAGGACTATTGTCCTATGGCAGATGATGGTAAAGGTGCTATTTGGATAAGCGAAACCAAAGAAATAAAAAATCCTTTCTACGGCTCTAAGATGCTAACATGTGGCAGTTTGAAAAAGACGTTATAAAATGAAAAATAGTTTAAAGAAAGTAGGTATTTTACTTTTTTTGGTAGTGGTTGCAATACAATTTTATCAACCTGCCCTGAATCAAAATCCCGACCAGGATTATACAAATGATTTTATTATTACAACCAATGCACCAAGTAATATTTCAAAACTTATAAAGACATCTTGTTACGATTGTCACAGCAATAACACTGACTATTTGTGGTATGATTACCTTCAGCCTGTTCGAATGTTTGTAGAAAAACATATAACAGATGGGAAAAAAGAGTTAAACTTTAATGAGTTTGGCAGTTATTCAAATCGAAAGCAGCAAAGTAAACTAGAAGCCATCGGTAAACAAATTAAATCGGATGAAATGCCATTAACTTCATATACCCTATTACATCGCGATGCAATAATTAATGAAGTCCAAAAACAGGAATTAATAACCTGGATTAATTCAATAAAACAAAACAGTTTATCTGAAAAATAAGGAAATATGGTAGAAAAACTAATAACATTCTCACTAAAAAACAGAGCAATTGTGCTACTGGTCTCTGCAGGATTATTTGTGTGGGGAATCTACAGCGTAAGACAAAACCCTATCGATGCAATTCCTGATTTATCCGAAAATCAGGTTATTGTATTTACCGAGTGGATGGGTAGAAGCCCACAGGTAATCGAAGCGCAAGTAACTTATCCTTTGGTTTCTAATCTTCAAGGGATACCAAAAGTTAAAAATATACGGGGAGCCTCCATGTTTGGGATGAGCTTTGTCTATATCATTTTTGAAGACAATGTAGATACCTACTGGGCAAGAACCCGTGTGTTGGAACGATTAAATTATGCCCAACGTTTACTTCCACAAAATGTTGTTCCAACCTTAGGTCCTGATGGTACAGGAGTAGGCCACATTTTTTGGTATCATTTGGAAGCTAACGGAATGGATCTTGGGGAACAACGTGCCTTACAGGATTGGTATGTGAAATTTGCACTGCAAACTGTTCCCGGTGTAGCAGAAGTTGCTTCATTCGGAGGTTTTGAAAAGCAATATCAATTGGTTTTAGATCCACTAAAAATGCAGTATTATAATGTCAGTATGATGGAAGTAATGAATGCTGTTAAGGCTAATAACAATGATGTAGGCGGCCGAAAGTTTGAAATGAGTAATATGTCTTATATCATTAGAGGTTTAGGCTACATAAAGAACAGTAAAGATGTCGAGGATATTTCGATTAAAAATTACAATTCTATCCCTGTGAAGGTAAAAGACATAGGTTCAGTACAAATGGGTGGAGATTTACGCCTTGGAATTTTTGACCAAAACGGAACTGGGGAAGTCGTAGGCGGTATAGTGGTAATGCGTTACGGCGAAAATGCTGATAAAGTCATCAAAGCGGTTAAAGCAAAGATGAAAGAAGTTGAAAAAGGATTGCCCGAAGGAGTGAAATTTAAAACTTCCTATGACAGAAGCGAGTTAATCGAAAAAGCTATTGAATCTGTCAAGGGAACACTTATAGAAGAAATGATAGCAGTTTCACTCGTTATCTTAATTTTTCTGTTCCATTGGAGAAGCGCCCTTATAATCTTAATTCAACTTCCTATATCCGTAGCAATTGGCTTCATATTGCTTGAAGCATTTGGTATTTCATCTAATATTATGTCATTAACCGGTATTGCACTCGCTATTGGAGTTGTTGTGGATGATGGAATTGTAATGGTTGAAAACGCCTACAGGACAATCTCAGAGAAACAAGAAGAAATGATTGATAACAAGTAAATTGGTATGATGATAGAAAAAATTAAAAATTTATTTAAAAAGGAACACGACCCTTTATCCTCTGATGAAAAACTTCAACTAATTGAAAAATCATCAAAGTTAGTAGGACCGGGTGTTTTTTACTCAACACTAATCGTAATTGCTTCTTTTCTGCCGGTTTTTTTACTCACAGGTATGGAAGGAAAGTTGTTTAGCCCTTTGGCTTGGACTAAATCTTTCATTCTTATCGTTGATGCATTTTTAGCCATCACACTCACACCGGTGCTTATAAGCTTTTTATTAAAAGGCAAACTTCGCCCTGAGAATAAAAATCCAATCAACAGAAAACTGGAAAGTATATATACTCCAATTTTAGTTTTTTGTTTGAAATGGAGGAAAACGGTTTTAGGAATTAATATAGTCGCTTTACTAATTGGTTTAGTGATGTTTACTCGCTTAGGTTCCGAGTTTATGCCACCGTTGGATGAAGGCTCTGTACTTTTCATGCCGGTTACTTTGCCCGATGTTTCCAACTCGGAAGTAAAAAGAATATTGCAGGTTCAAGACAAACTAATAAAATCAATTCCCGAAGTAGACCATGTATTGGGAAAAGCCGGTAGAGCAAATACAGCTACAGATAACAGCCCTATCAGCATGATTGAAACCATCATTTTATTAAAACCTCAAAGTGAATGGAGAGAAGGAAAAACGAAGAATGACATCATTACCGAAATAAACAATAAACTTCAAATTCCTGGAGTAACCAACGGCTTTACACAACCTATCATTAACAGAATAAACATGCTTTCTACCGGTATCCGAACCGATGTTGGGATTAAGGTTTACGGAGAAAGTTTAGATACTATTAATGCACTATCTCAAAAAATCAAAAAAGCACTCGAAGGTACTTCGGGTGTAAAAGATTTATATGCAGAGCCAATTACCGGCGGAAGATACATCGATATTGAAGCCAAAAGGGAAATGTTGGGACGATACGGCCTTTCAATTGACGATATTAATGCAGTTGTTGAAGCAGCTATCGGAGGAATGAAACTGACAACTACAATTGAAGGACGACAACGCTTCTCTGTAAATGCAAGATATGCACAAGAATATAGAAACAGTATTGATGCACTGAAAAAATTGCAAGTCCAAACGATGCAATATGGCCCAATTCCTTTAGAAACCATTGCAGAGGTAAAAATAAGCGATGGGCCGCCTATGATAAATAGCGAAAATGCCATGCTTCGGGGAAGTGTGCTGTTTAATGTACGTGATCGAGATTTAGGTAGTACTGTGAAAGAAGCTCAGAAAAAATTAAATTCAATGATGTCTAAAATGCCAAAAGGATATTACATTGAATGGAGTGGCCAGTGGGAAAATCAGTTGAGAGCCAATAAAACGCTAAGCATCATACTACCAATTGTGGTGATAATTATCTTCCTTATTTTATATTTTACTTACCACTCCATGAAAGAATCTCTAATTACTATGATAACAGTACCTTTTGCTTTAATTGGTGGTGTTTTTATGGTCTACTTTTATGGAATTAATTTATCTGTTGCAGTTGCAGTTGGTTTTATTGCCCTCTTCGGAATGGCCATTGAAACAGCAATGTTGATGACTATTTACTTGAATGAATCTATGAACAAAATGGTTGAGAAATACGGAAATAGCAAAGAGGTTATCACCGAAGAAATATTGAGACAATATATTATTGATGGATCAGCCAAAAGGTTGCGACCAAAACTAATGACGGTTTCTGTTTCTTTATTTGGTCTTATTCCGATACTTTGGGCAACAGGTACAGGTGCCGATGTAATGTTACCTATCACAGTTCCTCTTATTGGTGGGACAATTACTTCTACAATTTATGTATTATTAGTAACTCCTATTGTTTTTGAAATGGTGAAACTTCACGAATTAAAAACTAAAGGCAAAATAGAACTTATAGATGTTAAAGAATAAATATTATATCGTTATAAGCTTTTTGATTTTAAGCTTTACAATTGCTAATGCACAGATTGTTTCACTGGATAATATCTTGAGCACAATCAAAACCGATAATCCGCAGCTAAAAATGTATGATGCCGATATCCAAAGTATGGATGCTGCTGCAAAAGGGGCTAAAAGCTGGATGGCACCTCAAGTAGAAACCGGTTTTTTTATGACGCCCTACAATACCAAAATGTGGAAAGCAGATGATATGAGTCCTGGCATGGGCAGTTATATGATTGGAGTCTCACAAATGATTCCCAATTCAAAAAAACAAAATGCCGAATACAAGTATATGAACGCAATGTCATCTGTTGAAAAAGAAAACAAAAATTACACTTTAAATCAGCTTTATGCTATAGCCAAGACAAATTATTATCAATGGCTTGTACTAAACAAAAAAGTCAAAGTGGCCAATGATAACTTACTACTCTTAAAATACATGATAAAAAGCATGGAAATAAGATACCAGTACAATATGGATAAACTCCCCACTTATTATAAAGCAAAATCTCAATATAATGAGTTAGAAAGTATGATTATAATGCTTCAGAATGATATTTCACAAAAAAGAATTATGCTCAACACTCTAATGTCAAGAGATAAAAATATGGTGTTTGAAATTGAAGAAGCATTCGAACTAAAGGAATACAATTCACAACTATTGGACACCTCATCAATTTCCAAAAACAGAAGTGATATAAATGCCATCAAAAGAACCATGGAAGTAAACCAACTGAAAATTGATGCAGAAAAATCAAAATTTCTACCCGAATTTGGAGTTAAATATGACCACATGTTTGCTTTTGGACAACAGCCACAGCAATTCTCACTAATGGGCATGATGACTATCCCCATGCCTTGGTCAACAAAAATGAACAAAGCCAATATCAGTAGCTTTCAAATTAAAAATGAAAGTCTCAATTGGCAAAAACAAATGATTTTAAATGAAACAGTTGGAATGATTTCGGGCATGAATACAGAGCTTTCTAACCTCAATAAACAATACAATATCTCCGAAAAAAGCATCATCCCTTCATTGCGCAAAAATTATGATACCGCCGTTTTGGCTTGGCAAAATAACACTGGTGATTTGTTCATTGTCTTAGACGCATGGGAAGCTTTGAACATGGCCCAAATGGACGCTCTCGACAAATTGCAGTCCATACTAAACACTCAGGTCGAAATCGAAAAACAACTCGAAATTAAGTAACTATGAATAAGTATATAAAATATGGTTTGATTCTAGGTATAATAGCAATAATCGGTTCTGCTATTTATTTCTATGTCATAAAACCTGAAGTACATGACGCAAGCTCTCATCAAAACGTTGTCTATACCTGTTCAATGCATCCGCAAATTATTAGAGATAAACCTGGAAACTGCCCTATTTGCGGAATGACTTTAGTAAAAAAAGTAATTGACAATCATGCTATTGAAGATTATAATATTGAAAATATCATCAAGCCAACAGATAACTTTGTAGTGGGTAAATTTCAAACTATAACAGCAATAGATTCAACTTTAAGTGGTGAAATCAATCTTCCTGGCACTGTCGCTTATGACCCAAATTCAGCGGTAAATATTGCAGCAAAAATAAGTGGCCGAATTGAAAAAATATATGTGAATTTTAAATACCAACGAATTAATAAAGGACAAAAATTATTTGATTTATATAGCCCTGAACTTTTAACTGAGCAAGAAAACTTTATTTATTTACTTTCAAATGATATTGATAACAGCTCAATTATTGAGGCATCAAAACAAAAGTTGTTGCTTTACGGTATGACTCAAAATCAAATAAGTGCTTTAGCTAATTCAAAAAAAGCCAATCCTAAAATAGCCATTTACAGTCCTTCTAATGGAATTGTCATAGGGTCAGAAACAATGGTTACTCCATCAAATTCTGCAATGCAAAGTATGAATAACAGTACTGAAAAACTTGGGTTAAAAGAAGGAAACTATGTCAAAAAAGGAGAAGTTGTGTTTAAATTAGTAAATACTGATAAAGTTTGGGGAGTATTCAACATTACTCAGGAAAGCAGCAGTTTTATTGAAGTCAATCAAGCCATTAAAATAACTTCTGAACTCAATGCTGAAGAATCAATAGAAGCGAAAATAAATTTTATTGAAACACAATTTAATGCTACCGACAAAACCAATAGAATTAGGGTTTATTTAAACAACAATACACTCAAATTGCCGATAGGTTTGAGATTGCAAGGTATTATAAAAACACGGTCAATTAGCGGTCTTTGGATACAAAAAAACGCATTGGTAAGTACAGGTAATAAAAAAATTGTTTTTGTTAAATCTCACAATGGTTTTAAAGCAACACCGGTAAAAACAGGGTTTGAACTGAACGGTTATATTCAAATCATTAAAGGTATTTCTGTTAGTGATACTATTGCAAAAAATGCACAATATTTAATCGATAGCGAAAGCTTTATTAAAACGGAGTAAGTATGAAAAATTTAAATCAAATAGGCATCTTTTTATTGCTTTCCCTAATATTTACAGCTTGTAATTCTTCTAAAAAAGAAGACCATTCTCAGCATGAGAATAAAAAAGAAGACCACTCTCAACATGATAAAAATAAAGAAACTACTTTTTATACATGTTCTATGGATCCTCAAGTAAAAGAAGATAAACCCGGCAAGTGTCCTATTTGCCACATGGAGTTAACACCCATAAAACAGGATGATAGTGAGGTTAACCAAATAAGTTTAAGTAAACAACAAATTCAACTTGGTAATATCACAACTCAAGTTATAGGACAAACACAAAACAATTTAGAACAAAACTACACAGGTGTTTTAACATTCAATCAAGAAAAATCTAAAACCTTTTCTTCAAAAGCAATGGGCAGAATTGAAAAATTGTATTTCAAATCTACGGGTGATTACCTATCCAAGAACAAGCCAATATATCAATTGTACAGTGAAGATATTGCAATAGCAAAACAAGACTATTATACTGCCTTTAAACAATTGGAGATGCCCGGTGATTTTGGAAAAAATGCAAAAAACATAATGAATGCGGCCAAACAAAAGCTTCTCTTCTATGGTTTGTCCAACACTCAAATTGAGAATATAAAAAGCAACAAAGATGTTTCGCCCTATACCACATTTTACAGCACTGTCGGTGGTACAATTTCTGAAATAAATGCCGTTGAAGGGAGTTATGTCATGGAAGGAACTCCAATAATTAAAGTAACCGATTTAAGTAAACTTTGGCTCGAAACACAAGTAAATATCAACTATTTCAATAGTCTTAAAATAGGTCAAAATGCTACCATAACTTTTGCCGATTTTCCCGATAAATCTATAAGTGCTAAAGTCTCATTTATCAATCCTGAAATAAACCCGGAAACCCGTTTACTATTGATTCGATTTGAAGTCCCAAATCAAAATCTAATCTTAAAACCGGGAATGCAGGCCATTGCAAAATTGATGATTTCCGGCGGTAAAGGAATCTACATTCCTACCGATGCAGTAATTAGAGAACAAAACGCATCCTACATCTGGGTAGAAAAAAAACCGGGAGTTTATGAAAATCTAATGGTAGAAACAGGAATTGAAACCAATGGACTGATAGAAATCAAAACAAAAATTGCCAATGATCAAAAAGTAGTGATAACAGGAGCCTATGCCATCAATAGCGAATATAAATTCCGCAAAGGCAGCGACCCGATGGAAGGCATGAAAATGTAATTTAAACAGTAAGGATGAACAATTTTAATCAAATAATACAGCAATACAAAAACGATTCAGAAAGTGTTTATAATACTTGGTTTGTGGATAATGACCAACGGTTAAAAGCGTTCAGAACTATCCGTCGAGGCATTATTCAGGTTGTTGAAGATATCAAAAACAAATCATTCCCAAACGATTTTAAAAATAGCAGCTTAGAATTTGTACTGAATTGCATTGCCGAGCAAAAACAGGTATTTGTTGGGGTTTCACATCCTTTTTATTGGAAACCAAAACTCCGAATTCCTGATATCTATGAAAATCAAACCAATAAAATTGCTTTTGGCCAATTCTTAGAAAATTGTATTAACGCAAAAAATGAAGAACAGGTACTTAAAGAAATTGTTAAACTGGACGAATTACGCATCAAAGGATTGGGGCCGGCCGTTGCCAGTATTTTGTATTTTTTGCACCCAACGTGGTTTCCTCCTTTCAACACGGCAATTGTAAATGGTTTTAATTTTTTATTCAAGGATAAAAAAAAATTGGGGAGCTGGAGTGAATACTTAAAAATTAGAGAGACACTACTGGAAACAAATTCAAAATTCAAATCGGAACTATCCAATGATTTAGGTGCAATCGCAGGATTGTGTTTTGAAATTGGGACTCAAAAAATGCTAATAGGAAATGATGATTATCTGAGTGAAGAAGAGCGTCATAAATTCGAAAAAAACATAGTAAAACGCCAAAAAGAAATTATCGAAGAAAAAAAAGAAGATAATCTGCATAGTGAAATGCAATACCATCTATTGAAAATTGGGGCATCATTAGGATTCGATGTTACACCGGCAAGTAATGATAAAAGCAAAGCTTTCAACGGACAAAATTTTTCTTTTATCTCTATAAATAAATTCCCTGAATTACCTTGTGACAAAGACACTCAGAACACCATCAAACTCATAGATGTTTTATGGTTTGAAAAAGGAACTGACAACATTATCGGAGCATTTGAAGTAGAAAAAAGCACTAGTATTTACTCTGGGATTTTGCGTCTTTCAGATCTTTATTTCAGTATTTCTGATGGTGATGAAGTATTTTATATCATAATCCCTGACAGTCGCGAAAAAGATGTCATTCAGCAACTCAATAGACCTGTTATAAAAAATTCAAAAATGAATATTAAATACATTCTCTTTTCAGAACTAAGAACCAATTGTGATGCAATTTGCAAATTCGGTACAGACCATTCGATCATGGATAAAATAGCAAAAACAATTTAATAACTCAATGATGAAGCTACACATTAAAAATATGGTATGCAGCCGCTGCAAGATAGTAGTAAAATCTGTATTTGAAAATATGGGCATCAATCCTGTTTCAGTTGATTTAGGTGAAGTTGAATTGAAAAATGACATTCAGGAAATCCAAAAAAACGAATTATTAAAAAAGCTTCATGCTGTAGGCTTTGATTTGATTGATGATAGGAAAAGCAAAACTATCGATAAGATTAAAACATTGATTATTGATTTGGTTCAAAATAAAAACAATCATTTAAAAACAAATCTATCCGAGTTTCTATTCCAAGAGCTACACCAAGACTATAATACCTTGAGCAACCTCTTTTCCGAAGTAGAAAACACAACAATTGAAAAATACTTCATTAATCTGAAAATTGAGAAAGTAAAAGAGTTGATCATCTATGATGAATTATCCCTAAGCCAAATAGCTTACTCTTTAAACTATAGTAGCGTTTCACATTTAAGTAATCAATTCAAAAAAGTAACCGGCTTTTCACCAACACACTTTAAGAATATAAAAACCATTAAACGAAAGCAAATCGAAGACTTATAAATCTTGCAAATCAAACCCAAAATTTTGCAAATACAAAAAGCAGTTATGATAGAAATTTGTATTAAAATAATATAAAAAAATGATACATACTTACAGCATTACCGGAATGACTTGCGATGGTTGTCGCTCTAAAGTCGAGAAAGCATTGAATACTATTGATGGTATTGAAGCAAAAGTTTCATTAAGCCCACCAGTGGCCATAATTACTATGGACAAACACATTCCAACATCAAAGTTGCAGGAAGCACTGACGACTGTTGGAAAATACACCATAGAAATGAGCAATGATAAAACTACAGAAGATACTACAACTAATGAATCCGCTGCAAAGTCATGTTGTTCTACTCATGAGCATAATTATAAAAAAGAGGCTGTTATACCAACCAACGCCGCTGGTAAATATTATTGCCCAATGCATTGCGAAGGCGAAAAAGTCTATGACAAAGCGGGCGATTGTCCTGTGTGTGGAATGGATCTAGTCAAAGCACCTGAACTAACCGTAAACAAGACACTATATACTTGTCCAATGCATCCCGAAGTAATTAGTGAAACTCCGGGTTCCTGTCCTATATGCGGTATGGATTTAGTACCAATGGAACCAAGCGAAAGCGGAGACCAAAGGACTTATAAAGATTTGGTTAAGAAAATGAAAATAGCAGTTGTGTTTACAGTTCCCATTTTCGCCATTGCCATGATTGAAATGGCACACAATAATCCTTTATTGCAACTAATGGATGCGGACAAATGGAACTGGGTACAGCTTATTTTATCTCTTCCTGTTGTTTTTTATGCCTGTTGGGTATTTTTTGTCCGCGCCTGGAAATCAATTATTACTTGGAATCTGAATATGTTCACACTCATCGGAATTGGAACGGGAGTGGCATTTTTATTTAGTTTAGTCGGAATGTTTTTTCCGGATATTTTTCCAAGTGAATTCAAAACAGAACACGGAACTGTATTATTATACTTTGAAGCAACAACAGTTATTCTGACTTTAGTTTTGTTAGGACAATTACTCGAAGCAAGGGCACACAGCCAAACCAGCGGAGCTATCAAAGAATTATTAAAACTTGCGCCAACTGAAGCTACTTTGGTTATTGATGGCGGTGATAAAGTAATATCAATCCACGACATCAAAAAAGGCGATTTATTGAGAGTAAAACCCGGAGATAAAATTCCTGTTGACGGTAAAATAACCGATGGGGAAAGCAGTATAGATGAAGCCATGATTACTGGTGAGCCAATACCGGTTGATAAAAAGAAAGGCGATAACGTAATTTCCGGAACAATAAACGGAAACAAATCATTTGTGATGATAGCCGAAAAAGTAGGTTCCGAAACCTTGCTATCTCAAATCGTGCAAATGGTAAATGATGCCAGTCGTTCACGAGCTCCAATTCAGAAATTAGCAGATAGTATCTCCAAGTACTTTGTGCCAATTGTGGTTATCATATCAGTAATAACATTTTTTGTTTGGACAAAATTTGGTCCCGAACCGGCCTTAGTCTATGGTTTTATAAATGCAATTGCTGTATTAATCATAGCCTGTCCTTGTGCTCTGGGTCTGGCAACTCCCATGTCAGTAATGGTTGGTGTTGGCAAAGGAGCACAATCAGGCGTTTTAATAAAGAATGCCGAAGCTTTAGAGAACATGAATAAGGTTAATGTTTTAATTACCGATAAAACTGGTACCATCACCGAAGGAAAACCATCTGTCGAAAAAATTTATGCATCCAACAACAATGATAACGAACTATTGCAAAGTATCGCTTCTTTAAATCAACATAGCGAACACCCATTAGCACAGGCTGTTGTCAATTATGCTAAATCAAAATCCATTGCTTTAATCGAGGTAAAAGATTTTGAAGCTGTTGCCGGTAAAGGAGTTACAGGAACAGTTACCGGTAAAAAAGTAGCATTGGGTAATAAAAAATTAATGGAACAAGTCAAAGCAACAGTCGCTGCCGATTTAGAAAGCAAAATCATTACCGAACAAAAATTAGGTAAAACCGTTTCATACATTGCTATTGATGGCATTGCAGTTGGTTTTGTATCTATAACAGACGCCATTAAAACCTCCAGCAAAGATGCCATAAAAGAGTTAATGCGCCAAGGTGTCGAAGTAATCATGATGACTGGTGACAATGTCAATACAGCTAAAGCAGTTGCTGATGAATTGGGATTAAAAACCTATAAAGCTGGATGCTTACCCGAAGACAAACTCAAAGAAATTAAAAAATTGCAGGCAGAAGGCAAAATTGTAGCCATGGCTGGCGATGGTATAAATGATGCGCCGGCATTGGCACAAGCCAACATTGGAATAGCAATGGGAACAGGAACAGATGTCGCTATTGAAAGTGCCAAAATAACTCTGGTCAAAGGCGATTTACAGGGTATCGTAAAAGCCAAGAATTTAAGCCATGCTGTTATGAGAAATATTAAACAAAATCTATTTTTTGCCTTTTTCTATAATGTACTTGGTGTCCCAATTGCAGCTGGTGTGTTATATCCGGTTTTCGGAATTTTACTATCTCCTATGATTGCAGCTTTGGCAATGTCTTTCAGCTCCGTATCTGTTATTATCAATGCCTTGAGACTAAGAGGTTTAAAACTATAATAATTAACGATAACACGAATGAAACTAAAAAATAACATAGATAAATTAGGAACAATCGGGATGTTCTTTACAGCATTGCTTTCGCCTTGCTGTTTCCCTCTTTTTGCATTTGTAGCATCTGCTTTAGGTTTAGGTAGTTTTGAACTTTTTGGAGGTTGGACAATGTGGATTTTTCAAGGGATGGTCCTATTATCTTTAGTTGGCTTTTTTCTTTCCTATCGCCTGCATAGATGCCTATATCCTTTGTTGATAGCTATTCCAAGTACAATAATCATTTTTTACAGCTATTACTTTTGTAATAATGATTATCAGTCCTATTTTTTATATACTGGTATGTTCGGGCTTCTTATCGCTACAATAGTCAATTATCATAGAAACAAACTTCACTATGGCTGTAATACTTGCACGATGTACAACGGTAAATCAGTAGAACTGAAATCAAAAATAACATGTCCACATTGCGGTCACAAAAAAGAAGAAATGATGCCTACTGATGCTTGTCAATTCTTCTATGAATGCGAAAACTGTAAAAAAATAGTGAAACCTAAACAAGGTGATTGTTGTGTTTATTGCAGCTATGGCACTGTAAAATGTCCACCTATTCAATCAGGTGAAAAGTGCTGCTAAAAATAGTACAGGGCAGCATGCGGAAGCTAACAAAATGAAAGCTAAGCTTAAAGAATTAGATTAATATTCCAACATATTTAAAAATTAAAATAAATGAAAAAAAACATCCTATTAAGCTTTATGCTTTTGCAATCTGTAATACTGTCAGCACAAGACAAAGTTCAAATTAGAGTAACTGCAGCTAGCCCTGCAGCATCGTATGAGCAAGAAGTGGGTAGCGCAAAAATAAAAATTTCATATAGCAGACCTTTAGTCAGAGGACGAAAAATATTTGGGGAGTTAGTACCATTTGATAAACTTTGGCGAACAGGGGCAAGTGATTGTACTGTAATAACTACTTCCGAAGATATTTCATTTGGCAACAATGTATTAAAAACAGGTAGTTACTCAATATTCACAATTCCTTCAATAAATGAGTGGACTATAATTGTCAACTCAGACACTACTTTACATGGTGAAACTGGCTATGATGAGAAAAAAGATATTATGCGTTTCAAAGTCCCTTTAGAAAAAAGTCACAACTTTTATGAAACATTTACTATTGAATTAAATGACATCAATAGCAAAGGAGAAGCATTTCTAAAAATACTTTGGGAAAATACAATGGTTAAAATACCTGTAAAGAGCAAAGAGGACGATACTTTAATAGCGTTGATAAATCAACATATCATTAAAGCAAAAACGAAAGATGCCGCTTTATTATTTCAGGCCGCTAATTATTACTACAGTACTAATAGAGATTATAAACAAGCAATTCTATGGCTTTTGGAAGCAGAAAAAATAAACCCTGAAAATTTTTACTACCCAAATTTGAGACAAAAAATAGCTTCAGAAGCAAAAGATTATACTAATGCAATTGAAGCAGCAAAGAAAGCACTTTCGCTGGCGGATAAGGAAAAAATGAAAAGTTCAATAGAAATATTGAAGAAAAAAATAGCTGATTGGGAAATAATACTAAAAAATTAAAGTCATGAAAATCAAATTGTCAATTATAGTCTTTCTTTTTTTTACAATTCATTTTGTTACAGCACAAATTAATTCAACGCAAACATTTTACACCTGTGTAATGCATCCCGAAATACATTCATCCAAACCCGGTAAATGTCCCAAATGTGGTATGGCATTAGTAAAAGAAAAAACAAAGACAGTTGAACCGAAAGCAAGTGCAAAACCAAAAACCACTACACCTGTTAAAAAGACAACACTCGAAAAAACTAAATCTGCCTCCACAGACAAAGTCGATACTAATAAGGCTCATGATATGAAAAACATGGAGAAGGCACCGGCAAATCCTCCCATAAAAAAAAGAGTAATAAAAGACGAACCGCCAAAAGTAGTTAGGTACGATTTATATGTTCGCGATACAATAGTGAACTTTTCAGGAAAATCAAGAAGAGCAATAGCAGTAAATGGTCAAATTCCAATGCCCACATTAACCTTTACAGAAGGCGATACAGCAGAGATTTATGTTCATAACGAACTCGATGAAGAAACATCATTGCACTGGCATGGCTTGTTTTTACCTAACAAAGAAGATGGTGTTCCCAACCTTACACAAATGCCAATAAAGCCACACAGCACTTACAAATATTCCTTTCCAATTCGCCAACATGGTACACATTGGTACCATAGCCATTCCGGATTACAGGAACAAATCGGAATGTATGGTTCATTTGTAATGAATAAAAAAAATTCCGATCCGAATTTCCGAGAAGGAATAGATGATCTTCCAACAATTCCGATTGTGTTGAGCGAATGGACCGATATCAACCCCGAGAATGTCCATAGGATGCTACACAATGCATCAGATTGGTTTGCCATAAAAAAAGGCACAACCCAAAGCTATGGCGAAGCCATACAACAAGGCTATTTCAAAACCAAGATTATAAATGAATGGAAGCGCATGAACGCTATGGATGTAAGCGATGTTTACTATGAAAAATTCTTAATCAACGGTAAAAATGAGAGCCAGCTGTCACAATTTAAGGCAGGTGATAAAGTAAGATTACGGGTTTCGAATGGCGGTGCCTCAAGTAATTTTTGGCTAACGTATGCCGGAGGTAAAATTACCGTAGTCGCCAGTGATGGTAATGATGTCGAACCAGTTGAGGTAGACCGTTTGCTTATTGCCGTTTCTGAAACCTATGATGTTGTACTAACAATCACCGCAGAAAACACATCCTATGAGTTTTTAGCCACACCGGAAGATAGGACAAAATCAACTTCAATATACATTGGCAACGGCATCAAACAACTCATTTCACCTTTACCCAAACTGAAGTATTTCGAAGGAATGCAAATGATGAACGATATGATGAAGATGAATGGTGATCTTGATGACATGGGAATGCAGATGTCGTTGAACCAGATGGACATGAACGCCGTAATGTATCCCGAAATTACAGGCCCACAAAAAAAGGATTCTAAAGAAATGCCTATGGAAATGGATAAAGGAGAAGCCAAAAAGGATACTCCCGAAAAGCAGCATGATAGTCACAATATGGCAAATAAGTACAATCCCAATGAACTTGCTGATATCGTAACATTAAACTATGCCATGCTAAAATCGCCTATAAGCACAGCATTATCAAAAGACGCTCCTGTTAGGGAACTCAAGTTTGAACTTACCGGAAATATGAATCGCTATGTTTGGAGTTTGGATAATAAAGTCGTTTCAGAAACCGACAAAATTCTAATTAAAAAAGGAGAGATTTTGCGCATTGTTTTGCATAACAATTCAATGATGCGACACCCAATGCACTTGCATGGTCATGATTTTAGACTGATTAACGGGCATGGTGATTATGCGCCTTTAAAAAACATTATCGATATCATGCCAATGGAGACCGATACTATTGAATTCGCTGCAAGCGAAGACGGCGGTGACTGGTTCTTTCACTGTCATATCCTTTACCATATGATGTCTGGAATGGGAAGAGTTTTTAGTTATGAAAATTCGCCTCCAAATCCTGAAATCCCAAACCCTAAATTAGCCCAACGTAAATTATTTGCTGATGATAGGAAGTTTCATTTTATGGCAGAAAACGATTTTGCCACCAATGGAAACGATGGTATGGCAATGTTAAGTAATACACGCTGGAGTATCGGAACAGAATGGCGATTGGGTTACAATGACCATCATGGTTATGAAACAGAAACACATATTGGTCGCTATATTGGCAAAATGCAATGGCTCATGCCCTTCATAGGTTTCGATTGGCGCTACAGAAAGATGGGGAAAGACCAACAAGAGCATAATATTTTCAATCAAACCAATACGAAAGACATTCGTTCCGTTTTTAGCGCAGGTTTAGAATACATACTGCCAATGCTAATAAGAGCGCAGGCTGAGGTATTTACGGATGGTAATTTTAGATTTCAGTTGGAACGTATGGATATTCCGGTTTCCAAAAGGATACGTATGGATTTGATGTTGAATACAGACAAAGAATACATGGCAGGATTGCGATATATTATTAGAAGAAATCTTAGTGCACGGACTCATTATGACAGCGACATGGGATTTGGTTTGGGTGTAAATTTGAATTATTGATGAATTATGACTCCACACTTCTTAAATAAAGACTTTCAAAAATTACATGGAAATTAAAAATTTTATATATTAGCTAACTGACTAACAATCAATAAAAAAACCTATGAAATACAAAAAAACTTCAATTATCGCAACAGCATTTGCAGCCATGTTTATAGCAAGCTGCAATAGCTCCGACAACGCTGAAACAGAAAATACTGCCGCAGCAGCAGCTATGACAGTATCCTTAAACAAAATGGTTGAATCTAATGTTCAATTGAACATTCACCACAGTGGTCCTTTATACCATCATCATGACAGTATTTTTCATCACCATGATTCAGTTTATGTACATGAGCATAATAATTACCATCACGGTGATACTATACATCATCATTCCGGCGGCCAGCATACCGAAACGCACCACCATCAGCATGATTCTATAGTGGTATCCCACCATAACATTGCTCATTAATCTTTTATTCATCAAAAAAACGCTCCACCTACATGGAGCGTTTTTTAATTCATCATTAAAGAGTAACTTTACCCTCTTTCTTTTCTAATGCTAACAGATACATTCCTACAGCTCGTAAACAAATATTCCAAGGATAAAGAATTGGCCACTAACTTGTGGTTGGAAATATTCACAAAATATTCTGACTCTAAAAGACAGTATCATACAATTGATCATTTAGAAGCAATAATTGTTGATTTGACCGAAGTAAAAGACAAGATTGAAGATTGGGATACTACGCTGTTAGCGGTTTTTTACCATGATATAATCTACAAAGCATCGAGTAGTACCAATGAAGGCGACAGCGCTAAACTTGCAATGCAAAAGCTTTCTGAAATTGGTTACCCAGCTGAAAAAATTGCAAAATGCGCCAACCTGATATTGGCAACCAAACTACACGAACTATCTGAAGACAATGATACAAATTACCTTATAGACGCTGATTTAGCTATATTAGGCAGAGGTCAATATGAATATCAAAAATATACCGAGCAGATCCGGGAAGAATATTCAATCTATCCCGATTTTATGTACAACAATGGAAGAAAAAAAGCGCTTCAGCATTTCCTTCAAATGGATGCCATATACAAAACAGAGTACTTTTCTAAAAAATACGAAAAACAGGCAAGATTAAATATCAATAATGAACTCGAAGCATTGTAGAAAGTGACGAATAACTTTCTTTTGCCACTCCTTCCCAATGCTCCTAAAAAAATTACCGTCACAGTTATTGGTACAATAACACGTACACTGCGTGACTTGCGCCGGTAATTTTTTCTCCAAAGCTTCTTTACATAACGTGGCGTTATGGCTCATTATGAACTCCCTGCTTCTAAAAAAAACTTGTCATGAGCCATAACAACATTATGTAAAAAAGCCGCACACATTATCTTAACGAGAACCATGGTGGCGGCTCCAGGGCAACTTTTTTAAAACCGTCATCCTGAGCGCAGTCGAAGGACTCGCACCAGCCTGTTTTAAAAAAACCACCCTTCGCCGCCACCTTATCACCAATACCTTTTCAATTGAAGTATTGCAGTCATCTGTTTTTTATTCACCAATAGTGCAACTGTTTTATCAGCTTACCGTTTAAATCGGTAGTATTGGCATTGCTTTTATAAGTGCCTTTGCTCGTTCTAAACCACTATACCATTGAATAGAGGTAAAGCTTTCCATTCACAAATCAAGGCACCTATAAAACCAAAATCCCCGGCAAGAGTATAATTTTTCATTTGCTCAGTACATTCATTTACATTGCTTTCCCGGCTGTCCAATGCACAGTAATTACAAGTTACATTATATAAATTTTGACGAATGTCATCTATCCACTTTTAGAATAGCATCGGCCATCCAAAAAGCAATCACAACTATCTCGTTAAGCAAATGTAAAATCTATACCCTTGCCCGCGCTACTGCCCAAAGCACTAGGTATGTTAATGCATTGCTTTTATAAGTGCCTTTACGCATTCTTTACAACAACTCTGCTATAATCATATAACGCTTTCTATTCACTACTCAAGGCACACATAAAACCAAAACCTAGGAAAGCGTATAAAATCCGTACCGGAATTTTATACCCTTTCCCGAACCTCCGTAGTATCACTACCTAAAAAATCTACACAACATAAATAGACTAAAATTGGTCAAAATAAAAATGAAAAAAAAGAGAGCAAATCTATGTTGCAGGTATTCAAAAAAGCAAGTTCAAGCCCTTTGGGTTTTGGCTAAAATCTCCACCCTGCGGGTAGTATTTCATCCAAAAAACTGGCTTTTTAGAAACCTTCCACAAGGTCAAACGGCTTTCTTTTTTTTCCTTTTTTCTTTTGAAAAATTTGTGTGTGGGGCAGGGTGATAACCCGGAACCACCGCTCAAGACAGGAACAGGAAGAAGTTAACTTTAATTCCGAAGCCATGACCAATTTTATCATCAAAACCCACAGACCAGGAACTAACTATTCAAAACCGCATTTGTTCATCCTAAACAAAGGATTAAACAGCGGCAAACCCCAAAAAGAGCCGTTTACAAATAGCTTTGTGATACTCTTACAACATGAAGAGGACTGCGAAAACTTCTATTTTATTGCCTTCAGCTTATGGCAAACCAAATTCTGGCATCAATTCCTAATCGGCTCCGTAATACCATTTTTGCGCCTTCCGGATTTCAAAAATGAATTCACTCCAAGAGCAAAAACTATGATGGAAGAACACGAGCAGCACCAAAAAAATATAACCGCGCTGAAACTGCTCCAGCAAAAGGAAAAACAATTTCATGAGAATTTAATCCTTATAAATGATTTGCGGAAAGCTATTTTGTATCGGTACTGTAATAAATAAAAAAAGCCTGGTCTAACGACTAGGCTTTCTCATATCCGGTAAAGGTTACCAATCAAAACCGGACTATTGTTTTTTAGATTTTGTTACCCATTTAAGGAATAGAGAAACGGAAAAACTTACTGTTGCTCCAATCACCGCTAAGATAATTGTTTTTACAATATCTTCCGAGAGTATATTGGGCAAAATGCTCAAAACTGTTCCGGAAGCAGTTCCCGTTTTGATGGAAAGATTAGTCTCCATCACGAGGTTTATTGAGGTTTTTAGCCTTGTCATCCAGGGCTTGTCGAAGGACCTTGTCCTCAACAGTTATCTGACTGACTGCCGAAAGTACTCCGCCGGCTACGGCTGAATATCCGGCAATGGTGACAACTACGGCCGGCAAAGCTACAGGTGCAGCTATGATGCTACCACTTACGGCCAATAATGCCAAGCCAATGGTTCGCAAAATCTTAAAAAACTTCGGGGTTGGGGCAGCTGCCCTTTGAACTACATTCATGATTTTATGATTTAGTAGTGATTAGAATTTTTACAACTTGATTATCGGAGAGAACCGGATAAACCAAATCCTTAACTTTCGAAAATGCTTTTCTGGAATAATTTCCTTTTCCAATCCCGGTGTGCGTAGTAACAGGAGCAATACAACCTAATAATTCTTTTTTGGCATCATTGGCGGGATGAATCAAGATGTAATCTCTTCCCGGAACATTCACTAAATGCAAGTGCCATCCAAATTTTTTACTGAAACGCTTCTGTAAAATATATTCTCCTTCAGGAACACAAGAAATTCGCTTTTGGTTATCCAACCAGGGCAGCTCGATGGTATAGCAAATCAAATCGCCGTTCCATTCTAAAATCCCTTGCGTTCCCTCCGGAAAATATGTTCTATGCAACACAAGAACCATTACACGCCACTGTCAACTTTCACAATCGCCAAAGGGTTGAATGCACCATTTTTCAATGGGTACATTTGACCATTGATTTCTTGGTAGAATTCAATACCCAAAGCTAAAAACAAGGGTTTAGTACTCGCCGGAGTAACCGCATTGGTTTGGTTGATGGCTGCTGTTGCAGTTGCGTCCCATGGCAAAATTGCTGTCTCAGAAGTTGCTACTACATAGGTTTCAGCTTCAAAATCAACTTCTGCACCAGCAGAGATAATTTTAAAGTGAGTGGTTCCACTCGGAGCAGCTAACATGTTGGCAGGCACAAAAGAGGCCAAATCAACTGTGATTTCACCGGAAACACGGTCAATAGCGCCAACATACGGAGCATACAAACTAGTTCCTAATTTACCCCTGATATTGAATTCAAAACCGAATAACAATTCAGTTTCTCCATCAATAACGTTTCGTAATCCTCTATCGCTAACTGTGTCAGCTTGGATTACTTTCACCATTGCCTGGGTAAGTCTGCTCACCATTCTGCTATCAGCAGAATTCAAAAGCAACGGTCTTAAAGCAGTTCTTAAAAGCTTTCCGGCTTTTCCTGCTCTTCCAAATTCGGAACCATTTTCGCGCGTTCTCTGGAACGCAGGATCGCTTGCGATTCTGCTGGCATCAATGCCCCCTTTTTCGCGTGCCAAGTGTCCGTCTTGGGTTTTGTAAAAGGTAATATCCCCGATAGTACCTTTCAACTTAATTATGCCTTTCTGTCTGGCCATAACTACAAAATTTTAATTAATAACTAATGTTCAAACTCTGTCAATCTTAATCCTGTTGCAACACTTTCCGACTGATTCAAGAACAAAGTTTATACTTAAATAAACCATTTAAAACATCACACAATACAATCTGTCAACCATTGGAATAAATGACATAATTAAACTTAGAAGTCACCTAAAATCGGCTGCAAATCACCAAAAACGATTACTTAAAAACAAAAGGAATTATTTCTAACTTTAAACCTACTCAAAGGCATATCAAAGGCATGGATAAAGTATGAAATCACACAATAAGAGGTTGTGTATCTACCCAAAGGATATACAGCGTATTACAGGCAAAAGTTACAGGCAAAGTCTTAGACTATTGAACAAGATTAGAAATGACCTCAATAAGCTCGAAAATGAGTTTGTGAGCATAGAAGAATTTTGCATTTATACAGGGCTTAATTTTGAAAAAGTTCTAGAGTTAATTATTGATTAATTATCAATACTAATTCACTTATTAAACTTCTATCTATAATTTATTTTGTATATTTGATTATTAAGATTTGTCAAAAAAAGTTTGATTTTTTGAGGTTTAAAATCGAGACCCTAGAATTTAGTATTGCTGAATCCTTATTATTAAAGGCATAAAAGAGGAAATACAAATCCCTCTTTCTCCGCAAAGAAAAACCCGAAACGAGAGTTTCGGGTTTTTTGGAAACAAAAAACCAACGCCTTTTCAAAGGCGTTAAGGTTTTTGCTTTGCAAGGTTCTCCCACTGGGATCACCCTAGGTAATCCCTTAACTGGTTTACTTGTATTTCCTTCGGCAGTCGCTTTGCTCGTGTGAGAATTTTTTGGAAACAAAAAACCAACGCCTTTTCAAAGGCGTTAAGGTTTTACTTTGCAAGGTTCTCCCACTGGGATCACCCTAGGTAATCCCTTTCTTTTGATAAGTGATGGTAACTTGTTCAGTCACTTATTTTTTGAAAACAAAATACCAACGCCTTTAAAAAGGCGTTACGATTTTCTATTACAAGTTCGGATTACCCTTGGTAACCCCACACCATACATTTTTTGTTTTTAACCATTATTGCTTAAATCTTCTTTACATTTGAGGGATATAGTAGTTGAAGACTCATGTATACATCCTTACAAAAATTTTTGCTAAGCAAAGCACCGGTTTCGTCTGATGCCTTGGAAACTATTTGTTCTTGCTTTGAGTCCCTAAAAACCAAGCGCAATCAAATAGTACTGAGTTACGATGAGGTGGCCGGTTATTACTATTTTGTGAACAAGGGCGCTGTTAGGTTGTTTACTATAACGCCCGATGGGCAAGAGCTGTCTCGTTATTTTGCTTTTGAAGACACCTTTGTGACGGCTTTGCCGAGTTTTATTGACCAGAAACCGGCCAAGGAGTACTTGCAAACTATAGAGCCCTCAGAATTGTTGCGCATAAAAAGGGAAGATTTTTATCGGTTGGTAAGGACTGAGCCGGTATTTGCTGCTATTTACACGGAAATTTTAGAAATGGGTTTTATAGTGGCCCAAGAGCGTATTTATGGTTTTCAAGGATACGATGTTCTGAGTAAAGTGCGATGGATAATACAAAATCAACCAAAACTACTGTTGCGGGTTTCTAATAAAATAGTGGCTTCCTACTTGGGGATTTCGCCTTCTACCTTGAGTAGGATTAAGTCTAAATTATGAAAAAACGTTGACCTAGGTCAACAGCTACGTTTACCTCTCGCAGTAACTTTGCTGAAAAAAAGAGATGAAAAAGATTAGCTTCGTTTTTTTAAGTTTTACAACTGTGCTGTTGGCACAAAGTGAAACGGGTAAAAATCATTTTCCAACGCATTCCAATTATTGGAATACTACCAGTAGTGTAACACAGGAAGGCGCTATAGCATTGATGCTTAAAGCCAATGAGTTGTCTGCGATATCCCAAAAAAAGATAGCGCTGGCTGTTTTGAATTCCGCCGGGAACTTGATATTGCTTAGTGTAGCTGACGGTGTAGGACCACACAATGCCTTGGCAGCCCAAAGAAAGGCCTTTACCGCTTTATCTACTAAAACACCAACATTGATACTGTCCAGAAATGCTGCAGCCCATGCTGATAAGGTCAATTTAAATACGATACCGGAATTACTATTATTGGGAGGCGGTATCCCCATTATAAAGGATAACATGGTTTTGGGGAGTATTGGTGTTGCCGGCGGTGGCGGTCCGGAGCAAGATCATGTATTGACAACGCAAATCATCACCATTTTAAATAATTAAAAAAAAAAAATAACCATTATGAAAAAGATTATTGCAGTGCTAATTTTTGCCTTTTGGTCTAAAAATGCAGTGGCACAAACGACCGATTACCAATTATCAAGTCACATACTCGATGTTAGCAAAGGGACACCCGCCGTTGGTGTAACCATTCGACTTGAGAAAAGGAATGAAAAAACAAACTCATGGTATACTGTTGAGCAAAAAGTAACCGATGCTAATGGGAGAATCACTGATTTTTTGAAAAAGTCTGACGCTAATTTGGGGATTTATAAATTAACCTACTTTACTAAGCCTTATTTTGAAAAGCAAAATACAGCGAGTTTTTATCCTTTTATTGAAGTGGTGTTCGAGATTTCAGATTATAGTCACTATCACGTTCCCATAACACTCTCCGCTTATGGCTATTCCACTTATAGAGGGAATTAAATTCGGTATTATTTTGTACAAAAGGCTGTAAAATTAGAATTACGGCCTTTTTGGGTTATCGGCTTCGTGGTGGTACAAGATTTAAAAGTAAATATTGTTACTATTAAAAAAACCGACGGGTCTCCCAATCGGTTTATATACTTCTCACTTCGTACTTTCCTAATACCCCACATACTCCGTAATCTCCAATCCGTATCCAATCATCCCTACGCGTTTGGTTTGTTGGGTGTTCGAGATTAAGCGGATTTTGGACACGTCTATATCGTGTAGGATTTGAGCGCCTATGCCAAAGTCTTTGGCATCCATTTTAATTTGCGGTGCTTTAAGGTTACCTTGTGTTTGCATGGTTTTCAGTTCCGATAGTCTGTTGAGTAAATCGCTAGAGTCGCGCTCACTGTTGATAAACACCACAGCACCTTTTTCCTCGCGGTTGATGAGGTTGAATACTTCGTCCAGTTTTTTATCCATGCTGTCGGTAAGCGAATTCAGGATATCGTTATTCGATTGGGTAGAAATGATGCGCGTTAAAATAGGCTCTCCGGCACTCCAGCTGCCTTTGGTTAAGGCCAGGTGCACTTGCTTATTGGTGTTTTGCCAGTAGGCTCGGAGGCGGAACGACCCAAAGCGGGTTTTCATCTCAAAGTCTTCTTTTTTGTCAATCAGACTGTCGTGTTGCATACGGTAGGCCACCAAGTCTTCTATGGAAACCAGTTTTAAGTCGAATTTTTTAGCCACTTCCACCAATTGTGGTAAGCGTGCCATAGTGCCATCTTCGTTCATGATTTCGACTATCACTCCAGCGGGTTTAAAACCAGCCAAACGCGCAAAATCGATAGCGGCTTCAGTATGGCCGGTTCTTCTCAATACACCGCCTTGTTTGGCCGTTAAGGGGAAAATATGTCCGGGACGCGCTAAATCGTGCGGTTTCGTTTCGTCGTTAACCAAAGCTAAGATGGTTTTAGCCCTGTCGGCTGCCGAGATACCGGTAGTTACGCCATGACCTTTTAAATCCACCGATACGGTAAAAGCCGTTTCCATATGATCGGTGTTGTTTTTTACCATCGAATGCAATTCCAATTCGTTGCAACGTTTCTCGGTGAGCGGTGCACAAATCAAACCACGACCGTGGGTAGCCATAAAGTTGATCATTTCCGGTGTTACTTTTTCGGCAGCAGCCAAAAAATCGCCTTCGTTTTCACGGTCTTCATCATCTACCACGATAATTACTTTGCCTTGGCGGATGTCTTCTATGGCTTCTTCTATAGTATTGAGTTGTATTTTGGTGTTGTGGTCCATGGTAGTGTTAGTTGTTGTGTTGTTTTATCCAAAGGCTGTTATAACCGTAAAACAAGAAGTAGAACGGAAACCCTGCCAGTAGTAAAACAATTAGTGGTATGTCGTAGTTGTTTTGTGTCATTTTTCCAAGTTTGGATAAGCTTTGGTGCGATTTGAAACTGCCCCATAAAAGTAGTAGGCCCAGGGCACCAGCGACGCTTATTAAAAGCGGTGTATTGATCATTTCAAAAAAGAACAACACCAATAAGATGATGTTCGATGCTAATGCCATTAAACTGTACAGTTGGTAAGTAGAGGCTTTATATTCTATGGTTTCTATCACTTTGCCTTCCGGTAGTTCCGGTGTGGCGTTAGGGTTATCGGATAAGGTGTTTAGATAGTTATGAATTTCATCGGTTGCAATAGCCAATTCAGGTGTAACCGAAGGCAATACCGGTTCGGGTTGGGTTTTATCCGGAAATATTTTGTTGAAGAAGTTGGACAACCAATCAAAATTCAAGCTAAAGCCTTTATCATCAGTAGCTCTTTTGGTCAGCAAAATGGCAAAAGGCGTTAACACAAAAGCCGACATCCAGCAACCCAAGAAAGGAGACAATTCGCCTTGTTGGGCTACTTTTTTACCAAACGTATTGATGAAGTGGAAGATGATAAAAATTAAAATGGCAAATACGATAGGCAAGCCCAAACCACCTTTGCGGATGATAGCTCCTAAAGGCGCGCCAATGAAGAACATCAGCAAACAAGCGTAGGCTATAACAAACTTGTCGTATAGTGCAATCCAATGCTGGTTGATGTTTTTGATACGGCTGTCAATTTCATAAGTGGTGGTTTCCAAGGTAAAGGTAATGCCATCCACAGTTCCGGCAGCCACACGCAAAATGCGCATTCTATCAGAATTGTTGAAGTTGTCTAAAATGGTAGTTTTAGTCAGAGACTGTTCTGTATTGAAACGAGGGTCTAAGGTTTGCATTACCACGCGCTGATTGATATTATCGGCATACGACTTTACTTCTTTGTTGAAATTTTTTTGGAGTGAGTCGATGGTAAACGACAATTCACTCACGTTAAGCATGGTATTGGTATTGGTAATGCTTTCCTCGTTTACATTGGTATTGTTTAGTTTTGAAAGGTCGATGTTAATGACATAACGCTGAAACGTACTTTTGGCAAACGGCATTTTGTTGCGGTCTTCAAATTTTTTCGGGGTGATGTCTTCGTAGTAGTTTCCGTCTTTTAGAACCAGTTGCAAGGTGTTAGAATCTTCGCTGCTGATGAGTTCTCCTTTTTTGGCTTTGATTACGGTATTACTTCCGGCACCTACTGCGGCTTTTTTGTGAATGGTAACCCCACTTAAGAATCTGCCATTGTCACCCGATTTTTTTTCGACCTTAATACTGTAGGCACCAACATCGCTAAATTGTCCTTCGGCTATGGCCATGGCGGGTTTTACTTGGGCGATGTTTCGGCGGAAGTTGATGAACTTGTATTCGGCGTAAGGAATCACGTTGTTGGCAAAGAAGAAAGCCACTATGCTTAATAAAAAAATGAACACCGTTAAGCTGCGCATGGCGCGTTGTAGGGAAATGCCCGACGATTTCATGGCGGCAAACTCATAGTTTTCGGCCAAGCTACCAAAGGTCATGATAGAAGCTAACAATACCGAAAGTGGTAACACCAGCGGAATGATACTCGGCATTTTGAACAGTAAGAACTTTAAAATCATTACGATATCTAAGTCCTTTCCGGCCAATTCTGAAATGAAGAGCCAAACTACTTGTAAAACGAATATAAAAAACAAGATTACAAATACCGTGGTAAATGTAATCAGGAATGATTTTAATAAGTAGCGGTCAAGTATTTTCACCCGAGCTTAGTCTATTTTATTGATGTAGTAATTTGGATATTTACTCGCCGCAAAGGTAAACTGATTTTTCGATAAAGGCTGATTGGTTTTAAAAGAATTAACAGTCAAAGTAGTTTTTGAACCGTTTTTGCCCATTTCAATCACGTTGTAGATGTTTTTGGTTTGCGAATCTATCCCTAAAAAAACCTCTTTGCGCGGGTCTTTTGGGTTGGTGGGTACCAATTTGATGTATTGAATTTTGCGGCCTTTCACATCTTGTAAAATATCCCAGTAGTATTTGTAGCCGTTGTTGAAGAACGTCAACATTTTGGCCGGTGTTACCGTGTTTTCGTCTTTTTCATTCACACTCGAAATGGTAATTTCTTCATCTTCCGGTACTATGGTATAGCTTTTTTTACCGTCGAATATTTTGGTGACGCCCAAAAAGTTCAACACATATTTATTGCCTTCCAACAACAAATTGCCTTTGCTTTCTTTGTTGATGTTTTCCTTAGCGTTGGTTAGCGTGTATTTAAAATCGATGGCAATGTTTTGGTAGGTTTTGACTTTAGCCGTGACTTGATCCAGCAAATCTTTGGCTTTTTTATCCTGTGCATTGGCTGTTACAACTGTAAATAGCAATAATGCCATAGATAGGAACTTGTTCATTTTAAGAATTGTTTTGTTCATTGATAAAAAATTGTTCAAGCGAAGCCAAGTCGGTTATGTTCACACTACGTGCTTTGCTTCCTTCAAACGGTCCTACAATCCCGGCGGCTTCCAATTGGTCAATCAATCGTCCGGCGCGGTTGTAGCCCAGTTTCAGCTTTCTTTGCAATAATGATGCCGAACCTTGCTGTGCTGTTACAATAATTTCAGCGGCTTCTCTAAACATGCTGTCGCGTTCCGAAATGTCGAACTCCAAATTCACGCTGCTGCCTTCTTCGCCCACGTATTCGGGTAGGAGATAGGCGCTGGCGTAGGCTTTTTGCGAGCCGATATAATCCACAATTTTTTCTACTTCCGGCGTATCGACAAAGGCACATTGCACCCGCACCAAGTCGTTTCCGTTAGAATATAATAAGTCACCGCGTCCAATCAACTGGTCGGCACCTTGCGAATCTAAAATGGTTCTGGAGTCGATTTTCGAGGTTACTCTGAAGGCAATACGGGCCGGGAAATTCGCTTTGATAATCCCCGTTATTACGTTTACCGACGGACGTTGGGTAGCAATAATCAAGTGAATACCAATAGCACGGGCCAACTGCGCCAAACGGGCGATAGGCGTTTCCACTTCTTTACCGGCGGTCATGATCAAATCGGCAAACTCGTCTACTACCAAAACAATATAGGGTAAGAAACGGTGGCCGTTTTCCGGATTTAATTTACGCGATTTGAATTTTTCGTTGTATTCTTTGATGTTGCGTACCATGGCGTCTTTCAACAACGAATAACGGTTGTCCATTTCCACACAAAGCGAGTTCAGGGTATTGATTACTTTGGTGTTGTCGGTGATGATGGCATCTTCTACATCGGGCAATTTGGCCAAGTAGTGACGCTCTATTTTGTTGAAGAGAGTCAGCTCAACTTTCTTAGGGTCAACCAATACAAATTTGACTTCCGCCGGGTGTTTTTTGTATAATAACGATGTTAATACCGCATTCAATCCTACCGATTTACCTTGTCCGGTAGCTCCGGCCATCAATAAGTGCGGCATTTTAGCCAAATCGACTACAAAAGTTTCGTTGGAGATGGTTTTTCCCAAGGCAATCGGCAATTCCATTTCGGCTTCTTGGAATTTGGCTGAAGCGATTACCGTTTTCATCGGCACCATCGTCGGGTTTTTGTTCGGCACCTCAATACCGATGGTTCCTTTGCCCGGAATAGGCGCGATGATACGAATTCCGAGAGCGGAAAGCGATAGTGCTATATCGTCCTCTAAACTTTTGATTTTAGAGATACGAATACCGGCTTCGGGTACAATTTCGTATAAAGTCACCGATGGTCCGACGGTCGCTTTGATTTGGGCGATGTCGATTTTGTAGTTGCGCAGGGTTTCTACAATACGGTTTTTATTTTCTTCTAATTCCTCCTGATTGATGGTAATGCCTACCGAAGTGTATTCTTTCAGCAAATCAATCGTTGGGAATTTGTAGTTTGATAATTCTAGGGTTGGGTCAAACAAACCAAAATCGGCTACCAGTTTGGCTGCCAGATTTTCTTCCATTACATCTTCATCCGCTGCTTTTTCAATTACAAAGGCTTCATCGTTGGTTTCGATGATTTCTTTTATCGGTTCTGAAACGATAGGGGCTGTTTGTAAAGTAGGCGTAACCGGTTTGATGGTTGGCTCTAAACTAATTTCTGAAGCGTGCTCGATGGTAGGTTTGAGCGCTTCTTTGTTAATTTCAAACGAAGAGGTTTTTAACACCGGTTCCGGTATAGGTTCTTCTTCGATGGTCATAACTTCACGCTCGTTGTTATCGGTTACGGCGTATTCCTCTAAGTTGTAATCGGTACTTTTATTTTCCGGGATAATGCTGCTGATGTCTTCTTTGATTTCTTTGTGTTTTTTCTCGAAAAAAGATTTGATAGCATCGGGAGAAACTTTGATTTTAAAAATCATGTATACAATAATCGAAAACACTAAGACTAAGACTGTTCCGGTTTTACCAATGTAGTCTTGCAGGAACAAATTCATTTCATAGCCTACGGTTCCGCCCAGTTCCGGTAGGTTATCGGCAAAGAAGCCAAACAAAATCGACACGATAATCAAGGCGAATAAATCCCAAAACCAAGTGTTTTTTAACTTGCGTATCGGCAAGTCTAAAATAAGGAAGGCACCACTTAAAAACAGTAATTTTACCAATAAAAAAGCTGCTACACCAAAACCACGGTAAATGAATAAATCGGCTATATAGGCGCCAAATTTGCCCAACCAGTTCTGAGCACTTTCACTGCGATCGGTTAAGGCATCTACCGAGCTTTGATCGGCTTGACCGTGTAAAAAGAAAGAAATAAAAGAAACTAAAAAAGCTATCGAAGTGAGCACCAATACAAAACCGAAGAGCATTCGGTACTGCTTTTTAGTTTTCAATATTTTCAGTTCCTGGTTAGGATCTTTTTCTTTGGGTTCTTTTTTTACTGTTTTTGCCATGAATTATAGTATGAAGCTATAAAAATAGAAATTTATTCGGAGGTTTAGCCAAATTTAGGCACATAAATAAGCAAGCCAATAGCCATAGCTGCCAAGGCAGCAAACATTACTGCACCGGCTGCAATGTCTTTGATGAAACCAATTCTTTCATGGTATTCCGGATGGACAAAATCGGCTATTTTTTCTACTGCGGTATTCAAGCTTTCAACGCCTAAAACGAGTCCGAATGCGAGGATTTGCATCATCCACTCGTAACGGTCGATTTTGAAATAAAATCCGGCCACAGTCATCAGCACCGCTAACGACGATTGCACCATGACACTGTGTTCGGTAGTGATGAGTTTGAGGGCACCTTTAACAGCAAAGCCGACACTTTTGAGTCGGCCGCTGAAAAAAGTAGTATCTTTTTCGAATCCCATATTATAAAGCCGCTAGGGCTGCATCGTAGTTAGGTTCATCGGCAATTTCCGCTACTTGTTCGGCATGAACGATAGTCCCGTTTTCATCCAAAACAATTACCACACGAGAGTGTAAGCCGGCTAAAGGACCATCGGTGATTTCCAAACCATAGTTTTTTCCGAAAGCACCGGTGTTGAAATCGGATAAATTAATCACATTGTCTAAGCCTTCAGCACCGCAAAAACGTTTTTGGGCAAAAGGCAAATCTCTGGAAATACACAATACTTTGGTGTTTTCTAAAGTACTCGCTTTGGCATTGAATGCTCTAACAGAAGCTGCACAAGTACCGGTATCTATACTAGGGAAGATGTTTAAAACTACTTTACTTCCGGCAAAATCAGCCAGCGTAGCTGTTCCTAAATCAGTTTTAAGCAATTGAAAATCGGGTGCTTTAGTGCCGTTTTTCGGTAAGTCACCGTTGGTGTGAATTGGATTTCCTCCTAAAGTTATTGTAGCCATTTTGTATAATTTTTTTGATTGCCAAAAGTAGTGAAAATATTGTGAATTGCGAATGGCAAATGATGAATTGTAAATTGTCAAATAAGATTGGCGGTATAAAAATAATAGAAATATTTTGGTTTGTATTATTGTTTTATCGTAATATTGCAATATAATAATTGATAGGAATCATGGGTGCATCAAAAACAGAATCCTTTTCTCCGGAACAAAATGAAATGGCAAGCTTATTCAAAGCCTTGTCACATCCGGCGCGAATTGCCATTGTGGATTATCTTTTAAAGGTAGATAGTTGTATTTGCGGTGATATAGTAAACGAATTACCATTGGCGCAACCTACCATTTCACAGCATTTGAAAGAATTGAAAAACGCCAACATCATCAAAGGTACTATTGAAGGCACTGCCATTTGCTATTGCATCAATCCTGATACGATGGAAAAAATTGAGAGTCACTTCGGGACGATTCGCCAAAAGTTGAAAAATAAGTGTTGTTGAGTTTGAGAGAAAGCCCTTCGACTGCGCTCAGGGTGACAAATAAGGGATAAGGGAAAAGGGAAAAGGGATAAGGGAAAAGGGATAAGGGAAAAGGGATAAGGGAAAAGGGATAAGGGAAAAGTATTTTTCTAGCAATCTAAGTAGTCTAACAATCTAAGCAGTCTAACTATCTAAATAGTCTAACAATCTAAGTAGTCTAACAATCTAAGTAGTCTAACAATCTAAATAGTCTAACAATCTAAATAGTCTAACAATCTAAGTAGTCTAACAATCTAAGCAGTCTAACAATCTAAGCAGTCTAACAATCTAAGCAGTCTAACAATCTAAGCAGTCTAACAATCTAAGCAGTCTAACAATCTAAGTAGTCTAACAATGAAATTATCCGAAATTAAAAACGAATTACAAAAGCTAAACACTATAGCTTTCCAATTGCCGAATGGTGAATTGGTGCCGAGTCATTTTCATGTGACCGAAGTGGGCAAAGTCACCAAACACTTTATTGATTGCGGCGGAACGGTTCGCCAAGAAGAAGTGGTGAATTTTCAATTGTGGGAAGCCAACGACTATGACCATCGTTTGCATCCCGAAAAGTTGGTTCATATTATAGAATTATCCGAAAAAGTATTGGGATTGCCTGATGCCGAAATTGAAGTCGAATACCAAATGAAAGATACGATCGGGAAGTTCAGTTTGGCTTTTGACGGGACACTTTTTTTGTTGACTTCCAAACAAACCGATTGTTTGGCTAAAGACCATTGTGGCATTCCGCCCGAAAAATTAAAGGCCAAAATAGGCGAGTGGAAGCCTAAAGCAACGAGTTGTTGTGCGTCCGATTCGGGTTGTTGTTAATGGTAATTAAATTTTAAAGATGAAAAAAAGATTAGGGTTTTTAGACCGATTTTTAACCTTGTGGATATTTTTAGCCATGTTACTGGGCGTTGGTCTTGGTTATTTTGTTCCGAATACAGCCGATTTTATCAACTCATTTTCCTCCGGTACTACTAATGTACCTTTGGCGATAGGTTTGATTTTGATGATGTATCCGCCACTGACGAAAATCGATTTTTCGAAAGTGCCGCAGATGTTCAAACAGCCTAAATTACTAACCGCATCCTTTATCATTACTTGGATTGTTGGTCCGTTTTTGATGTTTTTACTGGCCACTTTTTTTCTGAGAGCTTATCCCGAATACATGACCGGTTTAATCATCATAGGCATTGCACCCTGTATCGCTATGGTGATAGTGTGGAACGAATTGGCTGAAGGCAACCGCGAATTAACCGCCGGTTTGATTGGAATCAATAGTTTGCTGCAAGTGTTTTTCTTCAGTTTGTATGCCTATTTTTATTTAGAAATAATGTTGCCGTTATTTGGTATCAAAGGATTAGAATTGAACATCACAGTAACCGAAATTGCTAAAACCGTTGGGATTTACTTAGGTATTCCTTTTGCTTTGGCGGTTGTAAGTCGGTATGCGATTAAAAAGTTTATCGGTGACAAATGGTTTAACCAAAAGTTCCTTCCTTTCGTTTCACCGATTACGTTGGTAGCATTATTATTCACTATCATAATCATGTTCAGTTTAAAAGGCGAAATGATAGTCGATTTACCGATGGATGTAGTTCGAATCGCTATTCCATTAGTGATATTCTTTGCCATTATGTTCTTCCTGATGTTTTTTGTATCGATGAAGATTGGGGCGAATTATCGTGATGCAACAGCCTTATCATTTACGGCTTCGGGGAATAATTTCGAGTTAGCCATTGCGGTTTCGATAGGTGTTTTCGGGATTAACAGCGGACAAGCTTTTGCCGGTGTCATTGGTCCTTTGGTAGAAGTACCGGCACTGATTATATTGGTGAATGTAGCCTTTTGGTTGAGGAAGAAATATTTCACTCCAAATCCCTGAATTTTTAAACTAAACCAGATTTTATTTTTACAGATTTAAACGAATTGAACCATGAAAAACATTTTAGTCCTTTGTACAGGTAACAGCTGTCGCAGTCAGATGGCGCACGGCTATTTGTCGCACTTTACCAATCCTGAGCAAGTTACGGTTTACTCGGCCGGTGTTGAAACGCACGGCGTTAATGCCTTAGCTGTAGCTATTATGCAGGAAGATGGTATTGATGTTTCCAAACATACTTCGAATAATGTAGAAGAGTATTTCGACATTCCTTTTGATTATGTGATAACCGTTTGTGATAATGCCAACGAGCGCTGTCCGTTCTTCCCGACACAAGCCGTAAAGTTGCACCACAATTTTCCCGATCCCAGCAAAGTTAAAGGTTCAACTGCTGAAGTGATTGAAGAATTCCGAAAGGTAAGGGAAATGATTAAAGCGTATTGTAATGACTTTGTTGTAACCAATCATTTGTAAATACAAACGTCCCGATATCATCGGGACGTTTGTATTGTCTAATAATCTAACGATCTAATAATCTAATAATCTAATAATCTGATTATACGTGCAACGCTCTATTATCCGTGGCGGCTAAAGCGGCTTCTTTTACTGCTTCGGCAAAAGTAGGATGCGCGTGAGACATTCTTGAAATATCTTCAGCAGAAGCACGGAATTCCATAGCGGTTACCGCTTCGGCAATCAAATCGGCGCAACGAGCACCAATCATGTGAACGCCCAATACTTCATCGGTTTTGGCATCGGCTAAAATTTTAACGAAACCGTCAATATCGCCACCGGCACGAGCTCTTCCTAAGGCTTTGAATGGGAAACTTCCGGCTTTATAGTTTACACCGTCGGCTTTTAATTGCTCTTCGGTTTTCCCTACAGCCGCTACTTCCGGCCAAGTATATACTACACCCGGAATCAAGTTGTAATCGATATGTGGTTTTTGACCCGCTAAAATTTCGGCTACCATTACCCCTTCTTCTTCGGCTTTGTGGGCTAACATGGCACCGCGCACTACATCGCCAATCGCGTAAATGTTCGGTACGTTAGTTTGCAAGTGGTCATTCACTTCCACCATACCTCTTTCGGTTACTTTAACACCGGCTTTGTCGGCTGCTAAACCGTCGGTGTAAGGTCGACGACCCACAGCTACCAAACAGTAATCACCGTCGAAAGTGATGGTGTTGCCTTTAGCGTCATCGGCTAAAACGGTTACATTTTTGCCTTTGCGAGTCACTTCTTTGACTTTGTGAGAAGTGTAGAATTTCATGCCTTGTTTTTTCAAGACTTTGGTCAACTCTTTCGACAAACCGCCATCCATACCCGGAATGATTCGGTCTAAGTATTCAATCACTGATACTTGAGCGCCCAATCGCAAATACACTTGTCCTAATTCGATACCGATAACGCCACCACCAATGATGATTAAGTGTTTTGGAACTTCCGGTAATTTCAAGGCTTCGGTAGAAGTGATGATGCGTTCTTTATCGATTTTAATGAACGGTAAAGAAGATGGTTTAGAACCGGTTGCTATGATGATATTTTTCCCTTCGATTACTTCAGAGGAACCGTCGGCTTTGGTAATTTTTACGTGAGTAGCATCTTCAAAAGAACCCAATCCTTCAAAAACGGTTACTTTGTTTTTGTCCATTAAGAACTTCACGCCGCCACTGGTTTGGTCGACTACCGCTTGTTTGCGGGCAATCATTTTTTCCAAGTTCACTTTTACTTTTCCGGATACTTCGATACCGTGATCGGCAAAGTGTTGCAATTCTTCATAATGATGCGAAGATGCTAAAAGCGCTTTGGATGGAATACAACCTACATTTAAACAAGTACCTCCTAAAGTATTGTATTTTTCAATGATAGCGGTTTTGAAACCCAATTGGGCACAACGAATAGCCGAAACGTAACCGCCCGGACCTGAACCTATGATGACAACGTCAAATGCACTCATGATAGTATAGAAATTAGTGTGTTTTAATTTTTGTGTCACAAAATTACAGTTTTTATTTTACTAAAAAGCGAAATAATTTGCTTAAAAGCTATAGCTTATTTTATAAGGTAAACGCAGTAGTATTTTTGACTTCGCCTATCATAAAAGTACTGTGTGTACTGCCGATGTGTTGCAGCGTTGTGAGTTTAGTGACCATAAACTCGCGGTACGCTTCCATATCTTTGACACAGATTTTTAGAATGTAATCGTAATCACCGCTCACGTGGAAACACTCTAACACTTCTTCCAGTTTTACCACTTGGTGTTCAAAAGTAGTTAAGAATTCTTTGGTGTGTTGGATGAGTTTGATGTGACAAAATACCACAAAGCTTTTGTCGATTTTAGTCCGATTCAATAAGGCTACATACTTATCGATAATCCCTTCTCGCTCCAATTTTTTGATGCGTTCATACACCGCTGTGACCGAAAGATTGAGTTTTACCGAAAGCTCTTTGGTGGTTTTTTTGGTGTCTTGTTGGAGTAGGGCTAGGAGTTTTTTGTCGGTGGAATCCATAAGTTGTAGGTTCTAGGTTATGAGTTGTAGGTTTTAATAGTTTTAAAAACTAATGAAGCCTATTTATAGATGTAAATCTAAAATTATTTTCTATAAATATTTATTTTTTTAGTTTTAAAAACTGTATTTTTTTATTTGTATTGATAATTTAACTGTATTGATTCAAATTTGTAAAGGATAAAATTAAACATCAACTTTATGACCCACAACATAGAACATACAACCTACAACCCGAAATCTTTCCATCCTGCCGATAAAATCCAGGATTTGCAATACTTCGGCGAATTTGGTGGTGTGAATCCTTCTATATCCGATAGTTCAACTTATACCTTTCTTTCGGCTAAAACCATGTTTGACACCTTTGAAGGCAATGCCGAAGGTTGTTATTTGTATTCGCGTCACTCTTCGCCTATGAACTTGTATCTGGGGCAAGCTTTGGCCGCTATGGAAGGTACCGAAAGTGCTAATGTGGCAGCTTCCGGTATGGGTGCGATTACGCCTGTTTTGCTCCAATTGTGTGCTGCCGGAGACGAAATCGTCTCCAGCCGTACCATTTATGGTGGAACCTACGCTTTCATGAAAAACATGTTGCCCAAATGGAACATCCATACTCGATTTGTAGACATCACTAATCTGGAACAAGTGGTGGCTGCAATTACAAAAAATACCAAAGTATTGTATTGCGAAACTGTTAGTAATCCACTGTTGGAAGTCGCCGATATTGAAGCTCTGGCCGTGATTGCCAAAACGCATAATCTGAAATTGGTAGTAGATAATACTTTTTCGCCAATGTCGGTTGCGCCGGCTAAATTAGGAGCCGATGTCGTTATTCACAGTTTGACCAAGTTTATCAATGGTAGTAGTGATACTGTTGGCGGCGTTGTTTGTGCTTCGCAGGATTTTATCAACGACTTGAAAAATGTGAACGATGGTGCCAGTATGCTTTTGGGACCAACGATGGATAGTTTACGTGCGGCCAGTATTTTGAAAAACTTACGCACGTTGCATATTCGCATGAAACAGCACAGTCACAATGCGATGTATTTGGCACAAAAATTCGAAGCCGATGGGTTAAAAGTCGTTTATCCCGGATTAGCCAGTCACCCGAGTCACGAATTGTACGCCAAAATGATCAATCCCGAATACGGTTTCGGCGGTATGATGACTATAGATGTGGGCAGTTTAGACAAGGCTAATGAGTTGATGGAATTAATGCAAAACCGTAACTTGGGTTATTTGGCCGTGAGTTTAGGATTTTATAAAACACTGTTCAGTGCGCCCGGCAGTTCTACTTCGAGCGAAATTCCGCTGGAAGAACAAAAAGCCATGGGCTTAACCGATGGCCTGATTCGTTTTTCTATCGGTTTGGATAATGATATTGAACGTACTTACCAAATGATGAAACAGTGTATGACAGCATTGAACGTTTTCTGATTTTAATTATAAATTAGTTGTAGAAATCCGTTGGTATGCCATTACCGGCGGATTTTTTATTTTATAGAAACAATTTTATAATTTTATAGACTTTGAATCGTTCTGCTTTCAGCATAACCTCACAGTCTTTTAACCTAATTTCAGTGAACATGAAAAAGTTGTTTTTTCTTTTAGGAATCTTCATAACATCCAATTTAAGCGCACAAACCGATATACGATTGTATTCAATTATCGATGCTGTTTCCGCCCAACGATTGGAGAACGATATTCGCACTCTAGCCAATTTCGGCACCCGAAATACGTTTAGCGATACTATTTCCAAAACCCGAGGTATAGGAGCCGCCAGACGTTGGATTAAAGCCGAGTTTGATAAAATTGATAATAACTGCAACAATTGCTTGGAGGTCTTTTACCAAAAAGATTTGGTTACGCCTAAAGACGGCAATCGCGTGCCTAAAGAAGCCTATGTGGTCAATGTAGTCGCCGTTCAAAAAGGCACCAAATATCCCAATCGCTACATCATCATGACCGGTGATATCGACAGTCGCAATTCTGATACCATGGATTATACTAATGATGCTCCGGGTGCCAATGACAATGCTTCGGGTATGGCGGGAACTATTGAAGCGGCGCGGGTTTTGTCAAAATACCAATTTGAGAACAGCATTGTTTATCTCGGACTTTCAGGCGAAGAGCAAGGCTTGTTCGGAGGAAAAGGTTTTGCCGAATATGCCAAAAAGAACAACTGGGAAATTATAGGTGTTTTAAACAATGATATGATAGGCAATATCGAAGGTGTTGACGGTGTAATTGATAACCGAACCTTCCGCATTTTTTCTGAACCAACTCCGGTTACTGAAACCGAGAAGGAGCGCAACCAACGCCGATTTTACGGTGGCGAAGTTGATGGTGTTTCCCGTCAACTGGCGCGTTACATTCACAAAACAGTGAGTACCTATATGCCTGAAATGAATCCGATGATGGTGTATCGCTTGGACCGTTTTGGTCGCGGTGGTCATCACCGTCCGTTTAATGATTTGGGTTACGCCGGGGTTCGCATTATGGAAGCCCACGAAAATTACAACCGCCAACACCAAAACAACCGGGTAGAAAACGGTATTAAATACGGCGACGTGATAGAAGGCGTCAATTTTGAATACGCCAAAAAGCTAACCGCTGTCAATGCTATTGTATTGGCAAGTTTGGGTTGGTCGCCACCCGAGCCGAAGAATGTCACCATCGGTGGTGTGGTAGAACCCAATACCAAACTCAAATGGGACAAAGTTGCCGATGATTCGGTGATAGGGTATAAAATTTATTGGCGCTTGACGACTTCTCCGCAATGGGAATTTAGCCGTTTTGTTGGCAATACCGATAACTTTGAACTCAAAGGAATTGTGATTGACAATTACTATTTCGGTGTAACCAGTGTGCACCAAAACGGTCAAGAAAGTGTGGTAGTGTTTCCGTCAGCAGTGATGCGAAGTACCGGTAAGTAATTAAGGTTGATTTAAATAAGTTTCCAATTTTTCCCTAATGTTTTGCAGCGGTGTAGCGATGGCATTCACATACTGAAAATTGCCGTCTCGTTTATTGCTGATGGACAATTGAATAGGGCAGGCTTCGCTTTGAATGGCGTTGACTTCAAATTCATTGAGCTCCGAATTATACACTAAATAAGGTGCGCCCGATGAACCAAATCGGAAATAGCCTTTGATTAAATAGCGCAATCCTTCCAAGACATAATTACCACCAATGCGTTCCGGGAAAATGGAAAAGTGCTCGGTAAAACCTTCAATTTGGGCTTTGTTCAATAGTTTACCCACTTCACTGGTGGGCGAACTTTGCAAGCCGTAAAAATGGTCTTGGCTATCGGGTAAAATATCAAAATTGACTTTTACTGCCGGCATAGCATCAATAATTTCTTGAGGTGTGTTTACCATTTTATACAAAGCGATGTCATCAGCATAGAACGCTTCAACCAGCGCTACTTCTATCAAAAATGTATGTCGGTTAATGGCCGGTTCGGCAAAATTTGTATCGGAATTGAAATGATTGGTCAAGTTGGCGTTTTGATAAAACAACGGCGCTTTGAATTGAACTATCAAATGGGTTTGGCAGATTTTCTTCTCTAAAAAAGTCACCCAACGCGTATCGAAGTTGATTTGTCTTAATGTATCTATCATCGCATTAAAATCGTTCGGATTGTTACTCTTCCAATAATAACGTTGGTTAGTGGAATTAAGTTGAAAACAGTTGTCAAATAATTGCCGTTGCGGTTGGTTTAAAAACGGCAGTATATCACGTTCAAAAATTCCCGTGTCGATTGATTTGAATATTTTGGCTTCCGTTTTTAAATTGTGTGCTACAGTCAAGAAATACCCTTTTCCCACATGGAAAGCACAAATATTATTTTCAAAATGACGTAGGTTTGGTGCCTCTATATTTTGGGTAAACATAATTCGAAACAAAGGCGAAGTTTGTTCGTGCGTCAGTTCGAGTTGTTTGGTGAGTTTATCTTGCTTCATACTTAATATCAATTCATAAAAACCAAATATACCAAACAAATCCTCACTGCCGATTTTTAGTGTGATTTTCTTACCCGAATTTATTTGTTTAAGGTTTGTGAGCCTTTAATGATTTCGGCACTGACTTTCTTTGTAACTTTAATCATTAATTTGTATCAACCATGGTCAGTCTTAAAAGTATCCAAACCGAAGTAGATGTTTGCTATCTCTATCAAATTTTAGCTGAAAACGAAAAAGATCCCAATGTAGCTGCTGTTTTCAAGCAGATGAGTGCTATAGAACACAGTCACGCCTTGGCTTTTTTAGCCAAAAACAATTTGGATGAAAGTCATTTACCAAATCCTTCCGGAAGAGCTAAGGCACTGCATTGGATTGGCAAATGTTTTGGTTACGATTATATTTTAGGCGTTTTATTGGATACAGAAAAAAGCGTTTCTTCTTCCATACTTAAAGCCCGAAAGCAAAGCCAAACCCAAGAGTCAATATCAGATACCGCGCATGTTGCCATATTGAAAAATATCCTCAACAGTAGCTCCAATGTATCGGGAGCCAATTTAGCCCGGTTTGAAAAGCGCCATCGCTCAGTTGGCGGCAATGCTCTAAGAGCTGCTGTTTTAGGTGGTAACGATGGTTTGGTTTCTAATTTCAGTTTGGTGATGGGAATAGCCGGCGCCACCGGTGGTCAGGATGAAGTACTATTGGCCGGAATGGCCGGGTTGTTAGCCGGAGCACTATCCATGGCTTTAGGCGAATGGATTTCGGTAAAAAGTTCTCAAGAATTATACGAAAATCAGATGCAATTGGAAATGGAAGAGTTAGAAACCAATCCCGAAGGAGAACAACAAGAATTGGCTTTGATTTATATGGCTAAAGGTATCCCGGAGGTGCAAGCTAAAGCGATGGCGGCCGAGTTGATGCAAAATAAAAGTCAGGCTCACGAGCTGTTGATTAAGGAAGAATTAGGCATTAACCCAGAGGATTTGAAAGGCTCGGCTATGGAAGCAGCGCTGACGTCCTTTTTTCTATTTGCCATTGGAGCTATTATACCGGTATTTCCGTTTTTCTTTTGGGGTGGTATGCAAGCCGTAATCATCAGTACGGTTTTCAGTGCGGCCGGTTTGTTTTTAATTGGCGCAGCCATTACATTGTTTACCGGCAAAAGTGTTTGGTTTTCAGGAATGCGACAGGTAGTCTTTGGGTTGGCGGCCGCAGCCATTACTTTTGGCATCGGGAAATTGATAGGCGTTTCGGTAGCAGGATAAAAAAAGGAGGTTCACAACCTCCTTTTTGCTTTTTTAATTCAGTGTATAGCTGACACTAATCTTAGTGTTGAGTAATTTCGAAATCGGACAATTGGCTTCTGCATCTTTGACCAATTCGTCAAATTTAGCGTTGTCAATTCCTTCTACTTTAGCAGTAAGGGTTAAATTTGAAGCGACTATAGAACCGTCTTCAAAAACGATTTCCGCGTCGGTCTTCAATTCGGTAGCGGTAAATCCGGCCGCTTGTAAATTGAAAGCTAGTTTCATAGAGAAACAGCCGGCATGTGCGGCACCGACTAACTCTTCGGGATTGGTTCCGATGCCTTCTTCAAAACGAGAACCAAAGGAATACTGTGTCTGATTTAAAACGGTGCTTTGCGTAGTCAAATGGCCTTTACCGTCTTTTCCTGAGCCGTTCCAAACGGCAGTTGCTTTTCTTTTCATACCTAAAATTGTTGTGATTTTTAATGACTGTAAGGTACAAAATTCTGTACAGTTGTAGTTTACTTTTTTTTGACTAAGCTTTTACTGGTTAGGACTAACCCTATTAATAGAAATGGAACGATAAAAACAAAATACAATCTGAAAAGCATAGTACAAGACACTGCAACTGTAGCCCAAACGAAAAATAATCCAACGGTATAAATGGCCTTAGGGATATTTTTTTCATTATAACCATCAATACCATAGCCAAGGAACGGTAATAGGGGTACTATGATAAAAAGCCAATTCATTAATACTTCCCGTTGAGCAATTCTCCGCCTATGGTTGATTTGGTTTCAATACCAAGCTTCTTCATCATCTCATAAGTAGTACAAACCGCTGCCGAAGTTACCGGTATGCCGCATTCTGCCTGAATCAAATCGATGGCTTCCAAAGAAGGCATTTGTACACAAGCTGAAGCTACCAATACATCCACGTCCGTTAAGTCGAGTTGTTTGTAAATTTCCAATAAGTTGAGTGGGTTTTGCGCGGCCACTTCCAAATTATCCGGAATTTCCAAAGCTATACTTTCTTTTACTTTGATGCCTTGGTGTTCTATATAATCGACCACTTTGTCGGTCAGCGGGCGCATATAAGGCGTAATGATTGAAATTTGTTTGGCTCCTAATACTTTCAGACCATTAATTAAAGCTCCGGCCGAAGTTACAATGGGTGTTGGGAAGTTATTGGCTACTGTCTCCTGATGCAAGTTCACTTCCGAAACACAATGATAACCGCGTCCCATGCTCATAATGGCTACCAAACAGGCATACCCCATTACATCAACATGAGCGTCCGACAATTCTTGGGCACATTTTAAACTCATCGCATCCATAGCTTCGAGTTCTTCTTTGGTTACTTTCTTCATTCGCATGCGACTGCTGTGAAACGTAAATCGTTCCGGTAGTATGCTTTCTCTGGCCCTAAAAATGGCCGGTATTTCGGTTTCCATCGTCACATTCGACGAGGGAACTATTTGTCCTATTCTAAATTTCATTTTTTTGCAATTACTATTAAATCTGTTGTGTCTTGTTCGTTGTGTCTGTATTTTTTTCGCTCCAAATGAATGATGGTGAAACCGGAATTTTCCAGAGTTTCAATCAGATAATCGGCTTGATGGTAGTTGATAAAAACTTTATCACCTGTACTTCCTTTTTGAAATCCGGAATTTTCGTTGTCGTCTTCCATGGTACTAAGATAAAGAATACCTCCATCTTGTATACAATAATCGGCATTCACTATAAATTCGATAGCTTCTTTTTTGGAAAGATAAGGCAATCCAAATCCGCATACTACGGCATCAAACTTTTGGTTAAGTTGTTTTATTTCCCTTAAATCAAATAATTTAAACTCAGCATTTGGGTTGTTAATTGTAGCCAGTTCAATCATATTGGGCGCTAAGTCAGTTCCGAGTATGTTTAAATCTGGGCGTTTTGTTAACAGGTATTGGGTAATATTTCCCGGTCCGCAAGCCAATTCCAATAAGGAGGCATTTGCTTTCGGAATGTGTTGGCAAAAGGTGTCAAATGAATCGTAATACATAGAAACATCCATAAACCGTTCCTGATAAATATGGGCCAGTTTGTTGAACACTTCTACCGCTATTTTCGTTTGATCCATTTTATTAAAGGCTAACTTCTCGTACAATATTACTTATGGTTCCTATGCCTTCCACCGAAGCTTCTACCACATCACCGTGGTGCAACCACTCTTGCGGATCGCGTCCTGCACCAACACCGGCAGGAGTTCCTGTTGCAATAATGTCTCCCGGTTCTAAAGTAAATACGATACTCAAATCTTCAATCAAATCGTTGATGTTGAACAGCATGAATTTTGTATTGGAATTTTGTTTTTCGATACCGTTAACTTTTAAAGACAAGTTTAAGTTGTGCGGGTTTTCAATTTCATCTTTGGTCACTAAAATTGGTCCCATCGGCGCAAAAGTATCTTGTCCTTTGGAAACAATCCATTGGCCTTCTCTACGACAATCCCGCGCGGAAATATCGTTGATAACCGTATAACCAAATACATAATCCAAGGCATCTGCTTTGGGCACATACTTACCGTGTTTACCGATTACGACCGCCAATTCCACTTCCCAATCCAATTGCGAAGTCAGTTTGGTGTTCTTAATGATCTCGGTATTGGTTCCTGTAACCGTTGTAGGCGGTTTGGAAAAAATAATTGGTTTTTGCGGTAATTTTCCGGTAGTGTCTAGAGTTCGGGCACTTTCCGCCACGTGTTCGGTATAGTTTAAGCCGATACCGATGATGTTTTTTCTTGGTTTTTGAATAGGCGCTAAAAGCGTCACTTCTTCTAAGTTATAAGCAATTTCTTTGAAGTAATTTTCCGGAGTTTCGGCTACCATTTCATTTAATTCGGCTATAATTTCAATGCCCATGTCAATCAAGTCCAACATGTCGGAAGGCAACGGGAAATTCGAAATCTCGCCAAAGTCTTCCATATCGATGACTTGGTTGTTGTGAAGGAATCCTAAACGAGGTTCGGTGTCGGCAGTTTGGTAAGTGAGTAGTTTCATTTTTTAAGGTACTAAGGCGCTGAGGCGCTAAGGTTCTGAGATTTTAGTTTGTTGTATGTTCTAAGTTAGTATTTATTTTTGCCTTTGACATTGTCATTACACTTTCTGATGCCCGTTGTTTTCGGTGTATTCTTTGCCTTGGAATAAGCCTAAGCCTTCAATTACCGGCAAGTCGTTGAAGTTAAATAAACTCGCGTCTTCTGAGTCAGAAGCGTTGTGGTGTTCGTGCCAAGCCCAACTCGGTACGCAGAAAATATCGCGTTCCTTCCAATCAAAGCGTTGTCCGTTGATGATGGTGTAGCCGCTTCCTTTGGCACATTGGTATACAAAAGAACCGGTATGTTTGTGGGCTTTGCCGTGGAATCCGGCTGGTAACAACTGCATGGCGGCACCCATCGTTTGCATCACATGACCGCCGGTTAGCGGATTGGAGTATTGCATTAAGTATCCGTCAAAAGGATTGATTTCATTGACTTTGGCGACATCCAACAGGGTTGGATATACCTTACTCCAAGAGTATTTAAACAAAGGTGAATAAGGTTTGTCCCAAGTTTGATCCGCCGGAATTAAACCCGCACCACCAAATGTCATAGGTGAATGATTAACGGCGGAGATTAAAGGTTGTTTCCCATCATACACGGCATAATCATTGGCTTCCAGAGCATTTACTAACGGAATATCCAAACCGTCTTGCCAAATACAGGTTTGTCCGTCGGGTTCCACACCGTGTTCATGCCAAGCCGAATTGGGTGTGATGACAAAATCGTTGACTTCCAGCATGATTTTATTCCCATCTACTACGGTATAGCCTTTAGAACCTTCCATGATAAAGCGTAGGGCAGAGGCACGGTGGCGATGTGCCGAAGTACTTTCGCCGGGACGGGTAACCTGAATTCCGGTGTACAACCAACCTACAGCGGCAGAAACGTCTTTCCTTTTATCGTTTACCAAATACACTACGCGTCTTCCGGCTTGTTCCGGCGTTACGAGTTCGGAAGATTTTAAAACTAAACTGCGCAAGTCGTCGTATTTCCACAACATAGGCACCGAATTCGCTCGGGGTTCCCAAGGTTCAATATCGTTGGCTACTGTCCAAAGTGCTCCGGCTCCTAAGGTTTCTAATTCTTTATAATAGGCTTCGAGTTCAGGAGTGTCTTTTACACGGGCACGCCCGATAACGTCGTCTGAAAAGTTGTTGGTTTCCATATTATTTTTGGTTGAATTCATCGTGGTTATCTACAAAGGTAATCTTTCTGGTTGGAGCGGTATTGACTCTTAAATCAAAGATGTCAAATCGGTTGTAATGTCCGAGAATGTCGTGCATTTGTTTCGGTTGGATGCATTTCTCTAAGTTGATATCGGCATATACAATGCCTTCATCGTCAATCAAAGGTGTACCAATCACAGCACCATTGGGTCCGATAAATCCGGAGAAGGCGGAGCTTTTTCGGGATAACAATTCGTCTACATTAGGCACATCATCACGCAAAGCGTCTTTAATTTCTTGGGAAATGGTAGAACACGAAACGATGGTAAATAATTTGCCTTCAAACGAATGTGCGGCTGCACGAATCTTAATTGCTTCTGCCATATCATAATCAGGTGGCGCAACCGGTAGCGAAATATAGTTGGCAATGTGAATCAATTCGCCTTGCGAAAGCAGAGTGAATCGTGCTAAAGTATTGGTGTTTTCACCACAAGCCAAGGTTCCAATTGGACCAACTTCGGTATCATACACTTTTAGCGAAGAACCATCACCGGATGTCCATGTAAGTTTTTCGGCCCAAGTTGGCACGAGCTTTCTGTGTTTACCGATTAGATTTCCTTTATTGTCAATGATGAGATTGGTATTGTAAATTTCGCCATAACTGTCGCCGCGTTCGTTGATTCCGATGACGATGTGCATGTTGTGTTCTTTCGCGGCTTGGAACAACTGTTGCATGCTTTCATCGGTAACGGCTACCGAGTTTTTATACAATTGCTCGTACCATTTGCTGCCTTGTACCGGAGTCATAATCCAGTTCCAATAAGGATAACCGGCAATGAATACTTCGGGGAAAGCGATGAGTTGCGCACCATTATCGCTGGCTTCTTTGACGAAGGAAATTACCTTATCTATCGTTTTTTCTACATTGAGAAAAACCGGTGCTGTTTGTACGGTGGCGGCTTTGAATTTATGGAATATCATAATTATGGATCATAAGTTATGTTAGTATATTTAAGATTGTTGTAGGTAAGTTGTTCGTTTTTCTTAATAATGATTAACCATTCTGTGTCTTCAGGAATCTTTTTTTTGCTTCCGTAAACTGAAACCCAATTCGTGTTTTCAATGATTTCTTTTTTGAATTCGATGTCAAATTTTTCATTGAAACCACTTATGATTATTATACTTTTTATTTTCAGTTCAGAATTTAAAATTACTTTATAGAAAGCATATTCTTTATCACTTTCCATATTATTCTGATTTTTTAGGAAATTATCATAACCACAAGAGTTTATAATATTGGCTTTATTGCTTATTTCAATATTGTTGGCTTTTAGGTTTGTTAAAAGTTTAGTTAAGTTATCAATTGATTTTTTGTAGATAGGATTGTAATTTGGATAAAATTTTTCGTCAAATATCCTGTCAATTTGTTTAGACCCTGAACATCCATGAGTGAAGTAGTGATTGATGGAGTTAGTTGTATATGCAAAGAGTATCCATTCTGAATTTAAAGGTAAATATAAACCAGAAGTTGAATTAGTATTACTGCCAACAGTCATGTTATTAGCTTTATTTTGTCCTTTATACAATGTAACTATTTCTGCATTTGCTTGAAAATCCCCATCTCCACTAAATTCGGGAGAATCTTTCAGGATTTTTGTTATTTTGACTTTCGCAATAATATCTGCATTAATAAATTGTTGAGAAAATGTGCTTACACCACAAGAACTGCATCCAATTGTTTTAATTGAAGAGAACAGCAATAGTATAAATAACACTTTTTTCATTAAAGAATAAATTTTGAAATCAATGCTTTCATTTCCTCATTAAAAGCTTCCGCTTTAATGGCGTCTCTGCCGTTGGTGATAGCAACGTTAACCAATGTAACTTCGCCTTCCAAACAAGTATTGCCTTGTTCGTCTTCGAAATGGAAACCGCAAGTTACGGAAGCACCGCCGAGTTTGATGACCCAAAGTTTTTTGGTTAACAGTTCTCCAATACGGGCAGCTTTTTTGAATTGTACTTTTAAATCTACGGTTGGAATGCCGTTAGTCTCGTGAATTTTGGAGAATGGTCGGTCTAAGGCTTCTTCAAACCAATCTTCGACCAAGTCGTTGAGCATTTCTAAAAAGCGCGGATAGAAAACGATACCGGCGTAATCGACGTGTTTGAAACGTATTTTTTCAGGTTTGGTAAAGGTTTGGTTCATATTTTTATTTTTTGCCACTGATTACACAGATTTACACAGATTTTTAATTAATCACTTCCCATTACTGATAAGCTTAGCCCCGATAGTAGCAAGCTACCGTGTAGCGCGGATAGCGGGAAATAGCTCCTAATCATTTTAATTTAAAACGTTGTATTTTTCCGGTTTCTGTTTTGGGCAGCGTATCGGTAAAATAAATTACTCTCGGATATTTATAGGGCGCGGCTACCTCTTTGAACCAGTGTTGAATATGGTTTTTCATGTTATCGGTAGCTTTAGCTGAATCTTTTAGTACTATGTGTGCACAAACCAGCATGCCTCGTTCCTCATCGGGTAATCCTACTACGGCGCATTCGAGTATTTCTTCGTGGGTTAATAATACGCTTTCGACTTCAATTGCGGCAATGTTATAGCCCGAAGAAATGATCATATCATCGCCACGTGCCACAAACCAAAAATAGCCATCTTCATCTTTTCGGAAGATGTCGCCTGTAAAATTCCAGCCGTTTTGCACGTATTCACGTTGTTTGTCTTCTCGGTTCAAATATTTACAACCGGTGATGCCGCGTACCATGAGTTTTCCCGGTTCGTTTGCTGCTACTTCATTTCCGGCAGCATCTACCACTTTGGCTTCGTAACCGGTGATGGCTACGCCGGTGGCTCCGGGTTTCATGTTTGCGGTATTCGATGAGATAAAGATATGCAACATTTCGGTAGCGCCAATCCCGTCGATGATTTTTAACCCCGTCACATCGTACCAATCTTGCCACACTTTGAGTGGTAGTGTTTCTCCGGCAGATACGCATTTACGCAAGCTTGAAATATTGAAATCCCCGACTTTGGTCGTGATGATGCGCCAAGCTGTGGGAGCGGTAAAGCAAATGGTGATTTTAAAATCCTGAATGGCTTGTAATAGCATATCAGGGGTTGGTTTTTCCAGTAAAAAAGTCGATGCTCCGAAATAGAGCGGAAATAAGACCAAACCGCCCAAACCAAACGTAAACCCGAGTGGCGGACTACCGGTAAAAATATCATCAGCTGTTGGTTGTAAGGAATATTGCGGAAAGGCTTCGCAGATGTTAACTATATCTTTGTGAAAGTGCGAAGTCATTTTAGGTAAACCTGTGGTTCCCGAAGTAAAGCCGATTAAAGCGATGCTGTTGGATTTGGTACGGTAATTTAAAAACGTTTTGGGTTTATTGGCCATTAATTCCTCCAAGTGAGAATTGCCGTAAAAGCAAACCGATTGTAGAAACTCGGATTTGACCAAGTGCATTTCATCAGCCAAACTGTGATCGCAAATGGCGTGTGAGATTTCGGCACAGTCGATTATCGTGGTTAATTCTTTAGCTCTGAGTAAAGGCATGGTGGCTACTACGATACCGCCGGCTTTTAACACGGCAAACCATACCGCTACCATCATCGGGTTGTTGGCGGAGCGAATTAAAACGCGATTACCGGATTTCAATCCTAAATCCTCCACCAAAACATGTGCTATTCGGTTCGCTTTTTCGTACAAGTCATTGTAGGTCCAAGTGTATTCAAAGGTGCGAAGACAAGGAGCGTTACCATGACCATTACGAATGTGTTTGTCCAAAAGCAAATCAACACAATTGAGCATTTCAGGTTGATGGAATTGTGGTAAGTCTAAGAACACATAGTCCGGTTGTAAGTCGGCGCTTGGGAGATGGTTGTGTGCAAAATTATCTTCGTAGTGTGTCATGAGAATTATGAATTACGAATTATGAATTACGAAGTGTTTTTTGGATAGAACCAATTATCTTCAGTAATTCCTCAGTATCTTTTAATAAATAGTTAGCTTCTTCTTGTGAAAGGTAATCAGTATCTTTCATTAATCTAATCCAATAATGTGTTTCTCTTGCTTCTTTGTATGCTATAGTAAGTTTTGCATAAAAATCTTTATCCGATTGTCCGCCAATAGCTTCTTCAATGTTGGCGCCAATCGAAGTACCACAACGTAAAAGTTGTTTGCTTAGTACGAATTCTTTCTGAGTGGTACACAAATGCTGATACGTTTTTATAATTTTAACAGCAAAGGCATAACTCTTATTTTGAATAATATTATCTTTCTTCATAATTTCCCTCGCTTCGTTTCATACTGTTTCGTCATAATTCGTAATTCATAATTCGTAATTAAATTTTATTACTCTTTGGTTTTAAGGCTTTCTTCATGCTTTCGGTTTGTTTTCTCTCGGCGGCTTTTAGCGGATAGAGATGAGAACTTCCGGCTTTATAGGAATTGGGAATGTCTGTGGCTTCGAATTGTTCGTAGGCTTGCGCATTTCTCACAAAATTGGCGTCGGCTAATAACGGTCGGCCCAGCGCCACTAAATCAGCTCTACCGTTGAGTAATATGGTGTTGATTTGATCTATATCCTGGATATAACCTGCTGTGATGGTTGGGATGTCAACAGTATTTTTAACGGCGTCGGAGAACGGTGTTTGCCACATTCTGCCGACTTGCGGTTTTTGATGCGCTACGGTATTGCCGGTGGAAACGTTGATGATATCGGCTCCGGCATTTTTAAAGGCTGTTGCTATAGTGATCACTTCTTCTTCAGTGATTCCGTTTTCGGCCCAATCGGAAGCGGAGATTCTCACCGACATGGGTTTGTGTGTCGGGAATACTTTTCGCATTTCAGTAAACACATGGATGGGAAACTTCAAGCGGTTTTCGGCACTACCGCCGAATTCGTCGGTTCGGATGTTGGTTAAGGGCGATAGGAACGAAGCCAATAAGAAGCCGTGATGCGCTTGTAATTCTATTAAATCAAATCCGGCTTGGTCAGCATTTTTGGTAGCTTGTACAAATTGTTCGCTGATCAAATCCATGTCTTCCAAAGACATCTCTTTGGGAATCGGCATTTTTTCATGGAAAGGAATCGGCGAGGCAGACAGCAAATCCCATGGTAAATCGATAGGTTCATTATTGCCATCCCACGGTTTTTTTACAGCGCCTTTTCGACCGGAATGTCCTAATTGAATTCCGATTTTAGTTGGCGTGTTGTGATGGATAAAATCGGTTATCTTTCTCCAGTCAACTAACTGTTCCTGAGTATAAATTCCGGCACAACCTAAAGTGATTCGTCCGGTTTTGGAGACCGCTGTCATTTCGGTTATGATTAGTCCAACACCACCGGTGGCTCTGCTGCCGTAATGCACCAAATGCCAATCGGATACTTTACCTTCTGTAGCAGCATATTGTCCCATAGCCGACATGACGATGCGGTTTTGCAATTCTAAATCACGTAGTTTGAATTGGGTGAAAGCAGCCGGTCCCTCGACTGCGCTCGGGATGACAGCGTTCTGATGAAATTCTGTCATTACTTTATCCGTAAACGATTTATCGCGTAATCTTAAATTTTCAAAAGTGACTTTTTTAGAACGCGTCATGCAACCGAAAGCGAATTGGTAAAACGGATGCTGCATGTGTCGGTCCATGTGTTCAAACCAATCGAGAGAAACCAGAGCAGCATATTGTATCATTTCTACCGTATTGCGACGGGTTTTATCGTATTGCTCGAAAGCGGCTTGCACGTTATTCGGATGGGCAATTACAGCATCGGATAAACCAATGGCGCAATCCATCGCCAGTTTAGTTCCCGAACCGATTGAATAATGTGCTGTGGCTTTGGCATCGCCTAGTAACACGATGTTGTTGTGATACCACTTTTCATTGGTTACATGCGGAAATTGACGCCAATGTGATTTGTTGGAAATGAGTGGATGACCGTCGAGTTCTGCTGCGAATATTTCTGAGATTTTGGCTATGGTATCGGTTTCATTGGTGACTTCAAAACCGAGTTTTTGCCAGGTTTCGTCGCTGCACTCAAAAATCCAAGTGCTCATACCGGCTTCGTATTGGTAGGTGTGGGCAACGATAGTGCCGTGAGGCGTACTTCGGAAGAAATAGGTAAAGGCATCCAAGGGTTTGGTCGAGCCTAGCCATACAAAGCGGTTTTTCTTGAGCGATATTTTGGTGCCGAATTCCTTTTCATATAGTGTTCGGATGCCGCTGCTAATTCCGTCGGAAGCCAAAATAATATCGGCGTCTTGGTACTGACTAATGTCATCTATATTTTGTTCGAAATGCAGGTTAACTCCTTCTTCTCGACAACGTTGGTGCAATAATTTAAGCAATGTTTTTCGGGAACAACCACAAAAACCGTTACCGGCTATGCTGACTTCTTGACCGTCTCGAGCCACGATGATGTCGTCCCAATAGGCAAATTGACTTCGAATTAATTCATACGACTGCATATCGCGTTTAAGGAATTCTCCCAAAGTTTCATCGGAGAAAACTACGCCAAATCCGAAACTGTCGTCGGGTTTGTTGCGTTCGTAGATATCAATTTGGCAATGCGGTATTGCTTTTTTGGTTAGGATGGAGAAGTAGAGTCCGCCCGGACCACCGCCTATAACTGCTATTTTCATTTTTTTAAGTTTCTTAGTGACTGAGTAACTGAGTAACTGAGTCTTTTAATTTAGCCTCGTTTGATGGAGAATAATTCTCCTAATTTGGCATAATTGGAACCGGCTAATCTTGCCACCGGTTTATACGTTTCTAAATTGATTTTGTAATTGTCTAATAACACGGCGTCGTCAAAATGCATCATCACAATGCGACCGATGACGATACAGGAGCCGCCGTTTTTATGATCTTCGAGAAAGTAATGATGGACCAGTTCGCATTCCAATTGTACCGGACTTTCGGCTACGCGCATCGGTTTTATTTTTACGGATGGAATAGGCGTAACACCGGCCAAGATAAATTCGTCTACTTCAGCCGGAACCGATTGCGCTGTAGTGTTCATTTGTTCCACCGTGTTTTCGGTGACCATGTTTACCACAAATTGACCGTTAGCGAGTATGTTGTTTAAGGTGTCTTTATTGGAGTGATTGGCTCTGTTTACGGAAAACATGATGTGCGGCGGATCTTCTCCGGCAGCATTGAAATAGGAAAATGGTGCGAGGTTGTTGATGCCGTCTTCGCTTACGGTTGCTATCCATCCGATAGGTCTGGGAATGATAGCACCTGTCATTAATTTATAAACTGCTGAAGAATCCAGCAGGTTAGGGTCAAATAGCATAGTGTTGTTTGTTTACTACAAATTAAAGCTATTTTTTTTATTTTTTTGACAGTTGTATAATTTCTGAAGTCAAAAGTTATCAATACTTCAAAAAAAATCTTAATAGGTCATTAGTACTATCGGGTATTCTTTCTTGGTTTTGTGATTAATCCAAACGCCTTTTATGGTTCCGTTTTCCCATTTGGCCTCAATCACACCTATTAAACCTGAAAAGTCATCAGCACTTTGTTCCCTGAAATAAAAGTGATTGTCTTTAAAAGTACCGTGACATTCAATAGGTTTTTTGTATTTGTCGTACCAATAGGTAATGGTTAAGGAATTGTCGTAATTGATGTTTGGCAACACAAATGTGACGGCATTGTTGCCAATTTTTCCTTTAAACATTTTCCCGATAGGCTGAGCACTGTTGTAATTTTTGATAGGAGTATCGTATAGCACGTTCTTGCCGTAATCAGAAAGTAAAGGAAGCAAATCGGCGTAAGAAAACGGCAGATCAAATTGGTATAAATCATCAACAGCTCGATTCACATGACTTGAACAGCGACCTCTTAACAGGTGTAGTTGGTTTTTGGTGAAATAGTAATCAAAATCACCCAATTGGTATTCGGTATAGTCGGACAAGCAGTTTTCGTATAATTCAATTTGTTCTTGGTAGCGATCGAACAACTCGCGTTGGGATATACTATCTATTTCCGCTAAGTTCTTTTTTGTCTCTGAAAGAAAAGCAGTGATTTCTTTTTTTACCATAGTATTCACTTGCTGGGCCAGTAAAGTATGCTTTTCGGGCCGAATGATATCGGTTACTAAAAGATAATTTCCGGTACGGAGGTCATAATTTTCGTGGGTCTCATAGCCTTCAATATAGGCACCACTAAACTCGGTGCTCATGGTTAGGCTTAATACGTTAGGAGGTGTATCTTCTTTCGTCCATCCGTAAAACAGATAGGTGCCACCTTGATTTTCAGGACTGTTGTAGGAGACTTTCTCAAAAGGAGTTTTCTTAAAAACACCCGGTAAGTGCTGTAAATAGTGTAATTGCAAAAAGATGTTTATTTTTTCACCTATTTTGGTTTTGGGAGCTGTTTGTATTTCGGGAAAGGTGTATTCTTCTGAAACCGGTTCCAAGTTGCGAATGGTGGTGGTATTGTTCTGTCCGAAAACGAGTTGTGTTAACAGCGTTGCACAAGCTATTGTCTTATTTAACCTCATTTAATTTGAATATTTTTTTGATGAGACTAACAATAGTGGTGGCCAATATGGCTCCTAAAAATGCCAAAAATATATCTTTTTGTGCATCCCAAATATCGCCTTGAGTTCCCAAATAAGCATCGCCTTGAGATGGGAAAAAGATGTCGGCCACAGCCCATTCTATCAACTCGTAAAAACCGCTTACTGATAAAGTAATTTCTATCGGTAACACCCAAGCCACCAAGTTTGGGTATTTAACCCATTTTAAAAACAATTCCCTCATAGGGTAAGCCAGTAAAAAGCCAAAGCTAAAGTGGACTATTCTGTCGTAATGATTGCGTTCCCATCCCATATAGTCTTTAAGCCAATAGCCAAAAGGGTTTTCGGCATAAGTATATTTAGCACCATAAACGTGCAGGCATAAATACACAGTAATTAGTAAATAAGAGAGGTCGCTGAATTGGTATTTTTTATAACTCACTATCAAAAACAAAAAGAAAAGTGCGGTCAAGGTATTTTCTAAGAGCCAATTATTGAGGTCGTTGGTGCCTATCAAAGTACTAATCCATAGAACTGTAAAACTCGTAAGGAAAATCCATAGCCAAGGATTATGTTTGAAAGGAATACGGTTGGGTGAGATGGCTAAGGTAAAAGGCATAAGCAAGAGTTTAAAAAAACGAATATAGAGAAAATATTTTACGGAATATGGAGCAAAGATTGCTTTCCTCTAGTTATGCCATCAAAATATATATATTCTTAGGATTAAGCTTTAAAGCTGATAACAAAATTGGTTCCTTTTCCAATTTCACTATTTACCTCTATCTGTCCACCCATATCCATCACGTGATTGTACACTAAATACAGACCGATACCGTGACTGTCTTTGTGTTCGTGAAATGTTTGATGAAGCCCGAAAATCTTATTTTTTACTTTGTCTATATCGAATCCACAACCATTGTCGGACACTACCAATTGGCGTACACCATGCTTTATTCGGGTGCTAATCGCAATAACCGGTATTATACCGGGTTGTCGGTATTTGATGGCATTGGTAATAAGATTGATAAAAATACTTTCCAGGTAAACCCTATTGTATGATACAGCATCGAAAGCCTCAAAGTTGAGGTTTACGGTAACTTTAGCTTCGTTGATTTGTGATTGAACAGATTGCAATACCTTTTGAACCGTTTGGCTAAGTGATAGCTCTTCAACCATAATGTGTAAATGGTCTTGGTGGCCAATATTATCTACATAGCTGTTTAAGGTTTCTTTTAAACTATTGGAGGTGATTTTCAGAATCTCAATGAGTTCCAGTGTTTCTGAGTCGTCAATTTTACTCACGTCGAGCAATTCAAACACCGAGAGCAAATTGTTTACAGGAGAGCGCAAATCGTGAGAAGCGGTATATGTAATCTTTTTTAAATCCTGATTGATTTTTTTGAGATTGGTGAGCAGTTTATTACGCTCTTCTTCAATTTTTTTACGATAGGTTACATCTTTAGCAATAGCATACACCAAACCGTGTTCAAAGTGTGGCATAGAAGTCCACGCTAACCAAACAGTATCACCATTTTTGGTTAAGTACCTATTTTCAAAATCCAACAAAGGCTCGCCATTTTTGACTAAAGCGCGCATTTGGTTGGTTCTTTCTAAATCGTCCGGATATATAAAGCTGTTGATAGGTTGTGACAGCAGTTCTTCTTCAGTATAGCCTAAGAGTTTACAAACCGATGGATTGACTTTTTTAAAGTAACCATCGTAGCCGGCTATAAAGAACAAATCAGCAGAAATATCAAAAAAAACTTCAGTCCAGTATTGATGAGATAGGGCTTTTTTATCTTTCATTGGTGAGAAATCAGATTAGTAAAGATAACCAATTGTTTTTTTGTTGCAAGGCTAAATATAAAAAAAATCTCACTGAATTTAGGCGGCTGAAATTGTTTTGACTTTTGGGTTATGCGCCGTTTTTGTCATAAAAAAATCCCGCTTCATTTTGAAACGGGATTTTTATATGTTGAGTGCAAGAATTTTGAACTCTTATGTCATATTAAAATTGCTCTCTTCCTGCAAAGTGGAAAGCACCTTCGATAGCGGCATTCTCATCAGAGTCTGAACCGTGAACTGCGTTTTCACCGATAGAAGTAGCGTATTTTTTACGGATAGTTCCTTCTGCAGCTTCAGCCGGGTTAGTAGCACCAATTAAAGTTCTGAAATCTTCCACAGCATTGTCTTTTTCTAAGATAGCTGCTACAATTGGTCCGCGAGTCATAAACTCTACTAACTCACCAAAGAAAGGTCTTTCCGAGTGTACTGCATAGAATTTTTGAGCATCAGCTACTGTCAATTGTGTTAATTTCATTGCTACAATTCTGAAACCACCTTCAGTAATCATATTTAAAATACCACCGATGTGTCCTTTTTCTACAGCATCCGGTTTAATCATGGTAAAAGTTCTGTTTGTTGCCATTTTGATATAAATGAATTTAAATTTACTTCTGTATTGGGCACTTTGCCTTTTTCGCGTGCAAAAGTAGCGTTTTTTAAGCTATTTGCAAGTAAACATTTTATAAAACTAAAATTGTGAAGTTTGACGCTAACGGTTTTAGGTTGTCATGCAGTTTATCGATGAATTCATGACCGAATTCAAGGTAAAACTCCGAGAAATTATTGCGTCTTTCCTGTAAAGATTGATTGGGGAAGAGCTCGTTTTGTAGTTGGATGATACGCTCTAAGGCATCAGCATGTTGTCGTTTTTCGGCTTTGAGTAAACGTTTTTCTAAGTTATCCAATCCTTTGAGTTGTTTTACTTCCTGAGCTTTTACAGCCTTACCAAAAGAGCTGTCGGTTTGCAATGCTATTTGGTGTAAATCGGCGAATTGTTGTTTTAAATATTCCTTTTGCGCGGTAAAATCTAAGTTGAACTGCGAGAATTCTTGGGTTTTTCGATTGAATAATTCTTGCTGATTACTAAATAAATCAGCCCATGACAATCCTAACTTATCGGCTTTATGCCATTGTTTCTCTGTAGCCAATAGGGCAGAGTTACGGACCAAAAGTACAGGGAAACTAATTTTATTTGCTTCGAAGTTAGTTTTTAATTGCAACCAATACGCAATTTCACCGCCGCCACCTATATAACACAAATTGGGTAAAATGACTTCTTGGTATAGCGGGCGTAATATAACGTTCGGGCTGAATTTTTCCGGATTTGAATCGACTAAAGCCAAGATTTCCTCTTGTGTAAAAACCAAGTTGGTTTGGTTTACTTTGTAAAGTCCGTCTTCCAAAACGATGCGTTCACGGAGGTTGTCTTCTATGTAAAACAAATTAATCTCACGTGGATTAACCTGTATGGTGTAATCTTTCAGAATTTCGTTGGTTTGGTTGACTTTTTCAAAAGCCGTTTGCTGTAGTAACTCTTGCTTAACGTAAGGCACAAAAAGTTGCTTTAAAGCTTTATCATCACCATCTATGATTACCAAGCCTTGGTTCCCGAACAATTCATTGGCTAAATATCGGGTGGCATCGGCTAAATTGGAATGCTTTAAATAGCTTTCCTCAAACAACGATTTTAAATAGTTTGCATTATCACCTAAACCAAGCTCTTGGGCAAAAACTTCATAAACTTCCTCTAAACCAGCAGTGGACAAACGGCCAACCGGTCCGTTACTTTCTCGAAGCCATTGCATTTTGGCGTGCTTGAAGTGAAAATAATTGATTTCGGCAAAATCGTGATCTTCCGTTGCCATCCAGTAAATCGGTACAAAATTATAATCAGGATAAGCTTGTTTCAGTTCCTTGCAAAGGTTGATGGTGGACACAATTTTGTACAAAAAGTACAAAGGACCGCTGAACAAATTCAGTTGGTGTCCGGTAGTGACCGTAAAGGTTTTAGTATCGGATAAAAGTTTGAGGTTATTTTGGGTAACTTCCGAAATTACAAAGCCTTGGTACTGTTGTTCTAAAGAATGAACTAAAGTATTTCTGTTAGCATTGTTATTGTATTCCAGCTCTTTTTCCGCTATTTGTAACCGAAAGTTTTCCAGTGTCGGAAACCTGTTGTATAACGCTTTCAATTCGGGCTTTTGCTCTAAATAATCAACGATGAGTTTAGAGAAATATCCTGATTTTTGATAGCTGATACAGTCGGTTGGCATGTGTTATTTTTTGGTAAAGGTACAGTAATCCGTTTTTGAGATAAAAAGGTTTAACGTTCAGTTAAGGAGTGATTACCGAACCGTAAAGGTAGTCATCTCCCAAATAAAAGCTCGTATTCCCTCTGCTCATAGTGACCTTTTTCAAACGAATGGTATGTTGAAATCCGCTACCGAAAGTAGTAGTGCTGACTTCAATAATACCGCTTACATCGGTTACACCATCGTTAGCTGTCCATTCTTGAGCAAGAGTAGGTGTGGTTGGAGTAGTAGCGGCACAAAAATAAGCATCGTTAACCGGACCGCTAAACAAACGGTAAGTTGCTTTGTTGGTCGCACTAATTAAGGCTGTTCTGGGCGTAGTGGTAACTTCGTTTTGTAATAGCGTGCTGTAATCAGCCAAATCCAATACAAAAGATTCACCACCGCTAAAGTTAAAAATTCGGTTGTCGCAGGTGCTTTTTTCGGCTTCTTCATCAAAACCAAAAGCCAAAGGCGAAACAGTAGTCGTGTAATTTCCAAAGGTGTAAGTTTCGTATACTTGCGTACCGTTTGGTTTTTGGAACGTAATGTCTTTAAAAACAATAAAGTGTTTGTAACCGGTAATTTGTGTAATACCGGTAGTAGCATTTACGGTTTTAACAGCGGTAGTCGTAATTTGAACCGTTCCGGCAACGGCATTCCATTCTTCTAATAAATTAGGGGTTGCAGAAGGTACGGTAGGGCAGATGTTGTCGGCACTGGCGTCACCATTGTATTGGCGGTAAATGACTTCTACAGAAGAACTGATGTTAACTTCAATAGGATCGCCTTCAGGGGTTTCATCGTTGGCAAAATTACTGGCCGGTATGGCTAAAATCAGCATTTCGCTGTCTTTAACTTTGTAAATAACGTCTTTGCTGCTACACTTTTGCGCGTTAACTTCGCTAAAATCAATAGTGTCTACGGTTAAATCGCCATCATCGCAAGCGGTGATTAAAAGTAAGGCTGTCAATATCCCTAAGAGTCGTTTCATGGATAGAAAATTTTTAGCAAAAATAACTTTTTTACCCTACAAAATGTATCTTTTATCATTTAATTAGGATAGTCGTTTTATATATTTGCACCATGCAAAAAGTATATCTCGACAACGCCGCTACTACGCCCATTCGTCAGGAAGTGATAGATGAAATGGTGCGTGTCATGCAAACCGATTTTGGTAATCCTTCTTCTACACACAGTGCCGGCCGAAGTGCTAAAGCTGTTTTAGAAACTTCGCGCAAAACCATTGCTAAGCTATTGCATTGTGCGGCACCTGAAATTGTTTTTACTTCCAGTGCTACCGAAGCTACCAATTGGATTTTGAGAAGTGCTGTGAAGGATTTTGGTGTAAAACGAATCATCACTTCTAAGGTGGAACATCACGCTACATTGTACACGGTGAAAGCCCTACAAGATGAATTCGGCATTGCAGTCGACTACCTCAATGTTAATCCCGATGGTAGTTTAGACTATGCGCAATTGCAAGAGCTGTTACAAGATGGAGTTAAAACTTTGGTATCGCTGTTGCATGTGAATAATGAAACCGGTGTTATGAGCGATATGGTTCGAATAGCCGCGCTTTGCCAACAGCATCATGCTTTATTTCATTGTGATACAGTACAATCCGTTGGAAAAACGATAATCGATTTACAACAAGTTCCGATTGACTTTTTAGTGTCAAGTGCACACAAGTTCCACGGACCTAAAGGCATTGGTTTTGCATTTGTACGCAAGAGTTTGGTTTTGCAACCGTTGCTTTTCGGCGGCGAGCAAGAAAAAGGCTGGCGTGCCGGTACCGAAGCTGTACACCAAATAGCAGGAATGGCGAAAGCGTTGGAATTGGCGCATGAACATTTAGAAGAAGAAACCCGCTATATCACTGATTTAAAAACTTATTGCTTAAGCCAATTGCAAGCGGCTTTTCCCGATGTAAAGCCTAACGGTAGTAATACTTTTTACAACATCTTAAACGTAGCTTTGCCTTTTTCGCCTGAAAAAACAGCGATGATTTTATTCAATTTGGATATGAAAGGGATTGCGGTTTCTCGTGGTAGTGCTTGTCAGAGTGGCAGTATCAAACCGTCTCACGTTTTGGCTGAAATGCTTTCGGATGCCGATTTGGCTAAACCGAGTTTGCGTATTTCTTTCAGTCACTACAATACTACAGCAGACATCGATTATTTAATTAAAGCTTTACAGGAAGTTTAACTTCCGGTTTGATTTGTTATATTTGAGTTACTTAAACAATTAACTATGAGAAAAATATTTTTAACAGCAGCGTTAGCTTTAGGTTTCACCGCTGTAGTAGTTGCCCAAAAGAAAGGCGATGTTGAGTTTGGTCTCAATATAGGATATAACAATTCAACGATTTCCAATTCGGATGTTTCTGCCGATTCGGCTATTGGATTTAACGTTGGTGGTTCTGTGGATTATTATTTTTCAGATCGTTGGAGCATTAAAGGAAAGTTGATTTACGATCAAAAAGGTTGGGACAACGGTTTTATTGAAGACAGCGATGGATTTAGTTATGTAACCGATTTTAACGTTAATTACTTAACTGTACCGGTAATGGCCAATTGGCATTTCGGAAGCAAGAGAAATTGGTTTTTAGAGTTTGGTCCGTACATGGGATTTTTGTTAAATGCTGAAGATGTTCGTTTCGGAACTGATGTAACGGATGGTTTTAGTTCAACCGATTTTGGTTTGGCATTAGGTATAGGCGTAAAGATTCCGGTTTCCGACAAACTTAAATTGTTTTTTGAATACGAAGGCCAAGGCGGAGTAAGTGATATTTTTAAAGTCAATGAGTTTTCGAGAGTTACTAATAGCCGCTCGAGTTTGAATGTTGGGCTTAACTTTTTACTGAAGTAATCAGCATTATATATTAAAAAAAAATCTGCTGTAGGGCAGATTTTTTTGTTTATGATTTTCCGGCAGCTGCTTTCTTTTTGGCTTTTTCCTTTTTTTTAAAATAACCGCGGAATAAGAAATTACTTTTCAAAGCTTCTAAATTTTCATTTAGTTTTTGACTGGCTTGGTTGATGTTGGTCATCGTCGAGTCGATTTGCTTCACCAGTTTCGGATTGTTAGACAAATAATTGATGGCGCCTTTTCCGTCTTTTGCATTGGAAATTGTAGTGTTTAAATTTGCCACAACTTTAGTAATCTCTTGGCTCGATGAATCTAAATTGGTCACTATATGTCTTATTTTATTGCCCACTACGGTATCTTTTAAAACGCCAATTACATTGTCTTTATGATCTAAACCGGCTATTTGTCGGTTCAGATTATCCATGGTTTGACTGGTTTTTTCGCTGGTAATTTTCAGGTTGTGAATGGTAGTTTTCAAATCGTTTGCCATAGCCGAGTCGCGAAGCAGCACGCCAATAGTTCCTTTGCCTTTATTAATGTCGTTGGTAATTTTGAGTAAATCGGCTGTCAGTTGTGCGGCATTTTCGTTGGTGACGTTTAAGGTACTCAACATGTCGTCGGTGCGGATTCGGTTATTGGATTTGATGATGTCTCCGGGTTGCACCGGAAGTGCTTCACCTTTACCGGGAATGATGTTAATGATAACACTGCCTACCAATCCATCGGAACCAATAGTGGCCACCGCATTTTTTTTGATGTGCGGAAAAACAGTTCTGTCAATTTCCATCTCAACATTGATGGTAGAATCGTTTACAATTTCAATACCTCGTACCGTACCGACATTAATACCTGAATACCGAACATTATTACCCAATTGCAAACCGGATACATTGTCAAAAACAGCAGTTAAGGGTTCGGTTTTACCAAACATTTGTTGCTTGCTGCCAATAAAATAGATGGTCAATACAAATAAAGAAAGACCAATAATAACGAACAGACCAAGGCGGATTTTTTGAGATGCTGTTTTTTCCATAGGGCTAATTTACTTAAAAAAGGCTTTAATTTTCGGATCTTCTGAAGCGGATAGTGTTTCAAAAGTACCTTCGGCATAATTAATACTGTCTATTAATAATATCATACGGTTGGCAATCACCCGCGCACAATCAACATCATGGGTAATAATGATGGAAGAGGTGTTGTATTTTTTCTGAATCGACATCATTAATAAAATAATTTCTTTGGAGGTTATCGGATCTAATCCGGTAGTTGGTTCATCATATAAGATGATTTTCGGCTGTAAGATTAAGGTCCGAGCCAAAGCAATTCTTCGTTTCATTCCTCCGGATAATTCGCTGGGCATTAAATCGATGGCGTGCGCCAAACCTACATTCTCCAAAGCTTCCATGACCATAGGAGTAGTATCTTTGATGATGCCGAATTTTTTGGTATGACGGCGAAGCGGAAACTCTAAATTTTCTCTCACCGACATGGAATCGTATAAAGCACTGCCTTGGAACAAAAATCCGATTTCAGTTCGGAGTTCGTCCAATTCGGCTTGCTCTAATTGGTTGATGTTTTTCCCCATTACGGTTATGGTACCGCTGTCGGGTTCTTCTAAGCCAATCAAACATTTGATCATGACCGATTTTCCCGAGCCTGATTTGCCCATAATCACTAGGTTTTCACCTTCGTATAATTGCATGTTGAAACCATCGAGGACACAATTGTCGCCAAAACTTTTGTGAAGGTTTTCAATAGTGATGATTGGTTTTTTCTCCATGGTTTAACTGTAAAAAATATTAGTGACAAATACAGCAATAAAATCAATGATAAACAACAACATTGAAGTGTATACCACGGCAGAATTGGCCGCTAAACCAACGCCGGCGGTTCCTTTTTTACAATTGTATCCTTTGTAGCAACCTACCAATCCGATGGCAAAGCCAAAGAAGAACGTTTTGAAGGTTGTTGGGATTACATCGCTGAATTGCAAACTGTCGAATACCTGATTGAAATAGAGCAGGAAAGAAACATTACCTTTCATATTTTCTACCATAGCTGATCCGAAAATGGCAATGGCATCACCAAAGAAAACCAAAATAGGTAACATAACTGTGGTGGCTAAAATTCGGGTTACCACTAAATATTTATAGGGATTGGTACCTGAAACTTCCATGGCGTCAATTTGCTCGGTTACGCGCATCGAACCTAATTCGGCGCCAATCCCCGAACCAATTCTTCCGGCACAAATTAAAGCGGTGATAATAGGCCCGATTTCTCTAATAATAGAAATACTCACCATAGAAGGCATCCAAGATACGGCGCCAAATTCTTCCAAGGTTGGACGAGATTGCAGCGTAAATACTAATCCGATGATAAAACCGGTTACACTCACCAACAATAACGAGCGATTACCCATGTTGTAACATTGGCGCCAAAATTCTTTGAATTCGAAAGGAGGATTAAAGAGCTCTTTGAAAAACCGAGCCGTGAAATAGGAGAGTTCACCAATTTCAATTAAAAAATTTTTAAATGAGGTTACCACTTTGGAATCGTTTTCCATAGATTGAAATTAAGTAAAGTCCTTATCAAATATAGCGAATTATACTGATAATGACTACTTATTATCCGTAAAAAAAATCCACTCTCTCAAAATGATAAAGTGGATTTTTGATGTTGGTTGAAACGTAGCATTTATTTTTCTAAAACCAAATATTCCCAAGGTTTAAGGGTAAATACATCATCGCCATTCAAGGTAATTTTTTTCCCTGAAAAAACCTCGGTATAATCGCCTTTCAAGTGATTGGAGTTGAGTTTTACCGTTACCGGTTTGTCACTGTAATTGATAATAGGAATGACCCTGTCTTTGTCTTTGGTTCGTGAAAAGGAAATCACTTGTTCCATTTTGTCGTTGTAAATCCTAACCATAACGCCGCCTTCTTTACCATTCCATAAGGCATGATTGCGGTGTTTTACATCGAAAAGTTTTTTAAATAAACCTTCATAAGGCATTTGACTCCAATCGATTAAATCTTTTTCGAAAAAGGCAAGCGAACGATCTAAACCGGCTTCTTGTCCGCCATAAACCAGAGGCATTCCGTTAACAGTTCCGGTTAAAACGATAGAAGCTTCCAAGCCGTTTCCGAAATTATAAACCATGTTTTTGTTCCATGAATTCATATCATGGTTGTCGGTAAAAAGCATGCGGTAACCATCACGCGGGAATGTGCTTACATCGTGTGCCATGTATTCCACCAAACCGCTAATGCTTTTTTTATCTCGGGTTACAGCGGCCATTTTGTCCCAAAAAGTCCAGGAGTAAGTCATATCGAAAGCTTTTTGATGCAAATCTCTTGATTCCCATTCAGCCAACATAAAAACGGGTTTAACTGAGTCCATTTCTGCTCTGGCATTGTTCCAAAAATCGGTTGGAATAAATCCAGCCGTATCACAACGGTATCCGTCTATATTGAAATCTTTTACCCAATACACCAAGGCTTCGGTCATGTATTTTCGAATGCCGGGCTTGTCGTAATCAAAGTCGATTACATCATCCCAATCATACCATGGTGTAGGTTGAAAATTTCCTTCTTCGGTTTTGGTGTACCAATCCGGATGCTCTTTGGCCAACGGATTATCCCAGGAAGAGTGATTGGCAACCCAATCTACAATGACATACATACCCATGCTGTGGATTTTATCTACCAGGTGCTTGAAGTCGGCTTTTGTTCCAAATTCAGGATTGATACCGTAATAATCTTTCACCGAATAATAACTGCCTAAAGTACCTTTTCTTTTTTCAAAGCCTATCGGATGAATCGGCATGAGCCAAATGATATCGATTCCCATTTTTTTTATTCTGGGTAAATGTGCTTCAAAAGCTTTAAAAGTACCTTCCGGGGTAAATTGTCGCACATTCACTTCGTAAATGGTAGCATTTTTGCTCCATTCAGGATGTTTAACTTCAACGAATTCTTTGGGTTGGTAACGATCTTCGGCGTTATCATTGTTTTTTTCTTTAAAGCAACTCACCAGAACTAAACTAAGCGCAAGAATTGAAATTTTGTGAATAGGTTTCATTTATAAGGGATTAGGAAACTAATGTAATAAAAAAAACAAAACAAAAGTTTTGGTTTATATAATTTTCTTAATGACGCGCAATCGATGGGTGTGTCGGTTTTGTTCTGCGTTATAAATTCCTAAATGGTCTAAGCGATCAATTCTGACTTTCCCGCTGGCGTGGATGATGTAGTTGTTTTCCATCATGATGCCGACGTGGATGATTTTGCCTTCATCATTGTCGAAGAAAGCCAAATCTCCGGGTTCACTTTCTTCAATAAAACTCAGCGCATCGCCTTGACCGGCTTGTTGTGAAGCATCGCGAAGCAAATGATAGCCGTTGAGTTTGTATACCATTTGCGTAAAACCGGAGCAATCAATTCCGAATGGCGTTTTGCCGCCCCAAAGATAAGGCGCATTTAAATATTGGTAAGCTGTGGTGATCAAATCGGATTTGGGTTTGATACCACTGGTTTTTAATCCTTCAAACTGAAAGCCTTCTGTATTGATTTCGCTGTGGTTTAAAAACGATAGCGAAGCGCCAAGCGGAATCGGCAATAGCATGTTTTTGGCATTGGTGACGTATTCCACCAAATCAGCATTTAAAATGATGGCTTCTTTGGATAAATCGTTGAAATTCTTCTCTGAAATAATTTGGTATTGTTTGGAATCAACCCAGCCTTCATAACCGTCGAACTGCAACTTGATTTTAGCCCATTGGTTTTGTCTTTCCAAGATTTCAAAATGCTCACCAAACAACACCTGCGAAACGATTTCGCTTCGATCACTAGACTCGGCTCGTAAAGGAATTATGGCAAGGTTACAAATGGCAAACATCTCAATTAATTATGAATTATAAATCACGAATTATGAATTGTTTCGTAATTCATAATTCGTAATTCGTAATTTTTTTAAGCTCTTTCGATTACAATAGCAGAAGCGCCACCGCCACCGTTACAGATAGCTGCTGCTCCGATTTTAGCATTGTTTTGCTCTAATACATTAATCAGAGTTACAATAATTCTGGCTCCTGAACAGCCCAGCGGATGTCCTAAAGAAACAGCACCACCGTTCACATTGATTTTATTGTTGTCTAAGCCTAAGATTTTAGCATTAGCCAAACCAACCACTGCGAAAGCTTCGTTGAACTCGAAATAGTCTACATCGGCTATCGAAATTCCGGCTTTGTCTAAGGCTTTTGGCAACGCTTTGGCTGGTGCGGTGGTAAACCATTTTGGTTCCTGAGCGGCATCAGCGTAGGATTTGATATAAGCCAATGGTTTTAAGCCTAAAGCTCGTGCTTTTTCTTCGCTCATTAAAACTAAAGCTGCAGCACCGTCATTAATAGTAGAAGCATTGGCCGCCGTTACAGTTCCGTCTTTAGTAAACACAGGATTTAAGGCCGGGATTTTATCTAATTTCACGTTGGTGAATTCTTCATCTTTAGCAAATACAATCGGCTCGCCTCGACGTTGCGGGATTTCCACCGGAACTACTTCGTTGTCGAACTTACCTTCTGCCCAAGCTTTAGCAGAACGCTCGTAAGATTGGATAGCAAAAGCATCTTGTTCTTCTCTGGTAATACCATATTCTGAAGCGCACAAATCGGCACAAACCCCCATAGCATTGTTGTCGTAAGCATCGGTTAAACCGTCTTTCTGCATACCGTCAACCATAGTGGTTGGACCGAATTTCACGCCGTTTCTCAAATGCACATAATGTGGAATCAAACTCATGTTTTCCATACCACCGGCCACAACGATTTCGGCATCACCGGTCATGATGGCTTGTGCACCTTGCATTACGGCTTTCATGCCGGAAGCACATACTTTATTTACAGTAGTAGTAGGAACAGTATTGGGCATACCTGAGAAAATAGCGGCTTGAGTAGCAGGAGCCTGGCCAACGCCGGCTTGTACTACATTACCCATTAATACTTCATCTACTAAAGTTGGATCTAAATTGATTTTATTTAAGGCGCCTTTGATGGCAGCGGCACCTAATTGTGTGGCAGTCACAGTGGATAAACTTCCCATAAAACTTCCGATAGGAGTTCTCACAGCTGATACGATAACTACTTTTTTACTCATGATGTTTAGTTGTTTGTCTCTCGGCAAGTGTGAACTTTACCTAGAGTGTTTGCCTTGCAAATCTAAACTTTTATTGTAAAATAATGAATTGTAAGCCCAATAAATCTTTGTGCGCAACGCTTTGCAAGAATTATCGATTTTGTAGTGCATTGATAGTGAAGTTATTTTGGAATAATTTACTTGAAATGCTAAAAAAAGAAATGAAATAGTTGTAAATTATAGAATGATAAATTACATTTGCAACCGCTTAAAGAAAATGTTCTTTTACAATATTGGAAATTATAGGAGAGGTGCCGGAGTGGTAACGGAGCAGATTGCTAATCTGTCGACGGGTAACCGTCGCCAGGGTTCGAGTCCCTGTCTCTCCGCTCTCGGGGTGTAGCGTAGCCCGGTCATCGCGCCTGGTTTGGGACCAGGAGGTCGCAGGTTCGAATCCTGCCACCCCGACAATTTTCAAGACATTTTCTTTGCATGGTCTCATAGCTCAGCTGGATAGAGCAACTGCCTTCTAAGCAGTAGGTCGAAGGTTCGAATCCTTCTGAGATCACGAATAAAACAAAAAACCAGAATAAAAATCCAAGTTTACTTGAGTTTTTATTCTGGTTTTTTGTTTTTCAATCCCGAAGCTTCGGGCGTAGCTTTGAAGGATGTTGCGCAGCAAAATACTAACTGCTAAACCCTTCAGAATTGCTCATTTTCTTCTTCTCTGAAAATAAAAATCACAATTCCTGCATCTTTTTCGAATCTTTCCGGTCTTACTGATAGAAACATTAAAAATTTAATTATCATGAGAACAAAAAAATCAAATAATTGTGGATGTGCTAACGGCGGGACATGTAATTGTGTTAACTGTCAATGTACAAATTGTAGCTGTCAAAGTTGTAAATAAAAAGCAACCCAACCTCTAAAAGGGTTGGGTTTTATTTTGTATCTTTATTTACCAAAATCATTATGAAAACAACAAAAGACATACCAACATTATTGACTTCAGAAGAAGTTTGGATTAGCTATTCAACCGAAGTAAAGCGCTACATCAGAAGCAAAGTCAAAGATTCGGAAATGACTAATGATTTATTACAAGAAGTATTTATCAAGGTACATCTCAATCTGCAGAAAGTACAAAAAACAGAAAGTTTACGCTCTTGGATTTTTAGTATAGCTTACAATACGGTAATGAATCATTTTGCAAAACCTACCAACATGTCTTTGTATGGCAATTTGTCTGAAGAAGCTACCACTGACGAACACCACAGTCCGATGAGTTGTTTATTGCCAATGATTAAAAATTTGCCGGAATTGTATCGGGAACCCTTAATCCAAAGTGAAATTAACGGAAAAAAACAGGCAGAAGTGGCTGAAATTCTTAAGATGACATTACCGGCTGTAAAATCTCGTATACAAAGAGGAAGAAGATTGTTGCAGGAGGGTTTTATGGAATGTTGCCATTATCGGTTAAATGACAAAGGCTTTTTAGTAGGCGAGCATCAGGAAAAAGAGGATTGTCGAATTTGTGGAAAATATTAGTTATTGGACTTCTTTTCCTTTATAATAATTCACCAATAAATCCACAAATTTACTATAGCTGTCAATGCCTTCTTCTTGTTGGTTTGACTTTAAATATTGGTCGTAAAAAGCATGAAAAGCCTTGTCAATAAAAGTATCGTATTGTTGCCAAAAGGTTTCGCTTTCTTGGTAATTTTTAATGATACCCGGATTGATTTTTACCTTTAATCGGTCGAATTCTTTTTCGTTTTTCATTCCTATGTTCGACATACAGTAACGTAAAGCATTGGATAAAGCCGAGTACTGAAAATACAAATCTTCGTTTTTAACGCCGGCTAAAAAACCAATGAAGTTGCATTCGCTTTCGCTGCCAAAACCAATTTGATGCGCCATTTCGTGGCAAACTACATTCGGAAAACCGTACATCGGCAACTTGTCATTGACTTGCGCTTCGTTGGTAAACGGATTCAAGTAACCGCCAAATCCCATGTAGGTTAAGGGTAAACTCAACAGCGATTTTTTCTGACTGGGAATTTTATACTCAAAATAGGCATGTTCTTTCGCCAGTTGATCGTAACCGTTTTGGGTCAGTTTAAAAATGCTGTCCTGACTGTAAGGATTAACAACCTTTTTTAAACGGTCTTTGGTGATGGCTTTGTGAACAGCATTCGTTTGGGTAATCAATTTTTCTGTGAACAACACCAATTCTTGTTCGGTGTATTCTCTTTTGATTTTCATCTTTTCAAACAACGGTACTCGGTAGTAATTGAATGCCCATAGCAAATGAAATAAAAAGTAGGCTACCGACACAAAACTCAATATCGACCAAACCTTGACTTTCCATTGTATTTTCCGATTTTTATACAGCCAGTATAACGCATAAAACCCCACAAAACTGTAAACAATATCGCCTACAGAAAAAGGAATACTGCCTAATATCCATCGCGAACATTTTGATAGCCATAGGTATAACCCATTGCTGTAAAAACGTTCTACTGATTCCGGAAAAAAGGCTAATATTTTCAGCAGTACCAGCTGAATCAACAAAAACAAAGGAAGTATATATTTACGTTTCAAAGTATCTTTTTAAAATGTAAATATAATCACAATTCAATTTCTAAAGTAGTTAAACTTTGTAACTTTGCGGTACTGAGTCGCTGAGTGACTGAGTCGCTGAGTAACTAAGTTATTATGTGGCTTATAACGAGGCTAAAAAACTCAGTAACTCAGAACCTCAGTAACTTAGAAACTTAAAAAATGAGCCAAGACATCAGAAACCTGGAACCCAAAGTCCTTTGGAACAAGTTTGCCGACTTAAATGCGGTACCGCGTCCGTCTAAAAAAGAAGAGCGCGTCATAGAATTCATGAAAAATTTCGGAAACAGTTTAGGATTAGAAACTTTTGAAGATGATATCCGAAATGTCATTATCCGTAAACCGGCTACTCCTGGTATGGAAAACCGTAAACCTATCGTATTGCAAGGGCACTTAGATATGGTACATCAAAAAAATAATGATACCGAATTCGACTTCTTAACCCAAGGCATCGATATGTATGTAGATGGCGATTGGGTACGCGCTAAAGGAACTACTTTGGGAGCCGACAATGGTTTAGGTGTAGCTGCGATTATGGCGATTTTAGAAAGCAAAGATATTCCGCATCCTGCTATTGACGCCTTGTTTACCATAGATGAAGAAACCGGAATGACCGGTGCTTTGAACTTAAAAGGCGGTATTTTACAAGGGGAAATTCTACTGAATTTAGATACAGAAGAAGACGATGAAATCGACATCGGTTGTGCCGGTGGTATCGACGTAACGGCTACCAGAACTTACCATGAGGAAGAAACTCCGGAAGGTTCTGTGGGTTACACCATTACCGTAAAAGGCTTGAATGGCGGTCACTCGGGTATGGACATTAACAAAGGATTGGGGAATGCCAATAAAATCATGAACCGTTTGTTGTTTGACGGATTTGAAAACTTCGGATTGCAAATTGCTGAAATAAACGGTGGCAGTTTGCGCAATGCGATTCCGCGTGAAAGTGTGGCCAAAGTAATTGTAGCAGGTATGTACGACGAGGCTTTTGTGTTTGATATGCAGGAAATTATCAACGATATCAAAACCGAATTCAAAACGACAGAACCCAACTTAACCATCGAAATTGTAAAAAGCGATTTACCGGCGAAAGTCATGGATCTAGGCGTGCAAGAAGGTTTGTTGCGTTCGATTTATGCTGCTCATAACGGCGTATATCGTATGAGTGCCGATATGGCTGATTTGGTAGAAACCTCCAATAATATTGCCAGAGTAGTGGTGAAAGACGGACAAATTTCTATCCAGAATTTGACGCGTTCCTCAGTAGAAAGTTCTAAAATGGATTTGGCCAATGGCTTGCGTTCGGCTTACGAATTGTTTGGTTGCGAAGTAGAATTCGGCGGTAGCTATCCGGGTTGGACACCGAATGTGAACTCTGAAATCTTAAAAGTTTTAGTCGACATTTACGAAAAACAAAACGGCAGTAAACCCAATGTAGTGGCTTGTCACGCCGGATTGGAATGCGGTATTTTAGGGACTAACTACCCTGGAATGGACATGATTTCTTTCGGACCAACGATTCACGGTGCGCACAGTCCGGATGAAAGAGCGTCGATTCAATCGTCTCAAAAATTCTGGAAATTCTTTTTGGAAATTTTAGCAAACATTCCTGTGAAAAATTAGATTGTTAGACATCTTAGAATATTAGATTATTAGCAACCCGTTCCATACTGAACGGGTTTTTTAATTTATCATTTTTCGAAATTCACTGGGCGTCATACCGGTTTGTTTTTTAAACAACCTGATGAAGTAAGCATAATTTTCAAACCCCAAATTATCAGCAACTTGATTAATCGTTTTTGAAGCGTCAATTAATAGCCTTTTGGCCTCCAAAATTATTCTTTTGGCAATCAGCTCAGTGACGGTTTGGTTCAGTATGTCTTTGCAAATTCGATTGAGGTGTTTGAGTGTAATATTCATTTTTTCGGCATAAAAAGAAGGCGCTTTTTCGGTAGTAAAGTATTGCTCCAATAGTTGCTCAAAATGCTGAATTTTATAATTGTACGAATGTGAGGTATGATTGGATTCGGCTAAGTATTTTCCGGAAATCTCAATGTGAATGCAATCCAGTAAATTCAGTAGTTTGTCTTGTTTATTAGAATTTGCGCTTTGACTTTCCTGAATCATCAGGTCGAAATACGGTAGTAGCGTTTGCAATTCTTCTTTTTCAAAAACAATAGCCGGTTGGTTTCTTACCGATTGGTAAAAGGGATAATCCTCTATTTTTTTCTGTGCAAAATAGATATTATACACTTCTTGCGAGTAAAAGAAGATATAGCCTTCAATATCCTCGGAAAGTTCCCAATGGTGTATTTGTCCCGGTTGTAGTACAAATAAGCTGCCCGGTTTTATGGCGTAATTGGTAAAATCAATTGCATGATTTCCGCTGCCATTGGTGAATAAAACCAAAAGATAAAAGTTATGTCGATGTGGTTTTTCAATAAAACTGTGCGCTTTTAAATGATTTTTAAAAGTGTTGATGTACAGCTCTTTCTTCCCAAAATCGGCTTTAAAATTGTCAATATTGTAAACCGGATTCTTTTTCAAAATGTCCTAATTGTGCTATTATTAGCGAAGATACTAAACTATTGATGATGGCAAACTATTTATCTTTGTCAAAAATTGTATCATGCTACAAAGTCTCTATCATATTTTTCGTAACGAATGTCCCAATTGCCACAAAGGCAAAGTGTTTGCCGACAAAAGTTTTTTCTTCAGTTTGGGTTTCCCGAAGATGAACCAATACTGCAGTCATTGTAACACTAAATTTGAAAAAGAACCGGGTTATTTTTTCGGCGCTATGTTTGTGAATTACGGTTTAACCGTAGGACAAGGAATCATTACTTACGTTATTGCGAGTACGTTTTTTGACAAAACCTTTGATTTGAGAATCATTCCGATTATTGCCACTGTAATTGTTTTGCTCAGTTGTTTTAATATCCGATTGTCGCGGATGATTTGGATTTATCTGTTCAAAAATTATTCGCGTTAGACACCGCTTTTATTGCGCTTGCCGTACCAAATTAAAAAACCGGTCACGGGTAAACTCGCAATCAACAAACTAATCAAAAAGGCAAAAACTTTTCCGGGTAAACCCAATATAGCTCCGGTATGAATGTCATAGTTCATTCGGATGAGTTTATCGGAAGCTGTAGCGTTCGCTAACTTTCCGTAAATGTGTTTCACCTCTTTTTCTTTTAAAGTATATTGATCAAAATAACGATAGTCGGTTTTCCAATAAGTGCCTTTGTCTAAGTTCGCGTTGGCAGCTATCGAGCTCGAATCGGTTTCGGGCGGATGCACTTCAATTGATTGGGCATCGGGATAGTCTTTTTGCATCATGAACCACACTTTATCCAGCGGTTTCTTAATGTCAGAAACTGAGATTTCTTTTTGAGATATCGGATCTTCATAGACCAATGATTTTTCGCCGCCGATTAAAGTATAATAGCTGTAAGCAAACCACGGAAATCCCCAAACTAATCCTGTAATGGCAAAGATTAAAGCGATAGCCATTACGTAAAATCCGGTAATATTGTGCAAATCATAGTTTTTACGTTTCCATTTTATCCCGTCTTTCCAACGAAACCAAAAGCGTTGTTTGGCGGCTTTTTTGTTTTTGGGATACCAAAGAATCAAGCCTGTAATTAACATTAACAGAAAGATTAAGGTCGCCGAAGCAATTACTGTTTGCCCGATTTCATGCGGTAGCCAGAGGTAAAAATGACCGTCCAAAACCCAACGGAAAAAGCCCGAATACATATCGGCTACTTCCAAAATTTCTCCGGTGTACGGATTGAGGTAAATGATGTGGTAATAATCGTTTTGTTTGTTTTGGTCGTCGTGACTGAAAAAAATGGCTTCGGCAGACTGACTTTGGCCATTGTATTTGATGGCGTGCAGCGATTCCTGCGGCAATTCGGCACGGGCTATTTTTTCTAATTCTGAAGGTAGGAGGAAAGCTTTGTTTTGCTTTTCCACAAAGCGATAGGTTTCGGTGATGTTCTGAATTTCTTCCTGAAAGGCGTACAAACAGCCTGTAATAGCGATGATGAAAACGATACTGCCCGATGCCAATCCCAACCAAAGATGGATATTTCTGATGATTTTTTTAAAGCCTACTTTTTTCATTGACTAAGATTAAAAACTCCTCACCGAAATGAGGAGTTCCATTAAACAAACAAAAACCAAATTTTAATCAGGATTAAAATTTATACGTTAATCCGGCGGTTAAACTTCGCAAACGTTGAGGCGTAACGGTTGACCAACCGGTATAATATTTTTCGTTGAACAAATTGTTCACTTTTAAAGTAATATTGAATTTATCGTTGTTATAGGATAGCGCCGAGTTCAAAATAGTGTAATCCGGTAAGGCAAAAGTCCCGATATTGGCTCTGTTCAAGGTTTTGTGCTCGCTCGCATGGTTTCCGCCGATACCCAAACCGAAACCTTTCAATTTTCCTTCGGTAAAGAAATAATTCGCCCACAAATTCACTAAGGTTTTCGGACCGGCTTCTTCCGGACGCAAGCCTAAATAGCCACTATCGGTATTGTCTTTGGTCACTTCGCTGTCATTGTAACTGTAGCCACCGATGATGTTGAAACCTTTAATCGGATTTACCGTTACACTTAATTCAACGCCTTTGCTTTCTACTTCGCCACCTTGTACAGAAGCGTTCGGGTTGGTAGCATCGGCCATTAATCGATTTTTTACATTGATATCATAATAGCTCAAGGAAGCCGAAATGATGTCTTTGTACAAATTAGTTTTCAAACCGAATTCGTATTGGTTTGCTTGTTCCGGATCGAAAGTGGTGGCTACGGTATTGGTTGGTCCGTCTGCTCTTTGTCCGGGTTCAATATTTTTAAAACCATTCATATAATTTCCGAAAACCGAAACTTTATTTTCAATAATTTGGTATACGGCTCCGAATTTTGGTGAAACCGCAATCTGACTTTTGACTTCTTCAGCGGCGTAAGCCGATGTTTTTCCTCTGAATTCATCCACACGCAAACTCGCTATCACCGATAGTTTATTGGTAATATTGATGACATCTGATACATAAGCACTCACCACTTGCGATTCGGTATCCGAATTGGGTTCGAAAGTACCGGCTAATAAGTTATCGATACCGGCTTGGGTTAAATTGGCTGCACCCGAATCGGTTTGGTTTACCAAAGAAATCGTTCCGGCGCCCACCCAGTTATTACTGGCGTTTAGAATATTTTGGGCGTAATAATCGATACCGATAACCATGCGGTTTTTGAGGTTACCGATTTTGAAATCGCCGATAAAGTTTTGTTGGATATCGGTGGCAAGGGTTTGTCCGTTTCGTTTAGAGATAAAACGCGTAAACTCGTCGCCATTAGCTGAATCCCACAAATAGGAGTAATAGCCATTGGTTTTGCTGTTGCTTCTGGATAAAACGGTTTGTGAAGTCCAGTTGTCCGACAATTTGTAAAGCATTTGCGCTTGTAAATTGAAGGTCGGATTGCTGATGGTTAGCTCGTTTGAAGTGTATGATTTTTTATAATTCTGTTCAAATAAGTCGATCGAATTGAATGATAAAGGCGAATAACGACTCAAGAAAATCATGGGTGCATTGGCCGAAGTTCTGTTAGTGAATTCCGTATTAATTAAAAATGATAACTTATCGTTTACTTTATAACTTAGTGATGGCGCTACGAAAATGGATTTAGAAAATCCGGCATCTTGAAAAGAGTTTTCGTTTTGGTAAGCCGAAGTAATGCGTACCGCAACGTCTTTATTCAGCGGCACATTGACATCGGCTGTGATGCGATCCATACCGTAAGTTCCGGCATTGTAACCGATTTCACCACTGAAGTTTTGGTGCGGTTTTTTGGTTACGATGTTGATTAAACCGCCGTATGAAATTAAACTGCTGCCAAATAAGGTTCCCGATGGACCTTTGATAACTTCAATATTGTCGACATTAATTGGGTCTATGCTTCCGTTATTGATGCCCGGTAATCCGTTCACCATAGTTGGCTGTACCGAAAATCCTCTCATGGTATAAAACTCGGCACCATCGCCGCCACGACCGGTAGATTCCCATAGACGCGTTACTCCGGTTGCGTTTTTCAAGGCGTCGTTAAAGTTGGTGACTACTTGTTCTTTGAGTAATTCGCTCGTAACGGTATTGTACACTTGCGGATTCTCGATGTTGTTGAGTGGCATTTTGGAGACTGTAGTACTTTTTTCTCGTTTGTACTTGTATTTGTTGTTGTTGATTTCAACTTCTTTTAAAGCATTGATGGTATCTTTTTTGGTTTCTTGTCCAAAAGCTGCCATCGACACTAAAAAAGCAGTAGCTAGGGTTGTTATGGTTTTCATCCTTATTTAGATTAAATTAAAATAATATTGCAAATCTATAAAGACGAAAACAAATAACAAAACTTATTTAGACTAAATATAAATAATATTTTTTACCGAATTGATTTACTTACGTTTAGACATAAAAAAATCCCGCGGGTTAGGCGAGATTTGATGAGATTTATTAAGAATTATTGGGTTATTTCTTTTGCATCGGATAACTTTCGGTACTTGGTTTGCCTTGTTGTTTTCCGGAAATGGTGGCCACTAATGACTTTTCGTTGACCTTTTTATAAACAATTTTTTGAGGATAATCATGTTTCGGATTTTCGAAAGTAAAGTTGTTTTCTGCTTCTGAAGTGAGTTTAAAATCAACCGGTTCGTCGTTGTTTTGTCCCTTTACAGTTGGGCGATAAATCAAGTCATCATTGACTTGAGTCAACACTATACTTTCGTTGTGTACTGTGTCTTTTTTATTGATAATAAAATAGGTTTGACCCGAAAAAGTACTGTCATTGGTTTTGGTCCAGGTTTCAGTTAAATAACCTTCCGGAGTAGTATTCTCCCATTGGCCAATAAGCCAATTCATTTTTTCGAGTTTCTCAAATTGTTTGTCGGATTTGTTTTGGCAGGAACCGAATACAACAATAGCTATAATAAGGATTGATTTTTTCATAATAGTGCATTAGTATTGCAATAGTACAAAAAAAACGCAAGAGTCACTAGCCCTGATGGTAGCGAAAATCCTTTTTGCCATTGGTCATGTTGTAACGCTTATGGTTTAACGTTGTGGCAAAAAGATTGCAGCGTACAGCAGGGCACGAGCGCAGCGACTGGCGCAGCAAACAGCTCCAAAAAAAATAAAATTTATTGCTTTATTTTGCCTAAATTTGCACACTTTTAAAAGAAAACTGCAACAATGTTAGAGAGATTACAATATGTAAAACAGCGCTTCGACGAGATTTCGGATTTGATTATTCAGCCCGATGTAATTGCCGATCAAAAGCGTTACGTACAGTTAAATCAGGAATACAAAACCTTGAAAGCCCTTATGGATAAACGTGAGGAGCTGATCAACGTGACCGGAAATATCGATGAAGCCAACGAAATTATAGCCGATGGCTCGGATGCCGAAATGGTGGAAATGGCCAAAATGCAGTTGGATGAAGCCAAAGAGCGTTTGCCGCAATTGGAAGAAGAAATCAAGTTCATGCTTATCCCGAAAGATCCGGAAGACGCCAAAAACGTAATGGTGGAAATCCGTGCCGGTACCGGTGGTGATGAAGCTTCCATTTTTGCCGGCGACTTGTACCGTATGTACACCAAATACTGCGAAAGCAAAGGCTGGAGAACTTCGGTTGTGGATATGAACGAAGGTACTTCGGGCGGTTTTAAAGAGGTTATTTTTGAAGTGACCGGAGAAGATGTTTACGGTACTTTAAAATTCGAAGCCGGTGTTCACCGTGTGCAACGCGTACCGCAAACGGAAACCCAAGGAAGAGTGCATACTTCAGCAGCCACCGTTATGGTGTTGCCAGAAGCTGAAGAATTCGACGTGCAAATCGATATGAACGATGTGCGAATCGACTTTTTCTGTTCCTCAGGACCGGGCGGACAATCGGTAAATACTACCAAATCGGCCGTGCGTATGACGCATATTCCTACCGGATTGGTAGCCCAATGTCAAGACGAAAAATCACAACATAAAAACAAAGACAAAGCCTTAACCGTATTGCGTTCGCGTTTGTACGAAATGGAATTGGCCAAAAAGCAAGAGGAAGATGCTAAAAAACGTAATTCTCAGGTGAGTAGTGGCGACCGTTCGGCTAAAATTCGCACCTACAATTATGCGCAAGGCAGAATTACCGACCACCGAATCGGATTGAGTATTTTCGACCTTGACGGCTTCATGAATGGTAACCTTCAAAAAATGATTGATGAACTTCAATTGGTTTCCAACACTGAAAAATTAAAAGAAAGCGAAGTTTTCTAAGATACCGGGCCTCATTCATTGAGGCTTTTTTTATGTCGGAAGCGAATGGCTCGGGCTTTATCCGGAATGGCAGTTCCCGCTGTCCGCGCTACCCCGAAGGTTCGGGGGTAGCTGCTCCCATCGGGGCTAAAGAGGGAACTATCGGAGGGCTTGGGTGATTTTTTACAACCAACATTGCAAAAACTTTGCGAACTTTGCGCACAAACAAACTATAATGACAACAACACAACTTATTCAACAAATTCAAAACAAAAAGTCCTTTCTCTGCATAGGTTTGGACGTCGATTTACAAAAAATACCATCGCACTTATTAACGCTGGAAGATCCGATTTTCGAATTTAACAAAGCCATCATCGACGCAACGCATGACTTATGCGTTTCCTATAAACCCAATATGGCTTTCTATGAAGCCCACGGATTAAAAGGCTGGACATCGCTCCAAAAAACCATCAACTATATCAACGAAAACTATCCTGAAATCTTCACCATAGCCGATGCCAAACGCGGTGATATCGGGAATACCTCTACCATGTATGCCAAAGCCTTTTTGGAAGACTTAAACTTCGACAGCGTTACGGTTGCGCCTTACATGGGCAAAGACAGTGTAGAACCTTTTTTGGCTTTCGAAAACAAACACACCATATTGTTAGCGCTGACTTCCAACGAAGGCGCTTTCGATTTTCAAACGCAAAATGTAAACCACGAAGCGTTGTACCAAAAGGTAATCAAAACCTCAAAAACTTGGAAAAACAGTCAAAATTTGATGTATGTAGTTGGCGCCACCAAAGCCGAATATTTTGCCGAAATCCGAAAAATTGTACCCGATAGTTTTCTGTTGGTTCCGGGTGTAGGCGCGCAAGGCGGTAGTCTTTCAGAAGTTTGCAAATACGGCATGAACGAAGCCGTAGGTTTATTAATCAACTCCTCCAGAGCTATAATTTACGCTTCTAATGGTGCTGATTTCGCCGAAAAGGCTAGGGAAGAAGCATTGCTATTGCAACAGGAAATGGAAGGAATTTTAAAAATTAATTTATGACCAAACGCGATTTATTTAGAATCTTAATTAAGGCATTCGGACTCTACTCCGGAATTTTAACCATTTTTACAGTCATACCTTCCAATACAGTTAATTTAGTGTATCAGTTTGATACTCTTTTATTGTTGGTAATATTGAGTGCCGTTTTGGTTTCATTGGGTCTATTTATCACTTTGATTTTTAAGACAGATGCTATTATAAGGTTTTTTAAGCTCGACACTGGTTTTGACGATGAGAAGATAGATTTAGGAAGTCTTACTAATGAGAGTATTTTGAAGTTGGCTGTTGTAATTATTGGCGGGTTTCTTATTATAGATAATGTCCCCGATGTGCTTTATTACACTGTGGCTGAATTCAGAAATAGGGTTAATCAATTTGAGAATACCGCTTTTTCTGTTAATTATGTGAATTGGATTATCAGTGTGATTAACGTTGTTATCGGGTTGCTGTTTGTTAGCAACTATAAAAAAGTAGCTCTTTTTTTAAATAAGGATTAGCACTGTTCATGACCGAAAAGACTCTTACCGATCAAATAGGAACTTCTCATACTTTCAAAAGCACGCCCAAGCGTATTGTTTCGTTGGTGCCTTCTTTAACGGAGTTGTTGTTCGATTTAGGATTAGAAGAACAAATTGTTGGGATTACCAAATTCTGTGTGCATCCGTTTCATTTCAAATCGACCAAAAAAATCATTGGCGGGACTAAAAATGTCCATGTTGAAAAAATACGTTTGTTGCAACCGGATATCATTATCGCTAATAAAGAAGAAAACACCCTCGAGATAGTGGCACAATTGGCTGAAATTTGTCCGGTTTGGGTTACCAATATCATCACTTTGGAAGATAATTACCAAATGATAACCGACTTCGGACAGTTGTTCAACAAAAGAACCGAAGCGCAGAAATGGAACGATAAAATTCAGTTTGTACAGCGTGATTTTCAGCAGTTCATCCAAGACCAATCTTCGTTTAAAGTCGCCTATTTTATCTGGGCGAATCCTTATATGGTAGCCGGTGGCGATACCTTTATCAACGAAATGTTGCGTCTGAATAAATTTCAAAACATCTACGAAAACAACCCTAATGTTACAGGCAGATATCCTGAGGTTGAAATTAAAAAAATCCGTTTGCAAGGCGATCCCGATTTGGTCTTGTTGTCTTCGGAACCGTTTCCTTTTAAAGATGAACACGCCTTTGAATTAGGCCGATTTACGCATCACGCCAAAACTTTTTTTGTGGATGGCGAAATGTTCTCTTGGTATGGCAGTCGCTTGGTCAAAGCCTTTACCTACTTCAAAAAACTACGTGATAAATTAGCATAAAAAAAGCCGATGCTTTCCCAAGCACCGGCATTTTTTAACTAACCTAACCAAATAATAAAAAAACCAATTTTATTACACTACAAAGATAAGTCTCGATTTCAAGTCCTTGTGTTAAGGTTTTGTTATTCTTATGTTATTGATTTCTAAAAAATTAAGGTTTTTTGTCTTGTAACGCAAATACTTTCTTCAATAATGGAGAAGTTCTGGCACTCAATTGCGTTCTAATGTCTTTCTCTTCCAGGGCAATCATTGTAAACACGCCTTGTAGGGCTTTGTTAGTCGTGTAATCTGTCAGATCGGGATTAATCTTGGTAACCAACGGAATACTGTTATACTTTTTGATGATGTTAGCCCAAACTTTATCGGCACCCACTTTGGCTAACGAACTTTGAATCACCGGACTGAATTTGGCATACAGCGGATTAGTTGTAGTGGACTGTAAATAAGTGGTAGCCGCATTTTCATTGCCCATTAAAATATTTTTGGCATCGGTAAAGCTCATGTTTTTAACAGCGTCTACAAATATCGGAGTTGATTCTTTTACGGCTTCTTCAGCGGCGCGATTCAATAGTAAAATGCCTTCATCGGCCAAATTACTCATGCCCATTTTGCGGAGTGTTTTATCTACTTTTTGTAATTCTTCCGGTAGTAAAATTTTGACCAATTCGTTTTTGTAAAAGCCGTCGGTTGCGGTTAATTTGCTGACTTGCTTTTCAATGCCTTTATTCAAAGCTTCTTTCAACCCTTTGGAAATATCGGTGGACGTGAGCGAACCTAAACTTTGTGAACTTTTAGTAGGTACCTTTTTTTTGAAATCGTCTAAAATTTTAATTTGGGAAATTCCTAAAAACGGAACGAGTAGGAGTAGCGCAACTTTTGTTTTCATAAGCAGTTTCTTTTTTTCAAAAGTAAGCAATCTTCGTGCCGAAAAATGGCAAATAAATGTTAATTCAACGTTTCTGGATTTGTCGCATTTAGGCTTTTTATTTTTCCGATTTTAAATGGGAAATTTTTAATAATTCTGTAAATTGCACCCTCAAAACAGACACTTATTTAACAATGGTTCAAGAACAGCCCTATATTCCTAAAAATAAAGTAAGAATTGTTACTGCAGCTTCCCTTTTCGATGGTCATGATGCGGCCATCAACATTATGCGTCGTATTATCCAAGCCACCGGTGTAGAAGTAATACATTTAGGTCACGACCGCAGTGTAGAAGAAGTGGTAAATACTGCCATTCAGGAAGATGCCAATGCGATTGCAATGACTTCCTATCAAGGTGGTCACAATGAGTACTTTAAATACATGTACGATTTGTTGAAAGAAAAAGGCGCCGGACACATCAAAATTTTTGGTGGTGGCGGAGGCGTAATTTTGCCTTCGGAAATTTCAGAATTGCACGAATACGGCATTACTCGAATCTATTCACCGGATGACGGCCGCGCCATGGGCTTGCAAGGCATGATTAACGATTTGGTAAAACAAGCAGATTTTCCGGTAGGTAACGAACTCAACGGTGAAATCAATCACTTAGAGGAAAAGAATCCTACGGCGATTGCCCGTGTAATTTCTTCGGCAGAAAATTTTCCTGAAGTGGCTAAAGAAACACTAGATGCCATCCATAAGAAAAATGAAACGACTCACATTCCTGTTCTGGGAATTACCGGAACCGGCGGTGCAGGAAAATCGTCTTTGGTAGATGAATTGGTGCGTCGATTTTTAATCGACTTCCCGGAAAAAACCATCGGATTGATTTCAGTTGATCCGTCAAAAAGAAAAACCGGAGGTGCTTTGTTGGGCGACAGAATTCGAATGAATGCCATCAACAATCCAAGAGTTTATATGCGTTCATTGGCAACACGCCAGTCGAATTTGGCCCTGTCTAAATATGTAAACGAAGCCATTCAAGTATTAAAAGCTGCTAAATACGACATCATTATTTTAGAAACATCGGGTATCGGACAAAGTGATACGGAAATATTAGAGCATTCGGATGTTTCCTTATATGTAATGACCCCTGAGTTTGGTGCCGCCACGCAATTGGAGAAAATCGATATGTTGGATTTTGCCGATTTGGTGGCGATTAACAAATTCGACAAACGCGGGGCGCTGGATGCGATTCGCGATGTAAAAAAACAATACCAACGCAATCATAATTTGTGGGATGTGAATCCGGATGATATGCCGGTTATCGGAACCATTGCTTCACAGTTTAATGATCCGGGCATGAATACACTCTATAAAAAAATCATGGACAAGATTGTAGAGAAAACGGGCGCCGATTTACAATCGACTTTCGAAATCACTCGTGAAATGAGTGAAAAGATATTTGTCATTCCGCCACACAGAACAAGATATTTATCGGAGATAGCCGAGAACAATCGCAAGTACGACGAAACGGTTTTAACGCAAGTGGAAGTGGCTCAAAAGCTTTATGGCATTTACAAAACCATTGAAAGTGTGGCCAAAAAGCAACCGCAAATTGACAAGTCGGGAATCGAATCTAACAGTTTGAATTTCAATGATGATAACAAAGAGTTTTTAAACTTATTGTTGAAAGAATTTGACCGCGTTAAAATGAACTTAGATCCGTTCAACTGGGAAATCATCCACACATGGAACGACAAAGTCAATAAATACAAAAATCCGGTTTACAGCTTTAAAGTACGCGACAAAGAAATCAAAATTCAAACGCATACTGAAAGCTTATCACACTCGCAAATCCCAAAAGTAGCTTTGCCAAAATACCAAGCTTGGGGCGATATTTTAAAATGGAATTTACAAGAAAACGTGCCGGGAGAATTCCCGTTCGCTTCCGGTTTGTATCCGTTTAAAAGAGAAGGCGAAGATCCAACGCGCATGTTTGCCGGAGAAGGCGGACCGGAAAGAACCAACCGTCGTTTCCACTATGTGTCATTAGGTATGCCGGCCAAGCGTTTGTCAACGGCTTTTGATTCGGTTACCTTGTACGGAAACGATCCGGATTTGCGTCCGGATATTTACGGTAAAATAGGTAATGCCGGTGTTTCTATTTGTTGTTTGGACGACGCTAAGAAATTGTATTCCGGTTTCGATTTGAGTCACCCAATGACCTCGGTGTCTATGACCATTAACGGTCCGGCGCCAATGTTATTAGGATTCTTCATGAATGCGGCCATCGACCAAAACTGTGAAAAATATATTATTGAAAATAACCTTCAAGTAGAAGTAGAAGAGAAAATCAACGAAATCTACAAGAAAAAAGGTTTACCAAGACCAAGATATAACGGCGAATTACCACAAGGTAACAACGGCTTGGGATTGATGTTGTTAGGCGTAACCGGTGATCAAGTGTTGCCAAAAGAAGTGTATGACGACATTAAAATCAAGACTTTGACGCAAGTCCGGGGTACTGTTCAAGCCGATATTTTAAAAGAAGACCAAGCGCAAAACACTTGTATTTTCTCTACCGAGTTTGCACTGCGTTTGATGGGTGACGTTCAGGAATACTTTATCCAAAAGAATGTCCGCAATTTCTATTCAGTTTCGATTTCCGGTTACCATATAGCCGAAGCGGGAGCCAACCCAATTACGCAATTGGCGTTTACTTTGGCGAATGGTTTCACTTATGTAGAATATTACCTAAGTCGCGGCATGAACATTAACGATTTCGGTCCGAACTTGTCGTTCTTCTTCTCGAACGGAATCGATCCGGAATATGCCGTGATTGGTCGTGTAGCCCGTAAAATTTGGGCGAAAGCCATGAAAAACAAATACGGCGCTAACGAAAGAGCACAGATGTTGAAATACCATATTCAAACGTCCGGTCGTTCGTTACACGCTCAGGAAATTGACTTTAACGATATTCGTACCACGTTACAAGCCTTGTATGCGATTTATGACAATTGTAATTCCTTGCACACGAATGCTTACGACGAAGCCATTACCACGCCAACGGAAGAATCAGTGCGCAGAGCGATGGCCATTCAGTTGATTATCAACAAAGAATTAGGATTGGCTAAAAACGAAAACCCAATACAAGGTTCTTTTATTATAGAAGAATTAACCGATTTGGTAGAAGAAGCTGTGTTACAAGAATTCGACCGCATTACAGAACGCGGTGGCGTTTTAGGCGCTATGGAAACCATGTACCAAAGAAGTAAAATTCAGGAAGAAAGTTTGTACTACGAAACCTTGAAACATACGGGTGAATTTCCAATCATCGGTGTGAATACTTTCCTCAGTTCCAAAGGATCGCCAACGGTAATTCCGGCCGAAGTGATTCGCGCTACGGAAGAAGAAAAGCAATTCCAAATAGCCACGTTGCATAACCTTAAGCTAGCAAACACCGGCAAAGAAGAAGAGCAAATCAACGGGTTGCAAGAAGCGGCGATTAACAATAAAAATTTGTTTGAAAAATTAATGGAAGCCACGAAGTATTGTTCGTTAGGACAAATTACTTCCGCTTTGTTTGAAGTTGGTGGTCAGTACCGACGTAATATGTAAGCTGAACTACAATTATAAAATGATAAAACCTCACTATTAGTGAGGTTTTTATTTATCATCCGGATTTTGATTAAATTTTCGCACCATCGATTTCAGCAAAGCAGCGCGTTCGGCTTTCTTAGCTTTTTCCTTATCTTGTGCTTTGTGTAGCTTGTCGTTATAGGTTTTTATATTTTTAGCATTCTTTCGGCTCATGGGTCAAAGTTATAAAATTATCTTAAATTGAAAGTTTGGCATTAATATTGAACTGCAGAAAATATCATCAACCATTTAAATTATTATGTTATGAAAAAAATTACCCTTGTTTTAGCTTTTATCGGGATGATAACGCTACAAAGTTGTACTGTTAATGAAGACACCGGAAACGGTATAGATAACGACACCATAGGTGAAGTTTTTGAGTATACTAATGTTAACTTTTTACCAAATAGTTATACGGTAGTATTGGAATTTCCACATAGCATTTACAGTTCTGATATGGTTTTGGTTTACAGGCTAACCGATGTTTTTCAAGGGGAAAATGTTTGGAAGTTATTGCCTGAAAGTTATTACTTCAATGATGGAACTTTAGACCATAGATACGATTATAATTTCACTAGATTTGATGCTGAAGTATACTTAGAAGGATATGATTTGGCTGGTTTGTCTTCCGCTTCACGGTTAAATCAGAGATTGCGAGTGTTAGTAATTCCTGCTGCTTTTGGAAAGAATGGCACCATTGATTACAACGATTATAAGTCGGTTGTCAACGCTTACAACATAGATGAAAGTAAAATCATCAAGATCCAACAATAAATAATTTTACAGCATAAAAAAACCATCCGGTTTAGGATGGTTTTTTTTATGTTTATCAGGTATATTCTTAAGAAACTTCAATCGAAGTAACTTCTGTATTATGCCATATTCTCAACATTAGCTTCAGCCAATTTAGCATAAGTTCCGTTCACCAATTTTTCTCTAATAGCCTCAAAAGCCGATAACGTTTCATTGATATCTGCTAAAGTATGAGAAGCTGTTGGAATCATACGCAACAAGATAATGCCTTTCGGGATTACCGGATAAACTACAATTGACAAGAAAATACCATAGTTTTCTCTTAAGTCGTTTACCATCACCATGGCTTCCGGAATGGAACCTTCTAAGTATACCGGTGTTACACAAGTGTTGGTGTCGCCAATATTGAAACCTCTTTCTTTTAAGCCGTTTTGCAACGCATTTACGTTTTCCCAAAGTTTATCTTTCAAGCTGGGATTGTCTCTCAACAATTGTAAACGTTTTAAAGCACCAACGGTTTGAATCATTGGCAACGCTTTGGCAAACATTTGCGAACGCAAGTTGTATTTTAAATAATCGATAATGTCTTTATCTCCGGCTAAGAAAGCGCCGATACTGGCCATAGATTTGGCAAAAGTGGAGAAATACACATCAATACCGTCTTGACAGCCTTGTTCTTCTCCGGCGCCGGCTCCTGTTTTACCCAGTGTTCCGAAACCATGAGCGTCATCTACCAACAAACGGAAATTGTATTTCTTTTTCATTTCCACAATTTCTTTCAATTTACCTTGTTGACCACGCATTCCGAATACGCCTTCGGTGATGAATAAAATACCACCGCCGGTTTCCAAAGCCATTTTGGTTGCACGTTGCAAGTTTTTCTCCATGCTTTCCAAATCGTTATGTTTGTAGGTAAAACGTTTACCCATATGCAAACGAACACCATCAATAATACAAGCGTGTGCATCAACGTCATAAACGATAATATCATTTTTGGTGACCAAAGCGTCGATAGCCGACATGATACCTTGGTACCCAAAATTCAATAAGTAAGCAGCTTCTTTTTGTACAAAAGCAGCCAATTCTCTTTCTAATTGTTCGTGAGCATCGGTGTGACCACTCATCATACGAGCGCCCATTGGGTAAGCCGCGCCGTATTGTGCAGCAGCATCGGCATCGGCCTTACGTACTTCAGGGTGATTAGCCAATCCTAAATAATCATTCAAACTCCAGTTCAAAATGTCTTTGCCGTGGAATTTCATTCTCGGCCCTAACTCGCCTTCCAATTTTGGAAATACATAGTAACCTTCTGCTTGTGAAGCCCATTTTCCTAAAGGACCTTTATTGTTTTGTATTCTTTCGAATAAATCTTTTACCATCGTAAATGTATTTAAAAACGAGGCAAAAGTAGGCATAAATTTAGTTTACTCCTAATCATAACAGGGGTAAATTTTGAACCGTTTATTGTTGAAAAGCCAAATATTATCTAGCTTACCAATAATTTTACGATTTCGAATAAAGTGTCTTTGTCAACGGGTTTCGACAAATATTTGTTCATCCCGATTTCGATGACGCGCGTTTTGGTACTTTCCATCACATCGGCGGTTAAGGCGATGATGGGAATTTCTTTTTTATGTTCGCCGGCTTCTCCGTTTCGGATGGCAATAGTGGCTTCGTAGCCGTCCATCACCGGCATTTGTAAATCCATCAAAATAATGTCGTAATCGTTTTCGGTTAGTTTTTTCAAGCCTTCTTCACCGTTATTGGCAAATTCTACGGTAGTATTCAACCATTTTTTGGTAATCATTTTGATCACCATTTGGTTCATGGCATTATCTTCGACTACTAAAATGGTTTTTCCTTGCAGGTCGTATTCCAATTCGTTGCCCGGAAGCGAAGCTTTTTTAGGCACTTCGACGGTTTCGTAGGTCAGCTCAATTTCGCACACCGTTCCTAAGTCGACTGTGCTGTCAATTTTGATTCGCCCGTTGTGCAAGTTTATCAAATGCTTAACGATATATAGGCCAAGACCTAAACCACCAAACTTTCTTTTATTATTGATACCTTCTTGGGAAAAAGAATCGTAAATGCTGTTGATTTTTTCTTTAGAAATTCCAACACCGGTATCGCTTATCGTAAATAGGAAACTCACTCGATTGTCTTTTTCTTTTCGGGTTTCCAATTTGAATTTGACAAAACCTTCATGGGTAAATTTCAGAGCATTACTTAATACATTGTGCAAGATTTGATTTAATCTGGCAACATCACCATTCACCATTTCAGGCAAATCTTCACCTTTTTGGAAAGAGAAGTCGAGGCCTTTGTCGGCTGCTTCTCTGGCAAAATTATTGGCAATATGTTCAGTGGTTTTAACCAAATCAAAGTGCGCTAATTCTAATTTGATTTCGTTTTTCTCGATTTTGGAGAAGTCTAAAATGTCGTTGATGGAACTCAGCAAACTATGCGTTGAATATTTAATGATTTGACTGCCGTTCTGAATTTGCTCGTCTTTACAGTCTTTAGCCATAGATTTGGCGGTGTTCAAGATGGCATTTAAAGGTGTTCGCAACTCGTGACTGATGTTAGATAAGAAAAACGATTTGAGTTCGTTCATTTCTTCGGAGCGTTGGAGCGCCAAAGTTTGCAATTGCTCGCGTTCGTTTTTGAGATTTCGGATCAAGTTGGCCATTGAAAGCGAAAGAAAAATGACTTCCATTCCGGTACCTAATTTCGAACCGTTTTCTGTCCAAAAATTAAGCGGCAACAAACTGAAGTTTTTCAGAATAAAAACAACGAAACCGGAGACTAAAAAGAAAATACCTGTAGCAAAAAAGCGATCTAGCTTTTGGGTTTTTCTGTAAATGGCAATTTGTGACGCGATGATTAAACTGAGCACAATCAGACCCAATCCATTGGCAATAGGATAGGAGTGTTCAAAGGAGTTCGGAAAGATAAAAAGCGATAAAAACAAAGTTGCATTCAGCACATAAAGTGTGTAAAAGGCATAGGTAATGGTTTTGTTGTATTCCTTAATCTTTAAGAAAACTTGGGCATACCTGCCCAAAAAGAAATTGGCAATGCAAGCAAAAATAATTACAGCATGCAATGAAAGCCAGCCGGATTCCGGAGTAATTAATTGGTAAAAATAGCCGTCAATAGAGAACTGCAACAGACCGATAAAAACCACATACATGCTGTAATAAAAAAAAGTTTTATCGCGCATCGCAAAGAAGAAGAACAAGTACAAAATGGCGGCTATGATTAGAATACCATAGAAAAAGCCAAAAACAAACTGCTCAAAAGAAGTGGTTTGAATTAAAGCTTCCATAGAATAGAGAATCATGGGCATCGATAACATTTCGCCATCACTTTTTACATGCAAATAGAACTGTTGGTGTGTTTTGGGTTCCAATACAATTTTAAAAATCGTCTTGCGATGATCGAAATTTCTTTCGTGATAGGGAATGGCATCACCGCTGCGATATTTTCGTACTTTGTTAGAGGAGTCAATCACAAAAAGTTCTGCTACATCGGTTATTGGACGAGCAGTTTCGAAGAAGTAGACCTCTTTTTCCTCAGTCGTATTTTTGAGTTGGAATCGAACCCAAATGTGATGTGTAGTAAAACCAAAATCAGTATTCTCGTTGGGCATTGGAATAAACTGTAAGGTTTTGGATTGTCGCACTTCTTCAAAACTGAGTGCTTGGTTTCCTAAATCAACATATTGGGCTAATTGATGTATAGATTGTTTACCGGAATCGGTTGCTTTTTGTAACAAATACTGGCTGTAGGCTGAGTTTGTGTTCAAGCACAAAAAAGCCAATAGCCATAAGTATTTGAAACAATGAAAGATTGGGCTGTTTCTCGTCATTGTTGGGTTTTGTTTTTGTTTGCGAAACTATGTACGCAAAAGATTGTTTTTTGGTTTTTGGTTTACAAGTTTATTTTAATAAAATGACACTTTAATGGTTTTTCTATTTTTAAAATTGATGGCTCTATAAATTAAATACCTTTGTCATTTATAAAAAGAGATTATCATGCAACTTGTTTTCGCTTCAAATAATGCCAATAAAATCAAAGAAATTCAATTGTTATTGCCCGAAACCATTCAGGTTTTGAGTTTGGAAGACATTGGTTGTTTTGACGATATACCGGAAACGGCAAATACCATTGAAGGCAATGCAATTTTAAAAGCGAATTATGTGACCGAAAAATTTGGTTATGCCTGTTTTGCCGATGATACCGGTTTGGAAGTGGCCGCTTTGAATGGTGAACCGGGCGTTTTTTCGGCGCGTTATGCCGGTGAGCAGAAAGATTCGAATGATAATATGGACAAGTTGTTGGCGAATTTAAAAGGCAATAACAATCGAAAAGCACATTTTAAAACGGTGATTTGTTTGAATCTCAATGGCAAGCAACAGTTGTTTACCGGCATCATTAACGGACAGATTACTACAGCAAAAAAAGGCAATAACGGATTTGGTTATGATCCGATTTTTATAGCCGATGGATATACCCAAACTTTTGCCGAATTGTCTATGGCGGAAAAATCAGCTATCAGTCACCGTGGCTTGGCGGTAAAGCAGTTGGTGGATTTTTTGAGTCACTGATTCCCGTAGAAAAGATTAGTTCCTTTAGCCCCGACAGAAGCAAACTACCGAGTAGTGCGGATGGCGGGAGCAGTGGTGCTGAGAAAAGAAATGGTTCCGCTCCTAAACCTTAAAAATCTACTCAAAATAGTGGCCCAACTCAGTTACTCAGCGACTCAGAAACTCAGTTACTTTGTTAAGCAAAAGTTAACTTATTAATTTTCAGTCACTAACAAATTAGCGTATATGGTTTTTAAAGACTACCTTTGCCCCAAATTTTAAAACTTTATATGAATAAATTTGAACAATTAGGTCTGAATGAATCGTTACTGCTGGCGATCAAAGATCTAGGATTTGAGAATCCGTCAGAAGTCCAGGAAAAAGCGATTCCGGCACTATTGGAACAAAACACAGACTTGGTTGCCTTAGCGCAAACAGGAACAGGGAAAACCGCCGCTTTTGGTTTTCCGCTTATTCAAAAAATTGATGCCGAAGACAGAAGTACGCAAGCGTTAATTTTATCACCAACGCGTGAGCTATGCTTACAAATCACCAACGAGATTAAACAATACTCAAAATATGTAAAGGGTTTACATACAGTGGCAGTTTATGGTGGTGCAAGCATTACGGAACAAGCCAGAGAAGTAAAGCGTGGCGCACAAATTATTGTGGCCACACCCGGTAGAATGCAAGACATGATTAATCGTGGGCTTGTGAATATTAAAAACATCAATTACTGTATTCTTGACGAGGCAGATGAGATGTTGAACATGGGATTTTATGACGATATCGTTTCGATATTATCAGATACTCCAGATGAGAAAAACACTTGGTTATTTTCGGCTACTATGCCGGCAGAAGTGGCGCGTATTGCGAAGAAATTTATGGCCAATCCGGTAGAAATCACCGTAGGACATAAAAACTCAGGTTCTAAAACCGTGTCACACGAATTTTATGTAGTGAATGCTCGTGATCGTTACGAAGCTTTGAAACGCTTGGCCGATGCGAATCCGGATATTTTTTCCGTAGTATTTTGTCGTACCAAACGCGATACGCAAGCGGTAGCGGAAAAATTAATTGAAGACGGTTACAACGCAGCTGCTTTGCACGGCGATTTGTCGCAAGCACAACGTGACGGTGTAATGAAATCGTTCCGTGGCAGACAGATTCAAATGTTAGTGGCCACAGACGTTGCGGCTCGTGGTATTGACGTAGACAACGTAACGCACGTAGTAAACTATCAATTGCCGGATGAAATTGAAACGTACAATCACCGTTCAGGCCGTACCGGTCGTGCCGGAAAATTGGGAACGTCTATTGTAATCATCACTAAAAGTGAGATTCGCAAGATTCATTCGATTGAAAAAATCATCCAACAAAAATTTGAAGAGAAGACTATTCCAAGCGGCATCGAAATTTGTGAAATCCAATTGTTACACTTGGCTAACAAAATCAAAGACACTGAAGTAGACCACGAAATAGATAACTATTTACCGGCTATTAATGAAGTTTTGGATGGGTTGACCAAAGAAGAATTAATCAAGAAAATGGTGTCGGTTGAATTCAATCGATTCATTAATTACTACAAAAAGAAACGCGATTTATCGGGTGAGAAATCAGACAGAGGTTCTTCGGAACCAAGAGAAATCAGAGCCGGCGATCCGGTACGTTATTTTGTAAACATTGGTGCTCGTGACGATTTCGATTGGATGCAGTTGAAAGACTTCTTGAAAGAAACGTTAGATTTGGGTCGTGATGACGTATTTAAAGTAGATGTAAAAGAAGGTTTCTCTTTCTTTAATACCGATGGGGAACACACTGATAAAGTAATGTCGATTCTCAACGGATTTGACCTTAACGGCCGTCGCATCAACGTTGAAATTTCGAAAAATGAAGGTGGAAGTCGCGACAGACGTGACCACAACGGAAGAAGTGGTGGCGGAGAAAGAAGAAGCTCAGGCGGATTCGGAGGAAGAAGCGGTGGCGGAAGTTTCGGACCACGAAAAGAGGGCGGTTTCAGAAGTGACAGAAGTTCAGCTCCAAGAGAAGGTGGCTTCAGAAGCGAAAGAAGTTCAGACAGATCAAGAAGAGAACCCGGTTCTTTTCAAAGAGAAGGCAGCGCACCAAGACGTTCTTCTGAAAGCAATTCCGACAGACCGGCAGGACGCTCGTTTGAAGCGGCTAAAAACCGTAGACCGAGAAGAAGCTAGTATTTTACGAATTTCTTATTAAAATAGACAACTCCGTTTTGCTTTGGTAAAACGGAGTTTTTTGATTTTACCCTATTGAAAATTGCGGTGAAAATACTTTTTTCTGAGGTGTTTGGTTGTATTTGTTAATTTTCTTCTAATTCTGTGTCGTAACCGTCCGTTTTCTTAAAAGAGTTTCATACTTTTAAACCATCAAAAACAGCTATGAAATACTTTTTACTTTCTATTCTTTTTTTACTAGCCTTTACCACTTCGGCTCAGGTTAATACGGTGTCTCAAAAAGTTTCCGGTACCATTGTGAACGATAATAGTTTGTTACCGATTCCGAATGCTAACATCATTAATATCAACAAAGTCAAAGGGGTAACCACTAATACCAGCGGTTATTTCGAGATGGAAGTCAGCGTTAGTGACACTTTGCACATCTCTATTTTAGGCTATCGCTCGTTGCGCGTTCGTGTGACCAACGATTGGATTAAAAACGGTACGGCTAAAATTTTAATGACCGAAAAAGCCATTGCTTTGGAAGAAGTGATAGTACGCAAATATGATTTGACCGGTTACTTAGAAGTCGATTCTAAACTCATTCCTGAAAAAGAAAATTACCGTTACAGCATTTCCGGATTGCCGCAAGCTTATGAAGCCGGGGAAAGTTCTCCCAATGCTTTTAGTCGCGTATTGGGTTCGATTTTCAATCCCGCCGATATGCTGTACAATTTCTTTGGCAACAAACCCAAAGAGCTCAAAAAGCTGAAAGCGATGAAGAAAGACGATACCGTTCGGAATTTATTGGAATCGAAGTTTGACCGCGAAACCATAGCAGTACTTTTGGGTGTAGATAAAAAAGACATAGCCGAGATATTGCAGCGTTGTAATTATTCGGAATCTTTTATTCAAACGGCCAACGATTTACAAATTATGGACGCTATTAGTTCTTGTTACGAAGAATACAAAGTATTGTCGAAAAAACACGAAAAATACATCAAGGAATAACTATAGTTCTGCGTAATAGCGCTCTTCAATGCGCTTGATGTCTTTGATCGAATTTTTAGCCCATAGCAACCTTTTTTCCAGAATTTCTTCCGGACTTAATTCCCAGTTCAAATCCGATTGGCGAAGGCGAGTGGTGATGTCTTGAATGATGATAGCCGCTGAAACCGAAATGTTCAAACTCTCCGTAAAACCGACCATAGGAATTTTTAAGCAACCGTCGGCTTGTTCAATTACCTCGGGAGATAAGCCTTGTTTTTCTGTTCCGAAAAAAATAGCACTTTTTTTAGTGATATCGAATTCGTGTAAATAACAAGAATCGTTGTGCGGTGTAGTGGCGATGATTTGATAACCTTTGTCTCGTAGGGAATCGATACAGTTTTGCATCGAGTTGTATCGGTTGATGTCGACCCATTTTTGAGCGCCCATCGCAATTTCGGTGTCGATTCGTTTGCCGAATTTTTGCTCTACTACATTGAGTTCCTGAATCCCGAAAACTTCACAACTTCGCATAACCGCACTGGTATTATGCAGTTGATAAACATCTTCCATAGCAATGGTAAAGTGATTGGTTCGGTTTTTTAATACTTCTAGAAAGCGTTGTTTCCGACTGTCGGTTAAAAAGCCTTCGAGGTATTTCAAGTAATCAAGGTCAATCATAAAAATTGTTTTGCCAAAAATAGCAAAAATGCGTAGCTTTAAAATCAAATAATCCTTCAAAATAATTTTAAAACAAGATTGTGGAAAAAAAGAAAGTAGTGGTTTTAACCGGTGCCGGTATTTCTGCCGAAAGCGGTATCAAAACCTTTCGCGATGCCGATGGTTTATGGGAAGGTCATGACGTGATGGAAGTGGCTTCGTATGACGGTTGGCTCAACAATAAAGCGTTAGTGCTCGATTTTTACAACCAACGTCGTCGACAATTGCATGAAGTGAAACCCAACTTAGGTCATTTTACTTTGGCTGAAATGGAAGCTGATTTCGACGTTCATATTATTACCCAAAATGTCGATAATTTGCACGAACAAGCCGGCAGTAAAAAGGTTTTGCATTTGCATGGTGAATTATTGAAGGTCCGAAGTGATCATTCGCACGCTATTGAAATCATGGATTGGAATAATGACTTAACAATTGGCGATGTCGATTCGAAAGGCTGTCAGATGCGTCCTCACATTGTTTGGTTTGGAGAAGCTGTTCCGGCCTTAGACGAAGCTGTCAGTATAGTAACGCAAGCAGATATCTTGGTCGTTGTCGGCACTTCGTTGCAAGTGTATCCCGCGGCCGGGTTGATACATTATGCTCAGAGTAACATTCCTGTTTTTTATATCGATCCGAGACCGGCCACGATTTATGATTTACCCAATCCGTTGGAAGTTTTTTCCTTGAATGCTACCGAAGGAGTTCCTTTAGTAAGAGATAAATTATTGCAAAAAACTCATGACTCATAACTCATAACTTACAACTAATAACTATTTTTGCACCTTGAAACAACAACATACAACTACATGTCATTAACTACTTTAAACGCCATTTCTCCTGTAGACGGCAGATACCGCAAAGCCACCAAACCGTTAGCTGCTTTTTTCTCGGAAGAAGCCTTGATTAAATATCGTGTTTTGGTTGAAATTGAATACTTCATTGCTTTGTGCGAAAGTGATTTACCACAATTAAAGAGTGTAAACAAAAGCAATTTTGAAGCACTGAGAGCTATTTACCAAAACTTTACGACTGAAGATGCTCTAGTCATCAAAGAAACTGAGAAAACAACCAATCACGATGTAAAAGCCGTAGAATATTTTATTAAGGATAAGTTTGAAGCGCTTGGTTTGAGTGCTTATAAAGAATTTATTCATTTTGGTTTGACGTCTCAGGATATTAACAATACCGCTATTCCGTTATCGACTAAAGAAGCTTTTGAAAAAGTGTATATGCCGAGTTTGATTGCCTTGATTGCCAAGTTGAAAGAATTGAGCATGGAGTGGAAAGATGTGCCTATGTTGGCCAGAACGCACGGTCAGCCGGCTTCACCAACTCGTTTAGGTAAAGAAATCTTGGTTTTTGTAGAGCGACTGGAAGAACAATTACGTTTGTTATTCAATATTCCATTTGCCGCCAAATTTGGTGGTGCGACCGGAAATTTCAATGCGCATCACGTGGCTTATCCTAATGTCGATTGGAAGCAATTCGGGACTTCATTTGTGGAAGAAGTTTTAGGATTGCAACATTCTTTCCCAACAACCCAAATTGAACATTACGACCATTTTGCTGCTTTTTTCGATGCTTTGAAACGAATCAATACCATCATCATCGACTTAGATCGTGATATTTGGACGTACGTTTCTATGGATTATTTCAAGCAAAAAATCAAAGCCGGAGAAATTGGTTCGTCTGCGATGCCGCACAAAGTAAATCCAATCGATTTTGAAAATTCAGAAGGGAATTTGGGTATTGCCAATGCCATATTCGAACACTTATCGGCCAAATTACCTATATCCAGATTGCAACGTGATTTAACCGACAGTACGGTTTTAAGAAATGTAGGCGTTCCTTTCGGTCATACCATTATTGCTTTCGAAGCCACTTTAAAAGGCTTGAATAAATTATTATTAAATGAATCTAAGTTTGCCGAAGATTTAGAGAAAAACTGGGCCGTAGTAGCCGAAGCCATTCAAACCATTTTACGTCGTGAAGGCTATCCGAATCCTTACGAAGCTTTGAAAGGTTTAACACGAACTAACGAAGCCATGACAAAGGAATCCATTCATGCATTCATCGGCACATTGAATGTGTCTGAAGATATTAAAGGCGAATTGTTAAAGATAACACCTAGTAATTATTTAGGGATTTAGATTTTAGTATTTTGATAAAAAAAAGAAGGCATAAGATTCAACTTATGCCTTTTTTGTATTAACGAATCAGAATTTCAATCTCATTAATGTTTTTTGATTTCTGGCTTCGACCCAAAATGACTGAATTTAATCGGTTTAAAATTGAAAATGGAAACAAATCAAACACTTCCAATATTGAATCCTTAATTATTATGTCTTCATAATTATGGGCTGTAATTTTGAATTTGCCATATTCATTTATTTGGAATTCATAGAATTTTACTGCTTTCTTCCCGTTTTTAAAATCTCGAGCTTTGGGCCATTTTTCAGTTAACTCAATGTCTTCACCTGTAGTGATATTTTCAATTTGCATGAAAAAATCAGGATTAGTTTTAACATGATGACCGCCAAGAATATAAATAGTATATAAACCGTAATAAAGTTCGGTTTCAATGGTTTGATTGATATTAAATCTTAATTCCATTGATTTACCTCGAATAATTCGGTGCTTCTTTAGTAATCGTCACATTGTGCGGATGACTTTCCCCAATACCACTGGCAGTGATGCGAACAAAGCGACCGTTTTCTTGTAAATTCGGAATGTCTTTAGCACCACAATAACCCATACCGGCTCGTAGTCCGCCAATAAATTGTTGCATGCTCTCGTTTAATTCGCCCTTGTATGGAACGCGTCCTACAATACCTTCCGGCACTAATTTTTTAATATCGTCTTCCACATCTTGGAAATAACGGTCTTTCGAACCTTCTTGCATGGCTTCAACAGAACCCATTCCGCGGTAAGACTTAAATTTTCTACCTTCAAAAATAATGGTTTCACCAGGAGATTCTTTGGTTCCGGCGAGTAATGAACCCAACATAACACTGTCGGCTCCGGCAGCAATGGCTTTCGGAATGTCACCGGTGTAGCGGATACCGCCATCGGCAATTACCGGAATTCCGGTACCTCTTAAAGCAGCGGCGACTTCCAAAACAGCGGAGAATTGCGGAAACCCGACACCGGCTACTACACGTGTGGTACAAATTGAACCTGGTCCAATACCAACTTTAACTGCATCGGCTCCGTTTTCAACTAAGTATAATGCGGCTTCAGGAGTAGCTATGTTTCCAACCACTACATCTAATTCGGGGAATTTGGCTTTGACTTCTTTTAAAACACTCACGACGCCTTTGGTATGTCCGTGAGCAGTATCGATAATTACCGCGTCAACTCCGGCATTAACAAGTGCAGTGGCTCTTTCAATGGCATCGGCAGTAACTCCTAAAGCGGCGGCAACTCTTAAGCGACCGAATTTGTCTTTATTGGCTATTGGTTTTTGAGTGAGTTTCGTTATGTCACGGAAAGTGATTAAACCAACCAATTTGTAGTTGGCATCTACGACCGGTAATTTTTCGATTTTATTTTGTTGCAAAATGCCTTCTGCTTCTTGTAAAGTTGTACCAACAGCCGCAGTAACTAAGTTTTGTGACGTCATCACTTCTGTGATTGAACGCGAGTTGACTTTTTCAAAACGCAAGTCACGGTTGGTAGCAATGCCTTTCAAAATTCCGTTTTCATCTACCACAGGAATACCACCGATACCAAATTCTTTCATCGCCATTTTAGCATCGCCAACAGTTGCGGTTAGGGGTAAAGTTACCGGATCGAGTATCATCCCGGCTTCGGCACGTTTTACTTTACGAACTTTAGCGGCTTGTTGCTCGATGGTCATGTTTTTGTGTAACACGCCAATACCGCCTTCTTGCGCCATCGCAATCGCCATAGCACTCTCGGTTACGGTGTCCATAGCAGCAGAAACAATAGGAACATTCAACGTAATGTTCTTCGAAAATTTCGACTGTATGTTAACTTCGCGTGGTAAAATTTCGGAGTAATTCGGAATAAGCAATACATCGTCGTAGGTTAAACCTTCCCCAACGATTTTGGAGTTGTGTGCTTTCATGTTGCAATTTGTAGTTGTAGTTAAATTGCGAGCAAATATAGTAAAAAATCTCTATACTTTAACGGCTTAGTCTTTCAAAAATGAAATGATGAATTCGGTCATTTCTCCTTCTATACTTTTGATGTTCAGTTGCCCTTTGTTGTTGATTAAAAACTGTTTTACTAACAGTAATCCGAGTCCGGTTCCTTCTTCCATAGAAGTGCCTTTTTCAGAGGAAAGACGGCGGTTAAAACTTAAAATTTCTTCAATTTTTTGTTGATTGAGTCCATTACCAAAATCTTTGATGTGTATTTTTTGGTAATGGTTATCAGAAGAATAAAAAATTTCGATATGGCTGTTTAGCGGTGCAAATTTTACGGCATTGGCAATGATGTTTTGTATGATGATGCGCGTTTGACCTATATCGGCTTTGATAAAGATGTCGTTGTTGTAACTGTGTTCGAACGACACTTTTTTCTTGGCTACTTCGGCATAAAATGAACTGATGGATTCTTCAGCAATTTGGTTGAGAGCTATTTTTTCAAAAATGATACTTGTTCCATCAATTTGTGAATTGGCCCATCGCAACAAATTGTTCAAAACCAATGCGGTGCCTTCCACTTGTTTTTGCAGTTTTTCAAAGACAAACAATTGTTCTTCTTTGGTTAAATCATTTTGTTTGTTGAGTTCAATGACTTGAATCAGTGAGTTAATAGGCGTTTTCAAATCGTGTGATAAGATTGAAAAAATTCTGTTTTTGGTTTGATTCAATTCTTCCAACACTATATTTTGGGAAGTAATCAACGATTGTTGGCTTTGAATTTCCCGATTTTTGATATCGATTTCTTTGTAGAACTTTCCTCTTTGTTTGTTGTACTTGTAGTAGTAATAGGTGAAGATGGAAAGCGATAAAAACAACAAGATGATACATCCTACAAAAATTCGGATATTGTTGAGTTTTTGCTGTGCTGTTTCTGCTTTGGCTTCTAATTTTTCATTTTCAGCTTCTTTGGCTTCTAATTGCAAAATGTTGACTTCCCTGATTTTGGACTCGGCAAATAATAAATCGTTGTATTTTTTGTTGATCATTAAATAGTGATACGCCGATTTGAAGTTTTTTTGCCGGAAGTAAACTTTTGATAAAATTTCAGAAGATCGAGCAATATCCCATTTAGCACCAACCATTTTAGCCGCTTTAAAACCTCGCAAGCCATAATCTTCCGCTTGGGTATAATTTCCCGCTTTAAGATATGTTTCCGATAGTCCGGATAAAGCAAATGCTTCTTCCCATAAATTCGGCTTTTGGGAATCGTTTATTACTTTTTGATAGTAATATGTGGCAGAATCTAAGTTGTTTTTGATGAAATGGATGTTGGCCAATTTGTTTCGAGCCATTTGAGAATCATTCGTCAGTTGGTATTGTTCCCCTAATTTGAGTGATTCCAAGAAACTGCGGTAGGCTTCATCAAATTGACTTAAATTGCTTTGTGAAATACCAATGTTTAATAGGTTTTTGACGGTATACTGCGCATCGTTTAGGACTCTGCAAATGGCGATTGATTTTTTAAAATTTTTCAAAGCTTCTTTGTCTCTACCATACACTTGCTGTATTAAGCCTTGTCCCATTAAAGCTTTTGCAAGTCCGAGTTTGTTGTTCTCTGTTTCACAAATAACAGCTGCTTTGATATAGTTTTTTAAAGCGATATCATAGGAACCGTTAATGTAATAGTTAGCGCCCAACTGCAGCATTACATTAGCAATACTGTTTTTGTCTTGGGCCAATCGAGCTATTTTATCGGCTTTGTACAAATAAAGTTTGGCTTTTTGAAAATCGGTGTAAGAATATTTTTTGGATTCTTGTAGGTAATAATCAATAGAGTCTTTAGGTGAAAAGGCAGCAAATACTTGGTTTGGGTAGGCCAACAAGTATATCAATAACGCTATCGAAAGTTTTATGATTCGAGGCAAAGTGATTATTTTTAGGATTCGGGTTTATAAAAATACAAAAAACATTGACATAGCCACTATGAATCAATGAAATTTCCCAAATAGTTTTGTAGCCTCATTATAAGCACTTTCAAAACTCATGGGACTGGTGTTGGTGTTTTCTTTTTGAGCCGTAAAAAACGAGAGTAGTTTTTCAGTAGGCATATTCCCGGTCAAGTCGTCTTTAGCCATCGGACAACCACCAAATCCTTGAATTGCACCGTCAAATCGACGACAACCGGCTTTGTAAGCCGCATCAATTTTTTCATGCCATTTTTCGGGCGTAGTATGCAAGTGTGCGCCAAATTCGATTTCAGGGTATTTCGGAATCAAATTTGAAAACAAATAATCAATTACTTCCGGGGTTGAGCTACCAATGGTGTCGGATAACGATAAGATTTTGACGCCCATTTTTGCTAGTGTTTCGGTCCATTCGCCTACAATTTCAACATTCCACGGATCACCATAAGGATTCCCAAATCCCATAGAAAGATAAGCCACCACTTCTTTGTCTGCGGTATTGGCAATGTCCAAAATTTCTTGTAAGGTAACCAAACTTTCCGCTATGGTTTTGTGTGTGTTCCGCATTTGGAAGTTCTCCGAAATAGAAAACGGAAACCCTAAATACTGTATTTCTTTGTGTGCAGCAGCCATTTGTGCGCCTTGCGTATTGGCAATAATGGCCAATAATTTGCTGGTGGTTTGGGATAAATCTAATTGAGCCAAAACATCAGCTGTATCTTGCATTTGCGGAATGGCCTTAGGCGATACAAAACTCCCGAAATCTATAGTATCAAAACCCACGCGTAGTAACGCCTGAATGTAGTTGACTTTCTGTTCGGTTGGAATAAAAGTCTTAATGCCTTGCATGGCATCGCGCGGACATTCTATGATTTTTATGGGCTTCATATTCGTTTTCAAAGATACTAAAACCGCTCTCTTTTCAAAAGAAAAACCGCTAAGATTACATTATAAAATCAAGGCAATCCAAAAAATTACGATTTGCTTTTTTCCAATAGTTTCTGATTGATTTCCTTAATCAATGCCGGACCTTCATAAATAAATCCGGTGTACAATTGCACCAAACTCGCGCCGGCTTCCAGTTTATCTATGGCGTCTTGAGCAGAATGAATACCACCAACACCAATAATAGGGAAGGCCTTATTGCTTTTTTCGGATAGAAAACGAATTACTTCTGTCGAACGTTCGGTTAAGGGTTTACCGGATAATCCGCCGGTTTCTGATTTGTTTGCCGATTGTAAACCATCGCGGGAAATGGTAGTATTGGTTGCAATAACGCCCGCAATTTTAGAATCGTTTACAATGTCAATAATGTCTAACAATTGCTCGTCGGTCAAATCGGGTGCGATTTTTAATAAAATCGGTTTTGGATTTTGGTGTAATAAGTTGTGCGATTGCAAGGTGTTGAGCAGTTCGGTTAACGGTTCTTTTTCCTGCAACGCTCTTAAATTCGGTGTGTTTGGCGAACTTACATTGACCACAAAATAATCTACGTAGACAAACAAAGCGTCAAAACAAAGTAAATAGTCTGCAGTAGCATTTTCGTTCGGCGTCACTTTGTTTTTACCGATGTTGCCGCCAATCAAAACGCCTTTGTTTTGTTGTAAACGAAGTACAGCTGCTTCCACACCGCCATTATTGAATCCCATTCGATTAATAATAGCGCTGTCTTCTTTCAAGCGAAACAATCGTTTTTTCGGATTGCCATCTTGAGGTTTTGGCGTTAAGGTGCCGATTTCAATAAATCCGAAACCAAAATGCGATAACTCGTTATATAACTTGGCATCTTTATCAAAACCTGCGGCCAAACCAACGGGATTTTTGAATTTTAAACCAAAGACTTCTCGCTCTAAGCGTTGGTCTTCGACTTCGTAAATCGACTTAAAAAGCTGAGGCACAAAGGGAATTTTGCAAAGAAATTTAACTAACGAAAAAGTGAAATAATGCACTTCTTCCGGATCAAACCAAAAAAGGATTGGACGAATAAGTAGTTTGTACATGGGTTGTGTTGTTGTGCTGCAAAGGTAATATTTTATTTGATTGTTAGAAACGCCCTTTGGGCTTTAGACATGCTTCGCTCTTAGATAATTAGAAATGTCAAAATTTCTAACAATCTAAAAAGTCTAATAATCTATTAATCTAAGAGGCACAGCCGTATCTAAAAATATATTATTTTAGCCAAACAATACCAATTCCATGATTTCAGAAGCACAATTCCAAAACGAACTCAACTTAATCATTCAAAATGGCATCCGCGAAGACATTGGTCCGGGCGATTACAGTTCACTAGCTTGTATACCGGATACGGCGCAAGGAAGCGCTAAATTGCTTGTTAAAGACACCGGAATTATCGCCGGAGTTGCCTTTGCCCAAATGATATTTGAAAATGTAGATCCAACGTTGCAAGTCGAAGTTTTTATTCAAGACGGAACGCCGGTCAAACATGGAGACATTGTTTTTCACGTTTCAGGCAGTTCACAATCCATTTTAAAAGCCGAACGTTTGGTGCTGAATTCCATGCAGCGCATGTCGGCTATAGCCACAAAAACCAACAGTTATGTACAATTGTTGGAAGGTACAAAAACTAAAATTTTAGATACACGTAAAACCACACCGGGTTTCCGCGCTTGCGAAAAATGGGCGGTCAAAATCGGCGGTGGCGAAAACCATCGCTTTGCGTTGTACGATATGGTGATGTTGAAAGACAACCACAACGATTTTGCCGGTGGTATAACCAATGCCATCAACAAAACCAAAGCCTTTTTGAAGCACCATAACCTCGATTTAAAAATCATAGTCGAGGCCAGAAACTTAGCCGAAATTGAAGAAATTCTCCAAAACGACGGCGTGCATCGCATCTTAATTGATAATTTCAATTTTGAAGACACTAAAAAAGCGGTAGCCCTTATTGGTAATCGTTGTCAAACTGAATCTTCCGGTAACATCAACGAAAAAACCATTCGCCAATATGCCGAATGCGGCGTGGATTATATTTCTTCCGGTGCTTTAACGCATTCGGTTTATAATATGGATTTAAGTCTGAAAGCCTTTTAAGATGAGCATCGAGATAGAGGACAAACTCAAAAAAATACCCATTGTCAGAACTTTGGTGTTGCTGTTGCAAAAAATTCCTTTGCCATGGCTACATGGTTTGTCGCTTTACGATTTGATTGAACATTATATCATCGGAATTGTCGAAGGCGCCATTTCCTATCGTGCGGCAGCCATTGCTTGGAGTTTCTTCATGTCGCTGTTTCCGTTTGCGCTTTTTATCCTCAACTTAATTCCGTACATTCCTATTCAAGGTTTTCAAGATGATTTTCTCGGGTTTGTGCAACAAAGTGTGCCGCCAACCACTTACGAAGCCATTTATAAAATCATCAATGATATTTTGCACAACAGTAACTCGGGTTTAATTTCGACCGGATTTTTTATGGCGATTATTTTAATGACCAATGGTGTGAACGCTATTTTAGGAGGTTTTGAAAATTCACACCACATCGATTTTTCACACAAGCGCAAGTTCCTGCGCCAGTATTTGGTTTCGTTGGCGCTTTCCATACTATTGGCATTTTTGTTAATTGTAACCGTAGCCGCCATTGTAATTTTTGAGGTAATTATCCAAAAAACCAAAATTCAAGATGTGCTTTCCGACAACATTCCGCTCATCGAAATGGGGCGTTATGCTTTTGTGATTTTAATGATTTTGTTTGCCACTTCGTTGTTGTTTAAATTCGGCATCAAACGTGATTCGAGACGTTCATTCATCTCCATAGGTTCCGTTTTTACCACCATTTTGATTATACTATCGTCTTATACTTTCGGGATTTGGGTAATTAAATTTTCTAAATACAACGAATTATACGGTTCCATCGGAACGCTGTTGGTGATTATGTTTTACATTTGGATCAACTGTATGATATTATTGTTAGGCTTCGATTTAAATGCCTCGATTAATAAAATTAAACGCCAAAAAGAAAAAGAATTAGCGTCAGAATGAAAACTTATTTTATACTCGGATTTTTATTGATTTCACAGAGCAGTTTTTCCCAAACAATTTTAGGGAAATGGACAACTATTGATGACGAAACCGGAAATAAAAAAGCGGTTGTTGAAATTTTTGAGGAACAAGGAAAGTTATTTGGCAAAATCATTGAAATCCTTGAAGCTGACAAGAAAAAACAAAGGTGTACTAAATGTGAAGGTGCTGATAAGGACAAACCCATTTTAGGATTAACGATAATCAAAGGTCTGATTAAGAATGGAAGTAGTTATGAAGGCGGAGAAATAACCGACCCCAAAAATGGTAAAACATACCGTTGTAAAATTAGTTTGGAAGGTAAAGATAAATTAATCGTCCGTGGCTATTTAGGTATTTCTCTTTTTGGCAGATCACAAACTTGGGTCAGACAAAAATAATTATCCTTGATGAATTATTATATTGAAGTTATTATTCCGCTTTCTTTACCTAAAACCTTTACGTACAGGGTTTCGGAAGCCGAATTTCAATACATTCAAAAAGGCATGCGCATAGCCGTACCATTTGGCAAAAACAAAATTTATACGGCTTTGGCTATCGACCTTCATCAAAACGCTCCGACACTCTACGAAGCCAAAGAAATTCACCAAATACTCGACGAACAGCCGATAGTTAACGAATTTCAAATCAATCATTGGTTTTGGATAGCGTCTTATTATATGTGCAACATCGGCGATGTATACCGCGGTGCTTTGCCTTCAGCTTTGTTGCTGGAAAGCGAAACCATCATTTCCCAACAAAAAGATACGGTAATCAACGAAAGCGAACTTACCGACGACGAGTTTTTAATCTACGAAGCCTTGCAACACCAAAGCTCGTTGAAAGTACAAAATATTATGGATATACTGAATAAGAAGTCCGTTTTGCCCGTCATTCAAAAGCTTATTCATAAAAACATTATCACATTAGAAGAAGAAATTCAGGAAGTTTACAAGCCTAAACTCACGCGTTACATCAGGTTGCATTCGCACTACCAATCCGAAGAAAATTTGATTGCCTTGTTGGATACTTTCAACAAAAACGCCGGCAAACAAAAAGAATTGGTGCTGCAGTATTTTCAACTGCAAGCCCAAGAACGCAAACCTATTTCGGTGAAACAACTCACCGAGACAGCCAATATCTCTGCCGCCGTCATCAAAGCATTGGTAGATAAAGGTGTTTTTGAAACCTATTACATACAGGAAGACCGCGTTAATTTTGCTCAAAACCAAAAGGAAAACCAACTCGACTTAAGTGAAGCCCAACAAAAAGCACACGATCAAATTGTAAATACATTTGCCGGTAAAGACGTTTGTTTGTTGCAAGGGGTTACTTCTAGTGGTAAAACCGAAATTTACACCAAGCTCATCGAACAATACATAGCGCAAGGCAAACAAGTGTTGTATTTATTGCCGGAAATTGCTTTAACTACACAATTGGTTTCGCGTTTGACCAAACATTTCGGGAATAAAGTCGCTGTTTTTCATTCTAAATACAGCAATAACGAAAGGGTAGAAGTATGGCAAAATGTTTTGCAGCAATCTGAGAAAGCGCAAATTGTTATAGGAGCGCGTTCGGCTTTGTTTTTGCCTTTTGCCAATCTCGGCTTAATTATAGTTGACGAGGAACATGAGCCGACTTTCAAGCAACAAGATCCGGCGCCTCGATATCATGCCCGTGATGCCGCTATTGTTTTAGCCAATGCGCATCAATCAACCCGAGCCAACGGCGAATTGGGCGGAGCCAAAGTCTTGTTAGGTTCGGCTACGCCTAGCATTGAGACCTATTACAATGCGACTTCAGGGAAATTCGGTTTGGTTGTTTTAAAAGAACGTTTCGGCAAAGTGCAAATGCCTGAAATAGAATTGGTGGATTTAAAGGACAGTTATTTCCGCAAAAGAATGAAAGGCCATTTTAGTTTGACACTGATAGATCAAATCACCGAAGCTTTTTCCAATAACGAACAAGTAATTCTATTTCAAAATCGTCGTGGCTTTTCACCGGTATTGGAATGTTTAACTTGTGGTCATGTGCCGCAATGTCCACAATGCGATGTAAGTTTGACGTACCACAAATACAAAAACCAGTTGCGTTGTCATTACTGTGGTTATAATATGGCTAAGCCTACGAATTGCCATTCCTGTTCCAGTGTCGATTTAGAAACGAAAGGTTTCGGAACCGAGCAAATAGAGTTAGAATTGGCTTCTTTGTTTCCCAACAAAAACATCAAGCGCATGGACCAAGACACCACGCGCGGCAAATACAGTTTCGAAAAAATCATTGACGGTTTTAAGAATCGGGAAATCGATGTGTTGGTGGGTACTCAAATGTTGGCCAAAGGTTTAGATTTTGACAATGTTTCTTTGGTAGGTATCATGAACGCCGACAATATGCTATACCATCCGGATTTTCGCGCTTTTGAAAGAAGTTATCAAATGATGACGCAAGTGGCCGGACGTTCCGGGCGTAGCGAAAAACGCGGGAAAGTGGTGATTCAAACCTATAATCCGTTGCACAATATCATTCAGCAAGTGACGCACAATGATTACGAAGGCATGTATAAAGAACAACTATACGAAAGAAAGATTTACTATTATCCACCGTTTTATCGTTTGATTCGCTTGACCTTAAAACACCGTGATTTTGAAAAATTGAAAGAAGGTTCAATGTGGTTGTATCAGGTGTTAAAACAAAACTTATCGATTCCTGTATTAGGTCCGGAAGAACCGGCGGTGAGTCGCATTCGCAATGAATACATCCGTACTATAATGGTTAAAATTCCGAGTGATACGTCGTTGCAAGGCACAAAAAAAACTATCCAGAAAGTACTGAATAGTTTTGAAGTGGTAGCGCAATACAGAACCATAAAGGTTACTGTAAACGTTGATTTTTATTGAGTAAATCTAAGCAATAGCTAACGCTTTAATTAAATCTTCTTTCTTGTTGCGACTCAATGGAATTTTAGTCATTCCGATTTCAGCAAACTTACTATTGAAGCGTTCTACTTTATCTATATTAATAATATAGGACTTGTGTACGCGAATGAATTTCTCTTTCGATAAATCCTGTTCGAAAGATTTCATCGTAGAAAGCACCAAATTACTGTCGTCTTCCGTAACTACTTTTACATAATCACCATAGGCTTCAATCCATTTGATTTTATTAGTGTAAACCTTCAATTTTTTGAGGTTACTCTTAATAAAGATGTGTTCACCTTCTTCTTCCTGGTTTTCTTTCTTAAGCATATGGAACTCCATAGCTCTTCGAACAGAAGCATTGAAACGATCTAACGCGATAGGCTTTTGTAGGTAGTCTGTAGCGTCATAATCAAACGCTTTCATAGCATATTCCGCCTTGGACGTGATAAAAATAATTTGGGGTTTTACTTTTAATCCGTCTAAAAAATCAAATCCACTGATGACCGGCATCTCGATATCGAGAAAAATCAAGTCAACCGTGTGTACCGACATGCAATTCTTAGCTTCGATTGCATTAGAAAAATCACCTACTAAATGTAAATTCGGGTGATTATTTACTAGCTTTGCAATGATCATTCTTTGGATCGAACTATCATCAACAACAACACAATTTAATTTCATACTTTTTATTTATTATAGATTTGGTTTGGTAAAAATAGATAGTTTTTTTTTATCCACCTAACATTTCGTCGATTTTTTTTGCTTTTAAACGATATTTTTTACATTTAGACGATTTGTGATGTTTTGCGATTGGTTATTGAAAAGTATTTTATATCTTCGCGCCCAATTTAAAATTTAACAAAATTTATTATGAATCATTACGAAACTGTTTTCATCTTAAATCCCGTTTTATCTGAAGTTCAGGTAAAGGAAACAGTAAGCAAATTTGAAGATTTTCTTACTACAAGAGGAGCAAAGATGGTATCTAAAGAGGATTGGGGCTTAAAAAAATTAGCTTACGAAATCCAAAACAAAAAAAGTGGTTTTTACCATTTGTTTGAATTCCAAGTAGCTCCGGAAGTCTTAATTGCTTTCGAAACTGAATTCAGACGCGACGAAAGAGTGATGCGTTTCTTAACTGTTAGTTTAGATAAACACGCAGTAGCTTGGGCTGAAAGAAGAAGAGAAAAATTAAAAGTAAAAGCGTAAGTAGTATGTCAACAATCGAACAATCTGCAAAAGGAAAAAAAGACGGAGATATCAGATATTTAACGCCTTTAAATATTGAAACCAACAAAACTAAAAAGTATTGTCGTTTCAAAAAATCAGGAATCAAATACGTAGACTATAAAGATCCTGATTTCTTATTGAAATTCGTTAATGAGCAAGGTAAAATTTTACCACGTCGTTTAACAGGAACTTCATTAAAATACCAAAGAAAAGTGTCTGTAGCTGTTAAAAGAGCTCGTCACTTAGCTTTAATGCCATACGTGGCCGATTTATTAAAATAATATTTAAACAATAGTTGTTGTCTCGTTGTGTTGCAACGAGACTAACTTCTCTAATAAAGGACAACAACATGGAATTGATCTTAAAACAAGATGTTCAAAATTTAGGTTTTAAAGACGATGTAGTAACTGTAAAAAACGGTTACGGTCGTAACTACCTAATCCCGCAAGGTTTTGCTGTTTTAGCAACACCGTCTGCTAAAAAAGTTTTAGCTGAAAACTTAAAACAAAGAGCTTTCAAAGAAGCTAAAATTGTTGATGATGCTAAAAAATTAGCGGAAGCTTTAAAAGCATTAGAAATTAAAATTTCTGCTAAAGCCGGTGGCGAAAAACTTTTCGGTTCTATCACTAACATTGACATTGCTGCTGCTTTAGAAGCTGCCGGTCAACCAATCGATAGAAAATTCATCACTTCAGGTGTGGTAAAACGTACCGGTAAATACGCTGCTAGTGTAAGATTACACAGAGAAGTGGTTATCGAATTGCCATACGAAATTGTAGCTGAGAAATAATATTTCGATATACAGTATGAAAAGTCCCGATGTAAGTCGGGATTTTTTTTTACTTCGTCAGTTCGCTTCGCTCGTGTGAAGCTTTTTCCCGCTATACGTTGCAATCTTTTTATTTTTAAAAAAATAAAAAGGATTTCCACTGCAAACACGAAGTGTTCATCGAACTCAGATAAAAAATAAGAATATTGTGAGATAATCGGGGCTAGGCTATAGCAATAAAACAAAACCTCAGTAACTCAGCGACTCAGTCACTCAGCAACTCAAAAAAAATGAAGTACAAAAGACTCACCAAAGAACAATTCGAAGCCTTACACCAAGAATTTAGCAACTTTTTGGCGACGCAATCTATAGACAAAGCCGAATGGGATTCGATTAAAACCAAAAATCCCGAAGTAGCCGAACAAGAATTAGACGTGTTTTCCGATTTGATTTGGGAAGGCGTACTTGCCAACGCGCAGTATTTAGAGCATTTTTCTAAAAACCACATTTTCCTTTTTCATTGCCAGGAAACACTAATTCAATCGATAGTCCTAAAATCCTTAGAACCGGAAGTTGATTTCATGCAAAAAGAAGGATTACAATGGCTAAGCGACAACCTATTTACCGATGCAGTAGAAATTCATCTCGGCAAAAAAGAATACGAACAGGAGCGCAATATTGCCATATTCGATTTAATCACCCAAGGCGCTATCTTGAGTGACGGACAATTGTATTTGCAAATCAATGGGATAATTCAGTCGTAAACCCTACTGTTTTTCCAAAATATTGGCTATTTTAGTGCGCATTATTTGCCACTAGTTTAGCCAATTTTTTTATGGATGTTCACAAAATAATACAAGACTTACGCGACGAACTCAACCAACACAATTACAACTATTATGTGTTGGACAATCCTACCATATCCGATTTTGAATTCGATCAAAAACTCAAGCAGCTTCAAGAATTAGAAAGCCGGCATCCTGAATTCTTTGACGACAATTCGCCCACGCAACGTGTTGGCGGAACCATTACCAAAAATTTCCAAACGGTTGTACACGATTATCGCATGTATTCGTTGGACAATTCCTATTCCAAAGAAGATGTAATTGATTGGGAAAATCGCATCCAAAAAGTATTGGGTAACGTACCGTTGCAATATACTTGCGAACTCAAATACGATGGCGCTTCCATTTCCATAACGTATGAAAACGGCAAACTCAAACGCGCGGTCACACGTGGTGATGGTTTTCAAGGTGATGATGTGACCAATAATATCAAAACCATCAAGTCAATTCCGTTGCAATTGAAAGGGAATTTTCCGGAGCGATTTGACATTCGGGGCGAGATTGTCTTGCCGTTTGAAGGTTTTGAAAAGATGAATCAAGAGCTTATCGAAATAGGTGAAACACCATATTCGAACCCAAGAAACACGGCATCGGGAAGTTTGAAATTACAAGACAGTAGCGAGGTTGCTAAACGACCTTTGGAATGTTTGTTGTACTTTATAGTGGGCAATAATCTCAATATCAAAACCCAATTTGAAGGTTTGGAATCGGCCAGAAATTGGGGATTTAAAGTCCCGAAAGAAGCCAAGTTAGCCAATTCATTAAATGAAGTTTTCGACTATATTAACTATTGGGACGAACATCGCCACAAGCTTCCGTATGAAACCGATGGTGTGGTAATTAAAGTCAATAGTTTCCAACACCAAGATGAATTAGGTTATACAGCCAAATCGCCGCGTTGGGCTATCGCTTATAAATTCAAAGCCGAACAAGTTTCTACCCGGCTTAATTCGATTTCCTATCAAGTCGGTCGAACCGGTTCGATTACGCCGGTAGCCAATTTAGAGCCGGTACAATTGGCCGGAACTATAGTAAAAAGAGCTTCGTTACACAATGCCGATCAAATAGAAAAGTTAGACATCCGAATAGGAGATACTGTTTTTGTAGAAAAAGGAGGAGAGATTATTCCGAAAATAATCGGTGTTGATTTGGCTAAACGAAATGAGGAAGCCTTGCCAACACTATACATTACGCATTGTCCGGAATGCCAAGCCGAATTGGTGCGCAACGAAGGCGAAGCGAATCATTATTGTCCGAATTTTTATGGCTGTCCGCCACAAATTATTGGTAGAATTCAACATTTTATCACCCGAAAAGCGATGGATATTGAAGGATTGGGTGGAGAAACGGTTGCTTTGCTTTATAACAATGGTTTGGTAAAAGATTATGCTGACTTGTACGAGTTAACAGTTGACCAAATTCTACCCTTGGAACGAATGGCTCAGAAATCGGCTGAGAATTTAGTCAACGGTGTCCAAAAATCAAAAGAGGTTCCATTTGAAAGAGTGTTGTATGCTATCGGAATTCGCTATGTGGGTGAAACGGTGGCGAAGAAGTTAGCTAAACATTACAAATCGATTGACGCGATTCGTAATGCCTCCCTGATGGATTTGATTTTGGTGGATGAAATAGGAGAGAAGATTGCCCAAAGTGTTATCGAATTTTTTGATAATCCAGAAAACGTCCGAATCATTGAGCGCTTAAAACAATACGACGTTCAAATGGAATTGGTTGAAGTGCATAATCCAAACGCTACCAACAAATTAGCCGGAAAGACCTTTGTAGTGTCCGGAGTTTTTGAAAAATTCTCTCGCGATGATTTGAAGAAGGCTATTGAAGACAACGGTGGCAAAGTAGGCAGTTCCATTTCAGCCAAAACGGATTATGTAGTAGCCGGTGATAATATGGGGCCGGCAAAATTGAAAAAAGCCAACCAATTAAAAATTTCTATCATTACGGAAATTGATTTTTTAGCCATGATTTCAGACTAATATTTCTTACTTGTTTGTAATATTGTTAAAAATTTTAACAATAAATTATTGAGTTGTGAAATATTAGTTTAATTTTATTTCTCTAAAAAGCAACCACTTAAATAAACAGATGGGTAGTAACGAGTATTTGAAGCGATGGAGTAGTAATAAAATTGCCAGTATAATATTGACTACTTTTTTTATTGTTTCTTTCATAGAAATCACGGCTGAATTCAATGAAGATAAGGTGCTGGTTTGGCTAACAAAACCACTTATTTTACCGCTGCTGATCGGGTATTACATTAGACGTTCAAATAAAATCAATCCCTATTTTTTGATAGCCTTCTTTTTTTGTTGGATAGCCAATTTGCTTTTTATTGATAATACTTGGAATTACATTCTTTTCGGAGTAGCTTGTTTTTTAGTTTACAGAATATTGGTCATCATTATAGTGTTGAAAAAAGTAAAGATGCCTGATTTACTGCCATTGTTTTTGGGCAGTATCCCATTTGTTTTTATTTATGCATCTGTTGCTATTTTCACGTTTAGTACCATTGGTGATAGTTTATATCTCTTCCTGATTCAAGGGGTTTTTACTATTTTTCTGGGAGGTTTGAGTCTGGTAAATTATGTGTTGACTTCCAATAAAGCGAATAGAATTCTCTTTGTCAGTACCTTGTTATTTGCTATCAATCAATTCGTTTTTATACTGCGTTTTTATTATGAAGAGGCTAATTTTTTGCAAGCTATAGCCATGGCATTTTTTGTTTGGGCTCAGTTTTTACTAACGCAATATATTCTCTATACAGAAAAGCAACGAAACCGCTATCTTATTGTTAATAAGTTAAATGAAGTTGTTTAATCTAAAGTGATAAAGTCTCTATGCTTCAAAAAGGAAAAATAGTACAATACTTGACGATTGGCTTCTTTGCTGTAGGCATACTTGAAGTTGTTTCAGAGTATCTACAGAATAAATTACTTATTATTAGTTTAAAACCACTGATTCCACTCTTATTAATCGTAATATATACTATCGAATCTGAGTACAAAAACAAACTATTCGTGTTAGTCTTGCTTTCTTCCATGCTAACCAATATACTGTTTATTCCAAAATCCACCGAATATTTGCAATACGCTTTAGTAGTCTTTACCATTCACCGAGTTTTGGTGGTATCAATGGTGTTGCGTTTGCAAAAAATCAAAGATTATATTCCTTTTTGTATAGCAACATTGCCCTTTCTGTTGGTCTTTTTTTATCTGTTTATGGAGACCGCCGAAATTCCGCAAAGAAGTTATCTATTGTTGTTAACCCAAAACATTTTGATTTCCGTATTCTCGGGTTTGGCTTTGTCCAGTTATGTGATGAACGACAATAAACAAAATTCGGTATTGTTGATTGCGGTTTTGCTTTTTGTGATGTTACAATTCACAGTCTTTATCGAAAAATACTTGTTGATTAACGAGTTTACGAATATTTTCCGACCATTAGCCATGACTTTTAATGTGTTGGCTTTTTTCTCCTTGTACAAATATGTGGTAGTGGCCGAGCAATCAAACTACAATTGATTTTCCATTGGAAATTACAGCGGTATCATCATCAAAGTAAAAATCAATTCGGCCCAAATTAATCCCGTAGCATCCAACTTGATTTACCAATACATCTTGACCAACACTATTTTTCAAAACAGTTGGTTTGTCTAAAAATGTATGTGTATGACCGCCAATGATTAAATCGATATCTTTGGTTAATGTGGCTAATTTAGTATCGCAAATTTTGTCCGGTTCGTCTTTGTATTTATAACCCAGATGCGACAAACAAATCACCAAATCGCATTTTTTTTCTTGTTTTAAAAGTCGGGCCATGTCTTGAGCAACTCCCACTGGATCTAAATAAATGGTCTCTTTATAGTTTTTCTTGTCTACCAAACCGTCTAAGCCAACGCCTAAACCAAAAACGCCGACTTTAATGCCGTCTTTGTTGATGATTTTATAAGGTTTTACGTGGCCGTTCATGACCGTATTTTTGAAATCATAATTGGCCGACACAAATTCGAATGACGCATGCGGTAATTGCGCGTACAAACCTTCAATACCGTTGTCAAAATCATGGTTGCCGATGGTGGCTAAATCGTATTGCATCATACTCATCAACTTGAATTCCAATTCGCCGCCGTAATAATTAAAATAAGGCGTTCCCTGAAAAATATCTCCGGCATCCAACAGCAAAACGTTTGGATTTTCTTTTCGGATACTTTCAATCAAAGCCGCTCTTCTGGCCACGCCGCCCATATTAGGATTTTTGGGATGATTCGCCGGAAAAGGGTCTATATAACTGTGCACATCGTTGGTATGCAAAACCGTCAAATGTTTGGTGTTTACTGATTTGAAACTGCTCAATGAGAATCCTCCCAATCCTAACAATGCTGATGTAGCAGCCGTTTTTTGTATAAAATCTCTTCTTTTCATTTTACAATTCTTTGCTGATTCGTTGGTCTTTCTCGGCTTTGATTACTTTATTGGCTTTGAAATAGTCAATAATAATATTGCGAAGCTTATATTCTAGGTCGTAACGCTCGGTCGCTTTTTTAAAGAAAATCATGTTGTCACCGCCGTTCACTAAATAGTCTGAAGTCACTACATAATAGATTTTGGCATTTTCTAAAGGTTGTCCATTAACCAAAATGTCTTTAGGTTGGTTGTCTTTGCCGATAGTAAAAGTCAATCCTTTTAACGGATGTGGTTTTTTCTCGGATATAATGTATTTTGCCATCTCCAAAATCTCTTCGCCTTTCAAGCCTACCACTATAGCAGAGTTTTCGAACGGCATAATCTCGTAAGCATTGCGAGCAGTGACATCACCTTTGGAAATAATGGTACGAATACCACCGTGATTGAGCAAACAAATATCAATCGATTTGTGTTCTCTTTGCTTAAAAACAATGTTGGATTTTTCAAAGGTAATGTCTGATAAAAAATTACCCATAGGGGTTTGCCATTCTCCTGATTTATCAATGGTTTCCGGAGCATTGGCCAAAACCATACTTAAATCTTTATCAATGTTGTCACGGTAAGGTTTGATGAAATTTTCAATTTGCTGAGCCGATTGTCCGGCAGTAGCATTCGCTGTTTCAGCAGGTTGGGTAATTCCGATTTCTTTGCCTTCAATTCGGGTGACGTAGAATTTTTTTTCAGCACAAGATGTAAATGCGGCAAATGTTAATAATAAAACAAAAAGTTTCGTTACAACGTTATAGTTTTTTAGATTTACCATCGCTTTTGGCTCTTATTTTTAGTAATATTGCAATTCAAGTAAAAGTAGTATGTTTTTAAATTACTTAAAGGATTTTTCAACAAAAAAAATAGTTAAAAAAAGGTTATCAAATGTAAAGCATTTGACCTCAGAGGGTAAAATAAAAACGGTTGGAATTATCTTTGACGAATCGTATTTTAAAGAGCGAGAAGCTTTAGTTCAGGAGCTAATCCAAAACGGCATTGCTGAAAACGCGGTTAAAGTATTGGTTTTTAAAGATAAAATCAAAAAAAACGAATCGTTCGATTATCCTACTTTCAGCTACAAAGATTTGAGTTGGCACGGGACAGTTGATAAGAAAGAAGTTGAGGATTTTATAGCTGAACCGTTTGATTTGTTAATCAACTATTACGATACTGAAAAGGTAGCACTGCTGTTGGTGTCCAACCTATCAAAAGCTATTTTTAAAGTTGGTTTTGCTTCCATCGATAAAAGGCTTAATCATTTCATGATCAATACAAATGCAGAGAATTATAAAGTCTTTGCTGAAGAAATGTTCAAATATTTAAGAATTCTAAACAAAATTTAAAATGCAATCATTAATTGGTACCGGAGTTGCGTTAGTTACCCCTTTTAAAAAAGATTTTTCTGTAGACGTTGAAGCCTTAAGAAAGATCGTGAATTTTCAAATTGACAATGGCATAGATTATCTAGTGGTTTTAGGCACTACAGCAGAAAGCGCTACTTTGTCTAAAGAAGAAAAAGAATTGGTAATCAAAACCGTAGTCGAAGCTAATAAAGGAAGATTGCCTTTGGTATTAGGAGTGGGCGGAAATAACACGCAAGAAGTCGTGGCCGAGTTGCAATCAAGAGATTTTAGTGATTTCACTGCTGTACTCTCCGTGTCGCCTTATTATAACAAACCAACGCAAGAAGGGATTTACCAGCATTTTAAAGCAGTGGCTGAAGCTTCACCTGTTCCTGTAATTCTTTATAATGTTCCAGGTCGTACAGCAAGTAACATGTTACCTTCAACAGTAATACGTTTGGCCCAAGATTTTAAAAACATTGTGGCCATCAAAGAAGCTGCAGGCGATATAGTACAAGCCATGAAGTTAATCCAAAACGCTCCTAAAGGTTTCCTGGTGATTTCAGGGGATGATATGATAACATTACCAATGGTGTTAGCCGGTGGTGCCGGAGTAATTTCGGTTATCGGAGAAGGTTTTCCGAAACAATTTTCAGAGATGGTTCACTTAGGATTGAACAGAAAAGTAGACGAAGCTTACCAACTTCATTACCTTTTAGCGGATTCTATCGATATGATTTTTGAACAAGGTAATCCGGCCGGTATAAAAGAAGTTTTCAAAACCTTAGGTTTAGCAGAAAACACAGTTCGTTTGCCTTTGGTTAATGTGGATGAAAATTTAGCCATCCGACTCAAAGATTTTACCAACAAAATCTCGAGTATGTAGTTTTTGCTCACCCAAAAAAAATATTTTTTCGTAAACAATTAATAACTAAATTTGTCCCCTATTTCTGGGACTGGTTTAAAGTCGGAAATGACTTAAATATCAGTAATCTTTTACATACTAATGAAGAAATTTTTAGCCCTTATAGCCATTGTTGTTTTCTTTGCTTCTTGTAGTGAATACCAAAAGGCATTGAAATCCGAGGACATCGCGGTAAAGTTTACCATGGCAACCAAGATGTACGAAGCCAATAAACACAACAAGGCCATTCGATTGTTTGAACAAATAGCGCCTAGTTATAAAGGGAAACCTCAAGCGGAACGCCTATTTTATATGTACTCACAATCGCTTTACAAAACCAATCAATTTTATCTGGCCGGTTACCAATTTGAAAGTTTTTCTGCCGGCTATCCAAAAAGTGAAAAGGTTGAAGAAGCTTTGTTTTTAGGTGCTAAATGCTTTTCAAAACTATCTCCGGTGTACAGTTTAGATCAGGTTGATACTTACAAAGCCATTGATAAGTTACAAAACTTTATTGATGTTTATCCTAATTCAACCTATCTGGCAGAAGCCAATAGCTTGGTTAAAGTCCTTAGAGAAAAATTGGAAAAAAAGGCTTTTGAAAATGCCAAACAGTACAATACTATATCGGATTATAAAGCGGCTATGGTAGCTTTTGATAATTTTATCATTAATTATCCCGGAACGCCTTACAAAGAAAAAGCATTATTTTACAAATTTGATTCGGCTTACAACTTAGCCATCAATAGTGTTTCTACTAAAATGGAAGAACGATTAAACGCCGCTATAGCTGCTTATCAAAGTTTAATTAAGTTCAAACCGGATACCGAATACAAAACTAAAGCTGACGAAATGTTGGCTCGTATTGAAAACGATTTAAAACAATTTTCTAAATAATAAGTCATGGATTTAAAAAAGACGAATGCACCGGTAAACACAATTACCTACAACAAAACGGTAATTGAAGAGCGCACCGGTAATGTTTATGAGGCAATTACAATAATGGCTAAAAGAGCAAATCAAATCAATTCTGAAATCAAAAAAGAATTGACTGAAAAATTAGAAGAGTTTGCTACTTACAACGATAGTTTAGAAGAAATCTTCGAAAACAAAGAACAAATCGAAGTATCTAAATTTTACGAGAAATTACCAAAACCTCATGCATTGGCCGTTCAAGAATGGTTAGATGACAAAATTTATTACAGAGATACTACAAAAGACTAATTCCTATGTCTGTTTTAAGCGGTAAAAAAATACTACTCGGTGTCTCCGGAGGAATTGCTGCTTATAAAACGGCGACATTAGTCAGATTATTTATAAAAGCCGGTGCCGATGTCCAAGTGGTCATGACACCGGCTTCTAAGGATTTTGTTACACCGCTAACCTTATCCACACTTTCCAAAAATCCGGTTCATTCTACTTTTTACAACGAAGAAGATGAGGACGCGAAATGGAACAATCATGTTGAGTTAGCACTTTGGGCCGATTTAATGCTGATTGCTCCTGCAACCGCCAACACCTTGTCTAAAATGGTTAATGGGAACTGCGACAATCTTTTAATTGCTACATATTTGTCTGCCAAATGTCCGGTTTACTTTGCTCCGGCCATGGATTTAGACATGTACAAACATCCGTCAACATTAGCCAGTTTTCAAACCCTGAAGCAATTCGGCAATACTATTATTCCGGCAGAAAGTGGTGAATTGGCCAGTGGTTTATCCGGAGAAGGTCGTATGGCGGAACCGGAAAATATAGTAGCTTTTATTCAACGCGATTTGGAAAACCAATTGCCTTTGAGAGGAAAGCAGTTTCTAATCACAGCCGGTCCAACTTATGAAGCTATCGATCCCGTTCGGTTTATAGGCAATCATTCTACCGGTAAAATGGGCTTTGATATTGCAGAATGTGCCGCACAACTCGGTGCAACCGTAACCTTGATTTCCGGTCCAACAACTTTACAAGTTCAGAGCAAAAATATTGCTTTGGTTCGAGTGACTTCGGCTGCCGAAATGTATGCGGCTTGTCATCAATATTATCCTGAAGTTGATGTAGCCATCTGTGCTGCTGCTGTAGCCGATTACAAACCTAAATTTGCGGCCGATCAAAAGATTAAAAAAAGCGAAAATACACTTACTTTAGAACTCGAAAAGACGAAAGATATTTTAGCCTCGCTTGGACAAAGTAAAGAAAACCAGTTTTTAATCGGATTTGCTTTGGAAACTGAAAATGAAATTGAAAACGCTAAGTTGAAAATTCAGAAAAAAAACTTAGATTTGATTGTTTTAAATTCGCTGCAGGATAAAGGCGCCGGTTTTGCTACAGCAACCAATAAGGTGACATTTATCGATAATAATTTCGATATTGAAGCCATGCCTTTGAAGTCGAAAGAAGCTGTAGCGACCGACATCATCAACAAAGTAATATCGCATTATGAAAAAAATAGCTAGTTTTCTTTTTTTGTTTTTTATCGGTTTAACCCAAGCGCAACAACTGAATTGCACTGTTCAAGTTATTTCCGATAAAGTAACCAATGCCAATACCCAGATTTTTAAGAATTTGGAAAAGTCTGTCAGCGAGTTTGTCAATAAAACCGATTGGACCGGAGAAGAATACAAGCAACACGAAAAAATCAACTGTTCAATGGTAATTACGGTGAACAGCTACGACTCTAATCAGTTCAACGCTACTTTGCAAATCGAATCTTCGCGTCCGATTTTTAATTCTTCCTATGCGTCACCGGTTTTTAATTACAACGATAAAGACTTTAATTTTCGCTATATAGAGTTTGAGAATTTAATTTTTAATCCGGCCAGTTTCGACTCGAATTTGGTTTCCGTTTTGGCTTTTTACAGCTACATGATTTTGGGTTTTGATGCCGATACCTACGCTTTGAATGGCGGAAGATCATGTTTTGATACAGCCCAACAAGTATTGTCGGTAGCCCAACAAAGTGGATACAAAGGTTGGTCTCAGGCCGACGGTAACCAAAACCGTTACTTTTTAATCAGTGATTTGTTGTCCGGAACTTTTGATGCGTTCAGAGAATCGATGTACCAATACCACAGAAACGGGTTAGACACTATGACTAAGGATAACAAGGTCGCCAAAGAAGCAATTATTACCTCCATCAATACGCTAAGCTCTATTTACAGTGTGCGTCCGAATGCTTTCTTGACTCGCGTTTTTTTTGATGCTAAAGTGGATGAAATTGTATCCATACTTTCCGGCGGACCAAAAGTGCCGGTATCGGATGCCATCGATACTTTGAACCGAATTTCACCACTTAATTCAGCCAAATGGGCTACAATTAAGTTGTAATTTTTTGTTGCCATACCTTATCCTCATTCCGCTATTATGATTACGTCACTGTCGATTGAAAATTTCGCTTTAATTGAAAAATTGAATATCGATTTTTCCAAGGGTTTTTCAATTATTACAGGAGAAACCGGAGCCGGAAAGTCAATACTTTTGGGTGCTTTGGGTTTGGTTTTAGGAAAAAGAGCCGATTTGTCTTCCTTGAAAAATAAAGAGGAAAAGTGCATAGTGGAAGCCAATTTTGAGATTGGCGCCTACAATTTGCAATGGTTTTTTGTTGAAAATGATTTGGATTATGAGCAGGAAACCATCATCAGAAGAGAAATTTTGCCTTCGGGAAAATCAAGGGCATTTGTCAATGATAGTCCGGTTAATCTGCAGCAATTACAAGATTTGAGTCAGTTTTTAATCGATGTGCATTCCCAACACCAAACCTTAGAGTTGGCTGACGAAGCTTATCAGTTTAAGATTATAGATGCCATTGCTTCCAACCAAGAACTTATTGCATCTTATGTTACTAAACTGAAGCAATACCGCACGGCTAAGTCTGATTTAGAGTCAAAACAATCGTCCTTGTCAAGCATCTTGAAAGAGAAAGATTATAATGAGTTTCTTTTTAATGAATTGCAAGCAGCCAATCTGAAAGCAGGAGAATTAGAAGGGTTGGAGAAAAGTTATGAGGCTTTAAACAATGTCGAATTGATCAAAGACAACCTTTCCATGTTATTGGCTTTGGCTAATGATGAGCAATTCGGATTGTTGAAAAACTTAAAAGAATTTAGAGCCGTACTTCAAAAAAACAGTGGTTTTTCTGCCGAATACCAAGCCTTGTCCGAAAGAACGCAATCGGTTGTTATAGAGTTGGATGATATAGTCGCCGAGTTGGTAAAAGAATCCGATTCCGTTTTTAGTGATCCCGAAAAGTTAGAGCTCGTCAACCAAAAGTTACAGCTCATTTATACTTTACAAAAGAAACACCAAGTCCTAACAGTAGAGGAATTAATTGCTATCCAAAATGAACTGGAATCTAAAGTAGTTTCTGTGGTTAATTTGGAGGAAGAAATGATTGCTTTGCAAAAAACTATTGAGGATATCGAAGCGGAATTGGATGTGATTTCTGTCCAAATTTCCTCAAGTAGGAGAGAAGCTATTCCGGGTTTGACCCATCAATTGGTTCAAATTTTAGCCCAATTGGGCATGCCTAATGTCCAATTTAAAATAGAGATTTCTGCTTCCGGCAGCTACCGTAATAACGGTAAAGACGATTTATTGTTTTTATTTTCGGCCAACAAAGGCACTGATTTCGGAGTGTTGAAAAAAGTGGCTTCCGGAGGTGAAATGTCCAGAATCATGTTGGCAGTGAAGTCGGTTTTAACACAATATTCAAAATTGCCAACCATCATTTTCGATGAAATAGACACCGGTGTATCAGGTGAAATTGCCAATAAAATGGGTGAAATTATGCAACAAATGAGTAAAACCATGCAAGTTTTTGCGATTACCCATTTGCCACAAATTGCCGCCAAAGGAATTTCCCATTACAAAGTTTACAAAACCGTTTCGGGCGAAAGTACGGTTTCAGAGTTGAAACTGTTGTCTGCAGAGGAACGCATATATGAAATTGCAGAAATGCTTTCCGGTAAAGACATCAGTGATTCGGCATTGAATCATGCCAAAGCTTTACTAAACTAACCGTTTAAATTTGTTACTTTTGTGCCACTTTTAATTTAATACAAGAACTTAATTACTACAGCATATGATTATAGAACCAAGAATGCGCGGCTTTATTTGTTTGACAGCTCATCCCGATGGATGTGCTCAAAGCGTTAAAAATCAAATCCAATATGTGCAATCAAAAGGTGCCATTGATGGCGCAAAAAAAGTTTTGGTCATTGGAGCTTCAACCGGTTTCGGATTGGCTTCTCGTATCACCAGTGCTTTTGGCTCAGGTGCCGCTACTATTGGCGTTTTCTTTGAAAAAGAGCCGGCAGAAGGTAAAACAGCAACTCCGGGTTGGTACAACACAGCCGCTTTTGAAACAGAAGCTCACAAAGCCGGACTTTACGCAAAAAGTATCAATGGCGATGCTTTTTCTAATGAAATCAAACAAAAAACAATCGATTTAATAAAAGCCGATTTGGGTCAGGTAGACATGGTGATTTACAGTCTAGCATCACCCGTACGCATGCACCCGATTACTGGCGTTTTACATCGTTCTGTATTGAAACCCATAGGCGGTACTTTTACCAACAAAACGGTTGATTTTCATACCGGTAATGTAACTCAAGTTTCGATTGAACCTGCTAATCAAGAGGATATTGACAATACAGTAGTCGTTATGGGTGGAGAAGATTGGGCTATGTGGATGGAAGCTTTGCAAAAAGCCGGAGTGTTGGCCGAAGGAGTTTCCACAATCGCTTACTCTTACATTGGTCCTGAAGTTACCGAAGCGGTTTACAGAAAAGGAACTATAGGAAGAGCCAAAGATCATTTGGAAGCCTCAGCTTTTGAAATAACCGATAGTTTAAAATCGATTAACGGTAAAGCTTATGTTTCGGTTAACAAGGCATTAGTAACCCAAGCCAGTTCGGCTATTCCGGTTATTCCGCTTTACATTTCATTGCTTTACAAAATCATGAAAGCGGATGGCGTACATGAAGGTTGTATTGAACAAATTCAACGTTTATTTTCAGAAAGATTGTACGCTGGTAAAGATGTGCCAACTGATGAACAAGGCAGAATTCGCATTGATGATTGGGAAATGCGAGAAGATATACAAGAGAAAGTTAAGGCTTTATGGGCTACAGCTACTACGGAAAATCTTCCTGAAATTGGAGATTTAGCAGGTTATAAACAAGACTTTTTGAATTTGTTTGGTTTCGGATTTGAAGGTGTTGATTACAATACAGAAGCAAATGAGATGACTTTGATCCCAAGTATTATCAATAGTTAAAATCATTTCATGTTTTTAATTTAATTAAACTCACAAAAATTTGTGGGTTTTTTTATTTTTTATATCTTTATAGCAATTAACTTTAATCTTTAACAAATGAAAAAAATTACTCTATTGCTGATGTCTTTTATCAGTTTTGCTGCTTTTGGGCAATTTCCTGCGCCCTATTGCGGACCGATGACTTTCACGAGCAATGTGGAGCCAATTACTTTGGTCAATTTTGCAGGTATTAACAATACCAGTTCTGCAACAGTGGGTCAAAATGACGGCACTACCATTATTGCTCATGAAGATTACACTGCGCTAACCGGTAATGTGTTAGCAGGAAGCACTTATCCAATTACACTCAAAGGAAATACGGATGGAAATTTTACCACAAGGTTGAGAGTGTTTGTAGATTGGAATGCTGACAATGATTTTGATGATGCTGGAGAATCTTACGATATTGGAAATATTGTTAACTCTACCGGAGAAGACGCTATCGAATTAGTAGGCAGTATTACTGTACCTGCGAATGCATCTGCAGGTTCTAAAAGAATGCGCGTAGTGAAGCGTTTTAATGCTTTCGGTACGGCTTGCCAAACAGGAGCCGGTTACGGTCAAGCAGAAGATTATACTCTAAGTGTTTCTTTGCCTGCTTGTGCTGTTCCTACTGCTGGTGTTGCAACTGTTACTTCTTCAACTACAGCTGATTTATCTTGGACTTCAGGCGGTGCTGCTAATGCAGAAGTAAAAATTCAACCTGCTGGAACCGGAGTTCCTGCAACCGCTAATGATACAGGTGTAAACGTTTCTGGAAATACTTATGCTGCAACTGCTTTGTCTCCAATGACTGCTTATGAGTTTTATGTAAGAGATGAATGTTCAAGCGGAACTAGCTTTAGTACTTGGGCAGGACCTTTTACCTTCAATACTACTATTGCTCCTGGTTGTGCTAGTAATTTAGTGCCTGTTAATGGCTCAACAACTGTTTCACCGGGAACTGTAACTTTCTCTTGGGATGCTCCAACAACCGGTGACCCTGCAACCTCTTATGATTTATATTATGGTTTAACAGCAGGTAATGCTACTATTTTAGTTGGTAATTTCACGACTACTTCAACACCTATTAATATCACAGGATATAACACAACTTTCTATTGGAAAGTAGTTCCTAAAAATGCCGGTGGTTCAGCAGTAGGTTGTGCTGAATCAAGCTTTACAACAATTGCTCCTCCTGGTTATTGTTTAACTTCACCAAACGGTCAATGGCCGGGTGGTACGGCTGGTTATACTCCTGGAACTTGTGATGGTCTTACAGAGAATACAATTACTACAGCCGGTTATGCTGGTGAATATTCTTTGGTAAATGTTGTTTCAGGTGAAACTTATACATTCAAAAGTTCATTCGCAACTGATTTGATTACTATTAGTGCTGACGGTGGTGCTACTGCTGCTGCTTTCGGAACAACTCCTGTTACTTGGGTTTCAACTCTTACCGGTCAAGTACGTTTTTACACTCACGCTGATACAGATTGTACTGATAACACTGATAACAGAACTAGAATTTTAATTTGTGGTGTTCCTTCTACAGATTCTCCTGATTATGTTAGTTTACAATGGCCACCTACAGCCACTATTACTCAAGGAGGTACTGTTACTGTTTACGGTCAAGTTTACGAAGGCGGATTAACAGATGTTGCTCCAAATATCGACGGTCAAGCTCCTGGAATTAATGCATGGGTAGGTTATAGTACTACTAACACCAATCCAAATACTTGGACTACTTGGGTTGCGGCTACTCACAACGCCAATTCAATTGGAAATAATGACGAATACGAAGCCAATATTGGTGCTACTTTAGCACCGGGTACTTACTACTATGCTACTCGTTTTAACTTAAACAACGGTGCTTATGTATACGGTGGTATTAACCAAAGTTCTCCAAACAATGGTAACTTCTGGGATGGCACAACTTTCGTAAATGGTATTTTGACAGTAACTCCTCCACCGGCTCCTGCTAATGACGAGTGTAGTTCAGCTACAGCTTTAACTGTTGGAGGTACTTATTCAGCTCAATTAACAAATGGTACAACCATAGGAGCTACTGATTCAACACAAGCTGCACCAGCAACTTGTTTCGGATTTGATGGAGGTGATGTTTGGTATAGCGTTGTAGTTCCTGCCAGTGGAAGTTTAACAATTGAAACCGGAGATTCAACAACTGGAGCTACAGGTTTAGATACTGTAATCACTATCTACTCCGGTGATTGTGCCGTGTTAACTCAAGTTGATTGTGATGATGATGGAGCTTCAACAGGAGGTTACTCTTTCAAAAGTTTAACTAATTTAACTCCAGGTGCAACCTTATACATCAGAGTTTACGAATACAACAATGACAATACTGGTGGTTTCGGTATCTCTGCTTACGATGCTTCTTTGAGCAATGGTTCATTTGATAATGCCAACTTTACTTATTATCCAAACCCGGTTAAGAATGTTTTGAATCTTTCTTACAACCAAGAAATTACTTCAGTTGAAGTATTCAATATGGTAGGACAAAAAGTTAGTAGCAACAACTTGGATGCAACTTTGGGTCAAGTAGATATGTCTCAATTGCCTAATGGTGTTTATTTGGTAAAAGTAGCAACAGCTAACAACCAATCAAAAACTATCAGAGTAATCAAAGAATAGTTTTTCTATAAAATTAAATATTGAAAGGCCACCTAAATTTAGGTGGTCTTTCTTTTTTATAATATCCTATCTTTGTTAAAAATTACCAGATGTTTTTTTCAATCATTATACCGGTTTACAATCGTCCCGAGGAGATAAAGGAGTTGCTGGATAGTCTCTTAGCGTCTAATTACACTAAACCTTATGAAATTGTTGTGGTAGAAGATGGTTCATCCATTCCGTGCCAAGATATAATCGAGTCTTTCCGCTCTAAATTAACTATTTCTTACTATTTTAAAGAAAATAGCGGCCCAGGTGATTCTAGAAATTTCGGAATGAGGAAAGCCCAAGGCGATTACTTTCTAATCTTTGATTCGGATTGTATTATACCTCAAAACTATTTGTTGGAAGTGGAAGCGGAACTCGAGACAGAATTTACAGATTGTTTTGGCGGTCCTGATGCTGCATTGGATTCTTTTTCTAAGATTCAAAAAGCAATCAATTTTGCAATGACCTCTTTTTTAACAACCGGTGGCATCAGAGGTGGCTCTGAAAAAATAGGAAAATTTCAACCCCGAAGTTTCAATATGGGGATTTCTAAAAAGGCGTTTGAAGCCTCCAATGGCTTTGGGAATATTCATCCCGGTGAAGATCCGGATTTATCCATTCGATTATGGAAAATGGGATTTCAAACGCGATTGTTTCCTAAAGCTTTCGTCTATCACAAGCGCAGAATTGATTGGCAAAAGTTTTCTGTTCAAGTATCCAAATTCGGGAAAGCACGACCTATTTTAGACAGTTGGTATCCTGAATACCAAAAACCAACTTTTCTCTTTCCTACACTCTTTATATTGGGATTTGTTTTCTCCATTGCAGTGTTACCGTTCGGGTTTGTTTTCCCTATAGCTTGTTATAGTATTTACTATTTATTGCTCTTTATTTCTGCAACTATTCAAAGTAAAAGCATTGAAATTGGTTTTTTGGCATTGATTGCAGTAACCAAACAATTTTGGGGTTACGGACTCGGATTCTTGCAATCATTTATCAAAATCAAATGTTTGAAACAGCAACCGCAAAAAGCTTTTCCTGAACTTTTTTTTAAAGTGAAATCATGACAAAAATCATCGGATTAACCGGCGGCATCGGAAGCGGTAAGACTACTGTGGCTCGGTATATAGCGGCGCAAGGCATTCCGGTTTATATTGCAGACGAGGAAGCTAAAAAAGTTATGAATACTCCTGAAGTGCTGTCTTTAGTTGCCAAGACTTTCGGAGACAGTGTTATCGAAAAAGGGGTTATCAATCGACAAAAGTTAGCCCAATTGGTTTTTAATGCTCCTGAAAAATTGCAAGAACTCAACAACATCATCCACCCAAAAGTTAAACAAGATTTTGAAAATTGGGTTAAAAAACACCACAATCATCCGTTTGTAATTAAAGAAGCTGCAATTTTATTCGAATCGGGCAGTTATCAATTTTGTGATAAAATTATTACCGTTACAGCTCCGGAAAATGTTAGAATACAAAGGGTTATGCAAAGAGACAGTGTCACGGAAGACCAAGTGCTTGCCAGAATGCAAAACCAATGGAAGGAAGATGAGAAAATTGCACTAAGTGACTATGTAATCCAAAATGTCAATATCGAACACACTAAAATTCAAGTAGATAATATTCTTAAAACATTGAAAAAAAATCAGTAATGACATAAGTTGTTAATGTTTGGTTAATGTATTTATTGTCTAAATGTTAAAATGCTAAATTTGTTTAATGAATAAATTGTTTTTCCGAATTCTTGTAGTCTTAATGAGCTTGTCCCTGATAGGTATCATTTTGGTACAAGTTTATTGGTTCGACAAGTCTTTTGAAAACAACGAAGAACAATTTAAATTTCATGTAAAGCAAGTTCTGGGTAATGTAGCTAATAAACTTCAGAAATACGAGGCTTATACTTTCTACGAAAAATACAATCACGTTAAAGACAGTATTGGAAAAGCCCCTGAAAAAAGTGATTTTTTGGAATTTGGTTATTTTCAAAGAGACTCCAGAACTAACGAAACTATAGTGTATTCTAACAGTATAATTTCAGAAGATTACGGAATCTCACCTTCGTTCTTTGATAAAAAACTCGACAGTTTAAAGGGAATTAAAAATTTTTCAGCCAATCGGAAAACTGAGGTGTACTCTGATGGTGTCGATAATTCATCCATCAAGCAAAACAGTTCTCCTGATGTGAAAATTGAAAAAACAGGTTCTTTAGATTTGTTGAACAACTACCAATTTGAAATGTTTTTTCGTGATATCGCCGCTATGCGACCAATACAAGAAAGAATTTCAAATGAGATGCTGCAGAAGATGTTATCAGAAGAGCTAAAAGAATACGGTGTAAAAACACCTTTTGAGTTCAACGTTTACAGTAACGGATTAGCGACTAAAGTAAAATCGGAAAATTTTAAATACGATAAAGCTTCAACTTATTCTATACCAATCTTTATTGATAACGACGGCAACAATAAGTACCAATTGCTCATCACTTTTCCGCAAAAGAAAAAGTTTTTGTTTTCCGAGTTGATTGCCATCTGCGTGTTGTCCATCATTTTTACGTTAATCATCATCATTGCTTATTCTAGTGCTTTGAGTCAATTGATCAAGCAACGTCAGATTTCAGAAATCAAAACTGATTTCATCAACAATATGACGCACGAGTTCAAAACACCTATAGCTACGATTAACTTAGCGTTAGATGCGATCAAGAATCCAAAGGTGATTGAAGACAAAGAAAAAGTTCACCGCTATCTGCAAATGATTCGCGACGAAAATAAGCGAATGCACGCTCAAGTAGAAAACGTATTGCGCATTTCAAAGTTGGAGAAAAAAGAGCTTGACATTAGCAAAGACAGCAACGATATACACGGAATTATAGAAGACGCTATCGAACACGTTAACTTGATTATCGAAGACCGTGAAGGTAAAATTACCACGCATTTCGATGCTACCAGAACTACGGTATTGCTCAATGATGTTCACTTTACCAATGTTATAGTAAACATCCTGGACAACGCCATCAAATATTCGCCTTTAGCGCCTATTATTGATGTCTATACCGAAAACGTAAAAGAGTTTGTCATCATTAAAATAAAAGACCAAGGCGCCGGAATGTCAAAAGTCGCCCAAAAAAGAATTTTCGAAAAATTCTATCGCGAGCATACCGGTGATTTGCACAATGTTAAAGGCCACGGCTTAGGTCTGGCTTATGTTAAACGAATACTTGACGACCACAACTGTCAAATATTTGTAGAAAGTGAAAAAGGAAAAGGAAGCACATTTATAATTAAAGTCCCACTCATAAATTAAAATAGACTATGGAAACAAATAAAAAAATACTTTTAGTAGAAGATGACCAAAACTTCGGTATCGTATTAAGAGAATATCTCACCCTTAACGATTTCGACGTCACCTTGGCCAAAAATGGGATGGAAGGTTTTGAAAAATTCAAAAAAGACAATTATGATTTGTGCATTCTAGACGTCATGATGCCTTATAAAGACGGCTATACTTTGGCCAAAGAAATCAGAGAAAAAAACAAAGATGTGCCTTTGATTTTCTTGACCGCCAAGTCCATGAAAGAAGATGTAATGAAAGGGTACAAAGTTGGTGCCGATGATTATTTGAACAAACCTTTCGACTCCGACGTTTTATTAATGAAAATCAAAGCCATCATCCAAAGAAAGGCGACTGAAAACAAAAACGAACCGGCCAAATTTGAATTCCAAATCGGCAAATTCATGCTCAACTCAAAGTTGCGTTTCTTGAAATTTGAAGATCAAGAGCCTATCAAATTGTCGCCAAAAGAATCCGATTTGTTGAAAATGATGGCCATCTACGAAAACGATTTGATGCCGCGTGAATTGGCTTTAACCAAAATCTGGAGAGAAGACAACTATTTTACTTCCAGAAGTATGGACGTTTACATCGCCAAATTGCGTAAATACCTAAAAGACGATCCAAACGTGGAAATTTTAAACATCCACGGAGAAGGTTTCCGCTTGGTGGTAAAGAAATAACTAACATCCCTGTCATTTGACGGGGATTTTTTTTAGGAGCTAGTGTCCGGCTTTACGTTCCAATCTTTTTAAATTGCCGAGGCAAATTAAAAAGGATTTCCTCTGCAATCCGGGCTAGGGTAGTAGTGTTTATTGAAAGTTAAGTTGTACCGCACAACAAATTTTGTCATTGGCGGTAAGGGTAAAAGTAGTAGTAGCCTCAGATTCGTTTTTCCCAATAGCTACTGCATCGTTTAACGAAACTTCCTTTAGGTAATTAATTTCAAAACTTTTAAGTTGTTGCTCCAGCAGTAGTTTTGGCGCTACATTATCCAAACACCATTCTAAGTATTTGATGCTATTGGCGTGATTCACTATATCCAAGTCTGATAACAATACCTTTTTTTCAACAACCAATTCGGTCGTTAGCGTAGTGTCAATTTTAGAAAAGCTTTCTGCAGTGGCCGACTCTTTCGGATATTTTTCAAAATGCTCGTGTGGTAAGGCCAAAGCTTCCGGTCGGCGACTTTTAGTATTAAAAACAGCCCAAAACGTTTCGCATCCTGCCAACTTTTCATCACCTAAATACAATTCCAAACAACGAATCGACCGCGAGTTTTCTAACGATTGAATCCAAGTTTTTACCGTAACTACATCACGCCATTTGGGTAAACGGTTTACTTCTACACGTATTCGGCTCAACACCCAAGCCTGATGATGTGCCTGCATATCGCTAAAACTAATCCCGCCCAATTCGGCATGTAAGGCAGCCGTTAATTGCAAAATGTTACACAAATCGGTGTATTTTAAATAACCGTTCGGATAACACTGCAAAAAGTTGATTTCCCAGTCTTGGGTTAGTTTAGAAGTGAAATTCGGTGCAATGGGCATTTTTACAATTATGAATTATGGATTATGAATTGGCTTTCTATGTGTTCAATAATGGCTGTTCTGTCGGTTTGATAGTCAAACCACTTAGCGTTTTCTGTTCTTTTGAACCAAGTAATCTGGCGTTTCGCAAAGCGTCGTGTGTTCATTTTAATGTTTTCAACGGCTTGGTCTAAAGTCACTATACCGTCAAAATACTCAAACAGTTCTCGGTATCCAACGGTTTGTAGTGCATTCAATGCTTTGTGCGGATATAATTGTTCGGCTTCTGTCAATAATCCTTCTTGTAACATTAAGTCAACACGTTGGTTGATTCGGTCATACATTACTTCTCGTTCGGCTTCTAATCCAATGACAATAGGAGTGAAGTTCCGACAGTTTTTCTTTTGTCCGATAAAGCTCGAATACGGTTTTCCGGAACCGATACTCACTTCTACAAAGCGTTTCATCCGCTGAGGATTTTGCAAAGTTTGCGGATTTTCCAGGCTTAGTTTTTGGTAATAATCAGGATCATGTTTTTTTAACTCTTGCTGTAGATAAGTAATTCCAAATTGCTCAAAGTCAGCGTTAATTTGTTTCCGAACATTTTCATCTATCTCCGGAAAATCATCAAAACCTTTCAATACGGCATCTACATACAAACCGGAACCGCCAACCATGATTTGGATGTTACTTTTTTCGAATAAGCTATCGAGTTTGGCAATGGCTTCTTGTTCAAAATCGCCTACCGTATACGATTCAAAAATGGATTTGTTTTGGATGAAATGATGTGGTGCTGATTGTAGCTCGGTTGCTGTTGGCACTGCAGTTCCAATGCGCATTTCTCTAAAAAATTGTCGGCTATCGCACGAAAGAATATCACAACGGAAATGTTGGGCCAAAGTGATGCTTAAGGAAGTTTTTCCTATAGCAGTTGGTCCTATTATGGTAATTAAGTAGTTCAATGCACTATATTTTAGCCCCGATAGTCCCGAAACTTCGGGAGAAATCCTCGAAGAGATTGGAACGAATAGCGGGAAACGGCTTCAAATTAAAATTTTATAATTCGTATGACCTTATGTCGGCGCAAATAGCCTTGAATAATGGTTCGTGTATCGCGGTTGTTTTGCATCGGTATGATGATGTTTTTCAGGATTTCAATATTGTTGATTTGGTAATTCAAATCGAAGAAACAATAGCCTTTGTAAACTCCATTTTCGATTAGAACCGCACTGCGTTCGTTGACACTTCTGCCTCGGTCGATAATGACCATATTGTTGTTGTCAAACTTCATTTCGCTGATGAATTCCTCCACGCGTTCGTTGTATTCTTCCGTAGGTTCTTGGTTCAAACAAGCGCCTTTACATTCTTTGATTTTGAGTTGAAAACAACCGTTTTTGGTTTCGTATAAGCCATTAATCTTCTGACACAATTGGTATTCGGCGGTGATTTTATGCAACAAATTTTTACCTTCTTGGATAGAAGTAAAAGAGGTGATTTCCTTTTTACGCCCGTCGGCTTTTTGGACTCTCAACGCTAAATAACCATTGGCATCTTTTTCAGCATACAAGGCATATTGGAAAATAGTTTTGCGTTGGGCTCGGTTGTAAATGGGTTTGTTGATTTTGATTTCTTCACTTTCTTTGAGCAACGCAATCAATTCGCTACCGGTTTCTTCATAGGTTACCGCAAAAACATCGCGTTGGATTTTTTTGCTTTTGCCTGAAGTTCCTGTAAAATGTTGGTTGATACGCTTCTTGATGTTCTTGCTTTTGCCAATGTAGATCAAATCGCCTTTTTCATTGTGGATGTAATAGATTCCGGTTCGTGTCGGCATACTTTCAACAATATCCAGCAGTTTAGGCGATAACCCTTTTTTGATTTCGGCTTTGATTAAACCGATTAGAATTTCTTTGGAAACATCTTTGTCCAAAATCATTTTGAACAACTTTACGGTGGCTAAGGCATCGCCGCTGGCCCGATGTCTATCGGTTACCGGAATCCCGAGCGAGCGAACCAATTTTCCCAAACTGTAAGAAGGTTGTCCCGGGATGAGTTTCTGCGACAATTCAACCGTACAAAGCGTTGGTCGAACAAAATCGTAGCCTAGGCGACTGAATTCCGTTCGCAAAATGCGGTAGTCAAACGAGGCATTGTGCGCTACTACGATACAGTTTTCGGTAACTTCAATAATGCGTTTGGCTATTTCATAAAACTTCGGAGCCGAGCGCAACATGGCATTATTAATCCCGGTTAACTTCACCACAAAAGGCTGAATCGGTTTTTCGGGATTGACCAAACTGATAAACTGATCCACCACTTCATGACCGTCAAATTTGTAGATGGCAATTTCAGTGATGCCTTCTTCGTTGAATTGGCCTCCGGTGGTTTCTATGTCGAGTATGGCGTACAAATAAGTGAATAGTAATTAGTGAATAGTGATTAGCTTTTTATCTGCTTCCAAATATACTACTTCCAATGCGAACCATAGTACTACCAGATTCTATAGCGATTTGGTAATCGCCGCTCATGCCCATGGATAGGGTTGTTGGTTGTAAGTTTTGAGTTGTAGGTTGGTTTTTTAGAGCATCAAATATCTTTTTTAAATGATTGAATTCTCTTTTGATTTGGGCTTGATTATCGGTAAAAGTTGCCATTCCCATTAAACCAACGATTTTGATATTATTCATTTCCTTGAATTCATCGGAGTTCAATAAGGTATCGAGTTCATTTTCATCTAAGCCGAATTTGGTTTCTTCCTCGGCGATGTGAATTTGCAACAAACAATTAATGTTTTTTCGCCAGCGAACGGCTTGACGGTTGATTTCTTTCAGTAATTTCAAACTGTCCACGCCGTGAATTAACTTTACATAAGGTACCATGTATTTCACCTTGTTGGATTGTACATGGCCAATCATATGCCATTCGATATCCTTGGGCATTTGTTGCCATTTTTCGGTCATTTCCTGGATTTTATTTTCACCAAATATGCGCTGACCGGCTTCATAAGCTTCCATCAAATCAGACACCGGTTTGGTTTTGGAAACCGCGACCAAGGTTACGTTATCCGGTAACGAAGATTTTATATCAAGAAGGTTTTGTGCTATAGACATTTTCAAATTTTCAAAATTGACTCATTTTCAAATCATAGTTCATAAACCATCAATCCGCTGCGGAATTTAGGTTCTATATAAGTACTTTTTGGCGGCATGATCAAATGGTTATCGGCCAAGGCTTTGATTTCGGAAATATCCGAAGGGTAGAGCATAAACCCAACTTCAAACTCGCCTTCGTCAACCAATTCTTTGATGGTCGCTACCGATTGTTTTCCGGGAATATACTCAATGCGTTCATCGTTTCGCAAATCTTCAATACCTAAAAGCGGTTGCAACACTTTATCGTATAGAATTTGAGCATCTAAATTCTCTAAAATGTCCCTCGACTGCGCTCGGGATGACAATTCGCTACTGTTGGTTTGCTTGTAAAATAAGGCATAAAAATTCCCGTCGAGATACATGCCAAATTCGAATTTGCTTTGGGGTTTCCACAATTCTTGTTCTTTGTCTTTGATGATGAAATACTCGGCCAGTTTTTCGAGAAAATCTGCTTTGGTGTAACCGTTTAAATCGCGGATAATGCGATTGTATTCGTAGATTTTTACGTTGCTTTCCGCAATCAGAAAACTCATGAAATAGTTCAAATTTTGATTGCCCAAATGTTGGTCTTCGTCGAATAACAATTCTGCCGAAGCCGAACGGTGGTGGCCATCGGCTATATACAACTCGGGTATGTTCTCGAATTGTTGTGTCAGCCATTGGATTTCGCTATCGCTCTCAATTTTCCAAAGTTGGTGCTTTTCTTTATTGGTAGTCGAATAGTTGTATACCGGTGCGCTTTTTTTCTTCTCGGCTATCCAAGCATTCAGGGTTTCGTTATCAGGGTAAGTAATTAAAACCGGTTCGGTATTGAAACCCGTTTGGTGTAGATAATCCTTGAAGTATTCTACGCGGTATTGCAAGGTGTCTTCGTGTTTTTTGATGACGTTATTCTTGTAATCTTCAATTGAAGTTCCTGCCACTATACCGGTGAAAGACTGTGTTTTTGTTTGGATTTCATACAAGAAAAAAACCGCTTTTTCTTCCTGCATAAAAATACCATCATCTTTAAAATCCTGGTACTTGTGGGCAACACCTTTAAAGCGTTTGTCTAAAGTAATTTTTTGCGAATACATGTAGGCTGGATGAATCACGTGCAAGAACGAATACGGATTAAAACTCAACCAGGCGGCAAGCTCAGCTGAACTATAATCGTCGTAATTGCGGCAAGTCACCAACGCTACTTTATCCGGCGTAGGACGAACGGCTTTGAAAGGGATTATTTTGCTCATTTTTTTGGGGTTGTATGTTGTGTGTTGTGAGTTGTAAGTTGGCTTAGATCTAACTTTGAACTTACAACCTGGAACCTACAACTTTTAGATAAACTGCTTCGAAACTTTCTCTGCTTTTTTAGATTCTGAATAGTCGTAAAAACCTTCACCTGATTTTACGCCTAGTTTTCCGGCCATCACCATATTCACTAATAGTGGACAAGGCGCGTATTTCGGGTTTTTGAAACCGTCGTACATTACGTTAAGAATAGACAAGCAAACGTCTAATCCAATAAAGTCGGCCAGTTGTAATGGTCCCATCGGATGTGCCATTCCTAATTTCATTACAGTATCAATTTCGCTTACACCGGCAACGCCATTGTATAAGGTTTCGATGCTTTCGTTAATCATCGGCATCAGGATTCTGTTGGCCACAAAGCCCGGATAATCGTTAACTTCTGTTGGGGTTTTACCCAATTTAACCGATAACTCCATGATGATTTTGGTTACTTCATCGGAAGTATTGTAGCCGCGAATGATTTCGACCAATTTCATAATCGGCACCGGATTCATAAAGTGCATTCCGATTACTCTTTCCGGATGAACTACTTGAGCAGCAATTTGTGTGATGGAAATTGAAGAAGTATTTGTGGCTAAAATCACGTTGTGGTCGCAAACCTCACTTAATTGTTTGAAGATGTTCAATTTTAAACCTACGTTTTCCGTTGCCGCTTCAACTACCAAGTCACAACCAACCACACCGTCTTTGATATCGGTATAAGTAATAATGTTGCCTATGGTTTTGTGTTTGTCGTCTTCGGTAATGGTTCCTTTGGTTACCATTCGGTCAAGGTTAGCAGCAATCGTTGCCATACCTTTTTCCAACGATTTTTCAGAGATGTCAATTAATTTTACGGTAAATCCGCTTTGTGCAAAGGTATGGGCAATTCCGTTACCCATAGTTCCGGCACCAATTACAGCTATTGTATTCATTATATTGGTTTAGTGTTTGTTTATTTTCCTAGTAAATTATAGAATTCCAGATAACCTAAATAACTTAAGGTTAAAAATACGGTATCGATTAATCCGTGAATAATTATGTTGACCCAAATATTTTGGTATTTGCTGTAAATTAATGCAAATGCAATTCCAAATAGAAATGTCATGATCAATCCGGAAAGTCCTTGGTATAAGTGAGGCAATGAGAATAAGACAGCGGAAAGCAAAATAATCAAACCTTTTTTATCGCCAAATATTTTTTGGAACTGAAAAAAAGCATAGCCCCGAAATAAAAGTTCTTCCCCAAATGCAGCACTTATCCACATATATAACAAATATTTGAAGTACATTCCGATATTGCCTTTAATGCTCTCAAATGTAGAATAATCAGCTGGTTCATTACATAACCAACTCACTGTTGGTTGGAATAGAAAATCCATTACGAGTTCAAGTCCTACATACACTAATAGTATAGCTTTTAACTCTTTTAAACCTAACTTTTTAAAATTTAATCTGTTTAGATTACCCTCTTGAAGATAGGTTGTGACAAGGATAAAAAGGACTATAACACAAAATGTATACGGAAATTTGGTCAACGGATTATATATCAAAGAAAAAGCGATTGCTAAGAAAAGCAGTGCAAACCATTTGTTGTTGAGTATGTTGATTGTTTTATTCACTCTAAAAAAATAAGATTTTATTATTTTTCCATCGAATCAATAATCATATAAGCTACTCGTAAGGCTTCCGTTCCGTCTTCCAAAGTTACTATCGGTGTAGTATTGTTATTGATAGCATTGGCAAAAGTTTCTAATTCGTCCAATATGGCATTGTTAGGTGCTACATCAGGATTGTTGAAATAAATTTGCTTGCGTTCGCCTTCGGCATTTTGCAGAATCATATCAAAATCGCCCGGTACTTCGGGAGCGTCTTTCATTTTTACGACTTCACAAATCTTATCGAGATAATCCACCGAGATGTAAGCGTCTTTTTGGAAGAAACGCGATTTGCGCATGTTTTTCATGGAAATGCGACTCGAAGTAATATTGGCCACACAACCGTTTTCAAATTCGATACGGGCATTGGCAATATCAGGTGATTGGCTCAACACCGAAACTCCGCTGGCGTGTACCGATTTCACCTTCGATTTCACTACACTTAAAATCGCATCGATATCGTGTATCATTAAATCTAAAACCACCGGAACGTCAGTCCCGCGCGGATTGAATTCGGCCAAACGATGCGTTTCAATAAACATCGGATTGTCGATTTGATTTTTTACGGCAATGAAAGCCGGATTGAATCGCTCCACATGACCCACTTGACCTTTTACATTATTTGCTGCGGCCAAAGCGATGATTTCCTCCGCTTCTTCCACAGTAGTGGCAATCGGTTTTTCGATGAAAACGTGTTTCCCCGATTTGATGGCTACTTTAGCACATTTGTAATGAGAAAGCGTTGGCGTAACAATGTCAATCACATCAACAGCATGGATCAACTTAGCAATGGTGTCAAAACGCTTGTAACCAAACTCGGCTGCAATTTTTTCGGCATATTCATGGTTTTCATCGTAAAAGCCGACTAATTCATATTTTTCAGATTGTTGTAATAATCGCAAGTGTATTTTTCCAAGGTGACCGGCACCTAAAACGCCAACTTTTAGCATAAAAATAAATTTTATCAAAAGTAGCATTTTAGTTTAAAGTTTAAAAGTTTAAGTCCCGAAACTTCGGGATAAAAATTTATCGGGAATCAGAATTTGTTTATTGGATTTTTTACTTCTATTTTTACCCGATAAATCATTACCCCAATTGAAAGATACCGCTAAACATCAAGGATTGCGAAATAAACTGGCCAAGTTGCTGGAAGAAAAGGGCATTACCGATAAAAATGTATTGGAAGCCATAAAGCGTATTCCTCGACATTTGTTTTTGAATTCCGGTTTTGAAGATTTTGCGTACCAGGATAAGGCGTTTCCCATTGCCGCCGGGCAAACCATTTCACAGCCTTATACCGTGGCTTTTCAAACCCAATTACTACAAGTTAAAAAAGATGATAAAATTTTGGAAATCGGAACCGGTTCGGGTTATCAAACTGCCGTTTTGGTGGCTATGGGCGCCAAAGTATATTCGGTAGAAAGACAAAATGAACTCTTTAAAATTACTTCGGCTTTGCTGCCTAAGTTGGGCATTCGCCCGAAGCATTTGTCTTTTGGTGACGGTTATAAAGGGTTGCCTAATTTTGCGCCTTTCGACAGCATCATAGTTACAGCCGGAGCACCAATTATACCAAAACCTTTAATGGCGCAATTAAAAATAGGAGGCAGGTTGGTGATTCCTTTGGGCGAAGGCGAACAAATTATGACGATGTTGATTCGCAAAAACGAAACCCAGTTTGAAAAACACGAGTTTGGAGAATTTCGTTTTGTTCCTTTATTGGAAGATAAAAATTAGAAGGATTTTTTGATTCGGTCTAAATCACGCTTTACATCTTGCTCTTTTAAACTTTCTCTTTTGTCGTAGGTCTTCTTTCCGCGGCAAAGACCTATATCTAATTTGGCCAAACCTTTTTCATTGGTAAACAATTTTAAAGGAATAATGGTCAATCCTTTAGTATCAATACTTCTCTCGAGTTTTCTAAGTTCTCTTTTGTTGAGCAACAGTTTTCGTTCGCTCTTGGCTTTGTGGTTGAATTGATTCCCATAAAGGTATTCATCAATTTGGGTATTGATGGCAAACAATTCTCCGTTGTGAAATTCACAGAAACCTTCTGTGATATTGGCTTTTCCTAAACGAATTGATTTGATTTCCGTTCCGGTTAAAACAATACCAGCCGTATAAGTTTCGATTATTTCGTAATCAAACTTGGCTCTTTTATTAAATATGTTAACGGTTTTCAACATAGGATGGCAAATGTATAAACAAAAGCGGAAATGTAGTAGTGAAAAAGGGTGAAATTATCAATAAAAAAAATGTTTAAACTATGATTTATATCAGTTTTTGGCTGAATTCTTCCCCTTAATTTTGGGGTATAATTTTAAACTAACAATCAAAATGAAAAAATTATTATTAGTAGCAGGATTAGCATTTTTTGGTTTAACTGCTCAAGCACAAGAAAAAAGTAAAGGATTAGAAGGCGCTTGGTGGGCCACTTCACAGTTTGGTTACCAACAAACTAAAGAAGGTGATACAAAAGGAACCAATTTAACCGTTTTACCTTTGGTTGGTTATTTCGTTTCTCCATCGGTTACTGTTGGTGCCGGTGTTGGTATAGTAAACATCAAATCTGAAACAGGTTCTACTACAAATGCTAACACTAATTTAGTAGTGGTTGAACCATTAGTAAGAAAGTATTGGAATGTAGCCGGTAACTTCTATTTCTTTGGTCAATTAGCAACGCCAATTATCACAGGGAAAGAAAAAGAAGCTAACACCAAAGTAAACCAATTCGGAGTGGCTATGTCAGGAGGTTTTGACTACTTTGTGACTAAAAACTTTAGTGTTGAGTTTTCATATAACTTGGCTAGTTTTACCTCTACTACTATTAAACCTGATGGTGGAGATAAAAAGACCATCAATAACTTCTCTGTAGCTCATGTTGCTTCAGTAGACCCAGCTTACATTAGTGCTTTGGGCGGAAGTGCTCCGAATTTAACTACACCATTATCATTCGGATTTAAATTTGTGTTTTAATTTTATAGTTAATAGTTATAAGTTAGTCCCGATTTAATCGGAGTTTAAACCGCTTGTGTTGTGACAGGCGGTTTTTATTTTTACCTTTACAACATGAAAAATAAACAACCCAACAATCCGCTACACGGCGTTACCTTACAGCTTATGTTAGAGCAGTTGGTGGCGTATTACGGTTTTGATACTTTGGGGGAATTAATCAAAATCAGGTGTTTTAACAATGATCCCAGTATTAAGTCGAGTTTGACTTTTTTGCGCAAAACCGAATGGGCTCGAAAACAAATAGAAGCGCTTTATATTAAAACCTTGCCTAAGTTCTGATAAGTTAAGGTTTGAAGTTTCTTCTTAGCAACGAATAGATTACGGTATCCCAAAACTTGCCTTCCCACAATTCGTTTTCCAATATATGTGCTTCTTTGACGAAGCCGTTTTTCAGTAATACTTTTTCTGAGGCTACATTTCCGGGATCAATTACGGCTTCTATGGAGTGTAAATTCATCTGCTCGAAACCATAAGTCACTACCGCTTTTATAGCTTCAGAGATGTAACCTTTACCATTGTATTCGGGCAGCGACATATAGCCGATTTCCGCGCGATGGTTTTCGGGTTGGATGCGATAATGACCAATGATGCCCATAATGGTCTCTTCACCTTTTACCGTGATGCCCCAGTTGATGCCGGTATTGTTGTCGATTTTTTCATTAATCATTGTAATGTGCGCCAAGGCATCTTCTTTGGTTTGAGCTAGCGGACGAGGAATATATTGCATCACTTCCGGATTACTTCGCATGGCGAATACTTCTGCTACATCGTTAGGATTTAGACGACGTAATAATAGTCGTTCGGTTTCGAGGTTTTGGAAAGGATGGAAATTGATGGTAAGCATGACAATCGTTTTTTGGTAAATTTATACAATTTCTATACTAAAACTAATTTCTTTTTCCGAATTAGCTTCCAATAGCGTAATGCCTTCTTTTTCCATCAGATTTCCATTAGCGGCAATGGTGTCGGCATAACCCAACCAAGGTTCTAAGCAAATGAATGGCGCACCGACTTTCGTCCAAAGCCCGAAATGAGGAAAATCACGGTATTTGAAATTGAGAATAGGCACATTATTTTCCAGGAGTTGTATTTGTTTCGATGTCATACTTTTAAAGACTAAAGCATCTTTTTCAAATAATGCATAACTTAATGGTAGTAGGTTTTGCTGTAGCGGCACAATTGCTGTTTTATCCGAAATCAAGTCGTTATCTAAACTATAACTAGTTAAATTTTTTTCTTTTTCGAATCTCAAACTATAGTCGGTAAAAGCATTTTTTAACGCAAAAGCCGGATGCCCGCCAATGGAAAATGGCATGGTCATTTGGTTGTTATTTCGGATCAGATAACGCACCACCAATTCATTTTTAATTAAAGTGTAACCGACTTGCAACTCAAAATCAAAAGGATATGCCGCTAGTGTTGCCGCATTTTCTTGTAAAGAAAAAATGACTTTATCCGATTCTTGACTTATAACTTTAAATTCATAATCTCTCGCAAATCCGTGACGCGGTAAAGTATAATTTTGTCCATTGAAACGGTAAGCGTTGTTTTTTAAAGTACCCACAATAGGGAAAAGAATAGGGGAGTGTTTGCCCCAGTATTCGGGGTTTCCTTCCCAAATGTATTCGCGTTTGGTTTGGATGTTTTGGATAGAGATGAGTTCAGCTCCTTTGCTGTTTATGCTGACAGATAGTGTTGAATTTGAGAGTGTTGCAATCAATTTGTAAAATATTTTTTTTGTTTTTTTCTTGGAAGGCAAAGATATTTTATTACTTTTAATCTACCCATAAATCTATTCACTAACTTAACACTAATAGTATGAAGCCAAATTTCGAAACTATTTCCAAAGAAGTTATCCATCTTCTTTCTTTTCCACAAGCTGATGTTTTAGCCACTCGTGAAGAAGTGCAGCAACGCCAATTAGAATTGGACAGGGCATTAGCGCTTGGTAATTTAGAACATTCAAAAATCAGAATTTATTTTGAAGACAATGAATCCAAAAAAGTGGTAGAAACTACTGTTTGGGCTGTTACTGACCAGCGGGTTATATTAAAACAAGGTCATTCCATCCCGATTAACAGAATTTATAAGTCGGCTTAAACTATTTCGACTCTTTGAAAAACCACTCCGATCAGAGTGGTTTTTTTATGCCTTAAAAAAACATCGACGAAATGCAATAATGTAGGAATATATCTTATACAAAAGAATAAAAAGTGTATTTCATCGATTTTATTTGTATTTTAATCGGTGTTTTTGGTAATATTGTTTAACCAAATCAAACAATACGTTCTTATAATAAAAATATATAAAGTGTTTGCCCCACATCTACTTTATTTCAATCTGTCATTATTAACCAATAAAGTGTTTGCCCCACATCTACTTTATTAAAAACTTAACCTACTACTATGAAAGCAAAAATGTTTAGAGCATTGTTGCCGTTAGCAATTCTGTTCACTATGGTATCTTGTTCTTCTGATTCCTCAGAAGCCGCTGCTGAAGACAAACAAGTTGTAACAACCTACAATTACAACGAAACCGAGTCGAAATTGATTACCCTAATCAACGATTACCGTCAAAGCAAAGGATTAAACCCGTTAACAGTTATCAATCACATCTCTTACAAATCGGAAGAGCACAACTTTTACATGATTGACAACAGTGTGGTGAACCACGATTACTTCCAACAACGATCTGACAACCTGGTACGTGTACTGGGCGCTGAAAAAGTAGGCGAAAATATTGCTTACAACTATCAAACGGCTGAGAGTGCCATGAGCGCTTGGTTAAACAGTCCGTCGCACAAAGCCAACATTGAAGGTGATTATACCCACCTAGGTATCTCTGTAACCATTAACCCTGATAACGGAAAAAAATATTACACCAACATGTTTATAAAAAAATAGTTTGATTATTGTTTTGTTTGATTTTGACAGATCTCGAAAAACCCGGCTCTAAACCGGGTTTTTTACTTTTTATAGGGTAATGACATTAGTTTTAACTACTGCAATTTTTCCTTTGAAATGAAGGATTCTAGCCCGGATGGAAACGGCATCCTTTTTTACGCTTGTGGCGGTTTTTCCGCGGCAAGCGTGAAAAAGATAGAGTGGACAGCCGGAATAGCTTCTTGTAAAAACTGCTTAAAAATTGTGGATAACCCGTTTGATAAAATGTGTGCAGTTTTTTGGTAAGCCCGATTATTACGCTTACATTTGCTTATAATTCAAAAAATTCCGGAAAACATGTTTGAATTTCAACAGTATCTAGGTTTCTTAGCTTTCTTGACAATCTTAACCATTGGTTTTTGGTTGATGATTTTCTTGATTACTGCGATTATCCCTTATTGGGTTTTTGGTGGTGTAAGAGAGTTTTTGCAAGAGAAAAAAGCTAAAAGAGAAGCCGAGCAAGCTGAATAATTTTTTCAGTTTGTTGTAAAAAAAAGCCTCGATATTTCGAGGCTTTTTTTATGCTTTGATTATCCCGGGAAATCACCGCCGTCATCTTGTTGACCGCCTCGATTTCTTCTCTCTTTTTCTCTTTCGTTTTTCTGTACGTTGAAGCGGTAGGTGAACGAGAAGTTGATTTGGCGTTCTCTCCACTGCATTTCTCCGTAAGAGTCAACAGCCCCAGCAATATAAGTTTCCATCAATCGCTTTCTGGAATTGAGTAAGTCACTCACGTTTAAAGAAAGCGTTCCTTTGTCTTTTAAAATGTCTTTGCTGAAAGCCAAGTTCATACTAAAAACCCCTAAACTGCGACCTTGCGCGTTTCTTTGTGGTCCGTTGTAAGTGGCATTGGTTTGCCAATCAATTTTATAAGGTAGATTGATTTTTGAAGTCAAACGTGTAAACCATGCTATGGTACTGTTATCAAAATTTTGAACAACCTCATTTCCATTGAAATCCGTATAAGTAAAATCACCATCCGTTTCATTGTAGAAGAAGTTAAAGTTACTGTTCAATTTCCACCATTTGTATGGAGAATAATTTAAAGTGAATTCGAATCCTGTTCTGTACTCGGTAGCCAAGTTGATAGGTGAACTGATAATAATTGGAATACCGTTTTGGAAATCGCCGCTTTCTCTGCGCACAAATTGGAACGCACCGGTAGTTTTGTTTCCGTACAATGACGTGTTAAAAGTGAGTTTGCTCCAACGTTTGATGTAACCAATATCGACTGCATCGGTAAATGCCGGATCTAAATCGGGATTCCCTACAAAAATATTTACGTTACTTGATAGGTTGTTGAACGGATTCAATTGACGGCCTCTCGGGCGTTGGATACGGCGACTGTAACTAATAGACGCGCTGGTTTGTTCACCCAATTCGTAAGTAAAAAAGGCACTCGGAAAGAAGTTGTCGTATTTTTTGTTGTTGAAGTCGCTGGTAGCCAATTGGTTGACTTCGATATTAGAATCTTCCCAACGCATACCTAACAAGAATGAGAATTTTTTGATTTTAGTACCGTAGCTGGTGTATAAAGCATTTACGTATTCTTTGTATTCCAATATGTTGGTGAATTGCGGAAACGGAACACCGTTGGTTACCACACTGTAGTCGCTGATATTTTTTAAGAATTCGCCTTTGTAACCAAACTCAATCTGACTTCCTTTGGCAAACGGATACACATAATCGGTTTGGATCAAATTACGGTTTTGTTTTTGCAGGTTAGTGGTTTCATCTAAGGTTACGATAGGCGTATTGGTAGCAGCATCGGTAATAAAGGCGATGTTTTCATCTGTATTTTTAGAAAACGAACCGTCAATGGTAAGTTTGTGGCCCTCTTTTTTGAAGTTTTTAGTAAAGTTGGTGGTGTATTCTATGTTTTTGCTCTTACTGTCCTCTGCGTTGATACGATTTCTTTCGTATTGGTAGGCAAAGTTTACATCGTAGTATTTTTGTAATACATCGTCAATGTTATTTCCGCTGTTTCTTCTGTAATTTACAGTATTGGTCCAAGTTAGGCTTTCGCTTAAAAACCAATCAAATCCGAAATTTCCGTTATAAGATTTGTTAGCTCTTTCATTTTCGCGGGTTTCGTACATGTAATCACGAGTAGAATTGTCATCGTTTAAATATCTCGAATTGGTTAAGGCATTTCCGGGATTTTCTCTCTGGCTGTAACCTTGCGTAGTAAACAAGTTGAACTCTTTGGTTTTGTAGTTTACAGTACCACTTACCCCATTGTTTTTAGGATATCCTGTAGTTCCGATAAAGGTTCCGTTGATGCCTTGGTTTTTACCTTTTTTCAAGATGATGTTAAGCAAACCGCCACCACCTTCAGCGTCGTAACGGGCAGATGGATTGGTAATTACTTCTACTTTTTCAATAGCATCGGCCGGAATTAATCGCAGTGCTTCGGTAATGTTAATGGCACTGGAAGGACGACCATCAATTAAAATTCGAACGTTGTCATTGCCTCTTAAACTCACGTTTCCTTCTACGTCAACAGAAACAGAAGGAATGTTATCTAATACATCACTAACCGTTCCGCCTTTGACCATTAAGTCTTGTCCAACGTTGTAAACTTTTTTATCCAGTTTAATCTCTACGGTAGTTTTTTCGGCTCTAACCACCACTTCGTTGAGTTGGGTAGCATCTTCCTCCAAGGCGATAGTTCCTAAATTGGTACTTTCGTTGAGGCGTTTTTGTTTGATTTCAGTAGGTTTAAAAGAAATGAATTCGATGATGATATCGTAGACACCGGCACTGGCTTCTACATTAAAGTTTCCTTTGTTGTCGGTAATTCCACCAAAAACAGCTTTTGGATTTTGAGTGTTTTTTAAGGTAATTGTTGCGTATTCTAATGGAAGTTTACTGGTTTTTTCCACCACATTTCCGGTAATGATTACTTTGGCTTTTCCGGCATTGGGTTGGGCAAAAGTGGCCATAGAAAGACAACATAAAATTAGGGCAGTGATAATTTGAATTTTTTTCATCTAAATGTTTTTGATTCATGCTTTAGAGTGCAAAAATACGCTTTGGTTTAAGTGACAATTCCCAAATCTTTGTTAAAAGTAATGCGATTTTTCAGATGAATTTTTGTAGCTTTTCAAGGTCTCTTCCAATGATAGCTTCATTGTTTTTAATCACAATTGGTCGTTCAATCAGAATAGGATGCTCGCTTAGGGCTTTAATTATTTCGTGGTCTGTAAGCGACTTATTTTTATAGTTTTCAATCCAAATCGTTTCTTTTTGGCGAACCAATTCTAGCGGATTTAAGTCGAGTTTTTGTAACAACTCTTTGATTTCTGCTTCTGATAGAGGGTTCTGTAAATAAGAAATAATTTCAAAATCTTGGTTGGCTTCGGTTAAAAAAGCCAGACAGTTTCTCGATTTTCCGCAGCGTGGATTGTGAAGGACTTGTAACATATTTTTTGACGCAAAGTAATAGATATTTGTATAAATGAAGTAATTTAGGCGAAATTAAAATTTTAAGATTTATGTTTTTAGAAAACAAGGATAATGTTTCTAAGTCGGCACTCAAGTACTTGTTGGGTTTTGTCGTAATCAGTTTGTTTTACATTTTAGGTCAGATTCCGTTTGGCGTTGCTGTAGTGACTAAGGCCATGTCGTCCGGTAAAGGTATGCCAACTACCGAGGCCGATATGATGAACGTCTTTAGTCCCAATGTAACCTTGGCTTTGATGCTACTCATTTTTGTCAGTACCATGATTGGAATCATCTTAGTGGTGAAATACATTCACAAATTGAGGATGATTGACATTACTACTACTCGAGCTAAAGTCGATTGGAAACGTATTTTTTTCAGTTTCGCATTGTGGAGTGTTATGAGTGCTGTTTTGACTATAGCTTCTTATTTTGGAAGTCCTGAAGATTTTGTGGTTAATTTTAAACCGATTCCTTTTCTGATTTTAGTGTTTATTTCTTTTACATTGTTGCCAATACAAACCAGTGCAGAAGAATATATTTTCAGAGGGTATTTGATGCAAGGATTAGGATTGTTGGCCGGTAACCGATGGTTTCCTTTAGTTATCACTTCTGTGATGTTTGGCTTGATGCACATTATGAATCCCGAAGTAGAGAAAATGGGTTACATTATTATGATTTATTATATCGGTACCGGATTTTTCTTGGGTATTGTTACCTTGATGGATGAAGGTATGGAGTTGGCGCTTGGTTTTCACGCGGCTAATAATATCGTTACGGCTTTGTTGGTGACCTCAGAATGGTCGGCGCTGAAGACCGAATCGGTTTTTAAAGACATCTCGACGCCTTCTGTTGGCTTTGAAGTTTTGGTGCCTGTGCTGATTATTTTTCCTTTGGTATTATTTGTTTTCAGTAAAAAATACAATTGGACAGACTGGAAAGGAAAACTTACCGGAGATATCCAAACTCGAATTGTTCCATCCTCTATAAATTTTGATGATCATGTATAATCCAACTTACGAAAATGTTCACAACCAGTTCAAGTTGAATGGCTTTCATTTGAACCGAGAAGACTTGTGTCGTGTGGCTTACAGCTTTATTAAAGAAGGCGAAGATTTTGAAAAACCGGTAGGTGATTTTTTATTGGATTGGTTCGATGACAAGCCCTATATCGAAATGCAAACCTCCGGTACTACAGGAACGCCTAAGTTAATATCTGTCAGCAAACAAGCTATGGTTGAGTCTGCTTTAGCTACCGGTGATTTTTTTGAATTGCATCCCGGCGATAAAGCTTTGCAATGCTTACCGGTTAAATACGTGGCGGGAAAAATGATGCTGGTTCGTGCCATGATTTTGGGATTGGATTTAGAATTTGTAGCGCCAAGTTCACATCCGTTAGACCATGTTGATATGGACTTTGATTTTGTGGCTATGGTGCCGTTGCAAGCTCAAAATTCGTTAACCGAACTCAAAAGAGTTAAAAAGATGATAGTCGGCGGTGCTGCTGTGAACAAAAACTTAGAAAAACAATTGCTGCAATTACCGACTCAAGTTTATGAAACTTATGGTATGACTGAGACAATTACGCATATTGCTGCCCGAAAATTAGGAGAAAAGGCCTTTACGGTTTTACCTGGCGTAACCATTTCTTACGATGACCGAAACTGTTTGGTGATTCACGCACCGCGTATTTCCGATGAAGTAATAGTTACCAATGATTTAGTAGAATTGCTCAACGAAAATCAGTTTGTTTTTGTGGGTAGAGTCGATAACGTCATCAACAGTGGTGGCATTAAATTGATTCCGGAACAAATAGAGGAGAAGTTGTCGCACCAATTGACACAACGATTTTTTATCGCTTCTAAACCCGATACAGAATTGGGAGAGAAAGTGATCTTGGTTATAGAAGGCGAGGCTTTTGATTTGGCCGATGACCTTTACAAAAACTTAGACAAATACGAAAAGCCCAAAGAAGTTGTTTTTGTGCCTAAGTTTAAAGAAACGGCGACCGGAAAAATCATGCGAAAAGAATCGCTTCAATAATAAAAAACGCACTATACCAGTGCGTTTTTTTTATGGCTAAGTTTCCGTATTATTTTTGCATTTTGAAGTAATAATCGGCTGAGTGTTTGCCGCTGCCGTAAACCGTGTAAAACATACTCAGTCCTAAAGTTAAGGTTGACAGCAAAAGATTCAGCGCATTCATATCGCCTAAAAAATTAATCAATACGGCTCCGACTAAAATTGGCAATTGCGCAAGTAAAGCCCATCGCGTCAGCAATCCGAACATAATCATAATGCCGCCCATGATATGCGCCGAAGCTACATAGTGAAACGCAAACATACCGCCTAAAAAATTACTGGCCGGTGCTATCAAATCTTCAAACGCTCCGCTGTTACCAATAAAGGTAGTCCCTTTATAAAATAAAAAGGCGCCCAATAAAATTCGGAAAGCATCAAACCAAATGGTAGAATGAGCATTGGCCCATTTGTTCAAACCTTTTACTGAAGTATCCATAATAAATATGTTTAAATTTTAATCTAATTTACTAATTATTAATGAGATACGGTTTTGTTTTTGTTTTTTTTTACAAGAGTTTGTATTCAATATAGAATTGATTGAGCTTGGGAGCCACTTCTGTGATGTTCTTTACCTTCACTTTTGTGGTTGTCCAAGTGCTTTTGGGTTGGATTCTAAAGGTTTTATTTTGATAGGTTAGCTCAATCGGCATGGTAAAATTATCATTTACATTGCTCCATCTGGCAGCTAATTTCCCTTTCACAGTTTTTAATTCCAATTTCGGAATGGTGGTTTTTTGCAAATAATGATTAAAAATCGGTGTTAAGTTCTGTCCGCTTTCTTTGTTAAAATAAGCGATAACGGTTTCTGAATCTATGATTTGATGTTTGAAGGTATTGGCATAATCCAACAACAGTTTCCACCATTTGACATCGTCATTAATCACATGTCGTAGTGTGTTTAATAACAAAGCGCCTTTCGGATACATATCACCCGAACCTTCATTATTTACGCCGTAATTCCCAATAATCGGACGATCGTTCTTAACATTCTTCTTTAAACCATTGGTATAAGTCATGGCTTTTTCATAGCCTTGTTGGCATTCCACATAAACGATTTCGGAGTATTGGGTAAATCCTTCGTGTATCCACATATCGGCGATGTCTTTGGAAGTGATGCTATTGCCGAACCATTCGTGACCGGTTTCATGGATGATGATAAAATCGAAAGACAGTCCAACTCCGGTCCCGGACAAATCACTTCCTAAATAGCCTTTGAGGTATTTATTTCCGTAGGCTACAGCGCTTTGGTGTTCCATACCTAAATAAGAAGTTTCGACTAATTTGTACCCGTCGCTTTTAAAAGGATATTCTCCAAACTTACTTTGAAAGCAATCCATCATCGGTTTGACTTCTTCAAAATGAATTTTGGCTTTGGCTTCATTATCTCTTAATACATAATAATCCAAATCCAAACCTTTGTAGTTTTCATGCAGTAAAACATAATCACCTACATTCACCGTAACGTCATAAGTGTTGATAGGATTTTTTACTTCCCAATCCCAGCGGGTGTAACCGTTTTTCAAATCTTCTGAGCCCAAAAAACGCCCATTGGAAATATTCATCAGTCCGTTAGGTACAGCAACTTTTATAGTAGCGCCATAGTCCGGTTCGTCGGTTTGGGTATCTTTCACCGGATACCACAAGCTGGCTCCGGTACCTTGAACAGCAACTCCAATCCAATCTTTACCGTTATTATCCTGTTTAAATACAAAACCGCCATCCCAAGGCGCATGACGTGCAATTGTAGGTTTTCCGGAATAATAAAAACGAATGGATTTTTCCGTGGTCTCTTTCTGAATTGGATTTGGAAAGTTGATAAAAACCGCATTGAATTCTCTTGAGTAGTTGAGTTTTTTATTTTGATAAATGATACTGTCAACTTGCATGTTTTCAAACAAATCTACTTGAATGGTCGAAGTCCTTTCCACAGTTTTGAAAGTGATGTCGTTGTAACCTGTAATTGATTTTTCTTTCGGATTTATAGTGATGTTCAAATCGTAGCGCAATACATCATACGCAGTGCGTTCAGGCCTTAATCCGCCTTGCAGACTGTCTTTACGGCTAAAATTTGCTTGTCCTGATATAGTTTGGACAAAGCCGATAAACAACGCGAAACCGAGAATTTTTTTCATAAATGGACATTTTGAAATGGGTTGAGCAAAGCCCAATATTGTTTCCTACTCAAAATCAGCCGCCACAGTCACCGTTATGGATTCTTTTGAAACAGGATGATTAAAAGTAATACTTTCGGCGTGCAAATGCAAACGATTGGCTTTGGTTCCATATAAATCATCACCAACAATAGGAGAGTTTAATCCCAATTGGTGTGCAGCATGTACGCGAAGTTGGTGCGTTCGACCGGTAATCGGGTAGAAGTGTACCAAGGTTTGATTACCTCTTTTTTCCAACACTTCCCATTCGGTTTTGGCGGGTTTTCCGTAATCAAAGCAAACAATTTGGTTTGGGCGATTGTCTAAATCTACGCGCAACGGTAAATCGATTACACCTTTGCTTTCGTTTACATTACCATCGAGTAGGGCAACGTAGCGTTTTTTGACTTTTCTCTGTATGAATTGGGCTTGCAGGTTTTTGTATACTGTGGCCGACTTAGCAATCAGCAACAAACCGGAAGTCGACATGTCTAAACGATGCACGATTAATGGACCGCTCGCATTGGGATAAAGTAATTTAACGCGACTCCAAACGGAATCCGTAATGTCTTTTCCCGGTACCGATAAAAATTCGGCGGGTTTGTTCACCACAGTCAAATAGTTATCTTCATATACAATTTCCAAAGTTTTCCCTTCCGCCGGATTGGTTTTAAACGGATTGTCTTCTAACGGAATATCTTTGAGCATGTGTCTTAGTATCGGTTCGCATTTTCCGGTACAAGCGGGATAAAACTGTTGGTGCTTTCTAACTTCGGATTTAGGCGATTGTCCCCACCAAAATTCGGCCATCGCAATGGGTTTTAAGTCGTTTTGAAAAGCGTAGTGTAGGAGTTTTGGTGCTGCGCATTCTCCAGCTCCGGCAGGAGGATTGCCATTAAAAATTTCTCCTAAGCTTTTCAGTTCTTGGTACTGATTGAGAAAGGCGTATTGTTCAAAAAGTTGCTGTTGGAGTTCCGCCGATTTTTTACGGCGTTCTTCTTTGAGTTGGTTAATTGTCGAAGTAAAATCAGCCACAGTTTCCTCAGCAGCGGTGATGTGATGTTTCCAATACAGCGTCATTTTTTTGAGTAAGATGCCTTCTTCCTGACTTTCTTTGTTAAGTTGCTCTACATCGGCTTCCGGATTGTTTTGACGAAGTGCTGCTCTGCGTTTTTTGCCGATTTTAATCGTTTCTTTTTGCGCCTGAATTTCTTTTTCTGCTTGGATTTTGGTTGCGCTTAATACTTGAATTGACTTTAGGTAAGTGTAATCATTTTCAAGTAGTTCAATTTTTTTATTATAATTATTTAAGATAACTTCTTCTTGCTTGAAAAAACTTTTTTCTTCCAACATGTCAAACACAGTTGGCACAAAAAACGGGTGGTGGTTGCGCTCTGCCAGTTTACCCGAAAACGCCCAAAGATAACCCAATCGACCTTCAGTATTTTGTACTACTAAAACGCCGAACATTTTGCCTATGGCTAAACCGTCTTGTGTATCATCTAAGCCGAAGTTATGTTCGAAATCGGTTTGTGTTTCGAGATAATCCTGCAACGCTTTAGCTGCTATTTTACTCAAATCGTGCGGTTCGTAGTAAAACGGAAAAGTGAATTTTTCCGGTAGGGTAATACCTGAAATGTCTTGTTGAAAAGCGATAAAATGAGCGGCCTTTTTCATCGCTGCAAAGCTATAAAGGAAAAGTAAATTATTGGCTAATTAATGATTTTATTCCTTCAATAAAAACTTCAAGTTTTCTATGGTACGAATTTCAGATTTGTAGAATTGAAGTGCTGTCGGCACCACTTTGTCAGAAGTATCACGAGCCGATTTTTTGACAATACGGGCGGTAGTTCCACTGAAATTCAAGGTATATTCTTGGTTTAAGTCGGTCGCCTCTGTGGTGAACTTTATAATTTTATTTTCAACTTTCCATGTACCTTTTCCCTTTTTATGGGTATCGTGATTACCTCGTATATCAACTACTCGGTTAAAACTTGTAAAATCAAACGTTTGATCGGCATTGAGTTGTATTATATAGTCAAGAATACTTCCGTCTTTACCTTCAATTAAAAAGAAATAGCTTCCGGTGTAATCTTCGGCTTGGGCATTGCCTTTATAACTACAAAGTAAAATAAGGAGAAAGATAAGCTGTTTCATAGATGACCATTTAAACTTGTATTACTCCCAAATTAAATGGCTTTTCAATCGGCGCGTGATTAGCAGCTTCTATTCCCATAGAAATCCAAGTTCGGGTTTCCATCGGATCAACAATCGCATCGGTCCATAATCGGGCTGCTGCATAATAAGGGGAAACTTGTTCGTCATAACGCGCCTTGATTTTATCAAACAACGCTTGCTCGGTTTTTTCATCTACAGTTTCGCCTTTGGCTTTCAAAGAAGAAGCTTCAATTTGGGCCAATACTTTAGCAGCTTGGGTTCCGCCCATTACCGCGAGTTCGGCACTTGGCCAGGCAAAAATCAATCGCGGATCGTAGGCTTTACCACACATAGCATAGTTTCCGGCGCCGTAGGAGTTGCCGACTACTACTGTAAACTTCGGTACAACCGAATTGGAAACAGCATTGACCATTTTGGCACCATCTTTAATGATTCCGCCGTGTTCACTTTTAGAACCTACCATAAAACCGGTTACGTCTTGCAGAAAAACGAGCGGAATTTTCTTTTGGTTACAGTTGGCTATGAACCGCGTGGCTTTATCGGCTGAATCTGAATAAATGACACCACCGAATTGAATTTCACCTTTTTTGGTTTTAGAAACGGTACGTTGGTTGGCTACAATACCCACAGCCCAACCGTCAATTCGGGCATAGCAAGTGATGATGGATTTACCATAATCCGGTTTGTACATGTCCATTTCGGAATTGTCTACCAAACGCTTGATGATTTCCAGCATGTCGTATTGTTCCGCTCTGGATTTGGGTAAAATACCATAAATATCTTTTTCGTCTAAAGCCGGTTTTTGTGGTTTTTCGCGATTAAAACCTGCCTTTTCATAATCGCCTATTTTCCCGACTATACTTTTGATACGGTCCAAAGCATCTTTATCGTCTTTGGCTTTATAATCGGTTACCCCGGAGATTTCACAGTGTGTTGTGGCACCGCCGAGAGTTTCATTATCGATATTTTCTCCAATAGCGGCTTTTACCAAATAGCTTCCGGCCAGGAAAATACTTCCTGTTTTATCCACTATCATTGCTTCATCACTCATAATAGGAAGGTAAGCACCACCGGCTACGCAACTACCCATCACAGCGGCAATTTGAGTAATACCCATACTGCTCATAATCGCGTTATTTCTAAAGATACGACCAAAGTGTTCTTTGTCGGGGAAAATTTCGTCCTGCATGGGCAAATACACTCCGGCAGAATCCACCAAATAAATAATAGGCAATCTATTCTCTATAGCGATTTCTTGTGCTCGTAAATTCTTTTTAGCCGTAATCGGAAACCAAGCACCGGCTTTTACGGTAGCATCATTGGCCACGACTATGCATTGTTTGCCTTTGATGTAACCCATTTTAACCACCACGCCACCCGAAGGACAACCGCCATGTTCTGCATACATGCCGTCACCCACAAAAGCGCCGATTTCGATACTTTTGACTTTGTCATCCAATAAATAATCAATGCGCTCGCGTGCGGTCATTTTTCCTTCTGCATGCAATTTTTCAATGCGCTTTTCGCCACCGCCCAATTTTACTTTAGCCAATCGTTGTTTTAATTCAGATAGTAAAAGTTTGTTATGATCTTCGTTTTTATTGAAGGTAAGGTCCATAAATTTGTAGGGTATATAACGATTGTGTGAATTGGTTGCTAAACTACGAAAACGTTTTCAATAACTGAAATCAGATGTACAATTGACCATGCTAATTTTATGTTAACAAATTGTAAATTTCAATTCAATTGCATCAACTATATTTAATATTCACTTAACATTAGAGTCATACATTTGCATCAAATTTTAACACTATGTCTATCAACAACATTTTCCAGTTTTTAGTTCCAAAAGATAAAAAATTCTTTCCTCTTTTTGAACAAGCCACCTCAAATTTAGTGATTTTAGCTGAAACCCTTCATGAAGCTGTCAATGCCCCAAAATCGGAGCGTGAGGATTATTTCAGAAAGATTGAGGAATTAGAAGCCACCATTGAAGAGATTACCCATAAAACACATTTGGAATTAAGCAGAAATTTCATCACTCCTTTTGATAGAGAAGACATTCACGCTTTGGTAAAAGCCATTGATAACGTAGCTGATTACATGCACGGTGCTGCCAGTAGAATGCGTTTGTACCAAGTAGAAAAGATTACAAAGTCCATTCGTAAATTAACAGAAATTAATTTAGAAGCTTGTCAGTTAATCAATGCCGGTGTAAAGCAATTGAAAGACATGAAAGACCACAAGGCTATCAAAGAAACTTGTAAAAAAATCAACAAATTAGAGAGCAAAGCGGATTCGGTTTTTGATAAAGCGGTTGCTGACATTTTCGAAAATGAAACCGATGTTAAAAACATTATCAAGTATAAAGAAGTACTTTCTGCTTTAGAATCTGCTTCAGATAAATGTAAAAGTGTTTCCAACGTAATGGAACAAATTTCAGTAAAACATTCATAAACAGTTTAATATAAATCAACTTTTATGGATTTTACTTTATTGTTAATCATCATATTCTTAGCGCTGGTATTTGACTATATCAATGGTTTTCACGATGCAGCCAACTCCATAGCAACCATAGTAGCGACTAAGGTATTGACGCCTTTTCAAGCGGTATTGTGGGCAGCGCTTTTTAACTTCATGGCTTATTGGGTTTTTGGTTTCGGTGTTGCTGATACTGTTGCCAAAACCGCACATACCAGTAGTATTGACCTAACGGTGATTTTGGCCGGGGTCATTGCAGCGATTATTTGGAATTTAATTACTTGGTGGAAAGGTATTCCATCTTCATCTTCCCATACCTTAATTGGTGGATTTGCCGGAGCAGCCATTGCACACGGTTTTCGCGATGTCACCGATCCTGAACATGCCGGATTTAAAATTGTAAACTGGTTAAAAGAAGCCAAAGAGGGAGAATTATTACCATCGGGTGTCTTTATTGTCATCTTGTTTATTGTATTCGCACCATTGTTGGGTATGATAATCTCTTATTTCATTTCGCTTTGGTTGATGTACTCTTCAAAGAAAAATGTTTGGCCTAAAGTATTAACTGTAGTGTTGATGTTGTTGGTTGGATGGTTTTTATACTCCGTTATGGTGCCATACGAAGACATCAAAAAACCAAGATTTGAAAGTGAATTTTGGAGTGTCGTTACAGAGCCTCATAATATAAAATGGTTCTTAGTTGCTTTTATTTTCTATAGTTTGGCCATATTCAATTTATTATTCAGCAGTTTCTCTACTGCAAAAGCTGAACGAGTATTGAAAAAAATGCAATTACTGTCTTCCGCAGCCTTTAGTTTGGGGCACGGTGGAAATGACTCCCAAAAAGTAATGGGAATTATTGCCGCGGCTGTAGCGGTTTATATCAAATCCAATCCTAACATCGATTTATCAGCGGGTTGGTTAGATTTGAATGTAGTCTTGCCTTCCGAAAAAGACGGCGTTAAAATAGACGGTGTTATGCCGGGATGGATTCCGCTTACCTGTTACACCGTAATTGCATTAGGAACCTTGAGTGGCGGTTGGAAAATTGTAAAAACAATGGGTTCCAAAATTACCAAAGTAACTGCTTTTGAAGGCGTAGTAGCCGAATCAGCCGGAGCGTTAACCTTGTTTTCTACAGAGCACTTTAAAATTCCGGTTTCAACCACACATACCATTACAGGTTCTATTATTGGGGTAGGCGTAACCAAAAGGGTTTCAGCAGTTCGCTGGGGTGTTACGGTTAAATTATTGTGGGCTTGGATTTTAACCATTCCAGTTTCAGCAGTTTTAGCCGCCTTAGTATATTATTTATTGAAAATATTTATCTAAAAAAAATAATTTTACAAAAGCCGACTGTTAAGGTTGGCTTTTTTTATAACTACTTTCTAATCGTTAATAAAAGGTTTTTTTAACATCAAAAAATCATTAACAACACAACACACAACTACAATGAAAAAACTATTACTAATAGGTGCTTTACTGGCATCAATTTCAATATCCGCACAAATTACAATTGAGCAAACCAAACACGATAACGATGTTAAGTTGTCAGCCTTGCCCTATTATAGTTTTGGTAAGGGAATTGGTATGACTTCTCCTGATAGTATCTTCCAACTCAATATCCGCTTTCGCATGCAAAACAGAGCAACCTATTTGGATGAAGATGGTGAAGCAGGCGCTTATGATGGTCAAGTGCGTCGTTTGCGATTGCGTTTTGATGGTTATGTAGGGAATCCTAAATTTCTATATGCTATTCAACTTTCTTTCGCACCGGGCGATGTGGGTGAAGTGAAAGAAGGTGAAAATATCAACATCATTCGCGATGCCGTCGTTTTTTACCGACCGAATAAGCACTGGAATATCAGTTTTGGACAAACCAAATTACCCGGAAACCGTCAACGCGTTAACTCGTCCGGAGGTTTGCAGTTAACCGACAGAACCATTAATAATGCTAAATTTACTATTGATCGTGACTTTGGGTTTCAAGTGCACAATATGAATGAGTTTAAAGACAAATTCTCTTATAACTTCAAAGCGGCATTATCGGGTGGAGAAGGCCGAAATCAAACCGGTAAAGCAGATGACGGTGTAGCTGTAACCGGTAAAATAGAAATAATGCCATTGGGTGCCTTTTCTAAAGATGGTACTTATTTTGAAGGCGATATTTTACGCGAAAAGAAACCTAAGTTGTTATTGTCCGGGGCTTTTCAACAAAATAACCACGCGCAACGTACGCAAGGACAATTGGGGAATGATTTGTTTGAGAGACGAACCATGAAGTCGGTTTTACTTGATGCTATGTTCAAATACAACGGTTGGGCAGCCATGATGAGTTATATGTCGAGAACGACAAATGAAAACGCTATCACCGTTAATCCGGAAGATGTTACCGAAAGTAATTATGTATTTGTCGGAAACGGGTTTGATTATCAAGCGAGTTATAATACCAAATCGAACTACGAATTCATCGCTCGTTATTCTATCCAGAATGTTGGAAATGATATTGCAGCTTTGGCGCCTAATGTCCGAGAATATTCTGTGGGCATAACCAAATACATTTGGGAACACGCTTTTAAACTGCAAGCTGAAGTCAACTACGATACTCTAAATTATTTTGACGGTACTTCCAAGAACAATTGGTATGTACGTTTTCAGGTTGAAATAGGAATTTAACATAATAAAATTCGGATATTTTTTTTTTGTTTAGGGAAAGAATCTATTTTTGCGATTCAATAAAATAATCACAATGAAAAAAATCCTATTACACACCATTTTATTTGTTTCACTTCCAATCTATTCTCAACAAATAGGGAACGGAATGTCAATTATCACTGCCAAACAACGCCTTGATCTTTCTAAAGGCAACGACGTTGACGAAAAGAATATTGAAGGAAGTCCATATTTTACAACAACATTTTTACCCGCTACTGTTACCGGTTATGAAGGAATGTTTTTACTTCGATATAATGCTTACAAAGATGAGATGGAATTTCAAAGCGAGGGAAAAATCCTTTTTGTGATAAAATCAGACAGTATGGAGGTTAATTTTACCAACAGCAAGAAAAACTACAAATACACACTATACAACTCTGATAAAGGAAATGTCAAAGGATTTTTGGTAAAGCTATCTACCGGAGAAAAAGTTTCTTTATTCAAGAGAGAAAAAGTGAAACTAATTCCAAAAGTAGAACCTGCGAATAGTTATGCTAGTGAAGTTCCTGCTCACTATGAATTTCAGAAAGAAACCTTTTATATAAAAAAAATGGACGGAATAGTTACATTCCCGAAAAACAAAAAAGAATTGGTAAAAATGTTTCCTGACAAAGAAAGCCAAATAGTAGATTTCTTAAAAAACAACAGCATCTCTTTTTCAAAGGAGTCTGATTTGGTTACCCTTGTAACGTTCTTAAATTCAATTTAAGCTTCATAGTAGCTTGTTTTTCTATTTCAATTTTATCTCAATCCGTTGAGAAAATATTAAATATGATATTAAATCATCCAATATAACTAAAACCTCTTCGGAGGTTTTTTTATTTTTTTAACGTTTGTTCCGATGCCGATTAGTTAATTTTATATCAAAATCACATTCTATGAAACTCAAAACAATATTTCTAGTAACAATTATGTCCGGTCTGTTGACTGGCTATGCACAATTAGTACCAATGGATTACAAAGACGGTGAACAAAAGCTCAGTGGCTTCGGTGTAAAACCTCAAAACGGACTCAAAGAAAAATCGGGTGTACTCATTTTACCGGCCTGGATGGGCATTGACGAACATTCTAAAGAAAGTGCTGCCGAACTCTCCAAACTAGGCTATTATGCTTTTGTAGCCGATATTTATGGTGTAGACAAGCGACCGAAGAATGCTGCCGAAGCCGGAAAAAATGCCGGTTATTACAAACAAAACTTTGCCGATTACCAAAGACGCATTCAATTGGCTTTAGACCAGTTGGTCAAGCTTGGTGCCAATCCGGATAAAATTGTAGTCATGGGTTACTGCTTTGGCGGAACCGGTGCTTTAGAAGCTGTTAGAGGCAACTTAAAAGTGCAAGGAGCCGTTTCTTTTCACGGTGGTTTAGGGAAAGACGCTTCTCGTGCGGTAAACAAAATCAACTCCAAAGTTTTGGTGCTTCACGGTGCCGATGATCCTTATGTTCCCAAAGCAGAAGTCGATGCTTTTCAAGAAGAAATGAAAAGTTCTGGTGCCGATTGGCAAATGGTGTTCTACGCCAATGCCGTTCATGCTTTTACGCACAAAGATGCCGGGAGCGACAACAGCAAAGGTGCCGCTTACAATGAACTAGCCGAGAAACGTTCGTGGATAGCTTTCAAAAATTTTTTGAAAGAGGCTTTATAAAATCCAACTTTCTTCAAATAACAAAGCCCAAAACAGTCCGCTGCTTTGGGCTTCGTTATTTCTATAAAATACAAAAGCCGACCTGGAGCGATCGACTTATGCGGTGAGGTGTAACTTCCTTTACGGAATCCTCGTGGCAAATGTAATTGTAAATTCTCAATAGTAAATGGTAAATTGAAATTATTTTCAAAATAATTCATCATTCATCATTCTTCTGTCCCATCATCATCAAATAGGCTTTCAAAAACTCGTCTAAATTCCCATTCATTACGCTATCAACATCACTGGTTTCATATCCTGTGCGAACATCTTTTACTAATTTATACGGATGCATTACGTAATTGCGGATTTGCGAACCCCATTCGATTTTCATCTTTCCGGCTTCTATATCGCTGCGCATTTCCTGACGCTTTTTCAACTCAATTTCGTACAACTGCGATTTCAACATCTGCATCGCCCTTTGACGGTTGTCTTGCTGTGAGCGCGTTTCCGAACACTGAATCTGAATCCCGGTAGGTTTGTGAAATAACTGTACTTTGGTTTCTACCTTGTTTACGTTTTGTCCTCCGGCGCCGCTCGAACGAGAAGTTATGATCTCTATGTCGGCCGGATTGATTTCAATTTCTATTGTATCATCGGCTAAAGGATATACATATACAGAAGCAAACGAAGTATGGCGCTTGGCATTGCTGTCAAATGGCGAAATACGCACTAATCGATGCACACCGTTTTCGCCTTTTAAATACCCAAAAGCAAAATCGCCTTCAATTTCCAAAGTCACCGTTTTAATACCGGCCACATCGCCTTCCTGAAAGTTCAGCTCTTTAACCTTATAGCCTTGGTTTTCCGCCCACATCAAATACATACGCATCAACATCGAAGCCCAATCACAGCTTTCCGTACCACCGGCACCGGCTGTAATTTGCAATACCGCACTCAAACTGTCACCTTCGTCCGAAAGCATGTTGCGGAATTCCAGATTCTCAATATGTGTATTGGCCAGTTCGAACTGATGGTCAAGTTCTTCCTCAGTCGCATCACCTTCTTTAAAAAACTCGTAGGTAATTTGCAATTCTTCGGTTAAACTCTCCGCCTTGTTAAAGTCTTCCACCCATTTTTTCTTAGAGCGCAGGTTTTTCACAATAACTTCAGCTTCCTTGGCGTTATTCCAAAAGTCGGGCGCAAAAGTTTTTTCTTCTTCGTTGGTAATTTCAATCAGTTTGGCATCAATGTCAAAGATACCTCCTCAACGCACCAAGGCGTTCTACAATACCTTTTATTTGTTCGGTATTTGTCATAAATAATGTAGTTTTGTGTTTTAATTTTTAGAAGCTGTTTCCCGTCTCGTCATACTGACGAGAGGGCTAGCCTTAATTGCAAAAATAGACTATCTGACTTTCATATGGAAATAAATTTAATCAGCGATACCGTTACCAAACCGTCACCCGAAATGCTGCAAGCCATGTTCAACGCCAAAGTAGGCGATGACGTGTTCAAACAAGATCCTACCGTAAACGCTTTTGAAAAAATGGTAGCCGATTTGTTTGGTATGGAAGCCGCGTTGTTTTTCCCATCCGGTACTATGGCCAACCAAACCGCTATTAAATTAAATACCAATCCCGGTGACCAAATTATTTGCGATAAATGGTCGCACATCCATCTCTACGAAGCCGGTGGAGCATCATTCAATAGTGGCGTGAATTTCAATTTGCTCGATGGCCAGCGTGGTATGATTACCGCTGAGCAAGTCGCCTCTGGGATTAATGATCCCGAGTTCTATCACGCCCCTTTATCCAAAATGGTCAGCATAGAAAACACCACAAACAAAGGCGGTGGCGCTTGCTATGACATAGCCGAATTACAAAAAATCAAACAAGTTTGTGTTGATAATAATCTCAAATACCACTTAGATGGTGCGCGTTTGTGGAATGCTTTGGTAGCCAAAAAGCAACATCCGAAACAATACGGCGTTTTGTTTGATACCATTTCGGTTTGTTTTTCTAAAGGATTGGGCGCTCCTATTGGCTCAGTTTTAGTGTCTGATGCCGAAACCATGCACAAAGCCTTGCGCATCCGAAAAATATTTGGTGGGAATATGCGCCAATCCGGTTATTTAGCGGCGGCCGGAATATTCGCTTTGCAAAACAATATCAATCGATTGGAAGACGATCACCGTAGGGCTAAAGAGTTGGGACAGCTGTTGCAACAATTGCCTTGGGTTGCCAATGTGTCGCCGATAGAAACCAATATTGTGATTTTTGAAGTCAAAAAACCACTGACCGAGAAGCAAGTCATCGACACCTTAAAAGCCAAAGGCATACTCATCAGTTCCATGGGACAAGGCAAATTACGCATGGTAACGCACCTCGATTACAAGCAAGTTTTACACGAATATGTATTGGAAAATTTAGGTAAAGTGCAGTTCTAAGTCAAAAACTGTTTTCCTATAGAAATCAAGCCAATAAGTAAAATTAAAACCAGTGAAATCATCCTGAATTTCACTTGTGGAATGTAGTCTAACAATTGTTTGCCCAAATACGAACCTACCAAACCGATGACAAAGAGAAACGGCACGTAAACCATATCGTGTTGGTGGATAAATCCGTTTTGGTAATATACAACGGTTCGGGTCAAATCAATCATCATATCGATGGCCGCCGAAGTGGCAATAAAAACGCTTTTTTCCAAATTAAAGGCTGCCATAGTTAATCCTCTAATAGCACCGCCGGTTCCTAACAAACCGGCTGAAAAACCTGAAAAAACGCCACCTAATGTGGCATTTTTTTTATTCGGTGGAATGATTAAATCTTTTTTGATCAGGAAAACCAAACTCATAGCCACCAGGAAAATACCTAAAAGTATTTCCAGCCAATAGCTTTGTAAGTATTTTGATAGTATGCCACCAAGAATAACAAATAGGGCAGAAGGTAGTCCGATATAAAGCAATAACTTTTTATCTAATCCTTTTCGGAACAAGGCTATTTTACTGAGGTTACTCGACAAATGAAAAACGGCTGTCAATCCAAGTACCGAATGGAAATCGAAATAAAAATTACCTATCGGCACAAAAAATACAGAAGAACCAAAGCCACCGACTGTACCAATAATTTCAGCCAATAAGGCCAAGAGTAAAAATGGGTAGCTGATGTTCATGTTTTATTTAAATAAATCCATGCCCGGAATATTCGGCATGCCTTCTTTGGCTACAGCAGCCAACTCAGCCTCGTTAACGTTCGTAGCCTTTTCGATGGCTTTGTTTAAGACCAAAATCAGGTAATCTTCCAATTGTTCTTTGTCTTCTAACAAACTTTCATCTATGGTAATCGAACGAATTTTTCGATTGGCGGTGATGGTTACATGTAGCAAGTTGTCGTTGCTTTTTTCGTCAATCAATACGGTGTCTAAACGTTGTTTTGTAGCTTCAATTTTTTGCTGGGTTTCTTTGAGTTTGCCCATCATGTTCATCATGTCTCCAAACATAAACTATCATTTAAATTAAAGTGCTAAGGTAACAAATACTGTTAATTTCTAAGTGCATAACTTCCGAAGTTTTGTCAAAGTTATGCAGGCATAATACTTATTTTTGTGGATAATAATTTTACGATACTAATGTCAAACGCCATACAACCACCTAAAGCTAAAATAATTCCCAAAATTCTGGAAAAGCACGGTCATTCGAGAACCGATAATTACTATTGGTTGAATGAAAGAGAAAATCCTGAGGTGATTGATTACCTTAACCAAGAAAACGACTACTACCAAAAATCGACTGCCCATACTAAAGATTTCCAAAACAGTTTGTTCGAGGAAATGAAAGCCAGAATTAAGGAAGACGACGAATCGGTGCCTTATTTTTACAACGGTTACTACTACATCACCCGTTTCGAAAAAGGCAAAGATTACCCAATCCATTCCCGAAAAAAAGGCAGTTTGGAAGCGCCCGAAGAAATCATGTTTGATTGCAACGAAATGGCAAAAGGACATGCCTATTTTAACTTAGCCGGCTTGAGTGTAAGTGAAGACAATGTTTGGGCCAGTTTTGGTGTTGATACGGTTTCCAGAAGACAGTACACCATTCAAATCAAGAACTTGCAAACCGGAGAAATTCTGCCGATTAAAATAGAGAATACGACCGGTGGCGCGACTTGGGCAGGTGACAATCAAACCTTATTTTATTCACGTAAAGATGAACAAACCTTGCGTCCGGATAAAATTTACAAACACAAATTGGGGACAAGTCCCGATAAAGACGAATTGGTTTTCTTTGAAAAGGATGAAACTTTTGATGTTTCGGTTTACAAATCGAAATCGAAAAAATATATCATTATCAACTCCAACAGTACCATGACCACGGAATACCGTATGGTTTTATCGGCTACACCGGATGCGAAGTTCACAGTTTTCCAAAAACGAACTCGAGGTTTGGAGTATTCGATGTCGCATTTCGGAGATCATTTTTACATCGTAACCAATAAAGATAAGGCAACCAACTTTAAGCTGATGAAAACGCCGGAAAACACGACAGGCAAAGAAAATTGGGTAGATGTGATTCCGCACCGCGAAGAAGTGTTGCTGGAAGATATTGATATTTTTGCGGCGTATTTAGTGGTTACCGAGCGATACAATGGCCTGAATCAAATTCGAATCATGCCGTGGAATGGGGAAGGAGACTATTATTTGCCTTTTGACAGTGAAACTTTTACGGCTTATACAACTACCAATTTGGATTTTGATACCGAAATACTGCGTTATGCTTTTCAATCATTGGCTACGCCTTCGTCGGTAATCGACTTTAATATGCGAACCAAAACCAAAACGGTTTTGAAAGAGCAAGAAGTTGTTGGAGGTACTTTTGATAAAAACAATTACACTGAAGAACGCGTTTGGGCTACAGCGCAAGACGGAACGCAAGTACCTATTTCGATGGTGTATCGCAAAGGTTTGCAGCAAAACGGGAACAATCCGACTTTGTTGTATGCTTACGGTTCGTATGGGGTTACTATGGATTGCTATTTTTCAACGGTTCGCTTGAGTTTGTTAGACCGTGGCTTTATTTATGCTATTGCGCACATTCGAGGCGGCGAAGATTTAGGTCGACCGTGGTATGAAAATGGCAAACTCTTAAAAAAGAAAAATACTTTTACGGATTTTATCGATTGTTCGAAATTTTTGATTGACCAAAAATACACGTCAAACCAACATTTGTATGCTGAAGGCGGTTCGGCTGGTGGTCTTTTAATGGGCGCTATTGTTAATATGGCACCGTCTTTGTACCACGGCGTAATCGCACAAGTACCTTTTGTAGATGTAGTGACCACGATGTTAGACGACAGTATTCCGCTTACGACCGGTGAATACGACGAATGGGGTAATCCGAATGTGAAGAAGTATTACAATTATATGTTATCATATTCGCCTTATGACAATGTTACGGCTCAGGCGTATCCGCATATGTATGTGTCTACGGGTTTACACGATTCACAAGTGCAATATTGTGAGCCGGCCAAATGGGTGGCCAAACTCAGAGTCTTGAGAACAGACAACAATCAATTGTACTTGGATACTAATATGGACGCGGGACACGGCGGTGCTTCTGGAAGGTTTGAAGCCATCAAGGAAATCGCCAAAGAATACAGTTTTTTGTTAGATTTAGAAGGAATAAAAAAATAGTTTAAAATATTTTATTAAATTTGCAACGTTTGGTAGTCTGTTAAAATGACTTCATAACTACGCCTTGACTAATTTATTTTATGAAAGAAGATATAAAAGCTTACGATAATGTATTAAGTTTAATAGGGAATACTCCGCTGATTAAACTCAACAGAATCACAGAATCTTTACCTGGAAACTTCTACGCTAAAGTGGAAGCTTTCAACCCGGGTCACTCCACTAAAGACAGAATTGCATTATATATTATTGAAGAGGCTGAGAGACAAGGAATTTTAACGCCGGGTGATACCATCATCGAAACCACTTCCGGAAATACCGGTTTTAGTTTGGCTATGGTAAGTATCATTAAAGGATACAACTGTATTTTAGCCGTAAGTTCTAAATCGTCTAAAGATAAAATAGATATGTTGCGCAGTTTGGGCGCGAAAGTATACGTTTGTCCGGCTCACGTTTCTGCCGATGATGAGCGTTCTTACTACAATGTAGCCAAGCGTTTGCACGAAGAAACCAAAGGTTCGGTTTACATCAATCAGTATTTCAACCAATTGAATATTGATGCTCATTACAAAACGACCGGTCCTGAAATTTGGGAACAAACCAACGGGAAAATCACCCATTTAGTGGCTTGTAGCGGTACGGGCGGAACCATTTCCGGAGCAGCTAAGTTTTTAAAAGAAAAAAATCCGAATATCCGAATATTAGGGGTTGATGCTTTTGGTTCAGTTTTAAAAAAATACCACGAAACCAAAGAGTTTGATGCCAACGAAATTTATCCATATCGCATAGAAGGTTTAGGGAAAAATTTAATCCCAACGGCTACTGACTTTGACTCTATTGATCATTTCATGAAAGTAACCGATGAGGAAAGTGCACACACTACTCGTGAGATTGCCAAGAAAGAAGGCTTGTTTGTAGGTTATACTTCCGGAGCGGTTGTGCAAGCGATCAGACAATATGCTGAAGAAGGAGAATTTAACGAAAACAGTAATGTTATTGCTATTTTCCCGGATCACGGATCTCGTTATATGAGCAAAGTATTTAGTGATGATTGGATGAATGAGCAAGGTTTCTTTGACAGTGTTAATGTAGAAGAAACACAAAAAGTGGAATTTATTAAATAGATTGTTAGATTTTTAGATGGTTAGACTTCTTAGAAAGTTAGACTATTAGATATAGAAAACGCCGAGTTTTGCTTGGCGTTTTTGTTTTTATGCTATCGCGCATCGTTTTGTTAATGTCTTTTTCATCATGCTTTGCCTTAAAACGTTTGAGATTGTCGAGATTGATTTCGCCTTTAGCGTCAATTACTTTTTCTTGAATCAATAGGGCGATTAGGAAATCCCATTTTTGTTCGCTGAAGTTTTTGGATTGAATGGTAATATTTTGTTGGGCAAAAATGATTTTCTTGCTGTCGTCGACTTTGCTCTCAGTCTTATTGTTGTCTACAACTATGTTCAGTAATTCTTCTTTTAGTATTGAGTTTGTAAACATACAATTCTTTACCCATCGACTTTTTGGCGAAGTTAAAAGCCGCTGTTTACCCATAATTGATTAATATTGTTTTTTAATTTCACTTCTTGTGCGACGATTGTTGTTGCGGTTAGAAGTAGCGCTGCTATATAGTGTAGAGGTTTCATGGACTTGTAATTTGTTACTAAGTTATGAATTTAATAGGTAGGATTGCAAATTCATGCTATCTAGTCGGATTTAAACTATACTTTAATATATTTTTCTATAATCATATACGGCATTTCAAAATTGTATTTTACTTGTTTGATTAGATTATCCTGCTCGACACGAAATTCTCCCCATTCTTCTTTAATTATTTTTTCTATAAATTCCTTGTGTTCAATTAATTTATCTTGGTCTTCTTCTCGAACGATATTTTTAACACTAAACCTAAAATTTAAGCTAATAAAACCATCACAATCAGGTAACCTACCAGATAGAGAATGACCTTCATGATGAAATTTAATTTCAGAATTTTTTTTCAAATATTGTTTTAATTCCCTTATTGTAAAGAACTCGTAGTTATTATTCTTTTTTGTTAATGTAATAGGTAAATTATCGTCAAAAAAGTTGAATGTTAACAATAGACCTAAATGACTTAATGTATATAAGTTTTTTGCAGGACTTGATTCAATATAAAGTCTCTGCTGTTCTGCCCATTTTTTAATAACATCATATGGAATTAATTTTGAGAATGAATCTCGTTTAATTGAGATTACATCATCAGTGATTATGTAACCAGCAAAACTACCTACTTCATTAATACGAATGCCGTTTGAGAGCACGACAGAAGTTGAGGACAAACCAATGTTTCCGATTTGAGGAAGTATCGTTAATTTGCCATAAAGCCTAAAATCATCTTTGATTTCAAATAATTTAAGATCAAGGGTTTTAAATAAATTTATTATGCCCGTATGGTCTATGTTACTTTCTTTAATAATATGAATATAGTCTATGAAATCATCAAAATTTAAATCATCTATCGCGTTAGGTTTAATTGTATTGATTTTTCCATCCAATTCTTCAATAGTTATTTTAACGTTAGGAGAAGGAATGAAATACTTTACCAATGAAAATAATGTATTTTCATGAAATTGAGAATTGCCAATAAAACCATTCAAAGAAAATGGGTTCTCACTAATTTTAATTGTTATAGAAGTTCCTCTATCAATTACTAAACTTTTTTCAATTTCAGTTGGCTCTCTTAAAATTGGATTTGAAGATAATCCATCATAAAAGTCTAAGGTTTTCATATTGCTTATGGCTTCACCAAATTTCCAAGAAGTAACCGTAATTTTTTTACCTAACATAAAAGTTGAAAAAAAACCAATTCCGAATTTTCCAATAGATTCAAATCCTTTTGTGTGAATACCTTGAAAATCATATTTAAAACGATTACTTTTCCAATATGACCCTCCAAAATCAAGAAGCTCATTTGTCATAATTGTTTGACTCATTCCAATACCATTGTCTGTTATTGTCAAATAAAAATCATCTTCACTCTTTTTTATTGATAATTTAATCTCACCAACATTAGTATTGTTTTGTCCTGTATGAATGCGATACAAATTAATTGCATCTAAACTATTTTGAATTAATTCCCTTAATGCAATATTTATATTTCCGTATAGTTTTATTCCTCCTAATTCAGAAGCAATATGTACAGGATTTGTGACTTTAATTTGAGTGTCAATAGAGTTCCATCCAATTGTTCTAATATATTTTTTTCCAAGTTCAAGTGTGTCGTTAATTGATTTAACACCTCTTGCTGAAAAACCTTCCAACTGATTTACATCAAAATATTCGTTAGCATTTTTCAATTCTTTATCCAATACCTGTAATGCTTCATAACAAAACCACCAAGCTTTTTGTTCAGTTGAAGAAAATGGAGTGTTTGTAGAATACATTAATAATCCATCATTCGATAATTGTGGAAAACCTAATTTCTTTTGAAAAGTCCAATGCTCTTTTGATATACCTTGAATTTCAGAAATCATTCTATTAGTTTTGGGAGTTCTCAAATTATCAATATGAGCTGCATCAGCAGTTCGTAATATAAATGATAGTTTTTGACAGTCTATTGACCAATCTGTTGGAAAGTTGGGATTTGAATACTTAGGGCCGAATTCTCTTTCAATATAATTAATGTTACAAGTATGGCTTTTAGCAATTTTACCTATAATTAGCCCTAATTCCTCTCTTAAATTTATATCAGAAATTAGATATTCACCTTCACGCAGTGAATCAGTTGCAATGCGTAATGCAAAGTCTCCATGCCTTTGTCTAATTGTGTAGAATAAAGCTTCATCTTTAACTGCAGGTGAGTTTTCATTCTTAATAATAAAATCAGTATAAAGTGGGTCTTTTTCTATTTCATTTTGATTATTTAGAACAGAATAACACATGCCTGCATCATGTACTAAAAAGACAGTGTGCAAAACAAATGCCTCTAATGGATTTATAAAATCTTTTTTTTCGCCGATAATTATACTAGCATAGTTCCATAACATTCTTGAATGAACAATAGAATGATCAGTTAAATATGGAAAGTCATCAGTAATACTTTTTAAATAATTTTGGATAGTATATTCTATTAAAGTAAGATTTGACTTTAACTCATCAATCTTAGTTTGATTTTTCCATATTGAAACATCAAAGGCATTATTAAAAAGTTGATTTTCTATTGTCATTTTAAAAAATTCACAGTTTTGATTACGATCTCAATTTTATGCATTTAATATTTATAATAATACTTGCATAGTAAAAGTAGCAAAATTCCTCTTACAAAAAAAACGCCAAGCAAAATGCCCGGCGTTTATATTTAAAATTTGATATCGAATATCAAATATTACTCTTGCATGGTGTGGTAAACGTTCATCACGTCGTCGTCTTCCTCAATTTTTTCCAATAGTTTTTCAACATCGGCTATTTGATCTTCGGTCAACTCTTTGGTGATTTGCGGAATTCTGTCAAAACCGGAAGATAAAATCTCTAAACCGCGGTTTTCTAATTCTTTTTGGATGGCACCAAAGCTTTCGAAAGGCGCATACATCACGATGCCGTCTTCCTCATCGGCAAAAATTTCTTCTACACCGAAATCAATCATTTCCAATTCTAATTCTTCTACATCTTGTCCGGCAGCCGGAATACGGAAGTTACAAGTGTGGTCGAACATGAATTCTACCGAACCTTGCGTTCCCAAAGTACCGTTACATTTGTTAAAGTAGCTTCGAATATTGGCTACTGTACGGTTATTGTTGTCGGTAGCCGTTTCGATTAGGACAGCGATTCCGTGTGGTGCATAACCTTCAAACAATACTTCTTTATAGTTGGCTGTATCTTTATCAGTGGCTTTTTTAATGGCACGTTCTACGTTTTCTTTCGGCATATTGACCGCTTTGGCATTTTGCATAACAGCTCTCAAACGTGAATTAGCTTCCGGGTTTGGTCCGCCTTCTTTTACTGCCATCACGATATCTTTTCCGATACGAGTAAACGCTTTGGCCATAGCTGCCCAACGTTTCATTTTTCTTCCTTTTCTAAATTCAAATGCTCTTCCCATTGCTGATAGAATTTGTTTTAATTTGAGTGCAAAAATAAGGTAATAATCGATTAATGCAAATGATAGTCGTTACAAATTATCCCACCGGAACATGACTTGAGATAAAGGTTTCTCCCGTGTTATTCCACTGGTCTATTATGGCGTTTTTTTCTTGAAAATTGGCCGAATTGGTTTTGTTATAGGTGTCGATTTCTTTGTTTACCTGTTTTACCATAGTGTTGTAATTATCGATTTCCTCTTTGGTTCGGTCTTTATCGGATTTGGATTCAAGCGATTTTTTAGCTGCTTCAAATTTTTCGTTGAACATCATAAAAGCCACTACTTTCGGGGCGAATTGTTCTCCTTGTTTTTTGTAGAATTCCAAAGCTTTTTTAGTAATCAAAACCATCGAATTGTCCGTACCGAAAGGTTTTACAGTTTTCAGCTTTTCCAAGCCTTCATTGGCATATTGTACCAAAGTAGCTGCATTTTGTTGGATGCCGCCGATGTCGTTTTTTTCTATCGCATTAGACAAATACAAATCGGTTACATTCGCTTTAAAGAAGATTAGGTATAGCTCGGTATGGTAGGCAAAAACTTCGTTAGAGATTTTGATTTTTTGTCCCAATTCACTGGTGTTTTCCGACAGTGTAATGTTGTATTTAGCGCAGAAATTCTTTTGGGCTAACTCGGCTTTCTCGTTTTCGGCATCAATTTTTTTATTGACCAAATCACGTGTCATGATGTACGCTTCCATCGCATCATAGGATTGCTCGGCCACTTCTTGCATGTCGATAATTTTATCGTATTCTTCGTTGATGTTTTTTTCTGAAATACTTAAGTATTCCAAAATTTGGTTGCGGTATTCCACATCGCCTTGGTAGCCGTCTTTTAAACCGGCAATTTTTTTACTGGCCGTTTGGATGCTTTTTACCAATAGTTTTCGGGTGTTGTCAATGCGACGTGCGCTTTTGGAATGTGCCACGGCCGAAGTGTATTTCCACATGCTTCTGGAAATGTTTTCTTGTTCTTTGCCGATATAATTCAAATAGTCTACCGGTGTTTTAAATTCCTGTGCTTGCAAACTGATGCTGGCAAAAAACACTAAAGTGATAAGCAGTCTTTTTTTCATAAGTTAGGGTTTAAGGGTAAGGCAATCGGATAAAATGTTCAACGCTTCGGCGATGTGATAATTTTGTTGAATTTCTTTGCTTCTTTCCAGGTTGGTACTTTTCAGGTATTCGTCAAATTTTTGATTTTCAAGATCGATGGAGTTTTGAACGATGGTAATGTCTTGCGCTGTTTCTCCGGTCTCTTTAATAGTTTTCCAAAGCGCATTCATTTTATTGACATCTTCAAAAACATTCGAGAATTGTAATGTTATTGGCGGTAAATCACCTTCATACAATGGGTTGATTTTGTTGTTAAGTGCTATGACTTGCTTTGCATAAACATTATTTTGAATGCGAATTTGACTCTGTTGGATCACTTTTGATTTTGACCCGTCTTCCGGTAAACGATTGTATTTTAGACTAACGCTGAGCACATCGTTTTTTAAAGCCGTTTTATTGCTGTCTTCTCGCGGCATTTGCTTGTCGAATAACAGCGGAATTTCTACATCGGGTGTAATACCAATGTATTGATTGCTCTTTCCGGTAATGCGATAGAATTTTTCTAAAGTCAGCTTTACGAACTCCTGATTTTCTTCATCAATAGGAATAATGCGCTGCATCGAAGCTTTGCCTAAAGATCGATTGCCTATAATGATCGCTCTGTTATAATCTTGCATGGCATTGGCAAAAAATTCGCTGGCCGAAGCCGAAAAGCCGTTAATCATCACAATCATCGGTCCGTTGTAAATGGTACCGCGATTTTGATCTTTGAGTATTTCACGCTTTTGCTTGCCATCGCTCATTACGGCTAACGGACCAACATCGATAAATAGTCCACTTAAACGAATGGCTTCTTCCATCGAGCCGCCGCCATTGTTTTGAATATCGATTATAATACCGCTAACACCATCTTCTTTAAGTTTATAGACCTCTTTGGCTACATCATTACTTACGCTGGATTTACCATTTTCAAACGTCGCATAAAAACTCGGAATTCGGATGTATCCAAAATAAGCTTCGCCTTTTTTGAGTTTGAAACTGTACACGTTATTCTGATAGTCTTTCATGACTTTTTTCCGTAAACGAACACTGTAGATTTCTCCGCTTTTTTTCCTAAAGGTAAAATCAGCTTCTTGGTATTCTTTGGAATTGATGATTTCCTCGATTTTTTTTAACGAAGAACAGGCAATATGGTATTCGCTGTTTTGATGGGCGACTTTAAGCAGTTGATCGCCTTTGTCGATTTTTTCACTGAAATAAGCCGAACTGCCGGGTATGATTTCTTCCACAGTCATTTCATCTTTGTCAGACATCGCCATATAAAAACCGAAAGTCATGTTATCGGAACTAACCGTAGCATAGAAAGACGATTTGTCACTTTCGGAAAAATAATCAGTATGCGGGTCAAAATAGGAGCAGAAGGTGCTGAAAAACAAGCTGTAAAATTCACTTTTCGTTAAAACGTAACTTTCGGATTTACACTCGTATTGCTCCATTACTTTGTCTTTACTTTCGTTGGCTAACTTGTCAAAGTGTTGTGTAAGCGAATCTTTGTTAGTGCTCAATTCGGCCACTTCTCGCAACACATTGAACAGCAATCGCTTTTTGTAAAGATGTTGTAATTCTTTTTCGTCTTTGGCATACGGGAAAGCCTTGCGGGAAAATTGCACTTGTTCGTTGCTGCTTAGTGGAAATGGTTCTTTTTTAATAGCTTCCAATAGCCTTTTGTAACGCTCAGTTGTTTTGGTATAAGCCGAATAAAAGTCGGTTAAAAACGCACAATTATTATTGTTTAAATAATCGTCAATTTGGTATTGATGCTTTTCTAAAGCTTTGATTTCAGGCGCAATAAATAAGCGATTGTCTTCGTCTAAGCGACTCAAAAAAGTTTTAAAAACATAAACCGATAAACTGTCGTCTATCGGTTTAGGCTTGTAGTGAAAATCCTGTATGAGCTTGTTGATTTTTGCCACTGTTTCACATGGATTCTTTTCGGTTTGCCCAAAGAGAAAAAAAGGAAAAACTAAAGCGGCTAATAAGGATTTGGTCACACGGTTATTTTTTGTAGAAAGGCATTTTAACTACTTTGGCCTTTACTTTATTATTTCTGATTTGGATAAAGATTTCCGAGTCAACGCCGGCAAATTCGGTGGCAACATAGCCCATACCGATACCTTTGCCCAATGACGGCGCCATAGTTCCGGAAGTTACAATACCGATGTTGTTTCCGTTGGCATCCACAATTTCGTAATCGTGTCTCGGAATACCTCTTTCGATTAATTCAAAACCGATAAGTTTGCGCGTTACGCCGGCTTCTTTTTGTTTTTTCAGATTTTCCGAATTGGTGAAGTCTTTGGTGAATTTGGTAATCCAACCTAAACCGGCTTCAATAGGCGAAGTCGTGTCGTTGATATCGTTGCCATACAAGCAGAATCCCATTTCCAAGCGAAGTGTATCGCGTGCTGCTAAGCCAATTGGTTTGATACCGAATGCGGCTCCGGCTTCAAAAACTTTATGCCAAACTTGTTCTACTTCTGAGTTCTTGCAATAGATTTCAAATCCTCCCGAACCGGTATAACCCGTAGCGGAGATGATTACATTGTCGATTCCGGCAAATGGTCCGACTTCAAAGTGGTAATATTTGATTGCTGCTAAATCAACATTGGTTAAGGATTGCATAGCTTCAACCGCTTTTGGTCCTTGGATAGCCAACAACGAATAGTCGTCGGATAAGTTGCGCATGTCAACACCCAAATCGTTGTGTGATGAAATCCAATTCCAATCTTTGTCAATATTAGAAGCATTAACGACCAATAAATATTGATCTTCTTTCATGCGATACACAATCAAATCGTCTACAATACCGCCATCATTATTGGGCAAGCAAGAATATTGTGCACGACCAATTTCCAAAACCGAAGCGTCGTTTGAAGTCACTTTTTGGATTAGCGCCAAAGCGTTTTCACCGGTTAGTAAAAATTCTCCCATGTGGGAAACGTCAAAAACGCCAACACCGTTTCTAACGGTTTCGTGTTCGGCGTTCACACCTTCATATTGTACCGGCATATTGTAACCGGCAAACGGCACCATCTTGGCACCTAAACTCTCATGAATGTGTGATAAAGCTGTATTTTTCATTGTTATTAGTGTAATTTATTTAAAATTTAGTTGTTGTTGTTGTTGTTGTTTTATTTTCTTTTTGTTGAAAGGTTATTTTCTAACGAATGGTGGTAGAAGCTTAGTGCTCACTTCACCAAAACCAATACGAATTGAACTGTTTTGACAATGGCCTTTGATGGTTACCGTGTCATTATCGTTGATGAATTTACGTTCAGTGCCGTCACTCATAGTTAATGGATTTTTGCCACCCCAAGTCAACTCCAACATAGAACCGAAACTGTCTGGTGTCGGACCCGAAATAGTTCCGGAACCCATCATGTCACCCGAATTTACCCGACAACCGTTGGAGGTATGATGCGCCAATTGTTGTGACATTGACCAATACATGTATTTGAAATTGGATTTGGAAACCAATGTCGGTTGAGCGTTTTCAGGTTCTATATAAACTTCCAAGTTGATATCGAAAGCGTGTTTTCCTTTTTGTTGCAAATAGGGCAGTGGTGTTGGTTCTTGAACCGGACCTTTGCATCGGAAAGGCTCTAAAGCATCCATGGTAACAATCCATGGAGAAATGGAAGAGGCAAAGTTTTTGGCTAAGAACGGTCCAAGTGGCACATATTCCCATTTCTGAATGTCGCGCGCACTCCAATCGTTAAGCAACACCATACCAAAAATATAATCTTCCGCTTCTGTAACCGGAATGTTTTCTCCCATTATATTGGCATCTGTAGTGATGAAAGCCGTTTCTAATTCGAAATCGACTAAACGTGACGGACCGAAAACCGGAGTTGATTCGCCATTTGGTAAGGTTTGTCCCATTGGTCGGTGCACCGGAATGCCAGACGGAATAATGGTTGAACTTCTACCGTGATAGCCAACGGGAATGTGCAACCAGTTCGGCAACAAAGCATTGGCAGGATCACGGAACATTTTACCCACATTAGTGGCGTGTTCTTTACTGGAGTAAAAATCAGTGTAATCACCAATTAAAACCGGCAATTGCATTTCTACTTCATCCATAGTGAAGATGACAATTTCTCGGTGTTCCTTATTGTCTCTGAGTTTAGGATTGTTGCTGTCGAAAATATCACCAATGCGATTTCTTACCAAACGCCAAGTTTTTTTGCCGTCTGAAATAAAATCGTTTAAGGTGTCTTGCATGAACATATCATCGGTCAAATCGATGCCTTCGAAATAATTCAATTGTTGTAAAGCGCCTAAATCGATAGCGTAATCACCTATACGGGTTCCGATGGTAATGACATCATCTTTGGTTAGAAAAACACCGAACGGAATATTTTGAATAGGGAAGTCACTGTTCTCGGGAACGTTAAGCCATGATTTTCGATTGGGATCGTTGGTTGAATTTGGCATGATGCTGTTGATTTAGTTGTTGAAAAATTAGCAATCAAATATATCATTAACTATTAATTTAACAAACGATTTTCGTAATTTTGACCTCAATTTAACGAAATATATTGAAATGCAACGCGACGAACAAATTTTTGACTTAATCCTTGAAGAACAAGACAGACAAATTCAGGGAATTGAACTCATTGCTTCTGAGAACTTTGTGAGTGATCAAGTAATGGAAGCCGCCGGTTCTGTGCTTACCAATAAGTATGCTGAAGGCTATCCCGGAAAAAGATATTACGGTGGTTGTGAAGTGGTAGATGTGATTGAGCAAATTGCCATCGACAGAGCCAAAGCTTTGTTTGGTGCCGAATATGTAAATGTACAGCCGCACTCCGGTTCACAAGCCAATACTGCTGTTTTTGCTGCTTGTTTGAAACCTGGCGACAAAATTTTAGGATTCGATTTGTCTCACGGCGGTCACTTAACACACGGTTCACCGGTAAACTTTTCCGGAAAATTATACAGTCCGGTATTTTACGGAGTAGACCAGGAAACCGGTGTATTGAACTACGACAAGATTCAGGAAATCGCCACCAAAGAACAACCTAAAATGATTATTGCCGGTGCGTCGGCGTATTCTCGTGACATGGATTTTAAACGATTCCGTGAAATCGCAGACAGCGTTGGTGCTTTATTGTTGGCCGATATTTCGCATCCTGCCGGTTTAATTGCCAAAGGATTAATGAACGACCCAATTCCACATTGTCATATCGTAACCACTACAACGCACAAAACTTTGCGCGGTCCAAGAGGCGGAATGATTATGATGGGGAAAGATTTCGAAAATCCGTGGGGATTAACCACTCCGAAAGGAGAAATCAGAATGATGTCGCATGTTTTAGACATGTCGGTTTTCCCGGGTAACCAAGGCGGACCTTTAGAGCATATCATTGCTGCCAAAGCAGTTGCTTTTGGTGAAGCTTTATCAGATGAGTTCTTCACTTACGCTTTACAAGTACAAAAAAATGCCAAAGCCATGGCGGAAGCTTTTGTAAAAAGAGGTTATAACTTAATTTCGGGTGGAACGGATAACCACATGATGTTAATCGATTTGAGAAACAAAAACATCACCGGTAAAGAGGCTGAAATCGCTTTAGGTAAAGCTGAAATCACGGTGAACAAAAACATGGTGCCTTTTGACGATAAATCACCTTTCGTTACTTCCGGTATTCGTGTTGGAACGCCTGCCATTACCACTCGTGGTTTGGTAGAAAGCGATATGGAAACGATAGTCGATTTGATTGACCGCGTTATCAACAATGCTACCAACGATGAAATGTTGGAATCTATAGCTGATGAAGTAAATGAGATGATGAGCGAAAGAGCGATTTTCGTTTACTAAACTGAGATTTAAATTTGATACTAAAAACCTTCAAGAGCTATTTTAAAGGTTTTTTTATTTGACCACTATATCGTATTTCTCCAACAATCCTTTTAAGCCATCTGTACTAAAGATGGCTTTTTTGATTTTGTTTTTTTCCGGATCAAAAGCATAATCATAACTGGTCGAAAAATCGGCTTTGTTGGCAATGGTGTCGATAAATACAGCTCTTCTCAAATTACAGTTGTCGAATAGTACTTCGGTCAAATCACAGCCCATAAAATCTACGGCTATCATACTGCAATTGATGAATTGCATTTTGCGGAGCTTTAACGCATAAAATTTTGCATAATCCAGTAAACAATCCTTGAAGTGAAATTCATAAATCACTTGATCTGTCATAGCAAAATTGACATTGGTAAAATTGCATTTATTGAACCAAACTCCTCGCAGAGAGACGTAGTTGATTTTAGCATCTTTGAAATTACAATCGAAAAAAGTACAATCGACAAACGAAATGGTTTTGAAAGTGCAATTCGTAAAGTCGCAGTGACGAAACGTACAATTCTCAAACTCTTTGTATTGGGTATTGTCGTCATCAAAAATGTCAAACTGAAATTCTTGATCCAAGATATAATCGGAAGCCATAATGGAAATTTTAGCGGTAAATCTACTAAATAAAATACCAAATCTCAGCTAACCAGTGTTGATAAAATTTAAGCGATTGCTTTCGTTTTTAAACCAATTCAGAAAAGATAATAGTACATTTGGTTGCCTCCAAAACAATAAAGTTTTCTCTAAAATTTAATCATGACAGCAGGTACTAACTTTTTTAATTATTGTCCGAGTTGCAGCTCGACAAATTTTGAGTACAACAACAATTTCAAATTTTATTGCTATGATTGCGACTTCGTATTGTACCACAACATAGCGGCGACAGTTGCCTTGGTTTTTACATTCGATAATAAAATTTTGTTTACGGTCAGAAATGTCGATCCGGACAAAGGCAAGCTCGACTTACCCGGTGGCTTTATCGACCCGAATGAAACTGCAGAGGAAGCGGCTTGCAGAGAAATTGCAGAAGAGTTAGGGTTAAAAATCAAGCCAAGTGATTTAAAATATATAACCACTTCACCAAATAATTATTTGTATAAAAATGTGGCTTATCGAACGCTGGATATTTTTTATGAATGTCGATTAACTAACGATGCAATTACCATCAATGCCAAAGATGAAATTCAGCAGTTGGTGTGGTTGAAGCGTGATGCAATAGATTTGGATGCCATCGGTTTTATCTCTATCCGAAAAGTTATACAAGACCATTATCTTATAAATTAATAGTGATTTGACACACTATTTCTTTTAAAAACTTATTTTTGATGACAATAATCCATCAATCATTATGTCATCTAATCAAAACAAACTCTTCAGGCTTTTTAAACTTATTAAGCAATCGCTCAAAGGAGAAGAGCACGATTATACCCAAGGCAATGTAAAAACGGCCATACTGTTGCTTGCTGTTCCTATGATTTTGGAATTGAGCTTGGAATCGGTATTTGCGGTGGTTGACATTTATTTTGTTGGGCATTTGCCTAATGCCGATGTTGCTGTGGCTACCGTAGGTTTAACCGAAGCTGTAATTTCTTTGGTGTATACTTTAGGTATTGGGTTGAGTGTGGGAGCCACTGCTATAGTAGCACGTAGGGTAGGTGAAAAAGATTTTACAGAAGCTTCTAAATCAGGAGCTCAAGCCATATGGGTTTCTATTTTGATTGCTATAGCGGTTGCTTTAGCCGGTGTTTATTTCGCTGCTGATATTTTAGCTTTAATGGGAGCAAAACCGGAAGTAATCTCGGAAGGAAAAGTATTTGCTCAAATCATTTTTGCCAGTAGTCCGGCGATTATTTTGTTGTTTTTAATCAACGGAATTTTCAGAGGTGCTGGCGATGCTGCTATGGCTATGAGAAGTTTATGGTTGGCCAGCATTATTAATATTATTTTATGTCCGCTTTTAATTTACGGTTACGGTCCGTTTCCCGAATTAGGATTGAAAGGTGCGGCCATCGCTACTGCAGTAGGCAGAAGCATCGGTGTTTTATACCAATGTTACCATTTGTTCTTTAAAAACAGAACGATACAAATTTACCGTCATTATTTTAGGCCTAATATGGAAATTGTCTCATCACTGTTGGGTATTTCGATGCCGGCTATGTTGCAATTTTTTATCCAAAGCGGCAGTTGGATAGTACTCACTTATATCGTTTCAATCACCGGCAGTACTGATGCTAGTGCCGGTTATCAGATAGCGATACGAAATGTGGTATTCTTTATTTTACCGGCTTGGGGTTTGAGCAATGCGGCAGCCACTTTAGTAGGTCAGAATTTAGGCGCTCAGCAGCCGGAACGTGCCCAGCAAAGTGTGATGTTAACCACCAAATACAATGTGATTTTTATGAGTGTGGTGACCATACTTTTTGTAGTGTTTTCAGAATGGATTATCAGTTTTTATACTGCTGATGAAGTTATATTGGCTTACGGAAGCAAAGCCTTACGGATTATCGGATTTGGATATGTTTTTTATGGTATCGGAATGGTAATGATACAAGCATTAAACGGTGCCGGTGATACCAAAACCCCTACATGGATTAATGTATTTTGTTTTTGGATGATACAAATTCCGTTGGCTTGGTTTTTGGCGGTTTATTCAGGATTGGGTCCGGTAGGTGCATTTATTGCCATTCCAACAGCCGAAACAGTATTGGCATTATTGGCTTATTATTTTTTCAAAAAAGGAAAATGGAAAGCCGTTAAAGTGTAGTAGCTTTAATAACCAGTCAGTTGCAATTTTTTGTCATCTTTTTTGATTTTTAAATCATTTTTGATTTGCAAGTTTATCAAATATCCCTATATTTGCACCCACAAAAAGGCCTCGTGGCGCAACTGAATAGCGCATCTGATTACGGCTCAGAAGGTTACAGGTTTGAATCCTGTCGAGGTCACAACAATCATCCCGAAACACTTCATTTACAAGGTTTCGGGATTTTTTGTATCTGTAATGAAACAACAATTAATTATCCAATGCTTTACAGGTTACATAATACCGCCAAGCCAATATAGCCAATTGCCATTTTTTAGCTTTGGCCGGATCTAATCTTTGTTTGGTAAAGCTGGGTAAGAGGATTTTATTTAATTTGGCTAAGACTTTATACATGTGGAAATATTTGTTGCAAAAATAAAAAAAACCGCCTTAAGCGGTTTTTATCTTCTATACCTTTTGTGTTTTCAAACTCGATTTGGTTTTTTTGAGTTCTTTTCGGGCTTCTTCTAATTCTTTTTTGGCTTTTTCCAGTTCTTTTTTGGAATCTTCTAAATCCTTGTCGGTTGACTCTTCATTTTCCAACTTGTTGTGTTTCATCAATCGGTCAATTTGTTCTTGCATTTTTTTCATTTGCTCCGCCATATCGTCATTTCCGTTGAAATTAAAACCGGGAAATTCTCTTTTCGAAAACAAGTCATTTTGGTTATTTTTCTGAATTTCATCTAATTCTTCTTGGGTATAGTCTTCGCCGCCTTCAATTACTTTACCGTCTTCAATTACCAGTGGCTTTTTGTCATCTCTTAAGATTTTGATTCTGGATTTCATTTGCCCGAAAGTTTGTTCTTCCGGCATTTTGAATTCAAATTCATCTACCGATAAACTGTCATTGTCAAAATTGAATTGGAATTTTTTCATCAAATCATCGCCTGAAAAACTGCTGATGAAAGGGGTATTGCCAAAACTATTTTCAGGATCACCAAATCCCATAGTTTCACCTTGTTTGTAGAACTTAATGGTTGGTATCGGTTTGGGCGAATTGTAACTCAAATTCCCTTTACTGCCGCTTTGGTCTTCAAAAGTAACTTCTATAGCGGTGATCTCGTTTTTATCATTGCGCTTGACATTATTGTATTTAATGGTTACACCATACTCTTTTAACGCTTTGATATCGTCTTTCATTTCTTGCTCGGGCGTATTTTTGTTCCAAGTCATTACAACATTGTCTTTAGCCGTTTTATCGCTTAAAGAAAATGATTGACTTTTGGTTTGAGCTACAGTAAATAAAGAAGTTAACAACAACAGGGTTATTAGATTAAACAACTTTTTCATACAGTTTAAAAATTTATTTAATGGTTAAACGATTTTAAATCAAACTTATAAACTTGTGTCATTCAAGCGGACGAGATTGACAAAATTTTAACTTTTTTGACTGGTCTTTTTCAAATCAGCTTTGGCTTTTTCCAATTCGGCTTTGGCCTTGATCATTTCTTCCTTGGCTTTCAGCATTTCTGCTCTGGCCTTTTCCATTTCGGCTTTCGCTTTTTCCATATCGGGTTTTGACAATTCCATTTCACGACGCGCTCTTTCCATTTCCGGTTTGGCTTTTTCCATTTCCTCTCTGGCACGAAGCATTTCTTTGCGCACAAGTGCTCTGCTTTTGATTAATTGTTGGCGCATTTCCGGTTTCATTCTTTGGATTTGGATTTGTGCGTTTTTCATAGCATTGCCTCTGATTTTGGCTATGTCTTCACCATTGATGAATACTTGTTTGTCTTCGCCGTCGCCATCAGTTTCAATCTTGATATTAAATTCGCCTTTAGCTTCCGCTTCCTCAATGGCTTTTTCAATTTCACTATCATCAGAAATCACTTTGCCATTGATGATAACCAAAGGTTTTTGGGCACCTTTGCGAATTAAGATATTGGCTTTATCCACATCGTGCCAAGCAAAAGCTTCCGGTAATTCGGGCATTTCGGGCATTTCCGGAAATTCAGGATGCTCAGGCATTTTGAAATCGAAGTCAAAATTAAAATCACTCACCTCGGCCAAGCTATCACCGTCAAAGTGAAATACAAAAGGTTCTTTGTCATCCGTCTTCATCCCGGGAACATTGGCATATACGCGCATTCCTCTTGGCTTGCCAAATCCGATTGCATCCTCGTTTTTATAAAAATGAATAGGACTAATAGGTTCATTTCCGGCTACTTGCGACACCCCTTTGTTGCCCTTTTTGTCTTTGAATTCGACTTTAATTCCGGTAATTTCACCATTTTCATTGCGTTTGATTTTGGAATATTTCAAGGTTACACCGTGCTTTTCTTTTAAGCGTTGGGCTTCTCTTTTAAGGTCGGCATCAGAGGTGTTTTTGTCAATTACCAAACGCACTTCTTCTTTAGGATTGGTTTGGCTTAATACGGTATTACCCATTTTTTCTTGGGCAATGGTTTTGATTTGGAAAAGCATCACAAAACCGATTAAAACGGGTAAGATGATGGAATATTTCCAGACATTTCTTTGTTGGGATTGATTGGTGTTTAACATAACGATTCGTTTTTTGATTAATGATTGATAAAAATTATTGGTAATTGAGAGGCAATTTTGATTAGAAATTGCTTTGAGTAATGCCATTTGATACACTTTAGGATTTTCCAATTGCTGTACAGCTTTGTGGTCGGCTATGTATTCCAAGTTTTGGATAATGGCTTTTTTGTAAAGCCAAACAAAAGGATTGAACCAAAAAATGATACAGAACAATTTGGCCATCATAACATCGAAGGAATGCTTTTCTCGACTGTGTACTTTTTCGTGCAACAGTATGCTTTGCAATTCTTCGGGTGTGTACAGTGAGGAGTTGTAAACAATGTAATTGAAAAATGAAAAAGGGGCTATATTTTGGTTTAAATCAACAAGGGTAAAATCTTCTTTCTTAGTTTTTTGCTGATTGTATAGCATTCGAAACAATGAAGTAAAATTGATTACAATTCGGGCCAACAAAAACAAAGTAATGGCCAAATAACCAAACCAAACTAACAACATCCAATCGAAAGGTTCAGGAGTTGCAACTCGTGGTGTAGCCACCATATTTTGAGAAGAATAGGCCACTAAATCAGCTAACGCCATTTTAGGCTTTTCAACATAAACTACTTTGGTGATATTAAACCAAGGCAGTAGGAGCGCAGTAAACAAGCCGGTCAACAAAAACCAACGATTGCTGTTGAAAAAAGTCTCTTTGCGCACCAAAAAATGATAGGCCAAATAAAAAGCAGCTATCAGTGCGCTCGACTTTATAAGGTTGATGAATAAGGTTTCCATATCATTTCTTTTGTTCGATGATGGCTAAAATTTCTCTGAGTTCCTCGGCCGAAATTTTTTCTTCTTCCGCAAAAAAGGAAACCAAGTTTTTATACGAGCTGTTAAAATAATTTTCAATCGCCGTATTCATAAATCGTTTTCGGTACTCTTCCATTTTTACGATAGGATAGTACTGGTGTGTATTGCCAAAAGCAGTATGGCCAACAAAACCTTTGTCTTCTAAGTTTCTGATAATCGTAGAAAGCGTGTTGTAGTGCGGTTGGTCTTCGGTGATTTCGGCTAAGACTTCTTTCACGAAAGCCTTTTTCAGCTTCCACAAAATTTGCATGATTTCTTCTTCCTTGTTGGTTAACTTTTGCATAGTTATGGTTTTAATCGTTTTATCAAATGGACAAAACAAACCTATAACTATTTTTGTAGTTACACAACTAAATTTATAGTTATTTAACTAAATTTTAAGTTTTATAGTGAATTTTAGGGAGAAAGTGATTGATTTACAATGGTTTGTTTTCAGCTTGAATGAGTTTGTATACCCAAAAACCACAGGCCGTTCCCAGCAATCCGAATGTTCCCATGTAGAGCCAATTCATTTGATAGCCATCGGTTTTATAGTATTCAATAATTTCCATACCAACTTTGGCACTGAGGATGTGAGCCAAACTGAAACTCATGGTATAAATGGCCATATAGCGGCCTTCGTGCCCCTTTGGAGCGCGACTCAAAGCTACCGAATTGGAGAACGGAAAAGCAAACATTTCTGCGAAAGTCATAAACAACATCATAATAGTTAATATGCCAACCCAAGTATTGATAAGCATCAAAAACATACTGATGGCCATAAGCAAACAACCTAAAGTAACCATCTTTACTTTGTTGATTTTCTTTCTCTCTACATAACTTACTATCGGCATTTCGCAAAAGAAAACCAGTAAACCGTTCATGGTGAGTAATAATCCGGTTTGGAATTCGGACAAATTAAATTGTTCTCGGTGGTAGAGTGGAATAGTGGTAAAAACTTGAAAAAACAATATCCCCGAAACCAAGCAAGTAAACAAAAACAACCAAAAAGGTTTGTCTTTAAAAACCGAATGGGTCAATATTTCTCCCGGATGTTCTTTGTCGGTGAAAGCCGATTTTTTCTTCTCTTTTACTTTGAGCCAAAAAATTGAAATGGCTATGATACAGCTCAAACCGTCGACCCAAAACAAGCCTTTATACCCAATACTCATTATGATTAAGCCTCCTAAAGCCGGACCGGCAGCGAAACCTAAATTAATGGCCAAACGAACTAAAGTTAATGCACGTGTACGATTTTCCGGTTTGGCATAAGCTCCAATAGAAACAAACATCGCCGGTCGGTACATATCGGCAACCGACATGATTACGAACATACTGATGCAAAGTCCGATAAAACTGGTGACAAACTGTATCGCCAAAAACAACAAACCGCTGGTGAGCAAACTGAAAATCATGATTTTATAGAATCCGATTTTATCCGAAAGTTTGCCGCCCAACCAAGAACCTAACATCGAACCAACGCCAAAACAAACCATAATCCATCCGACTTGTCCGTAGCTAAATCCTAAATCTTCCTTTAAATATTTAGACAAGAAAGGCAAAACCATGGTTCCGGCTCGATTGATAAAAGTAATCAAGGTTAGTATCCAAATTTCTCTGGAAAAACCTTTGAAGTTATCGATATAGCGTTGGAAAGCCGTTTTGAGCATGAGAATCGATTGATGCTGTAAAGGTACGAAGTTCCTGCTTTTTGGAGCCAACAACTTTCTGAGTTTCCCAACATTTTTTGTGTTATTTTTGTTGAAAAGTGTCCGATGAAAAAACTACTTTCTTTTTTATTGTTAATGTATGTTTCTTTGGCGATGTCACAAGAAACTGCTGAAGAATTTCAAGCCAATCTCAACAAAGAATTTGCCAATCGCGAGGAAAGTCCGCTCACCGATGAAGATTTCAAAATATTCCAATCGCTGGATTTTTATCCTATTGATGAGAAGTTTACAGTAGAGGCTAAATTTGTCAGTACGCCTAAAGAAAAGGTTTTCAAAATGAAAACGTCAACCACTCGTTTACCGGAATACAAGAAGTATGGCGAATTGTTTTTCCAGATTGACGGAAAATCATTTAAGCTAAATGTTTACCAAAACATCGAATTGAGTAAAAAAGAAGGCTATGAAGATTATTTGTTTTTGCCATTTTCTGATTTAACCTGCGGCAAAGAAAGCTATATAGGCGGTCGCTACATTGATATGCGTATTCCCAAAACCAAAACAGTGACTATCGATTTTAACAAAGCGTACAATCCGTATTGCGCTTACAATCATAAATATTCTTGTCCGATTGTGCCTTTGGAAAACGATTTGACTATCGAAATTTTAGCAGGCGTTAAAAAGTTTCACGACTAATGTTTTACAACTTACATACGCATCGCTTCACTAATGATTCGGAAATAACCGAATTGGTAAACCAATATCCTTGGGATTTTGTAGCAGACATTCCGCAATATTCTATCGGGATTCATCCTTGGTATATAGTGGAAAACCGATTGGAAAGCGATTTGCAATTCATGGAAAAAAAGTTACAATTACCCGAATGTTGGGCATTGGGTGAATGTGGCCTAGACAAGCGAATCGATATTCCTATGGCCTTGCAAACCGAAGTTTTTAAAAAACAAATTGCCTTGGCTGAAAAGTACCAAAAACCTTTAGTATTGCATTTGGTCGCGGCTTATCAGGAATTGATTGCTATTCATAAAAAACGACCTATCAAAGTACCGGTTATTTTACACGGATTTTCTAAAAATGAGCAAACCGCAAAGTCCTTATTGGATTGTGGTTTTTATTTGTCTTTTGGGAAATATTTGTTGCGGAATCCCGAATTGGTAGCTGTGTTTCAATCGGTGCCCAATGATCGCTTTTTTTTGGAAACAGATACCATAGAGGAAACATTAATGGAAGTTTACGATAAAGCTTCAGTCATTAAAGCTCTTAGTTTAACTGAATTGAAAAAACAAGTTGCTTCAAACTGGAGCAAAGTTTTTAAGTTATAAATCTTTTTTACAAAGACATTCTACTTTTTACACTACGTATTTTTCCTTATTTTTGCCGCTTTAAAATCGTATTTCATTAATTCGCATTACAATGGCAAAGTGGCAGGAAAGAGCTGAACTATTATTTAAAGAAGAAGGATTAAATCGTTTAAAAAAAGCGAATGTTTTGGTAGTTGGATTGGGTGGCGTTGGCTCGTTTGCAGCTGAGTTTTTGGCCAGAGCCGGTGTAGGAAACATGACCATAGTAGATGGCGATGTAGTTGATATTACGAACATTAACCGACAATTACCCGCTTTGCATTCTACGGTGGGATTGCCCAAAGTGAGTTTGATGGCTGCGCGTTTGATGGATATTAATCCCGAGTTGAATTTAACTCCCGTACAAGAATTTCTCTCTCCCGAAAGAGCCAACGAAATAGTTACCGCCGATTTTGATTACGTATTGGATTGTATCGATAGCGTAACGCCGAAATTGAATTTAATCATGGCGGCCAAAAGAAAAGGCGTAAAAGTCATCAGTAATATGGGCGCCGGTGGCAAATATGAAGCTTCTAAGGTAAAAGTGACCGATATCCGTAAAACCGATTATTGTCCGCTGGCGAAAGTGGTGCGAAAACGTCTTAAAAAAGAAGGCATTTCGAGCGGCGTGAAAGTTGTTTATTCTTATGAAAGACCTGATGAAAGCAGTGTAAAAATGACGGATGGAACCAACTTCAAAAAATCGTTTTACGGAACCAACAGTTGGATGCCTTGTTTGTTTGGATTGCATGCTGCTGAAACCGTGGTGAAATATTTGCTTAAAAAAGAAAATTAAATGGCAACCTCAGACCGACCGATTCTAAAACTTTCCTTGACGCCTTTCGACCGAAGTGTTGAAGTGTTAGGATTGTTGGTGTTGATTGGCTTTTGGATTTTTACCATTAATTATTATGGGTTACTTCCTGAAGTCATTCCAACCCATTTTGGCGGTGGCGGTAAACCCGATGGCTTTGGTTCCAAAGAAGCTATTTTAGGATTGCCTATAGTGTCAACAGTTTTATATGTGATGTTGACTGTTTTTAGTCGGTTTCCACACAAAATGAATTATACGGTAACCATTACCGAAGCTAATGCTGAAGTACAATACCGAATCATGACCAGAATGATTAGGGTATTAAAAGTGTTTGTCTTATTTGTCTTTTTTACATTGGATTACAAAACAGTACAAATCGCTCTAGCTTGGCCGGATGTGTTGGGAAGATGGTTTTTGCTCTTACTGTTTGCAATGATTTTCGGTCCACTATTTTATTTTTTAATCCAATTGTCTAAAAACTCTTAACCCGATTATCTCAGCTCCTCAGAACCTTATCATGATACATACTGTAATTTTCGACATGGATGGCGTAATTGTAGATACCGAACCGGTACATCATTATGCCTATAACCAACATTTTAAAAAGCTAAATATTGAGGTTAGCCCCGAAATGTATGCTTCGTTCACGGGTAATTCGACTAAAAATATTTTTGAGCGTTTGAAAGTAGCATTCAATCTGCAAGAAGAGGTAACTACTTTAGTTGAAACCAAGCGCGAATTATTTAACGCAGCTTTTGATCAAAAGGAAGATTTGTACTTGTTGGAAGGCGTTGAGGATTTAATAAAAGAGTTATATGCCAATGGAATGCAGTTGGTTCTGGCTTCCTCATCGGCTACCGTAACCATCAACAGGATTTTCAATCGATTCGGATTGCATCAATATTTTTCCCATATTGTTTCCGGAGAAGATTTTCCGAAGTCGAAACCCCATCCGGCCATATTCCAACACGCAGCTTTTTTAGCGCAAACACCTGTGGAAAATTGCATAGTGATTGAAGACAGTACTAACGGAATATTAGCAGCCAAAGCAGCCGGAATTTACTGTATCGGTTACGACAGTTTTCACTCCAAAATGCAAGATTATTCTAAAGCCGATAAAGTAATAAAACACTTTAACGAGCTGAGTTACGACAGTATTAAATCGATTACAACCAGTTAGTTAACTTTATTCTCTATCAGGCAAAGTATGTTTGGTTAAAACCCTTTTACTGTCTGACTTTACAGAGGCTTCTTTTCGCATACCCCAAAAAAAATCGGATGATTTCTTTCTGGCTTCTTCTAAGTTAACAATCGGTAACGGATAGTTTTTACCCGGTATGAACTCATGAAAAACTTGCTCAATGGGTGTTAACTTCCAGGGTTCATGGACAAATGGAGTAGGCAAGTGAGCCAATTCAGGAACCCATTTTTTGATAAATTCACCTTCCGGATCGTGTTCTACAGCATTTTTTACCGGATTGTAAACACGTAAAGTATTGATTCCCGTTACGCCGGCTTGCATTTGAATTTGCGGATAATGAATGCCGGGTTCAAAATCTAGGAACTGTTGGGCAAGGTGTGGACTGCAATTTTGCCAAGGTTGAAACAAATGATGGGTGTAAAACGAAACTACCAAAGCGCGCATACGAAAGTTTAAATAACCGGTTGTATTGAGGCAACGCATACAAGCATCTACAATTGGTACTCCGGTTTTACCCATAGCCCAAGCCACATGCCAATCTTCACGAACGAATTGCTTTAAGTTTCGGTAGCCTTTGTTCACCGCCACAAACTCCATTTCACATTCCATTTCAAACTTCTGAATAAAATGAGCTTGCCATCGTAAACGAGAAGCAAAATTGGCAATTTGACGTTTGTTTTTACCGCTTTTGGCTTTTAAACCGGCAGCTTGGTATACTTGTCGTACCGATAAATTCCCCCAAGCTATGTAAGGTGAAAGTCGACTGCAACCTTTGCGAGCTGCTTCGGGTTTGGAGATGTGTCGACTGTAGTTTTCAACGCGTTCTTCTAAAAACGAGGTCAAATAACGCCAGCCGGTTTTAGTACCTCCTTTTTGAAAAGGTGAGTTTTTGTCTGTTTTTAAACTCGGTATGGTAAAGTAATTTTCTATGGCTTCTAATTCGCGATATTTGATAAAACTTCGGCTATCGGCTTTGAACGGAAAACAAGGTTTCTCCATAAAATCGTACCAATCTTCTTTCCAGTGTTTGCGATTTTGCAATCCGCGAATTACGCCGTTTGTTATAAATTCATGCCAAGGAATACCATGTTCTTTCAATATCTCGGCTACAGCCAAGTCTCGATCATAAGTAACTTTAAGACCGGTTTCCTGATGAGAATAAACACCGCGAACAGAAAATGATTCAATTAATTTTTTGAACACGGTTTCGGCTTCTTCTTCTACTATAAGTATTTGGGTATGATAAGGCAACAGTTCGGCTTGTAATTCTTCTAAAGATTGTTTGATAAAATCAAAATGCCGCTGACTGTAATGCGAATCGTTTTGCAATGAGGGTTCCAAAATATAAAGTAAAAGAGCTTTCCCCGGCGCCTCTAAGGCACGGTACAGCGCTTCGTTATCGTGCAAGCGTAAATCTCTTTTGAACCAAACTATATTCATTAGCCGACAGCTTGTTTATAAACAATCAAACATTTTTCTCGGGCTGTTTTATGGTCAACTACAGGTTGTGGATAGGATAAACTATTCAGTTCCGGTATCCATTTCTTGATGTAAAGCAAATCTTTATCAAACTTTTTAATTTGTTCCGTCGGATTGAAAATTCTGAAGTATGGCGCGGCATCAACACCACTGCCGGCTGCCCACTGCCAATTGCCTACGTTGCTGGCTTGTTCGTAATCCAATAGTTTTTGAGCAAAGTAAGCTTCGCCCCAGCGCCAATCAATAAGTAAATGTTTGCACAAAAAGCTGGCAGTAATCATTCGCACACGATTGTGCATGTGACCGGTAGCGTTGAGTTCACGCATGCCGGCATCTACGAATGGATAACCGGTTTTGCCTTCACACCATTGTTGGAATAAGGATTCATTATTATCCCAGTGAATTTCATCGTATTTCGGTTTGAAACTTTTATTGACTGTATGTGGAAAATGCCACAGAATTTGCATGAAAAATTCACGCCAAATCAGTTCTTTCAAAAAAGTTTCATTTTTGCTTTGCAATGCTTTGGCGACCATTTGACGCACCGATACAGCTCCGAAGCGCAAATAAATTCCAAGATAAGATGTCTTATTCATTGCCGGAAAGTTGCGCGTAGCTTCGTAGTTATCGATAAGCGATTCGGAAACATCAAAAGGAGTGACCGCAATACTTGATGGCTCAAAACCAATCTCATCCAAACTTAAAAACGGATAGGAGTGAAGTGCTATTTTTTGTAAATAAGCTTCAGAATTGTAATGGGTTAAGCTTATTTTTTTGAAATTTTCCTTCCACTTATTAGAGTAAGGTGTATACACTACATAAGGTGTTCCATCGTCTTTTACGACTTCGCTTTTCTCAAAAATAACCTGGTCTTTGCTGGTTTTGAATTCGATATTGTATTCTTTGAAAAGTTGATACAATTCTAAATCGCGCTTCCTGGCATAAGGTTCGTAATCGTGGTTGGTATAAACCTTTTTTATACTGTTTTCAGACAATATCCTGTTGTAAACTTCGAACGGATCGCCGTAAAAAACCGCTAATGATTTGCCGATTTTTTGAAGTTGACTTTGTATTTTCGATAGTTGATCATGTATGAATGTTACTCTCGCATCGTTTTTAGGCAATTGCGAAAGTATGTTTTGATCAAAAATAAAAATAGGCAACACTTCCTGATCGCTTTGTAAAGCGTGAAAGAGTCCGGCGTTATCCTCTAATCGCAAGTCACGTCTGAACCAGAATATATTCATTAGCTTAATCTTGTTAAACTTTAATTATTTACCAACAAAGTCGACATACCGCCATCAACATGGAAGATTTGTCCGGAAATCCATGAACTGTCTTCGCTAAGTAAAAATTTGGCGGTTTTGGCCATGTCTTTGGCAGTGCCAACTCTTTTTAACGGATGGCGTTGGGCCGATTTTTCTTTTTTTTCTTCGTTACTTAGGAATTTTTCAGCCAATGGCGTATCCGTTAACGAAGGTGCTATGACATTCACTCTGATTTTCGGAGCGTACTCGGCTGCTAAAGCTTTGGCAAAACCTTCAATAGCTCCTTTGGCCGCGGCAACACTAGTGTGAAAAGGCATTCCTATTCCGGCTGCCACTGAACTAAATAAGACAACACTCGATTGGTTCGCCGCTGATAAATTAGGCAATACACTTTGAAGCACTTTGATCATACTTATAAAATTAATTTGCAAATCGCTTTCAAAAGCTTCCGGTTTTAATCCGCGAAACGGGCGTAAATTGATACTGCCCGGACAATATACAAATCCGTCAATGACTTCAGGTAAAACTGCAGTATCAAGAACATCAGTTGCTGCATCAAAAGGAATGTGAGTAACATTCATATCGCTTATCGCTTCGTTAGTTCTTGAAGCGACGAACACTTTGTTTTCGTATTGCAATTCTTTAGCAATCGCTAAACCGATTCCGTAAGAACCACCTATGAGTAAAATATTTTTCATCTTATTGCGTTTTGTATTCTCCAAATAGTTCAACTAATTTTTTATGACGGTAATCGAAGATTTCCTTTAACTTGGGTTTTACCAAAAACGGATGTAACAATTGTCCGATAAAGCCCATCGGTACTTTGTAATCCACAATATCTTCCATCTCTACACCACCCGGAATTTCTTTCAAAAAGTGCTTGTGATGCCATAGTGCGTATGGACCGAATCGTTGTTCATCAACAAAATATTTTTTGTCCACTACATGTGTAATTTCGGTTACCCATTTCATTGGAATACCCAAAACCGGTGTAACTATATATTGAATTATTTGACCCGGAAACATGGGTCTGTCATCACCTGATAAGGTTTTGAATCCCATATAATCCGGCGTAATGGTTTTTAGATTTTTTGGGTCGGATAAAAATGCCCAAGCTTCGTCTAAAGAAATGGGCAAGTTTTGTTTGGTATGTAAGGTATAAATTTTCATGTTGATGTAACTTTGGTGTAAAAATACAAATTGTTTAAAGATAAAAGATAAAAGTTAAACAAAAATAATTTCATTTAAGTTTTAATTAACATTTGAAACTCACACAATTTGTAAATTTGAACAAACTAAATAAAACATCATGAGAAAAATTATTTTAGCATTGGCTGTATTGATAGCCAATTTTACGATTGAAGCCCAAGTGAAAACGCCGCAACCAAGTCCTAAATCTACTTTAAACCAAGTAGTTGGTTTGACTGATGTTACGGTAGAATATTCCAGACCAAGCGCTAAAGGAAGACCTGTTTTTGGAGATTTAGTACCATTTGGTCGTCTTTGGAGAACTGGTGCTAATCAGAATTCAATAGTTAGTTTTAGTGAAGATGTTGTGATTAAAGGCAATACTTTGAAAAAAGGGAAATATGCTATTTTCACAACACCAAAAGCTGACATGTGGGAAGTGGTTTTCTATACCGATACAGACAATTGGGGAACTCCTGAAAAATGGGATGAAAACAAAGTCGCTTTACGAACTAATGTAGATCCGATTGCTTTGGGTAACAACGTAGAAACTTTTACCATAGCCATCAATAATTTAACCAATGACAGTGCAACTTTAGATATTTCATGGGAAAAAACAATGGTTTCCGTTAAGTTTGAAGTGCCAACGCAAAAAGCCGCTATGGCCAGTATTACTAAAGTATTAGCCGGTCCAACAGCTGGCGACTATTTTTCATCAGCTCAGTATTTATACCAATCAGAAGGCGATTTAAACAAAGCTTTAGAGTATGTGAATAAAGCAGTATCTATGGCTAAACCGGATGATATTCCTTTTTGGCATTTGCGTTTAAAATCGTTAATCCAAGCTAAAATGGGTAACAAATCAGGCGCTATCGAAACCGCTAAATTATCATTAGCCGGTGCGGAGAAAGCTAATAATGCTGATTATGTTAAGATGAATAACGACAGTATTAAAGAATGGGGTAAGAAATAATCGATACCAAACTAAAAGATTAACCACGAATCCAATAGAATTCGTGGTTTTTTTATGCAGTTATTTTTTGTTTGCTACGACTTAAAGTTTGCAACATTAATGAGAGTACTATGGTTAATGACGCACCAATAAAGTTAAGCCATAAATATCCCAGTTTTTCCTGTCCGGTAGGATAAATATGAATCGCATAATAGTAAATGAAAAATATGGTAGTCTGACTGATTACAGCGCCGTAAAAAATTGCATTGGCTTTGACATATTTGATGTAGAAACCAACCAAGAAAACGCCTAATACCGTACCGTAGAAAATGGAACCGACAATGTTAACCAACTGAATAAGGTTTTCAAACAAGGTGCCGACACAAGCAAACAAAATAGCAATTACACCCCAAAGCAAGGTGAAGTATTTGGTCGCATTGACAAAGTGTTTCTCCGATTTTTCGGTTTTGATATTTCGTTTGTAAATGTCAATCGCCGTAGTGGATGCCAAAGCCGTTAACCCTGAAGCGGAAGACGACATCGCGGCTGACAGAATTACCGCCAACAACAAGCCAATCAATCCGGAAGGCAGATAGTTTAAGATAAAATATATGAAGACATAATCTTTATCGTTGGTTTCGGCCTTACTGTCAACTTTCGCAATAATTTCTTTGGCTTGTTCGTGCAAATCTTTTTCCTTGGCAGAAAGCGAAATCAATTTGTTTCTCAAAATCGGATTGTCATAATTTTGATTGAGGTGATCTATGTATAACAAATTAAACTCTTTCTTTTCTTCGGAAAGTTGTGCTAATTGTTTTTCTAACGAATTGTATTCTTCGGCGTAAATTGACTTTTCAACGGCATCTTTGTTTATTGGATTAAAATGTAACGGTACCGGATTGAACTGAAAAAACACAAAAACCATTACGCCGGTTAGTAAGATGAAAAACTGCATCGGTACTTTCAAAAAACCGTTCATGATTAATCCCATCTGACTTTCGCGATCTGATTTTCCGGACAAATAACGTCCTACCTGTGATTGATCGGTTCCGAAGTATGACAGCATCAAAAAGAAACCACCGGTAATGCCACTCCAAAACGTATAGCGGTTTTCAGGATCGACGGAAAAGTCGAGTATGTTCATTTTGTCGTTCGCCCCGGCAATGTGCATGGCGTTTGAAAAAGTCATGTCGTTAGGCAACAAATGCAGTATCAGAAAAAACGTGATAAACATACCGCTCATGATGATAAACATTTGCTGTTTTTGGGTAACGTTCACTGCTTTAGTCCCGCCGGCAAAGGTGTAAATGATTACCAAAATCCCGATAATGATATTGAGCAAAGTCAGATTCCAACCCAAGATAGACGATAAAATAATCGAAGGAGCATAAATGGTCAACCCGGTTCCTAAACCTCTTTGAATTAAGAAAAGTATGGCTGTGAAGGAACGTGTTTTTAAGTCGAATCGCTGTTCGAGGTATTCATAAGCGGTGAAGACTTTTAAGCGATGGTAAATCGGGATAAACGTCATCGATATCACCACCATGGCAATCGGTAAACCGAAATAGAATTGCACAAAACCCATTCCGTCATGATACGCTTGGCCGGGTGTAGAAAGGAAGGTAATCGCGCTGGCTTGCGTAGCCATAACCGACAAACCAACCGTCCACCAAGGCGTTTGTTTGTTGCCTAAAATATAATCTTCTACATTTTTACTGCCCTTGGTTTTGTATACGCCGTAAATAACAATAAAAAGCAAGGTTACCGATAAAACAATCCAGTCGAGTTTTTGCATCTTAATAAAACAATTGCATTAGTAAAAAGAAGATTAAAATGTAGATGCCGTTTGCCACTAAAACCCAAGTGTAACTGTTTTTCCAACGGTCTTTGTTTTCTGTTTCCATATTATTTTCCTAAAGCTATAATGTTGGCTAGTAATCTGAAAGCACCGGGAACACCTTCGGGTAATTCTCTGAAGAAACTTAAACCGGTGTAAACATAATTTCCTTTCCCGTATTTGGCTACCAATAACGCTCCGTTTTTTGGTTTTTCACCTTGGTCGTTGGCGGAAAGAATAGGAGTGAAGTTGGCATCCCACTCACTTGGATAATATAATCCTTGCTCTTGTTTCCAACCTTTAAAATCGTCAGCAGTTATTTTATTCGGATAATTCAGTACAGGATGATTGGGTGCTAAGAATCGGACTTCTGCATTTTCTTCGGTTACACGATCGCGGGAAATTTTGAGTGGGAAAGGAGACATGTCTTTGGTAACCAACTCGTCCATAGTGTTGTATTGAACAATCATTGTTTTGCCGTTTTGAACAAAATCCAACAACAATCTTTGTTTGTAAGCCAAGGCGTTAACTACATTGTAGGCTCGGATTCCGGTCATCACTACATCAAAATTCTGTAAGCGTTCGGCGCTGATTTCTTCCGGTTTCAGAATGGTAACTTCGTAGCCCATTTGCGTTAAGCTTTTCGGTACTTCATCACCGGCGCCCATGAGGTAAGCGATTTTCTCGTTTTTGGTTTTGATTTTAACGCGAATGGCTTTGGCTTCGGCCGTTTTTAAAACCATTTGCTTGTATATGTGAGAATAATTAATGTCGATTTTCTCTTTGTCAAATTCCCGGTCGCCTATTGTAATTACACTTTTGATACTGATTTCAGAAGCTTCGGAAGAAGGCGTGACTGTAAAAACCGCCACAGTTTCTTGTCCTTTTTTATCGATGGTGAACGGTATTTCTGTCGGTGTTACCTTCCAATTTTGCGGTACTTCTAATTTGGCATTACCACTAATATTGTCCTTTCCGGCTTTGATTTTTACCGAAACCGTTTTACTTCGGTCGCTATTAAAAATGTAGACTTTCTCGGCTACAGAAGATGTAACTAACGGCACGATGTCCAGAGGTTGGTAGACTTCGCCTTTTACATCATCGTTGAATTTGTAAACTACATTGCGTTCATAAGGTATGGTAACATCATTAATATTGATCCAAAAACCAACTTTTGCATAACGAATCACATCGGGCAATCCAATATTTTCTTGGTTGTCAACGCGGTACATACCGTTCGTCCCGGTTTGATTCAGCCAATACGCATTGGTCAAATCGAAATTATTCGGAAGATCTAAGGTAATGGTTTCGGTTAATGAAACGTTGGTTTGTAAAGGTCTGATTTTTTGTTCGCCCTGATGTTTGTAAACCGGAACAGCACCTATTCCCTTTAAATTCATAACAATGTCACTTCGGTTGATGGCTTCCCATTTGACTTTTAAAGTGCTACCGGGTGTGATTTCCTGTACATCGGTTACAGCTTCAAGATATAAACCGGTGCAAGCGGCAATGATTTCCTTTATTTCTTCTAATTTAACAAACTTCCAATGTTTGTCTTCTAATGTTTCAATCAAACTGTAAGCTTTGACTAGTTCGGCTACGCTAGCTGCTGGATTCTTGAAATCGAAGTTTTTTTCCACGGCATATAAAATATCTCCAATGGCTTTCCCGCCTTTGATGCGATTCCAAGTTGTGTCGATGCCTTCAAACAAATTAGTTTTGTCTTTGGGCATTTCGCCTTTTAAAAACTCGATATATTCGTCTTCTTCACCACGTGTTCCGGTGGAACCGAAGCCTTGCGATTGGTGACGACTTCTGCTCAAGGCTGCAATTTCCTGATTGGACTTGCCCAAAGCAGCATAGTAAGTGCCGATTTTGAGATTGATTAAATTGGTTTTATCTGCGACTTTAAACTTCTCTTGACTACCGTAAAACCACCATGAAGTATTAAAAAAAACTCGTTTAGGTTGCCAAGTGGAAACGTATTGTAATTGATTTTGAAATTGATTGGCATCACTAGCCAAATCGAAAGCTTCCATACTCAACATAGCCGAAGCGGTGTGATGACCGTGTGTGGTTCCAGGTGAACGATGGTCAAAACGATTGATAATGATATCCGGTTGGAATTTTCGAATAGCCCAAACCACATCACTCAATACCTGATTTTTGTCCCATATTTGCAAGGTTTCTGTCGGATTTTTGGAAAAACCAAAATCGTTAGCCCGAGAGAAAAACTGCTCTCCGCCATCAATTTTTCGAGCCTCAATGAGTTCCTGAGTTCTGATAACCCCCAATAATTCTCTAAGATCCGGTCCGATTAAATTTTGTCCGCCATCGCCGCGAGTTAATGACAGGTAAGCTGTCCGTGCTTTTTTATCGTTGGACAGATAAGAAATAAGGCGAGTGTTTTCGTCATCCGGATGCGCCGCTATGTACAATACCGAACCTAAAAAATTAAGTTTTTGGATTTGATGGTAAATGTCAACTGAATTAGGTTTTACGGGTTGTTGGGCCCAAACAGATTGGGAAAACGCTATGAAAAAGGATAAAAGAAGTAAGTAAAGCTTTTGCATTTTTTATGGTTATAGCAATAGCTTCAAATATAAACATTATATAAAACACAATGTTTTATTTAATTCGTTTTTAACAAATGAATAAACTCAGCATTAATCAGCAGAAGCTGTTGTATTGGTGTTGAATCTTCCTTTTGAGTTGTAGGGAAATCTCTTTTTGTGAATTGGCAATAATTCATAAGGTCTTTCATCATCAAAATCATTAATTACTACTCTTACTTTATTGTAAATTGAGTAACCTCCATAATTTACAGGCAATTCAGGAGCAGTAATCCATTCACCGCTTTCTTTAAAATAGTAAACCATATTTAAGTTGTCAAAATAGGCCTGTAAATTCGGATAATAATAGTATCGAATATAACAATTCGTTTTTTTATCGATAGGCAAACTTTCTTTTTTTGGTGGGGTTTCTTGTGCGTAAGTTTGTGAAACTAAAAGAAACACCATCACCTTAAGTAGTGATTTAAGTGTCTTCATGATTTTGTAAATTTGGGGTTAACAAAACAATCATCAAATGATAATGATACAAATTTAGTAAAAAATTATCTATTAAACGAAAATTTAATCGGTGAAATGCACTTAAATGTCTGTCAAACAGTTTTTTTTTAAATTTAATTGGTCGTTTTCTATAAAACAAAAGACTAAGTTTAATACTTAGTCTTTTGTATGTTAATCGTGTTCTTTTCGGTGACCTTTACCGCGGTGTCCGTGAGATTTGCCTTTGTAATAATGGTCTTTTTTCCATTTTCCGTTGCCTTTGTATTTTACCCTATGTGTTTTGTAATAGGAGTAAGGTCGGTCACCACGATAATCGGTTAAATAAACAGTTCTTCCGCGTCGTAAGTCATAACCCCTGTAAATTCCGGGTAAAGACGCGGAACGAATCCATCTTCCGTTGCTCAAATAAATGTAGTTTCTAGCCGGAACATCATAATAAACTTCAATATCAGGAAGATAATAAAAATGAACTTCAGCCGGAGCATTAGGCGCCCAAACCGGTGGAGTTCCAACATTGATGTTAACCGATACTTGTGCTTGGGTCTTCAACGCTAACCCTATCAAAGCGCTAAGCAGTACTAATTTCATTGTTTTCATAATTACTGGGATTAAATTACTATTAGTCTGATTAACTAACGTAAAAACAATGTCAAGCTGTATCCTGAAAACAAAGTTTACCAAATAATTAACAGTTTAGAGTCTTACTGTTTTGGGAAGCTAATCGGTGAATTCTTGGTCTTCGAACCTAGGTTTTACAATAGAAATACCTTTTTGGAGTAGTAGGTTATTCGGATAAACCAAACGTTCTCCTTCTTTGGTAATTAAATCAGTGTGAAAGGCGTTAATATCTATAATCTCACCTTCAAATGGAAAATCCTTGTCGTGTACTTTAATCACGTCACCAATTTTAAACGGAAAAGAAAAAAACAGTATAACTCCGGAAGTGATGTTGCTCAAAATCGACCACTGAGCAAACATTGCTACACCGACTACAGTAGCAATAGAGGAGAGTGTAATCATGATGTCATTTTTTTGAACACCCCAAATTACAATCAAAGAAATGACTGCCAAAATGTTAATCAACAAATGAATGTATTTAATGACTAAGTTGGTTCTTTTCTCAATTCCGGTATGCGATTTGGAATACTTTTTAACGGCTTTGCTAACAATAACGCGCAACAAGATGACCGTTAGAAAGACTAATCCGGTCGCAAATAATTCTTTGGTATACAATTCAAAAAAACGCATCATTCAAAAATTATAAGTTGGTTAAGTATTCAAAAACAACATCGGTTGGCATTCCGACTACATTAGTGTAAGAGCCTTCAATTTTGGCAATGCCGATTAACCCAATCCATTCCTGTATGCCGTAAGCACCGGCTTTGTCGAAGGGTTTGTAATTTTCTAAATAATGATGAATTACTTCGTCTGACAGGTTTTTAAAAGTGACTTTGGTGACTTCAAAAACGGTTTCTGTTTTCCGATTGGTTTTAAAACAAACTGAAGTAATAACTTCATGTGTTTTACCCGACATGGCTTTCAGCATTGCAAAGGCATCTTCATAATCTTTAGGTTTTCCCAAAGCTTTATTTTCAAACCAAACAATGGTATCGCTGGTTAGTAACACTTCTTGGTCTTCAAGTGTGCCTTCAAACGCATTCGCTTTGAGTTGTGCTAAGTAGTTCGTGATTTCTACACCTTGCAAATGATCAGGGTAAACTTCAGCTACCTCCTTGAGTCTGATTTCGAAATCGAACTGTAAGTCTCTCAAAAACTGTTGCCTTCTGGGCGAACCGGAAGCCAAAATGATTTTATGAGTGCAAAATTGATTACCCATTTAATTTGATGTTGTAATTAATGACTACGACTGATAATACTCCGAATAAAATAACGTATTTCAATACTTTGCTTAACAAAGCAAAATCTTCTTTGGTTTTAGCATTCCAAATTTTAACCAAGAAAAAAATCATAGGACCAATCACAAGAACCAAACTGTAAATTACAGCAGGATAGAGTTGGTTATTCATCAAATGGTCGTTGATATACCAAGCTAAAAGTCCTATTGCAATTAGCGCTAGACCGAAAATAACTTTGGTGGTTTTTGCGATACCGATGATTACCGGTAAAGTACGGATGTCCTCGGTTTGATCGCCTTCAATGTCTTGAGCATCTTTTACTAATTCTCGTATCAGGTTAATGACAAAAGCAAAAATGGCATAATCGGTTATAATCGATAAGATAATTTTCATATTGGCCCAAAGTTCCATACCGGCATAATTCATCATAGGAAGTACATCAAAAAGACCAACAACAATGACTGAAAACGCCAGAACCAAAGCCACTATAATGTTGCCTACTATGGCGATTTGTTTTAAACTGGTAGCGTACAAATACAATAGTGCAGAACTGATTATAAAAATACCGAAGAACGAGGTTTTGTTCACAAAATCTGCCAAATAATACCCCAACAACATTCCCACGATATTGAATCCGAAATACCAATTGTAAGCCACTTCCTCAGTAATGCTTTTGCCTACCACAACTTTTTCGGGTTTGTTGATGGCATCCGTTTCTTGATCCATGATATCGTTAATCACATACCCGCCTGCGGCTATACAAAGAGTAGCTAAAATCAATAGCCCGAATTGCCAATCAGATAAGGTAAGCGGAATGTTTTGAAATTGTAAAAAACCGTATCTTAAAACCAGTTGCATTAAGGCAATGAGTAGTAAATTTTGGTATCGAATAAGTTTTAAGAATTTCATAAGTCTGGTTAAAGTTTGTAAAAAGGTTAGGTTTAATCGTGTTGTCCGTTGTAGTACAAATGCCATTTGTTTTGCACTTTCATCACTTGTTCTATCACTTCACGAACAGCGCCTTTTCCGCCGTTTTTATGGGAAATGTATTTGGAGATGGCTTTGATTTCCGGACTGGCATCTTGCGGACAAGTGGGCAATCCTACCAACTGCATTACGTGATAATCCGGGATGTCATCGCCCATATATAAAACTTGCTCCGGCTTGATGTTATAAGACCCAACATATTCATTGAAAGTAGCCACTTTATCCGGTGAAGCCAAATGAATATCAGTTATTCCTAAGTTTTTCAAGCGGATGCGAACGCCTTCGTTGTTGCCACCCGATATGATGCAAACATTATAGCCACTTTCAATAGCTGCTTTCATGGCAAAACCATCACGAATATTCATAATTCTCAACATTTCACCATTAGGCGCCACATGAACCGAACCATCGGTTAAAACACCGTCAACATCAAATATGAAGGTGGTAATTTGATTCATGATTTCTTTATAACTTTTTTCCATGGTCGATTATAGATTTGGTCAGCAATTTATAGATTTCTTTTTGGTTTTCCGCGGTCAAAAATGCTAAGTGTTTGTTAATGGTTTGGGTGTCTTTGCGTTTGGCCGGACCGGTTTGTGCAGCTTCAGGGCTAAGTGTTGCTATTTTTTGAGCCGTTTCCTGAATCAAAGGTTTTAGGATATCAAACGGCAGATGATTTTCAATACAAATCTCAGAGCCAATTTGGTACAAATGATTGGTGAAATTACAAACAAAAACCGCCGCAACATGTAACGCTTGTCGCTGTTGTGAGTTGACAGCATATGTGTACTCTGAAATCGATTTTGCTAAAGTTTCCAAAATTTGGAAATCATCCGCTGTTTCTGCTTCTATACAAATAGGAACGGAGCGGTAGTCGATGGCTTTGGCTTTGGAAAAGGTTTGCAAAGGATAAAAAACGCCTCGACGGTTTTTGTCGTTCAAAGCGCTAAGAGCAACGCTGCCGGAAGTGTGCACCACCAACTGACAGTTTAGCGGAATGTGTTCGGAAACGTTGGCTATAGCATCATCAGATACCGCAATGATTATAACATCAACATTTTTTAACAACGACCAATCCTCAATCACTTCGACGTTCGGATTCGTTGTTTCAACGGATGTTTTTTTTCGGGCAAATACTTGAACCACTTCTACTTCCGAAGACGCACCGAAAGCTTTCAGTAAATGATGTGCAACATTTCCCGAACCAATGACAGAGACTTGTACCATGGGGCAAAATTATTGAAAATAACTGTTACAATCCGCATTTTGAAACAAAGAAATCCACAAGTCTTAAAAATGTATTAAAACCCCAATTTTATCCATCATATATCTATTTATTTACCCTATTTTTGTATCGCTTTTTTAAAAAAACAATTCCAAACTCATGGAAAAAAAACTATACGCTTTTCTATCTTCCACTCGTTTAATGGCTTTCTTATTTATCGCGTTTGCTGCGGCTATGGCTGCGGGAACCTTTATTGAAAGCAATTACAATACAGATACTGCCCGAATTATGATTTACAACGCATGGTGGTTTGAAGCCATCATGTTGGTTTTTATGATCAATTTCATCGGCAACATCAAACGATACCAATTGTACAAAAAAGAAAAATGGGCTACTTTATTGCTGCATTTGTCTTTCATTTTTATCATAGCCGGTGCTTTTATCACGCGATACATCAGTTACGAAGGAATGATGCCCATCAGAGAAGGCGCGACTTCCAACCAGGTTTTTTCTGAAAAATGCTACCTGACTGTTTTTGTAGACGGCGATTACAAAGGTAAAATGATGCGAAGAATTTTTGAAGAACAGCTCTTGCTTTCTCCGGTAACGGATAATCATTTTGCCATCAACGAAAAGTTTGCCGATATTCCGTTCGAGATTGAATACCAGAATTTTATATTAGATGCCAAAGAAGTTATCAAAGATGATCCGAAAGGCGACACTTACCTGAAATTGGTAGAATCCGGTGACGGCACACGCCACGAACATATGCTGAAAGCCGGCGAAGTACAAAACATCCACAATGTTTTATTTGCCTTAGACAAACCAACACCGGGCGCTATTAATATCGATTCCAAAAACAATACTATTTCGGCGCCGTTTGATGGTCAGTTTATGCGAATGGCCGATAAGTTCCAAGGTAAAGTAGTGAAAGATGTGGCCCAACCTTTAATGTACCGTTCTTTATACAACTTGGGCGGCAGTCAGTTTGTATTGCCCGAATTGCCTAAAAAAGGAATTAAATCTTACCAATCAAGCGGCGATTTCAAAGCCAAGAAAGGCGAGGATGCTTTAGTACTTAAAGTGAAAACCGGAGGCAAAGAGGAAACCATTACTTTAATCGGCTCAAAAGGCAAACAAGGTGAACCTAAAGCTTTTAAATTAGGCAATTTAGAGTTTACTTTTACTTATGGTTCTAAAGTATACGAGTTGCCCTTCAGTTTAAAACTCAACGATTTTATCGCTCAAAAATATCCTGGAACGGAAAAGAGTTTTTCCTCTTTTGAAAGTCAGGTTACCCTAATCGACGGCAATGAAAAGAATGACCATCGTATTTATATGAATCATATTTTAGACCACAAAGGATACCGCTTTTTTCAAGCTTCATTTGATCCGGACGAAAAAGGAACAGTACTTTCGGTTAACCATGATTTTTGGGGAACTAACATTACTTACATTGGTTACTATTTGCTGTATTTCTGTATGATGGCGATATTATTTACTAAAAATACTCGTTTTGCCGACTTAAAGAAAAAGTTAGCTAACGTGAAAAAGAAGAAATCTCAGCTAGTTGCTCTTTTCTTTTTACTGTTTTCACTACACGGTGTAGCTCAACATGGTTCGCACCAACAAGCCTTACCAACGCAAAATCAAATCGATTCCATCATCAACAAATACAAAGTGTCTGAAAAACACGCGGCTCAGTTTGGCCGATTGATTATTCAGGACGATGGCGGACGTATGAAGCCTATCAATACGTTTTCATCTGAATTGTTGCGAAAAGTCAGCAAAAGCGATACCTACAAAGGCTTGAACTCGGATCAGGCGTTTTTATCGATGACGCAGTTTCCAACGGTTTGGTTTGAAACACCTTTGATTTACATCAAAAAAGGCAACGACAGTATTCGCAAGATTATTGGCATTGAGGCTGATGCCAAATACGCTACGTTTCGTTCGTTTTTTGATGAAAGAGGGAATTATAAGTTGTCACCTTATTTAGACGAAGCCTACAAAGCGGCTACACCCAACCAGTTTGAGAAAGATTTTATAGAAACGGATAAAAAAGTGAATTTGTTGAATTCGGCACTTAGCGGAAAAATCCTCAGAATCTTCCCAATACCGAATGATCCGAACAACAAATGGGTTTCGTTTTTAGAAATCAATCACGCTACCGGAACGTCATTAGATACTATCAAAAGTGCTTTGCCGGTGTATTTAGATGCGCTCTTGAAAGCTTCTGACAGTAAAGATTATACTCGTGCCAATACCTATTTAGTTGGTATCGAAGATTATCAAAAACTATATGGTAAAGCTGTCAGACCTACCGATGATAAAATTGATTACGAGATTTTATACAACAAATACGACGTCTTCAAAAACTTGTTTTGGTTGTACATGTTAACCGGTTGCTTGATGTTGACTCTAGTGATTGTTAACATATTCTTCGACAAAAAGTTACTTCGTTTTGCCATCAATATTTTCCATATTTTTATTGGATTACTGTTTGTTTTTCACACCTTAGGTCTGATAGCACGCTGGTATATTTCCGGTCACGCGCCTTGGAGTGATGCTTATGAGAGTATGATTTACGTAGCTTGGGCGACAATGTTCTTTACTTTAGCTTTCGATGTTAAATCAAAGTTAACCGTAGCTTCAGGCACTTTTGTGGCGTCTATGATTTTGATGATTGCGCATTGGAATTGGATGGATCCTGCCATTGCCAACTTACAGCCGGTGTTAAATTCGTATTGGTTAATGATACACGTAGCAGTGATTGTGGCGAGTTACGGTCCATTTACTTTAGCGATGGTTTTGGGTATCGTTTCCCTTATTTTAATGTTGTTTGTGAACGACAAAAACAAAGCGAAAATGGACCTCAACATTAAAGAAATCACTTATATCAACGAAATGGCGCTAACTATTGGTTTGGTGATGTTAACCATCGGAAACTTTTTAGGCGGTCAATGGGCTAACGAAAGTTGGGGAAGATATTGGGGCTGGGATCCGAAAGAAACTTGGGCTTTAATCAGCATTATGATTTACGCTTTTGTAATTCACGCTCGTTTTGTTCCGGCTTTGCGTGGGAAATGGGTTTACAATGTAATGGCCGTTTTTGCCTTCTATTCAATACTTATGACGTATTTCGGAGTGAACTTTTACTTGACAGGTTTACACTCTTATGCCAGTGGTGATAAAGTAGTTACGCCTTCGTTTGTGTATTATTCGGTAGCCATTATTTCAGTATTGGCAGTGTTGTCTTATTTCAAACACAAAAAATATTTAAGCAAATAAACATCGCCAATTCACAAGTTATAAACCTGTATGAGATAATTTTTGTTTCTCCGAGTTGTACAAAATAAAACACCGCAAATTCTACTAATTGTAAGCGAATTTGCGGTGTTATTTTTTTATGGAATCTTTGTGTTATACTTTTCCTAAAGTATACAATTTTTCGAGCGTTGGCGATTTGCTTCCGCCTGCCGGTTCTAATGTGATTCCGAAGGCTTCGGCGCCTGCGTTATTCTCAACTTTAAAGATAGCATTATCAGCCGTAAAATTCTCCAACAAACCAATACTTGTAGGCGTTAACGGATTGAGTTTTAAAGCCCAAACTTGATACACCATACCTTCCGGTGGTTTCGGTAAACCTGCGGCGTCTACATAAACCGTTTGTTGCTCTTTGTTCCAATATACTTTAGCCGAAGCTGTAGGGTCTATAGCTTGACCGGCCAATGGAATTACACTTGTTTTGGTATCTCTGATTACATTTAAAACGGTTGTAGTTTCTTTGTTCTTCGATTCTAATTCAACCACTGTTTGCTCCAATTTTGATTTTTGAATTTCAATAGATTGGATTTGGTTTTGGGTGTTGCTCAGTTTGTTGTATTGGAATCCGATGCCAATTAACAAGGCTGCAGCGGCGGCCCAACCTATGTAAGTAGCTGTATTACTTCTCGATTTTAGGTCAACTACTTTTCCGTGTTTTAACTCCAATTGCGCTTTAATTTTTTCAAACTGACTGTGCGAAATAAAAGGAGCAAAACTACTCGACAAATTGATGATGGCTTTTTCAATTGACACAATTTCGGCTTTGACTTCCGGATGTTTATTGGCCATGGCATTTACCTGATCGTTTTCTGCTTCGCTCAGCAAACCATACACATAAAGCTCTAAGATGCCTGATGCTATATATTCTTTTGTTTCCATTATACTTTCAAAAAATTTCTAAGGTCGTTCATACACATTCTGTTTTGGGTTTTAACGGTACCCAAAGGGATTTCCAATTCTTCAGAGGCTTCTTGCTGTGTATAACCTTTAAAAAAGAGTAAGTCGATAATTTGAATACATTTCGGTTTGAGTTTTTTGACAAACTCTAAAATTCCGATGGTATCAATTCTATTGGTCAGTTTGCTGTTGTCGTCTAACAGATGTACGAAATTATCAGCTGAGAGGTTTTTTTGACTGTTGTTAAAACCTTTCGAACGCAGTTTATCAATGGCTGTGTTTCGGGTAATGTTGAGCATCCAAGTATACAATCTGCCTTTGCTTTGATTGTAAGTATCGATGTTCTTCCATATTTTGACAAAAACTTCCTGAAGTACATCTTCGGCTTCTTCTTGGTCTTTGATCAAATTGGTGATTACGCTGAACAAACTCTTGGAGTACATATCGTACAGCGCAGTAAAAGCCCTTTCTTCCTTCCTCAAAAGCAAGGGCAACAATTCTTCTTGTGTCATACCTAATTTTTTATAATCGTAAATTTAACGAAACAATTTCCATTTTAACCAACTATTTAAGTAGAAATACCAATTTCTGTAAATCCAAAGCCAATCTTCTTTCGTATATGCAAACAGGGAAATCAAATTTGAGATTTGATTTAGGTTTTTTGTTTTGATAACAGAATAGTTTTCTGTTATGTTTGTTGAAAGTCCGACGATGTTATGTTGTCGGGCTTTTTAATTAGTAAAACTTTAGGAATTGTATAACATCAAGCTGATCAATAATGATTAATTTTATAAAAATTTAAAAGAATGAAGCACTATTTAATTTTAGCCTGCAGCGTTATGTTGCTGGTGAGTTGTCAAAACAATGCGCAAACGAAAACCGTTGCCGTTAATACTAATACTTCAACTATGACTACAGTAACCAAACAGGAATCCATACATCAATTTAAAGTAATTGATTTGTACGGTAAAGAATTTGATTTTTCGACCTTAAAAGGAAAGAAAATCTTAATTGTAAATACCGCTTCGGAATGTGGACTGACGCCTCAATACAAAGATTTGGAATCCATTTACAGCAAATACAAGGATAAAAATTTTGTGATTGTTGGTTTTCCGGCTAATAATTTTGGCGGACAAGAACCGGGCAGCAACCAAGAAATTGCCAAGTTCTGTCAAATGAACTACGGCGTGTCTTTCCCAATGATGGGTAAAATATCCGTAAAAGGCAATGATATGCATCCGTTGTACCAATTTTTGACACAGAAGAATAAAAACGGTTTACAGGATAGTGAAGTAGAGTGGAACTTCCAGAAATACTTGTTGGATGAAAACGGACATTTGGTAAAAGTGCTTTCGCCCAGAGTATTGCCAACAGATGATGCAATTGTGTTATGGATTAACGGAAAATAAACCCGATTACTCTTTTAAAATAAACAAACCCGGTGGAGAAATTCATCGGGTTTTTATTTGAAAAACATCGACCAACTTCACGTGTCACGTGGTTTAAAGATTTTTTTTTCCGTTTAACGATTTTAAAATGTTAGCTTAACAATACTTCTTAGTTTTGAAATGAATATCAAATACCACAATGATAATTTATGAAAAATAACATTTTCAATCCACTATACCGAGAAGACTATATTGAAGGTTATTCTAACGGTTCAAATCCACACCTAAAATTAGTGGAAGAAAAAAGCGAAGCCTATAACTTCGGTTTTGAACAAGGAAGAGCCGACTACGAACGAATGAACGGAAAAATAGCGTATGGAATTCCACAATTAATAGTCACCAACAAAGTATTAGAAGATTTTTTACTCGCCGGTATGTTGGGGATGGATATCGATTCGGATGGTTATAACTCCTTTCAAATTGACGTCATCCAAAAATGGTATCAAAGCGGAGTCGAAAAATATGATCCCAGCCAAAGCAGTTATCTGCACTCTATTTTAGAGGAAAATGGCATTGAACTAGCCTGACAAATACCCCTGAATATTTGGTAAAGACTGATGGAAACATTGGTCTTTATTTTTTTATTCTAAAACCAATTGCATGAATTGCGAATGCAGCCAACGATTGAATTTAAATCCGGTTTCTTTTAATAGGCCAACTGTCTCAAAACCGAATTGCTCGTGAAAAGCAACACTGCTTTGGTTTTCTGAATCAATCACAGCAATCATCGTGTGTAATTTTTGTTGCTTGGCTAAATCGATTAGTGCTTGCATCAGTAATTTACCTATGCCTTTTCCGTGACAATCTTGGGCTACATAAACCGAATGTTCTACTGTAAATTTATAGGCTTCCCGAAAACGAAATTCACTGTAATATCCAAAACCAATCACTTTACCGTTTGTTTCCGCAACTATAACCGGAAATCCTTTGTCGATTTTTTCCTGAAAAATAGTCTCTTGTTGCGCTACTGTTCTCGGGTGATAATCGTACAAAGCCGTCGAATGAAGTATGTTGTAATTGATAATGTCAACGATGGCCTGACAATCTGCAATTTGATAAGGTCTGATTTTGATTTCCATGGCATTAAAGTGTCTTCAAAAGTAATAAAACTATCTTAAAGTGTTGAAAAACCTACACAAGTTTGTACATTTGTAAGACATAAAAAAAGACAATGCTTTATCCTAAAATACCTTTGGCGCAAAGCATCATAGAAATTTGTAATGCCAAAGGAGTTCACGATATTATAATCTCACCCGGTTCCAGAAATGCACCGCTAACAATTGGTTTTACCAATCATCCGGACTTTACGTGTTATAGTATAGCCGATGAGCGTTGTGCCGGTTTTTTTGCGCTGGGTATTGCCCAACAAAAGCAAAAACCGGTTGCCGTAGTTTGTACTTCAGGGTCGGCCTTACTCAATTATTATCCGGCTTTGGCAGAAGCTTTTTACAGTCAGATTCCTTTTGTGGTAATCTCTGCCGACCGACCGCATGATAAAATTGATATAGGCGACGGGCAAACCATCCGTCAGGAAAATGTATTTCTGAACCACTCGTTATACAACGCCAATTTACTGGAAGATGCTTCGGAAGAAAACGATGTCTTTATTAACGAAGCCATCAATGTGGCCATTGCTCACAAAGGTCCGGTGCATATTAATGTGCCTTTCGAAGAACCTTTATACCAAACCACGAATAAATTAGCTGTAGATGTTAACGTAACCGGACTTTTTAAATCGGAGTCATCCGTTAGGGTAGAAGACATCATTGCGTTTTCTACGTTGTGGAATTACAGTCAGAAAATATTGGTATTGGTAGGCGAGTGCAGGCCGAATACTATCGACCAACAGTGGATAGACGAATTGGCTTCGCATCCTTCGGTAGTCGTGTTGACCGAAACGACGTCTAACTTGCACCATCCTGATTTTATCAACAATATAGATACACTAATTACGCCCTTTACGGATAAAGAGTTTGCCGAGTTGCAGCCTCGCGTTTTAATTACGTTTGGTGGTATGATAGTGTCTAAGCGAATCAAAGCTTTTCTACGAAAATATAAACCTCGCCACCATTGGCATATTGATGAGTTAAGAGCTTACGATACGTTCGGTATTTTGACCAAACACTTTACGGTAGCTCCGAATCAGTTTTTCAAGCAGTTTTTACCACATGTAAAACAGGTTGAAAGCAATTACAAAGCTTTTTTTAAAGCCATTCAAGAACAAAGGAAAAGCAAACACAACGACTATTTGGCCAAAGTTCCGTTCTCAGATTTAAAAGCTTTTGAAAGTATTTTAGCCGCTTTGCCCGGGAATACGCAGTTGCAAGTTAGCAACAGTTCTGCCATTCGCTATGCGCAATTGTTTGACATCAATCCGTCTGTAGAAGTTTTCTGCAATCGCGGGACAAGTGGTATCGATGGCAGTACTTCAACCGCTATCGGCGCTGCTGTAGCCAGTAACAAACAAACGACCTTAATTACGGGCGATATCGGATTTTTATACGATAGTAATGCGCTTTGGAACAATTACATTCCGAAGCATTTCAAAATCATTCTAATCAACAACGGTGGAGGCGGCATTTTCAGAATCTTACCCGGTCATCAGGAAAACGAAACTTTCCATACTTATTTCGAAACTTCTCATTGTTTGACCGCTGAACATTTGGCGAAAATGTATCGTTTTGACTATTTGACGGCCGCGGACGAAACCACTTTAAAAGCCGGTTTGAAACAATTGTTTGCTAACAACGACCAACCTGCTATATTGGAAGTTTTTACACCTACGCGCGACAACAATAAACTGTTGTTGGACTATTTCAAAGCTTTGGTGTAAATTTATATCTTTACCAAAATCGATTTTACTGTGAGTCAAACCAATAAATTAAAAATATTCAACGACCCGATTTACGGATTTATTACCATTCCGAATTCGTTGGTCTACGATTTAGTGCAACATCCTTATTTCCAGCGATTGCGACGCATTTCCCAAATGGGATTGTCGTACTTAGTCTATCCGGGAGCGCATCATACACGTTTCCATCACGCACTTGGCGCTATGCACATGATGCAACAAGCAGTGGAAGTATTGCGTTTTAAAGGCGTTGATATTTCCAAAGAAGAAGAAAATGCACTTTACATCGCTATTCTTTTGCACGATATCGGTCACGGTCCGTTTTCCCACGCCATGGAACACAGTATAGTGGAAGAAGTCAACCACGAAGCCATTTCGCTGTTATTCATGAACCAATTGAATCATGAGTTTAACGGACAATTGAGCTTGGCGATACAGGTTTTTAAAGGCGAATACCATCGCAAGTTTATGTTGCAATTGATTTCAAGTCAGCTCGATATGGATCGCATGGATTATTTGAAACGCGACAGTTTTTATTCGGGCGTAGCCGAAGGAAATATCAATTCTGATCGTTTGATTCAAATGATGAACGTGGTAGATGATGTTTTGGTGATGGAAGAAAAAGGCATTTATTCGATTGAAAAATTCCTAATGGCACGACGATTAATGTATTGGCAAGCCTATTTGCATAAGACGAGTTTGGTGGCCGAATTGACTTTAACCAAGACATTACAACGTGCCAAAGAGTTGCTTCAAAAAGGAATTTCCATAGAGTGCAGTCGTCCGCTAAAATACTTTATGGAGCACAAAGTGACTCTTGAGAATTTCTCCACTATCGATTTAGATACTTTTGCGCAATTGGATGATTTTGATATTATTAGCTCTTTAAAGAATTGGCAATACCACTCCGATTTTATTTTGAGTAGTTTGAGTAAAATGATCATCAATCGTGACCTGTCAAAAGTCAGACTCAACAGTGAAAAATTTCCGGCAGAAGTACTACAGGAAATGTCGGCTGCCTTTGCCAAAAAGCACAACATAAGTTTACAGGATACTAAGTATTTTATCTTTAAAGGAAAAATCAAGAATCAGGCTTACAGTAAAGATGCCGAACCGATTCGAATTCTGAAAAAAGACCGAACCATAGAAGATGTAGTGGAAGCTTCCGACCAGTTGAATTTGAAAGCCTTATCGAAACCCGTGACCAAGTATTTTATTTGCTATCCAAAACAACTTTCGGAAATTTAACATTAAATCTTTTTTTTATACTTTTGTCGCAATGAAACCAGCTAATACTCTTTTGATGCAATTACCAAAAAATGACTATAGTGACTTTCATCTTAAGTTCATTTCTAATAACTAACACTAGATGAAGTTTACAGCAGCTCAAATAGCAGGAATTTTAGAAGGCGAAGTGGTGGGAAATCCCAACGCCGAGGTATTCAAATTATCTAAAATTGAAGAAGGCACAGAAGGTTCGTTGACCTTTTTGGCCAATCCTAAATATGTCAATTATATTTATTCGACTAACGCTACCATTACCATAGTCAATTCGACTTTTGAACCGGAGAGTGAGTTAAAAACCACACTCATTAAAGTGGAAGATGCTTACCAGTCGTTTTCTAAATTATTGGAATACTACAACCAAGTAAAGTTAATGAAATCAGGCATCGAGCAACCTTCGGTGATATCTGAAAATGTTACTTACGGGGAGAACCTGTACTTAGGAAGCTTCTGTTACATTGGTAAAAATGTAGTGATTGGTAAAAATGTAAAGATTTATCCGAATTCATTTATAGGTGATAATGTGACGATTGGTGACGATTGTATTTTCTTTGCCGGCGTCCGAATTTATTCGGAATCCGTTATCGGCAATAATTGTGTGATTCATTCCGGAACCATTATCGGTTCAGACGGATTTGGTTTTGCACCGCAAGAAGACGGAACATACAACAAAGTGCCACAAATTGGTAATGTTATTTTAGAAGATAATGTAGAAGTTGGTTCATGTACAACCATCGATAGAGCAACCTTAGGTTCAACCATTATCCGAAAAGGTGTAAAACTCGACAACCAAATTCAGATTGCACACAATGTCGAAATTGGCGAAAACACTGTAATTGCCGCTCAAACCGGTGTTGCAGGTTCAACCAAAATCGGTAAAAGCTGTATGATTGGCGGTCAGGTTGGTATAGCCGGACATTTGACTATCGGAAATAATGTTCGTGTTCAGGCGCAGTCAGGCATCGGAAGAAATATTCCGGATGGCGAAACCTTACAAGGTTCTCCGTCCTTCAATTACAGCGATTGGAACAAGTCGTATGTGCATTTCAGAAACTTGCCGAAAATTGTAGCAGAATTAGAAGAATTAAAGAAAAACAAGCCCAATTCGTAATCGGAATTCCTACTGCGAATTTGTAATAAACTAAACTAAAAAAGCATACCAATGGTTAAACAAAAAACCATCCAGAACGAAGTTTCCCTTACCGGTGTTGGTTTACATACCGGGAAAGAAGTAAAAATGACTTTCAAACCGGCGCCAATCAACAATGGCTACACTTTTGTCAGAGTTGATTTAGAAGGCAGTCCAATCATAGAAGCCGACGCCAATTATGTGGTAAATACCCAACGCGGTACCAACCTTGAAAAATTAGGCGTTAAAATTCAAACCTCAGAGCACGTTTTAGCGGCTTTTGTAGGTTGTGATGTAGATAATGTGATTATCGAGTTGAATGAATCAGAACCGCCTATTATGGATGGTTCTTCGAAGTTTTTTGTGGAAGCTATTGAGAAAGCAGGTATTGTAGAGCAAGATGCCGAAAGATGTTACTACGTGGTAAAAGAAGTGATTTCTTTTATGGATGAAGCTACCGGAAGTGAAATCTTAGTGATGCCTGCCGATGATTACCAAGTAACTACTATGGTTGATTTCGGAACTAAAGTCTTAGGTACTCAAAACGCTACCTTAAAAAATATAGCCGATTTCAAAACGGAAATATCCGATGCCAGAACGTTTAGTTTCTTGCATGAATTGGAAACTTTATTAGACAACGGTTTAATTAAAGGCGGCGACTTAAACAATGCTATTGTTTATGTAGACAAGGAAATCTCCGAAAAAACCATGAACAATTTGAAAGTGGCTTTCGGTAAAGAAAAAATTTCGGTGAAACCTAACGGTATATTAGACAATTTGACTTTGCATTATCCTAATGAAGCAGCGCGTCATAAGTTGTTGGATGTGATTGGTGATTTGGCTTTAATCGGTACTCGCATTAAAGGAAAAGTAATTGCCAACAAACCCGGACATTACGTAAACACACAGTTTGCTAAGAAATTATCCAAAATCATTAAGATAGAACAACGCAATCAAATTCCGGTGTACGACTTACACAAGGAACCTTTGATGGATGTGAATAAAATCATGGCCATGTTGCCGCACCGTCCGCCATTTTTATTGGTAGACAAAATTTTGGAAATGTCAGACAATCATGTAGTAGGTTTGAAAAACGTAACCATGAACGAAGACTTTTTCGTAGGACATTTTCCCGGCGCACCAGTGATGCCAGGCGTTTTAATCGTAGAAGCGATGGCACAAACCGGAGGAATCTTAATTTTAAGTTCGGTTCCGGATCCGGAAAACTACCTGACATATTTCATGAAAATCGACAACGTAAAATTCAAGCATAAAGTCTTACCAGGAGATACCTTGGTATTTAAATGTGATTTAATTTCACCAATCAGAAGAGGTATTTGCCATATGCAAGCCAATGCCTATGCCAACGGTAAATTAGTTGCGGAAGCAGAATTAATGGCACAAATTGCCAAAAAAAATTAAATAGTTACTTATGAACCAACCATTAGCCTATGTACATCCCGGAGCGAAAATCGCGAAGAATGTCGTAATAGAACCATTTACAACCATACACAATAATGTAATTATCGGAGAAGGAACTTGGATAGGTTCTAACGTAACCATCATGGAAGGCGCGCGTATCGGTAAAAACTGTAACATTTTTCCGGGTGCTGTTATTGCTGCAGTACCGCAAGATTTGAAATTCGGAGGCGAAGATTCCTTGGCCATTATCGGCGATAATTCTACCATACGTGAATGCGTAACCATAAATCGCGGGACTATCGCATCGGGTCAAACCGTAATCGGTAAAAACTGTTTGGTGATGGCTACGGCACACATTGCACACGACTGTCATATTGGTGACAATGCCATTATAGTAAACGGCGTAGCTTTGGCCGGACACGTAACAGTTGGTAATTATGCTATCATCGGTGGTTTGGCGGCGATCCATCAATTCATACACATCGGAGATCACGCTATGATTTCAGGTGGTTCATTGGTTCGTAAAGACGTTCCGCCTTATACCAAAGCGGCAAAAGAACCGCTTTCCTATGTTGGGATTAACTCTGTAGGCTTAAGACGTCGCGGATTTACTTCTGAAAAAATCAGAGAAATTCAAGACATTTACCGAATTTTATACCAAAAAAATTACAACACTTCCCAAGCGATGGCCATCATTGAAGGCGAGATGGAAGCAACACCGGAGCGCGATGAAATTTTAGATTTCATCAGAAACTCTTCGAGAGGAATTATGAAAGGTTATTCAGGGTCTTACTAAGAATTAACAATTCACCACAAATCATAAACAATAAATATAAAAACATAAATTACAATGGCATCTACAGCAGATATTAGAAACGGATTATGCATTAAGTTTAACCACGATATTTATAAAATTATCGAATTTTTACACGTTAAACCGGGTAAAGGTCCGGCTTTCGTTAGAACCAAATTGAAAAGTTTAACCAACGGTAAAGTATTGGACAATACTTTTTCTGCCGGACACAAAATTGATGTGGTTCGTGTTGAAACGCATACTTTCCAATATTTATATGCTGAAGGGAATGATTTCCACTTTATGAATACAGAATCTTACGAACAAATCACCTTGAACAGAGACGTATTAGATGCTCCGGATTTGTTAAAAGAAGGGACTAACGTAATGGTTCAAATCAATACCGAGACTGATATGCCGTTAGCGGTAGACATGCCGGCTTCTATCATTTTAGAAGTAACTTACACAGAACCGGGTGTAAAAGGAAACACCGCTACCAATGCCACCAAACCGGCTAAAGTAGAAACAGGAGCTGCGGTAAATGTTCCGTTATTTATCAATGAAGGTGACAAAATCAAGATTGATACGGCTACCGGTAAATATATGGAAAGAGTTTAAATCCAGTTGGCAGTATTCAGTAGTCAGTATGCAACGACTACTGAACACTGAATACTGAACACTGATCACTAAAATATGAAGTTCCCAGGTATACATTCTCTTAAAGAAATTGCTGAAATCATCGGGTGTCACTATGTTGGTGCCGATGATTTTGCGGTTCATGGCATGAACGAAATTCACGTGGTTGAACCGGGTGATATTGTTTTTGTTGACCATCCGAAATATTACGATAAAGCCTTGCAATCGGCGGCAACTATTGTTTTAATCAACAAAGAAGTAGATTGTCCGGAAGGCAAAGCATTATTGATTTCCGACGATCCTTTTCGCGATTTTAATGTGCTAACGAAGCATTTTCGCCCGTTTGTAGCGGCCAATGTCAGTATTTCAGCTTCTGCTCAAATAGGCGAGGGAACAGTCATTCAACCCAATTGTTTTATCGGAAACAACGTGAGCATCGGCAAAAACTGTTTGTTACACGCCAATGTAATTGTTTACGATAATACGGTAATAGGTGATAATGTCATCATTCACTCCGGTACTGTATTAGGAGCAGATGCATTTTATTATAAAAAACGCCCGGAAGGATTCGACCAATTGTTGTCCGGTGGACGAGTAGTGATAGAAGACCATGTCGGAATCGGAGCATTGTGTACCATTGACAAAGGTGTTACCGGAGATACAACTATCGGTGCCGGTACCAAAATCGATAATCAAGTGCACGTGGGCCACGATACCGTAATCGGTAAAAAATGCTTGATTGCGTCCCAAACCGGTATTGCCGGTTGTGTGGTTATTGAAGACGAAGTTACCCTTTGGGGTCAGGTCGGTACCACCAGCGGCATCACTATCGGCGCCAAAGCTGTGGTGTTGGGACAAACCGGAGTAACCAAATCTATCGAAGGTGGTAAAAGCTATTTCGGTACGCCGGTGGAGGAATCTCGTGAAAAATTAAAACAATTGGCCAACGTAAAACGTATCCCTGATCTATTAAACAAATTGAAATAAGTTATGGGCGCTAAAACTATCGTTCAAAATTTTTACAAATCCGATGTTTTACTGGAATCGGAAAAAGTTAATGCTTTATTGCATCCCGAGGTTATCTTAGAATGGCACAGCACCAAAGGCTTTTTAAAACTCAACAAAGATCAAATGATTGAGTTGAGCGAAGGTCTCAGTAAAGCCTACGTTCGCTCTAAAACCCGAATAACACATATTCTTTCAGAAGGTAATACGGTGAGTGTTCGTTATTCACATTATGTAAAAACTATTGAAAATCCGAGAGAGGAAATGTTACTAGCCCATTTTATGGTGATTTGGGAAGTTAAAGACGATAAACTGTATCGCGGTTACCAAATGAGCCAACTATAGTAATTTTACAAAAAACTGTAAACGGAACACGAAACACTGAATACTATTTCATACTTTTGCAACACATAAAATAAACACAAAAAAACAAACACAAACATGAGCGTTTTAGTCAATAAAAATTCAAAAATAATAGTTCAAGGTTTTACCGGAAGTGAGGGAACTTTTCACGCTTCTCAAATGATTGAATACGGTACCAATGTCGTTGGAGGTGTTACACCGGGAAAAGGTGGTTCTACGCATTTAGACCGTCCGGTTTTTAATACCGTTAAAGACGCCGTTGAGCAAGCCGGAGCTGATACTTCAATTATTTTTGTACCACCGGCCTTTGCTGCTGATGCTATTATGGAAGCTGCCGATGCTGGCATCAAAGTAATCATTGCTATTACTGAAGGTATTCCGGTGGCGGATATGATTAAAGCATACAACTTTGTGAAAGGAAAAGACTGTCGTTTGGTTGGTCCTAACTGTCCGGGTGTTATCACTCCTGAAGAAGCCAAAGTGGGTATCATGCCGGGCTTTGTATTCAAAAAAGGAAATGTAGGTATTGTATCTAAATCGGGTACTTTGACATATGAAGCTGCCGACCAAGTAGTAAAACAAGGTATGGGAATTACCACTGCAATCGGTATTGGAGGTGATCCAATTATCGGAACTACTACCAAAGAAGCAGTTGAATTGTTGATGAACGATCCTGAAACTGAGTGTATCATCATGATTGGTGAAATCGGAGGTCAGTTAGAAGCTGATGCTGCCAGATGGATTAAAGCTGACGGAAACCGTAAACCGGTAGTTGGTTTTATTGCCGGTGAAACTGCTCCTAAAGGAAGAACTATGGGACATGCCGGAGCTATTGTTGGTGGTTCAGATGATACCGCTGAAGCCAAAAAACGCATCATGAGAGAATGTGGTATCCACGTAGTAGATTCTCCTGCTGAAATTGGTAAAAAAGTAAAAGAAGTAATGGGATAATTTAATCCTCAAGATATATTATAAATGAAAAGCCTCGAGAAATCGGGGCTTTTTACTTTGGCACTTTCTTTGCTTCATTATGTAGCAATAATACTGTAGCATTTTAAATTGCTACAAAAAAAATGCTACAGATGAAAAAAAGCACCTACCTCAGAAATGAATTGAATCTTACGCAATGCGAAATGGCTGAGTTATTTAACATTACCCGAAGTCAATTGTCACTTTTTGAATTGGGATTGCGAGAATTACCAACAACTGCTTTGATAAGAGCATCACAAATAGGAAACTTTATGGCCACAGCTAAAGTACCTGAAGCAAAAGATTTTCCTCAAATTGCTGATTGGGAGGAAGAAAAAGAAAAATTTCTCGAGAAAGCCTTAGCCGATTGTAAACATTATCAGTCGACCATCATTCGGAAGTTACCCAAGATGGAAGAAGCATATCAAGCCACACTAAAAACACTCCAACTCATTGACTATTTAAAAGAGCAGGCTCATAAAGAGGACGCATTACATCAAGGAGCCATATTCATTTTGGAAGATAAAGCAAGGAAAAGTTTGAAAAAATGCGGTCCGAAGGAATTAGTAAAACAGCAGTATCAACTATTACTATTGCAAAAACAAGAAGAGTGGTTAAACGATTTGATAGCGAATGATAGGATAGAATAATAAGTGTTGGTATACTATAAAAAATAAAAAAACTCCCGAGATTATCGGGAGTTTTTGTTTTAATTCGGAAAAGGATTAGACCATTTCACATCGGTATACACATTGGTCCCGGATAAAGTCCTTAGAAAGGCAATCACAGCATTCACTTCTTGCGCATTCAAATGCAATTGTTGACCAAAACCATTCGGACGTAATTTAACATCTAAATTGGTATTGCCCGGCGCTAAATTGATGGTGCCGTAATGACCAACAGCTGCTTGCAAAGTAGTTATCACTCCGGTATGCATCATCGGTCCGTTGGGTGTTCCGTCAGTTTTTACTAAATCGCGTAAAGATGGCGCGCGAGTGTTGGTAATGTCTATACCATTGCCATTTATGGTGCCTATAATACCATTATTACCGCTTAGCGGATTGATATCAAATTCCGGTGCCGCATGACAACCGGCACAACCCAATCCACCGGAAGTTCGGTTTCCGGTAGCGTCAAATACCGGAGGCGAGAGAAATAAATTTTTACCTTGATTTTCCTGAGTTGTAAAGTTTGGAAATGGCTGTCCGTCATTAGCTACCTGCGCTCTGCCAATATCGTACTTACTGTCAAACGACTGTATGCTGCGAACGAATTGTGCCAAAGCCAATTGAATTTTGTTCTCTGTAATTTCCTCAGAACCGTAAGCAAACATAAAAAGCTCTTTGTAATATCCAATGTTGCTCAGTTTTGTAATTAAGTCGTTAAAGTTTTGATCGCCATTGGTACCGCTGAAGCCCATTTCACCGTGGTCTTTGATAGGCATAGTGGTTTGGGTTTCTAAATTTACAGCGCGTTCATCCCAGAAAAAGCGCGTCTCATTAGCAAATCGAGTGTTAATCAATCGCATCGAATGCCTGCCTGTAGTGCCATTAACTCCTGTACTGGCAATATTCGTATCTCCAAAAGCATTCGCTTGTTGGTGACAACTGGAGCATGAAATAGTATTGTTGGATGACAAATTTTTATCATAAAATAATACTCTGCCCAAAGTGGCGCCTTTATTTGTAATTGAATTGGCGGCAGTATTGTCTTTGGTAATGTAACCGGGAATAGTTTGATTGGCGTAATTGTACAAACTTTCCGGATTGATGTTGCCCCCGAAAGTTGCGGTTATAGCGGCATAAGGATCTATTTCAACATAGTTGGAACTATCATCGCTACTGCAAGAATAGGCAATTGCCACAAGGAACAAAAGGCTGGCTTTTTTATACATAATTTGGTTGGTTTAGGTATTGGTTAATTATTTTGGATAGTGACTTTTTTTATCTTTCTTCATGTCTTGGTCGGTGTGGTCTGGGAGCAAAAATTCTCGACAATTCTGTTGTCAGTGCCATAAAATCTTCTTGTTGATTAGGCTTGCAAAGCTTTTTAATGTCTTCAAAATGCTTGAAATGCGTTTCTTCTACTTGTTTTTGGTAGGCATTTAAAAGTGCAATCAAACTGTCTTTGGTTTTGATATTGAGGTTACTTTCTGATAAACCCGAATACAATTTATTCTTGGTTTGCCGAATGGAATCGTCCAATTGATCAATTTCTTCTCGGTGCCAACGAATTAGTTTTTCGTACTCCTTTTGTTGGTTAGCATCAAAGTGCAATTTTTCTATGATGATTGTTTTGGGTTGTCGTCTTCCTTCGTGTGGCATTTCGCCCGGTTTGGGACCGTTTAGAAAAAGAAAACCTAAAGTTGCCAGGTTAATCAAAAACAGTCCAATGACCGTAATCGTTAATAATTTTGTTCGTTCCATGATTAATAAAGCTGATTGCTTTGGTTTAAAGTGTGTTCTAAATAACTACTGGTGGAATTGACTCTGGTTTTAGCTTTTTGAAGCAGCGCAACATTTAAAGTCAGCAAAACTGCAATGGATGCGGCAATCCACCAAACCGTAGTTGGTGTTACTTTTTCCTGCTGTTTGATTTTCAGCTGAATTATAGCCAACAAATCGTCACTCGGCGTCACTGCTGATATTCCGTTGGTACTGTTCATTACAGTCTGAATCCATTGATCTTTTTCCATAATAGCTTAGACGAAGGTTATTTTTATTTCTTGCGGTACTCGTTAAATTTTTTTGACAATTTTTCCTGAAGCGAGGCTTTTGCTCTGAAAATCAACGATTCAACTGCTGAAATACTCATTTCCATGATTTCGGCAATTTCGGGATTGCTCAAGCCATCCAGTTTTGATAGGAGGAAAGCCGTTTTTTGATTTTCTGTAAGTGTATTTATTACCGAAAACAATTGGGCGGCTGCTTCTTGGTTTTCCATCAAAATGCCGGGATGTTCAAAGTTTGTCGTGTTTAAGTACTCGCGTTCGTTTTCGCTTTTTTGGCCAAAGAGATAGAGGCGTTTCCGACTGTTTTTCTTCTTGGTAAAATCCAAGCATTGGTTGATGGTGATTCGGTAAATCCAAGTCTTATAAGATGATTTTTGTTGAAATTGTGCTAAAGAATGGTAGACTTTAACAAAAACATCCTGAGTCACTTCTTCCGCATCTTCAATATTTTGCAAATAAAGCAACGCCAAATTGAAAACCATGACTTTAAATTCATGATAAATGGGTTCGAAAATGACGTTTTGTTTTGGCATGCTGGAATTTTAAGATTTCTTTAAGACATTCAAAAATTGAAATGGTTTAAATGTAAAAGTATCTTTTTTCAACCTGTAAAATATTCCTATATTTGACCTTTCATTAAACATAGGAAGATTACTGTTGGAAGCAACAGTACCAAATTATTTAATTTTTACACCATGAAATTATTAGAAGGAAAAGTAGCCATTATCACCGGAGCCAGTAGAGGAATTGGAAGCGGAATTGCTAAAGTTTTTGCCCAACACGGCGCTAATGTAGCTTTTACATACAGTTCTTCTGCCGAAAGTGCTTTGGCATTGGAAAACGAATTGTCAGCTTTAGGCATCAAAGCCAAAGGATACAAATCAAATGCAGCTGATTTTAACGAGGCCCAACAATTAGTAGATGATGTTATGACTGATTTTGGTAATGTTGACGTTTTAATTAACAATGCCGGTATCACCAAAGACAACCTTTTAATGCGTATGAGTGAGGAAGATTTTGATAAGGTAATCGAAATCAACTTGAAGTCGGTTTTCAATATGACCAAAGCCGTTCAAAAAATCATGCTGAAAAATCGCAAAGGTTCAATCGTAAATATGAGTTCTGTTGTTGGAGTGAAAGGAAACGCCGGTCAAGCCAACTATGCCGCCTCAAAAGCCGGTATGATTGGATTTACCAAATCGGTTGCGTTAGAATTAGGGTCGAGAAATATCCGTTGTAACGCTATTGCACCGGGATTTATTGAAACAGAAATGACTGCCAAATTAAACGACGATGTGGTACAAGGTTGGAGAGATTCTATTCCGCTAAAACGCGGCGGTACTCCGGAAGATGTAGCCAATGCTTGTTTGTTCTTCGCTTCAGACATGAGTGCTTATGTTAGCGGACAAGTATTGAATGTTTGCGGAGGAATGCTTACTTAATTAGCAATTACGAATTAGGGATTCTAATCGAGACACTTAAATGACGACAAACACTATTTTACTGATATTGCTTTCATTAGGAATAGCGTTTGCTGTGTCATTTTACCAATATTTATATAAAGCCAAAAGCCGGTCGAAAGCGACTTTGCTTTTGGCTTTTTTGCGTTTCTTTTCGGTTTTTGCCTTGTTGCTCTTGCTGATTAATCCGATTATTTCACGGAAGACGATAGAAACTATTAAAACGCCATTGCCTATTGTTATTGACAATTCCGCATCTATGGCCGATTTAAAGTCGGATAAACTAGCTTTGGAATTGTTTGATAAGCTTAAAAACAATTCGGCTTTAAATGAGAAGTTTGAGGTTCAAACGTACCAATTTGATGCCGATTTTTTACCTTCGGATACTATCGACTTCAAAGGGAAACAATCCAATATAGATGCGGTGGCTAAAAACCTGAAGAACATCTACAAAAATCAAACGTTTCCAACGGTTTTAATTTCGGATGGTAACCAAACTTCGGGTGAAGATTATGTTTTCGGATTCAACCCTGCCAACAAAGTTTTCCCTTTGGTGGTAGGCGATACTATGACTTATTTGGATTTGAGAATAGCGCAACTCAACGTGAACAAATATGCTTTTCACAAAAATAAATATCCGTTAGAAGTGTTTCTCAATTACGCCGGAACCAAAAGCCTGAATGCTACTTTTAAAATTACCCAAGGCAATACGGTTTTAAATGAACAAACGGTCGCTTTTTCGCCTTCCAAAAAATCGGCTACTCTGAACATCTTGTTGCCGGCAGACAAAGTAGGACTCCAACTTTTAAAAGCGACTGTATCTTCCAAAGAATCGGAAAAAAACAGTTACAACAACACCAAGAATTTTGCGGTTGAAGTCATTGACCAAAAAACAGCCATCGCTTTAATTGCTGATATGGCTCATCCGGATTTGGGTGCTATTAAAAGAAGTATCGAAACTAATGCACAACGAAAAGTAACGATTGTTAAGCCGAATCAAATCAGTAGTTTAGAAAATTATAATGTTTTGATTCTATACCAGCCAACTGTCGCTTTCAAATCGGTTTTTGAGAAGAATGCCAATGCAAAAATCAGTACTTGGATCATCACGGGTAATGACACAGATTTTAATTTTCTGAATCAAAATCAATCGCAATTTGCGTTCAAAATGAGTTCGCAAAAAGAAGACTATTTGGCTTCGTTTGAGACACAATTCAATTTGTTTGCACTCGACAACATCGGTTTTGAACAGTTTCCGCCTTTGGAAAATCCTTTTGGAACTATTACAGCTAATGGCAATAGCAATGTGTTATTGTCATCAACCATTCGTAACATTCCAACCAATCAACCTTTATTAGCTTTTAACGAAACCCAAGGCCAACGTTCGGCCTATTTGTTTGGTGAAAACATCTGGAAATGGCGCGCCGATTATTATGTGAACAAAAAAGATTTTGTTGATTTCGATATTTTCTTAGACAAAACCATCCAGTTTTTGGCTTCAGATAATGCGCGAAAGTCTTTAGTAGTCAACCATGAACGTTTTTACAATTCGGGAGAAGCTATCGAAATTACTGCGCAGTATTTTAACAAAAACTACGAATTAGATGAAAAAGCCCGCTTGACTATAGCGGTAACCAATACCAAAACCAAACAAGTTAAGAACTACGATTTGTTGCGTACTTCCAATGCTTTTCAGGTGAATTTAGACGGCTTGACAGCCGGTAATTACAAGTTTACAGTGAAAGAACTCAATTCGAATGCCTCGTACTCCGGTGGTTTTGAAGTATTGGATTTCGACATTGAAAAACAATTTGTGAATCCAGATTGGAATAAGTTGAATCAATTGGCTATCCAAACCCAAGGGAAAGCTTATTTGGCCAATCAAACAGATGCCTTAGTAAAACAATTGCTTGATGATGAAAGCTATAAAGCGATTCAAAAAACCATAGTTAAAAAATCACCTTTAATTGATTGGATTTGGTTGTTGGTATTGTTGGCGGCTTCATTGGCCACCGAATGGTTTGTGCGTAAGTACAATGGCCTATTGTAATTGTTTCGGTTTGTTGAAACGATTTTCTACTATAATTACGATTAGTATACCGGAGATGTATGCCAGCATATCTTCCCAAGAAAATGAAGTTCCGATAACCGTTTTAGCCACAGTATTGTGCTGTAGCTTCATTTTTTCGACTAGCTTGAAATATTGCAAAATTTCTATGCAGAAAGCAAAAAGTAAAACCCCGAGAGCTGCCTTGTGAACCGAGATTTTGACCAACGATTTGACAAAGCAGTATATCAGAATTACTACTAAAACATCTCCCAAATACGGCCGAATAAATTGATCTTTGATGAAAAGCGCAATGGCTACTTCAATCAAAAATAAAATCACCGTTATTATGAAGTAAGTCTTGTTGAAATGCCACATATATGTTAGTGTGTTTTACGAGTAATGGAGAAAAACTTTAAGCGAAGGTAATCGTAAAACAAGGCTATAATCAATACAAAGGATGCGATTAACAAGGTCTTGATTTTAAGATAGCCATAAGCAAATCCACCCAAAACACAGCCGGTAAAGAAAAATGAAATGATGGATAAGCGCAAGTAAATATTCGACTTCAACTTGATTTGTTGTTCCGGTTTTTTGTAGAAAAACAATTGAGAGAGTTCGATGCCTAGATCGGTAAACAAACCGGTCAAATGCGTAGTTCGGACCGTAGATTGCGATACCTTGGTTACCAAAGAATTTTGCATTCCCATAGCAAACAGCAACAAAAAAGCTTCCGTTTTCCCATGCCAAGCATAAATATCTGAATTACCGAAAAACAAGGCAACACCAACTAATATCAGTACTTCTATGGCAATAGGAACTACGTGCGCCAGTCTCGGACGCTTCTGCAAAACAATTTCAACCACAGTATTTGCAGTAAACGATCCCAAAAGAAAACACAAAGTAAAAACCAAGAAAGTAACGGCAATAGCATAATCTTTCCTCATTATTTCTTCGGCAAAGTAGGCAAAATGACCGGTTACATTGGTAGTAAGTGTTTTCAAAGCCAAAACGCCCGTAATGTTTACAATTCCGGCTACTAAAGACAATAAAGCTGCCAAGCGCAGGTTGTGTAAAAAAGTTCTTGCTTTTCCTTGGTGTCTAAACATACCTTAAAAGTAAGGATTATTACTATAGCTAACCATTCGTAAATACTTTTTTTTTACAACCAAAAAAACTTTATAAAATCCGTTAAACAAACAGTATATCATAGGGTTAATTCGGCTATATTTGGCGAAAAATAACCTAACCATGAAAAAAATACTCCTAGCATCTTTTTTGCTTATCGGATTAGCGGCTTCAGCACAGTCAACCGACTTAGATCCGTTTGACATTAATTATTCTTATGTCAACTTACCTTCTAAACCAATTGTAGACAAAAAAAATCGTACTTATTCTTTTGTGACCAACATTGATCGCAATTTGCAGTATAACAAACCCCAATATTTTATTGAAAACCAAGTTACCATTAACGGTTTTGAAAAAAAACAAAAAAATGGATATTTGAGTGTTGAAGTAGTATTGCAAAATCCTGCAATCACCAAAAAAGAAATCACCAATCGCGTGAGCTCTTCTAAAGACAAAAACGGCAGAGTAACTAACAAGTACTATTACACAGTAGTGTATTCGTACACGCAAGACGGTAATGCGAAGGTAGTGAGTAGTGATGGTAAAGTGAGTAAAATAATCAATTTTACCGCGCAACGCAGTGCCAAGAGTCAGGAATACGAAAACTATTCCCAAGCGGAAAGCTTTCAATACGGTATCCAAAATTTAATCAGAAACAATTTTACTACTGAGGTAATCAACACTTTGAACAACGAGTTGAATGATGAATTTGGTTATCCCGTTAAGTCAGGTACTGATAAACTATGGATTTTAGCCAACAAAAAACACCCGGAACAAATGGCAGAATACAACGCTTATTTGACGGTGAAAAATGCTTTTGACAAAATGAACTTTGCGGAGCCTACGACTGATATTGCGAATGAAGTTAAAGACGCAATTGCTTATTTCGAATCGTTGCCGACAAAATACAATGAAGATGAAAAAGCACATCGAAAAATCAGATACAGTGCTTATTTTAACTTGGCTAAAATTTATTATTTGTTAGACAATCCGGCCAAGGCCAGCGAATATTGTCAGAAATTAATCGCCAACGATTATGATAAATCAGATGGCGAAACTATGTTGAAAGCCAACAATGAATTACAGTTGCTTTTGAAAGCTAATCAACTTACCAATCGCCATTTTGCGGTGGAAACCAAGAATTTCATTTTTGAAGAAAAGCAACCGGTTTATTCCGGATCTACTTCGAGTGCGCCTGCAACCAATGCACCTTACAGTATAGAAACTGACCAAAACTATATTTTGGCTTATATGTTAACTGTTAAGAAAGATACCATAGCCGGTTATTTACACAAAAGCAGAGCCATGAATTTAAGCGAAGCCGTTACGGTTACCGTAAAAGATTTCCAAGGAAAATTTTCAGAGAGAAATATCAAAGCCAATGAGGTTTCAAGATTGATTTTAAGTAATGGTGAAGAATATGCTACTGTTTCTTTTAAATTGTCAGTTGACAACGGCGGTATGACTATTGCTGCTGCCAGCAAAAAGTTTGTTAAAGAAATGTTTGTAGGCAAAAAGATTGGCGTTTACCAGTATTTTAACGGCGAAGTTATTCTGAAAATGGCCAATGAGTCTGAAGGAAAATCTAACGCCTCAGCCAGTTGGATGTTAGGTCCGAAAAAACGCTTTGAAGAAATGGCCAAAGGTTGTCCTTTGTTATTGGAAAGGGTCGAGAAGAAGGAATTTAAAAATAACCTCGAAAGCATACTTTCCTTTGCTGAAGCACTGGAAGCTTGTAAATAAAAAAAAGTCTCTCATTCGAGAGACTTTTTTTTATCCTTTATTTATTGAGTTTTTTAGTCTTTAATAAGTGAGCCGCTGTTTGATAATAGGCAATGGTTTCGTTTACCAAAACGGTATTCAGTTTTGCCATCGGCTGTTCTTTGTAATGGATTTCAAATTCGGGTTTCAAACCGTTTTTCTTTTCCTGAATCAGTTGGTATTGTTTGACTTTCTTTACCGGAGAAATTAGGGTCAGCACATTATCTTTTATCAAACCTAAATCTTGATAAGTAGCCACAAAAGCTCTTGGTTCGTAATTTGGACTGAATACATCCTGACCGTAAAACTTACTTTCATAAGAAAAATGCAATAGGCCCATAACGGTCGGCATTAAATCGATTTGCGACATTAAAGTCGGAACTTGCTTTGGTGTCACAAAGCCAGGCGCATAAACCATCGCAGGAATGCGGTACTTTTCCAAAGGCAATTCTGTTTTACCCGAGCTGGAAGCACAATGGTCGGCGACAATCACAAAAACAGTATTGTTAAACCACGATTGCTTTTTGGCCATAGCAAAGAATTGTTTCAAAGCATAATCGGTATACTTTACGCCACCGCTTCTGGATTTTGACTTTCCTGAAATATCAATTTTACCTTCAGGATAAGTAAAAGGACGATGATTACTCACCGTCATAATGTGGTTGAAAAACGGACGATTTTGAGTAGCTTCAGCATTCATTTCCTTAATGGCCTTGCGATACATATCTTCATCACAAACACCCCAGATATTTTGAAAGGTTATTTCGTCCTTATTAAAAGCTTTTTTATCTACAATGTCATAACCGTTTCCACCAAAAAAATCTTCCATATTGTCAAAAAAGGCATCACCACCGTAAAAGTATTTCACGGAATAGCCTTTCTTTTTGAAAACAGAACCCGTAGAGAATTTATTCTTGTTGTCTTTTCGTTTTACGACACTTTCAGCAGCACTTGGCGGTAAACACAAGGTTACCGCTTCTAAACCTCTTACGGTTCGGTTACCCACAGCATAAAGATTAGTAAACTGTAAGCTTTTTTGGGCTAACGAGTCCAAGAATGGTGTGATGTGTTTTTGATTTCCATACTCAGTCATAAAATCGCCACTCAAACTTTCTACGGTAATCAATACTACATTTTTGGCTAGGGCAGTACTGTCGCCGGTAATTTTTCGGGTTGTACTTTCACCTTTAGTTCCTGAAATTTTATTGTTTAAAATGGCAAAGGCTTTATCTTCAGGTAAGGTTTTGTAATAGGTGTCAAAATCCAATTCACTGCTTTCAAACGCTACTACAAATTTATAGATACCATTCGCCTGCAACTCGTTTGCAAATACATTATCACTATTGGCCTTTTGCGCCAAATACGGAATCCCGAAAAGTGAAATAAGAAAGGCAAAGCCATAAATACCGGTACTTTTTAGTTTTTCATTGAAATCCGGTAGTTTGTCCAAATAGGATTTAGTTCGTTTTACAATCCAATAGGTAATACCTATGGTAATGATGCCAACGCCTAAAAATAAAGGTACAACTGGATAAGATTCCATAATGTTTCCGATAACAGTATTGGTATAAACCAAGTAGTCTACAGCAATAAAGTTGTAGCGAACCCCAAACTCATTCCAAAAGAAAAATTCGCTCATTGCATTTTGCACTATAATCAATACAAACAAGAAGACCGTGAAGGAATATAAACCCAATCGAATTTGCTTTCGGTGTTGTGGTAAAAACAATAACAAACCAAAACAAAGTGTTTTAATGGCTATAAAGGCGATGCCAATCTCAGGCAAAGAACCGCCGTATTCATCCAAAATTGTATTGAAAAAGGAAACATAAATCAAGAGCAAAACCAATACAGCAAAGACAATATATCCGTTAGGTGTTTGGTATTTTTTATCAGATAAGAACAAAAGATACAGCCATAAAAAAGCGCTGCCAACCACATATATCATTATGTCAGACAAACCGCCCAGCGCATACATTTTGATAATTTCTGCAATGTTGAATTCCGATTGTGTAATAGGATGGAACAGTAAAACTGTTCGTAAAACGGCATTGATGACAATAAATAATAAAAGGAGTTGAAGAAACGGAGAATTCTTTTTAAACAATTTCATAAATTAAAATTAGTATTTTTATAACAGATTATTCCTAAAATACCCTAATTGCCTATAAAGTTAAGATTTCCTTAAGAAAAAAAAACAAGTTAAAAGGAATCTTTAAAACTATAATTTTACAAAGGCGTAGGGTACACTTCCGTTTAATTGTTTTATCAGAAAAAAAACACATGAAAAAATCCATCACAATAACTTTCTTATTCTTGTCCTCATTGGGATTTGCACAGAATTGGTCGACTAATATTGAAGAAGCCAAGGCCAAAGCTACGGCTGAAAACAAAACCATAGTGTTGGTTTTTTCGGGTTCGGATTGGTGTGCTCCGTGTATTAAATTGGATAAAAATGTTTGGCAATCAGAAGAATTCAAAGCGTATGCCGCTGAAAAATTAGTTTTGGTACGTGCCGATTTCCCGAAAAAGAAAGCCAACGTTTTACCTGAAGCGCTTCAAAATGCTAACAAAGCTTTAGCTGAAAAATACAATCAAGAAGGCTATTTCCCATTGGTGGTAGTGTTGAATGCACAAGGAAAAGTAATCGCCAAAAAAGGCTACGAAAACCAAAATGCGGCCAAATACGTAGCTGAATTACAAGCTTTAATCAAGTAAAATGAAATCATTCCTTTGTTTGTTGGTGTTAACTCTTGGTTTGTCGGCTAACGCCCAAATCATTCACAAACGCAAGTTGAGTTTGTTGGGCAGCCCTTTTGAAATAACAGTGGTAGCCAAAGACAGTCTTGAAGCCAATGGATATGAAGATTTAGCTGTGGCCGAAGTGAAGCGAATAGAAAACTTAATTTCGGATTGGATACCAACCACTCCTTTGTCTGAAATCAACAAAAATGCCGGAATAAAACCGGTAAAAGTACCTCAGGAATTGATTGATTTGATTGAACGTTCTATTAAAATATCGAAACTAACCGACGGTGCTTTTGACATCAGCTATGCGTCGATGGACAAGATTTGGAAATTCGACGGCAGTATGAAAGAAATGCCATCGCCTGAAGCCATCAAGAAATCGGTAGCTAAAGTTGGATATCAAAATATCATCATTGATCAAGAACAGCAAACTGTTTTTCTGAAATTAGATGGAATGAAGTTGGGTATGGGTGGCATTGGTCAAGGCTATATCGCCGATAAAATCAAAGCGCTTTTGCTTTCAAAAGGATGTGTTGCAGGTTTGGTCAACGTTTCCGGTGACATAAGTACATGGGGCAAACAACCCGACGGTAAACCTTGGAAAGTTGGGATTAAAAATCCGATGAACAAAAATAAAATTTTCGCCACTTTTCCTCTTGAGGATACTGCGGTAGAAACCTCAGGGAGTTACGAAAAATACGTTACCTTTAACAGTGTAAGATACTCTCATATTATTGATACCAGAACCGGTTATCCCGCTACAGGTTTAATTAGCGTGAGCGTTTTTGCCAAAACAACTGAACTGGCAGATGCCCTGGCTACAGGTGTTTTTGTATTGGGTAAAGAAGTCGGAATGGACTTAGTAAACCAATTACCCGGTATAGGTTGCATTATGGTAGATGAAGAAGGAAAAGTAATTACCTCAAAAAATATAGACATTAAAAATTATCAAAATGAATAAAGTTTTTAGCCTTATTGCGGTGTTGTTCGTTTTGTCTTCTTGCACAGCCGTGAAAGAATACGAAAAAGAATACATCAACGATCCCGAAATGAAATTATCTGCCAAGACAGCCGAACGCTATGAAGTAACCTTCCAAGTGTATCGTGAAGCGGCAGCCGGCGCTAACGGCGGAAAAACCGGTGGTGGCTGCGGATGTAATTAAAAAATCAAATGAAAAAGTACCTATTTATATTTGCCTTACTCAGTGCTTACCAATCTTTTGCTCAACAGAAAGATTCAACGGCGACCTTTAAAAAGAGAGTTTTAGAAGCCACAGAAGTCGATTTTTTAATCAGTTATTACAAACAAGACGGAGTACATTCTGCGGTCTCCGGCGGTATGGGTTCGGAAAAGTTAACCGACCTTGCCTCCAATATCGTGGTGAGTATGCCCATGAGTGCCGATGCCATTTTAACCGTGGATGCCGGACTTTCAGCTTACACTTCAGCCTCTTCGAGTAACATTAATCCATTCAATAGCAGTGGTGCTTCAGGTGGCGATGACGACGATGACAAGGCAGGAACTGAACCTTACGGAACGCCTTGGTTGGCCTCCTCAGGAGCTTCAGCGCAAGATGCCTTAGCTAGTGTGGTAATCAACTACAGTCACAGTTCCGATGATCGAAATTTTATATGGAATGCCGATGTGGCTTTCTCTAACGAATACGATTATACTTCTATTGGTTTTGGTGGAGGCGTTGCGAAATTGTTCAATCAAAAGAATACTGAATTGAGTTTAAAAGCCAACGTTTATTTAGACCAATGGCGTCCGATATTGCCAACAGAATTGCATGAGTACGATAAATACGGAAGCTCATTCCTGAACAACGGATATTTCAGCGGAGTAACGGTTTATGACCAAAACGGATTGGCTTCTAATGCTTATTTGCCATCACAATTTAAAGACATTCAATCGGTGAACAGAAACTCTTATTCATTGTCTTTTTCGTTCTCTCAGATTTTGACTAAGAAATTGCAATTGTCCTTATTTTTTGATGTTTTGCAACAAGAAGGATTATTGTCAACGCCTTATCACCGAATTTACTTTGCCGACAAAGCTAACTATTACATAGGTCAAACCCAATACATTCCGGTATATGAAACCACTGAAAATGTTGGTGTTTACCGATTGGCTGACGACATCGAGCGCTTGCCGAAATCGCGTTTCAAATTACCGATAGGGGTGAGATTGAATTATTATATCAATGAAACTTTCAAGTTACGCACCTATTACCGTTATTATACTGACAATTGGGGAATTTCGGCGCATACCGCTAACATTGAAGTGCCTATCAAGTTAAACGATAACTTTACAGTCTATCCGATGTATCGTTATTACACACAAACGGAATCTAAGTATTTTGCACCGTTCGAAACCCATGTGTCAACTGAAAAATATTATACCTCTGATTATGATTTGTCCACCTTCAGTGCTAATCAGTATGGAATTGGAGCAACGTATGTAGATATTTTTACCAAAGCACGTATATGGAAATTCGGCTTGAAAAATATTGATTTCCGTTACAATCATTACGACCGTAGTGATACTTTGAGTGCCGATATTGTTTCATTGGCCTTCAAGTTTGTCATGGACAAATAACCTAAAATCTGAATATTAAAAAAGCAATCTTAACGGATTGCTTTTTTATTTTCTAAGAATCTTTTCTAAGGCTTTTCCTTTGGCCAATTCGTCTACAAGCTTGTCGAGGTAGCGAATCTTTTGCATCAGCGGATCTTCAATTTCTTCTACACGATAACCGCAAATGACTCCGGTGATTTTGGAAACATTAGGATTAAGTTGTGGTGCCTTTTCAAAAAAATCCTCGAAACTGGTTTTGTTGTCCAACAGTTTTTGTAAAGCAACAACGTCATAACCGGTTAACCAAAAAAATACGGCTTCAAGTTCTTGTTGGCTTCGCCCTTTTGATTCCACTTTTTTCACATAATGTGGATATACACTGGCCAAGGGCATGGCGAATATCTTTTCTTTTTTCATTTTGAATGTCCGGTTTAAAATGGATTCTATATTTTCTTTTTACTTCAAAAGAACCAATTATCTTATAAAACTAAGCAAATTAATTTTCACTTAAAACCCTATCTCGTTCGAGAACTTAAAACGGAAAAAGTAGTACCTTAGCTATCGTTAATTACAAAGTTATGAAACATCTTTTAATTGTTGAAGACGAAGAAGGCATTGTTCAATTTTTGAAACAAGGATTGGAAGAAGAAGGCTATCAAATAACTGCAGCCACTAACGGTAAAGCGGGTTTAGAGGCTTTTAACGACGGAAAATTTGATTTGTTATTGCTCGATTGGATGTTGCCCAAAATGACCGGTTTAGAGTTATGCAAAGCCATCCGACAAATGAATACCAAAGTCCCGATTTTATTCTTAACCGCCAAAGATACCGTCCAAGAAACGGTGGAAGGTTTAAAAGCCGGCGCTAACGATTATATTAAAAAGCCTTTTAGCTTTGACGAATTGGTAGAACGCATCAAAGTGCAATTGAGAGACCAACCTGAAGAGGAAATCTTACAGTTAGGCCCCATTGAAATCAACCTTCAGAAACACCAAGTTACGGTCGACAAAAAAGAAGTTTCCTTTACCCAAAAAGAGTTTGATTTATTGCATTATTTGGTCAAAAATAAAGGGAAAGTCTGTTCAAGAACCCAAATCATTCAAGACGTTTGGGATATTCATTTTGAATACGATACAGGAGTGATTGATGTATTTATGAATGCCATCCGAAAAAAACTTAATTTAAAAGTCGAAGAAGATTTTATCAAAACCATTCGTGGCGTAGGTTATATAGCCAACGATGAATCCTGATTATGCAACAACTTTCGTTTAAAAACAGAATAGCTTCTAACTATATCATCACCACAGCTTTATTAATTTTTGTGGTATTTTTTGCTATTTACTCAATTGTAAAATTCAGTATTTACATTAGGGTAAACAACGAAATTAAAAAAGAAGTTACCGAGCACTTACAAGAGATTGAAGTCATTGAAAATTGTGTACTCCTAATCGAAGAAGAAGAGTGGAAACTGAGTCAGTTTAATAAAGTAGAAGTCAGCCCGGCCTTTATACAGTTTGTTGACGAATTGGGAACTATGGTAGAAAAATCACCTAATTTGAAGCAAAAACAACTGGTTTTCAAACCCGATGCGCCGGTTAATGAATTGTTCGATACCAAATTAGAAAACATTTCAGTCAGACAAATACAAGTACCTTTATACCAAGGCACCAAAATTATCGGATACTTAATTGTAGCGATGTCTTTGGAAGATTCCGTTATGGTATTGAACAACTTGTTTAAAATTATGTTGTTGGCCTATCCTTTAATTTTGTTGGTATTGTTTCTCATTGCCCGTTTCATAGCCGGAAGAAGTATAAAACCCATCAGCGCTATTATCGAAACTTCCAATGTTATCACAAAAGACAATTTAAAATCGAGGATTCCGCTACCGCAAAACAGAGATGAATTGTTCATCTTGTCTAAAACCATCAATAATTTATTGGATAGGGTAGAAAATGCCATCGAAAGAGAGAAGCAATTTACTTCCGATGCTTCACACGAACTAAGAACACCATTAGCTGTTATTAAAGGAACTTTAGAAGTGCTTATACGTAAACCTCGTGATCCTGAAGAATATAAAGAGAAAATTGCATTTTGTGTAAGTGAAGTCAACCGACTGAATCATTTGGTAGATGAGTTGTTGTTGTTGGCGAGATTTGAAAATCAGAAACAAACCTTAAAACTGGAAAGTGTTTCGCTAAACGCCGTGTTTTTAGATGTTATCTCGAGAAATTCAACAATAATAGCAGAAAAGAAATTGAAATGTCAGGCTCATTTTGCCAAAGATTATTACGTTACAACTGATACTTATTTGTTGGGAATTATCGTCAATAATATTCTGACTAATGCTGTAAAGTATTCCAAACCCAACGATACCATTGTTTTTGAAATTGCCGAAACACCGTCGGGAACAATCTGTTCTATTGCGGATAACGGCATTGGAATCGCACAAGAAGATTTGCAAAAAATATTTGATCAGTTCTATCGCTCAAAATCTAACCAACATCCTGAAATAAAAGGAACAGGATTAGGATTATCTATCGTAAAAAGATTATCTTTATTACTCCAAATAGAGCTTCAAATTGAAAGCGAAGAGCACAAAGGAACTAAAGTAATTTTAAAATTTTCTAACTAAAACCAATAACATATGAATGATGCACATTTACACATGGTAGTGAATCATTTTCCTATCATCGGAACCATTTTAGGAGCCGGAATTTTATTAGCAGGAATCTTATTCAAGAACAATACAGTTAAAAACGTTGCCTATGTTCTTTTTGTAGTGGCCGCTGTTTTTGCAGCCGTTAGTATGGCAACCGGAGAAGGTGCTGAAGAAATGGTGGAAGATATGCCAACCGTTGGGCACGACATTATTCATGAACACGAAGAGATAGCCGAAAAATTAGCCTTATCACTTTATGTTTTAGGTGTGGTTTCGCTTTTCGGGTTGTATGCCAATATCAAAAAAATCAGTCAGGCTAAATTAGCGGCTATTTTAACCTTAGTTATTAGTGTAATAGCTATTTATTTTGCGCAATTAACCGGAACAACCGGAGGAGAAATCCGTCACACTGAAATCAGAGACAATGCTACGGGAGCTGAAGCAACAACCAATGCGGCTTCAGAAACTAAAACAGATCACGAAGATTAAAAACACCATACTTAAATTAGGTAAAGCCCGATAGTATTTATCGGGCTTTTTCTTTTTAATTCTCTTAAAGCTATTGATTTCCGATTACTTATCGACTATCTTTACGAATCATATAATTAATTTTCTCTAAATCCTACTAGATTTTTAGTTCAATAATATGGGTAAAAAGACTTATGCACGCCACAACTTTCATTCCCATACTTTTTGTATTTGGAAAGAAGTGCCTTTTTCAGCGATTAGTGAATTAAAAGTAAATTACACTAGTCAATCCGGAAGCCAATATATTTTTACCGCAGCGGGTTTGTATCGCATATCCAATCATTGGGGAAGAGTAGCCAATTGTCATTGGCGTTTGGTTCCGTTAGCCGAGTTCAAAAACCAATATACGACGGTTGCCTATGCAAATTGGACCGATTTTTATTCCAATGACGATACCGCAAAACTCTTTTTTATTAAAGTTGATTGGTTGACTCGAGAAGTCAACTTTTATCACAAACAAACAGCTGATTCCAACGAAAAGGTAATTTTTCGCAATGCTAAAGAAGTTGCCAAAACCATTCGTACCATAAAAGAAGTACTCAGTCAAGAGGATTGGGCCAAGTATTTGAAATATGACGATTTGGAATCTTTAAGAGAAAAAGTAATAGCAGAACTAGTTGGTACTTCTAAAACATTTTTAGAAGTAAAAAAGGCCTATTTGTAGTAAGTTAATCGTTCACTTCTATCAGTTGCAGCTGACTTTTCAAGCGTTCAATCAACATATTCATCATTCGCTTGTTTAAATTGGAGGAATTCTGAATGTATTCGGCGTATTCTTCTAAAGTAAAAAAAGCAATCACCATACCTTTGAGCGAGTTTCTGAATTTGATATCTCTTTGAATAACATTTTCAATATAAACCAATTTCTTTTCAGGTGTCAACGAAAAAAACACTCTTTTTTGCTTGATGGCATAGTTGATGAAAACCTGAACAAACAAATCATTTTGCAACTTTAGAATAGGGCGTAGTGTACGGTTTTGAAATATTTCTTCTGAGGAAGACTGACTGCTAATTGTTCCTAAAGTTTCGCCTCTCATTTCAAGAACGGTATTGTCTCTGGTTTCCATGTGGTTGTCGATTAAAGATTTTGCCTAAAAACAGTAGTGAATTACAGTCAGAAAAACAGCTTCTCTGACTTACTTTAAATGTATAAAAAAACCTCTGTCGTGAAACAGAGGTCATTTTATAGTTATTAATAATCTAATGTTAATTAGTCAACTTGAAAACTACTTTGCGAACTAGGCGTTTAGCGTATTCAGAGTTTTTGTCCACTGAACTGTCAATACCGGCGCCTTTAGCAGTAAGTCTGGATGGATCAATACCGGCTTTTACTAAGATGTCCTTGATGTTTTCAGCTCTGGCAGCGGCCAATTTTTGATTTTTAGTATCATTTCCAACTTGATCTGCATAACCTGAAATTTCAACTTTAGCAGTCGGATTGTTTCTTAAATAATTTAAGATAAAACCAATATTATCAGATGAACCCGGTGTTGGTAATGAAACTGATTTGTCGAAGTATGCAGCAATATAACCGTCATTGATTAATTGCTCAATCATGCCTTTCGACATTACAGTATTGTTGTTATTGGTTATGGAGGTATCGATATACTTCTCTAACTCGTCAGGTACACCATTGTTATTTTTGTCAACCATTCTACCTTTTGTATCAACCGCTACACCTGCTATAGAATTGTTCTCCACATCAAGATAATCTGGCACACCATCTTTATCAGCATCATTCATTAAAGTCTCAATCTCACCGATTCTGCTGTTTAGCGCTTCTATTTCTTTGTCTTTCTTATCTTTTATGATAGCCCAATCACCATGTATTTTTTCATTTCCAAATGAATAGGAAATACCGAAAGTTGTCGTTATTAATTGACCTGATAAATTTTCTGATCCAACAGCATAAGAGCCATCCCAATTTAAGTGCTGTTTGAAATTATTAAACACACTTACATCTAACAAAAGTGAAATGGAATTCGAGATTCTGTATTGAGGCGCAAAACCTACTACTAAACCACCGTTAAGCTCATCTTTATTTACTACATCTGAATGCATTCTTGCCATTTGAACACCACCATGTAAGAGCAATCCAAATCGACCTAACGACTCTTCTAATCCAAAAAGACGAACGGCATTGGCAACACCTTGCAATCCTACACGGTATTGATAAGTTTCAAATGGTAAACTACCACTACCGCTTTGTTCCGTAAATTTATCATAGTTTAAATCAAACTTAAAACCAAACTTAGGGCTTAACATGTAACGCGCAGCAGCACCAAAAGAATTTATTTGAGCACCAAAGTACTTTGTGGGGTTACTGGAGTAGTAACCTGTGGCATATGGTTTAATTCCTTTTGCTTGCCCTGCATAAACATCTATAGTCCATCTGTTAAAACCTTCGCCCAGTGTTCCTGTTGTGTCAACGGCAACTTGCGCATCGGCAGTGTAGACAGCAAATAATGTTAATAATGATAGTAGGCCTTTTTTCATATATGAAATATTTGTTTACTAAAAAGAAATGTTAAAACTATGCAAATATAGACGTTTACAATTAATAATCAACTTTTTTGACCATTAAAACAGCTTGTAATTTCACCTGAAAAGACTACATTTTTTTAAGCAATCGTTTTCGGTTAAGAATATATTAAATCAATGTAATCAATATAATTATGATGTAACTTTGAATTCAAATTTTTAAAAATATGCGATTCCATACCAGAAAATGGGTCAAACCGGAAGATTTGAACCCTAACAGCACTTTGTTTGGTGGCAGATTATTGGCTTGGATTGATGAAGAATTGGCTTTGTATTCCATCATCCAACTCGAAAATCCCAAAATTGTAACCAAACACATGTCGGAAATCAATTTCAGAAGCTCGGCCAAACAAGGCGATATCGTAGAAATTGGAATAGATGTGGTGAAATTTGGTCAAACCTCTATTACGCTGACTTGTCAAGTAAGAAATATGATGACACGAGATATTATCATCAGTATTGATACGATTACTATGGTAAGTTTGGGTGCAGACGGAAAGCCAAAAGCGCACGGCAAAACCCAAATAGAATATATCAAAGACCGATTGGGCGATTAGTTTACAAAATCGTTTTTACCGGACGGCATTTCGTAAATTTCTAAATCGAAGTAAGGAATAGCGGCAAAGATATGATCAAAAATATCGGCCATGATGTATTCGTAGTTTTCAAATCGTTTGTCATTGGAAAACGTATAAATCTCCAGCGGAATCCCTTGCGGCGTTGGTTGTAATTGTCTACAAAGTAAAATCATGTCCTTGTTTAAGCCGGGATACTGACTCAAATACTGCGTAATATATTTTCGAAACAACCCGAAATTCGTCATGTTCCGACCATTTATTAGCAGACTTTTATCGATGTTGTGGCCAACATTAAACTTAGTGATTTCTGATTGACGGTTCTCAATGTATTTGGCAATTAACTGAATTCGTTTCATTTCATCCAATTCGCTTTCCTTTAAAAAACGAATACTTTGTGCCTTAATCAGGATGTGTCTTTTAATGCGTCTTCCTTTGGAATCTAACATACCGCGCCAGTTGCGGAACGAGTCGGAGATCAAGCTGTAAGTTGGAATGGTAGTGGTTGTATTGTCAAAATTGCGCACTTTAACGGTAGCCAAATTAATTTCAATCACATCTCCGTCGGCACCAAATTTGTCAAATGTAATCCAATCGCCAATCCGCACCATGTCGTTCAAAGAAACTTGAACACTGGCCACAAATCCCAAAATGGTATCTCTGAAAATTAAGATAATAATAGCCGAAACAGCTCCAAAAGTTCCCAACATTGCATTGGTACTGATGTCGAATATTTTAGAAACAATGATTATAAATCCGAATATCCACAACACTATCATAATAACCTGAATGTAGCTGTCGATAGGCTTGTCGCTAAAGGACGGATTGGTTTTTAAATGATCTCGGAACGCATGTAAGATGGTTTTGATGATCCACAGCCCCAAAAGCACAATGTAAATGGCAATCATCTTCCCAAAAACACCTTCCCAATACACAAAGTTTTCCAAGATAATAGGTACTGATTTGTAAACAAAAAGTAGCGGGATAAGGTGCGAAATATATTTAGCGGTTTTGTTGGATACCAGTAAATCGTCAAAGCGGGTTTTGGTTCTTCGGGCTGTAACAATCAAGGCACGCACCAAAACGTATCGGAATACGGTAAAAATAAAATAGGCTAAAATAGTCAGCAAGATGATGTTAATGGCCAAGCTGGCATATGCCGACAAGGTTTCGCCAAAGTCCCATTTTTGGAACATCGGATAACTCCAACCGAATATTTTTTCGACAACTTTATGCATTCGTCACATATTTTTTCTCTACATAAAAGGTTGCGAACGGCAATAGAGAAGCCAATTGAACTATGATGAAATCTTTCCATTTCCATTGTTGGTCTTCGCGTATGAGTATAGCCAACAACACATAACCCATAAATAATAATCCGTGAGCCATGCCAACCGGAAACAATAAGGCTTTGTATAACCCTAAATCGTTTGGCTTGATAACCAGCATGTTAAAAAATAGAACCAAATAGGAAATGCCTTCTGCAACGGCAACGAATTTGAATAATCTTGTCATAAGTAACAGCAATTTTCCACAAAATTAAGCAATAACAATTTAAACCACCCAAAAAGAGGTTACATTTGTTTTTTATCCCAAAGATGAGTAAAAGAGATTTAAAAAAATACCTATCCGAATTATCAAAAGAACAATTGGAAGATCAGCTGATAGCCCTTTATGACAAGTTTAGCGATGTTAAAGTGTATTACGATTTTGCATTCCATCCCAATGAAGACAAACTGATACGAGAAGCCAAATTCAAAATCTCCAACGAATATTTTCCCGTTAGAGGCAAAAAGCCGAAAATGCGCCGGTCGGTAGCTCAAAAATTCATCAAACACTTCAGAACGTTAGGCGTAGATGTTTTTTTAGTGGCCGATTTGATGTTGTATAATCTTGAAATTGCCCAAACGCTATCGGCAGAAAAACCTATCAAACAAGAAGTGTTTTATAAAAGCATGCTTTCGTCTTTCCAACAAGCTGTTGCGTTTCTGATTGAACATGGTATTTTAAGCGATTTTCACGATAGAGTAGTGGCTGTTAAAGAAGAAACTGTGACTCAAAATTGGTTCAATCAATATGATTTTACGGCAGTTACAGAACGACTCGAATATTAAATTTTAGTTATTTACCGTAATTCATGATGTGATAACTCTTTTTTAGCTGTACTTTTGCAAAATTGTACAAAATGCTATGTCTCAAAAAGATTTAAAGGTAGAAATTGAAGAAAAAAAGGAGCTTTACGACTACCAAAAGGGAGATATTGACAAAATTTTTGAACGTTTGGATAACGCGCCAAACGATTATCATTTGTTGTACCAATTGCCAACCGGCGGCGGAAAGACAGTAATTTTCTCCGAAATTGTCCGACGCTATTTGTCCAAACACAACAAAAAAGTTGTAGTACTGACGCATCGAATTGAGCTTTGTAAACAAACTTCTAAAATGCTCAAAGGCTTCGATGTCAAAAACAAAATCATCAACAGTAATATAAAAGAACTACCGGATCAAGACGAGTATTCTTGTTTTGTGGCGATGGTGGAAACGCTCAAAAATCGCTTAAACGATGAAAAGTTGATGATTGATAACGTAGGCTTAGTAATTATAGACGAAGCGCATTACAATTCCTTCCGAAAATTATTCAGTCAGTTTAAAAATTCTTTTATTTTAGGCGTTACCGCAACGCCATTGAGCTCGAATATCAAGTTACCGATGCATCAAAATTACAACGAATTGATAGTGGGCGACACCATACAATCGTTAATAGATAATGGATTTTTGGCCCGAGCTACCACGTACAGTTATGATGTAGGATTGACATCACTTAAAGTCGGAATTAACGGCGATTACACCGTAAAATCGTCTGATGATTTGTACATGAATATGGTCATGCAGGAAAAATTGTTGCATGCTTATACTGAAAAATCTTTGGGTAAAAAGACTTTGATTTTTAATAATGGTATCAATACTTCTTTATATGTTTATGATACTTTCAAAGAAGCCGGATTTCCCATTAAACATCTGGATAATACAACGTCAGCCGAAGACCGCAAAGATATTTTGCAATGGTTCAAGAAAACACCGGATGCGATTTTGACTTCGGTAGGTATTTTAACCACCGGATTTGACGAACCTACGGTAGAAAGCATTATATTGAATCGCGCTACCAAATCGCTGACACTTTATTTTCAAATGATTGGACGTGGTTCTCGTAAATTGCCGCATAAAGATGAATTTACAGTAATCGACTTGGGTAACAATGCCTTGCGATTCGGTTTGTGGAATGATCCGGTCGATTGGCAACACATTTTCAAATCGCCCGAATATTACTTAGAAAGTTTGCGTGATGATGTCGAGATTGAGCTGAATTTCAAATATACTATGCCAGAAGCCATTCGTAAGATGTTTGCCAAAACAGCCGACGTCACGATGGATATTGAAGCCGAGTTTAAAAAAATAACAGCTCAAAATTTGCGTTCCAAAGAAGTCATCGAACGCTCTATAAATCAGCATGCGTTAATGTGTGTTGAAAATGCTGAAGATTTATATGGCGCCAAAATGTTGTCAAAATTATTAAACGATGACATTGAAAGTCGCGTAAAACGTTATGTGAGTTGTTTGGGCAAAACCAGCAAAAACTATCGTGAATGGTTGATTGACGATTACAAGACCAAATTAAGTTTGGCTATCGGTAAAAAATTCAGAGCGTTAAATTTCTAAAACAAAACTTCATTTAGTTTAATTTAAGTAGTTGTTAATCATTAGTTTAACATTAATTTACTTATTTATTAATTATTATTACTTTTTAAACTATAATTTATATTATGTAAAATAGATTTTTTCAAATTCTGTTACAAAAATATCCTAATTTTTGTTTTCAAATCTTTTTAACAATTGCCCTATCATGGAGAAAGCTTTAGTATTTTTGTAACGGTATTTGTGTTTCCTAAAAATGTTTTTATGAGTAATTCTGTCGCTGAAAATATTGCTAATTTTCTAAGAGAATATCCGCCGTTTAATTATTTACGTCACGACGAATTGATTCAAGTCGCGACCAGTATTGGCGTGGTTAGTTTGGACAAGCACAAAACTTTATTCAAAATCGATGATAAATTACACGATAGTTTTTACGTCGTTGCATCCGGAGTCATCAATCTTTCTGTTATTGCCGATGCTGAAGAAACATTGCTTAATAAATGTTATCCGGGAGATGTATTTGGTTTGCGTCCTTTCTTTGCCAAAAACAACTATATGATGACCGCCAAAGCGCGCGAAGACAGTATAGTATATGCTATTCCAATTGCTGTTTTTAAACCTTTTGTTGCTCAAAATCCACAGGTTTTAGACTTCTTATTGGAGAGTTTTGCTACCAATACACGCAATCCGTTTGATAAAGAAAATCGCAGTAAACTTATTACTGATAATGTTTACACCGAGAATCAATCGAATGAAATTCAATATTTTCAGTCGTTGTCCTACAACAAAATGCCACTAAAAGTAACCGCCAACACAGCTGTTAAAGATGTGGCGCAACTCATGACCGAAAATCTGATAGACAGTGCTATCATTATCGATCAAAACTGTCCGGTAGGCATTGTAACCGATACGGATTTCAGAACCAAAATTGCCAATGGTCGCTTTCCTATTACTGTTGCAATTGATAAAATCATGTCAGCTCCGGTAATTACAGTTCCCGAAAATGTATCAGTAGCCGAAGCCCAATTGTTATTACTGAAACACAATGTAAGTCACCTTTGCGTTACTACCGATGGCTCGGATAAATCTGAAGTTAAAGGTATCATCTCGGAGCACGATTTGATTGTAGCTCAAGCCAATAACCCCGGTGTATTAATTAAAGAAATCAAACGTTCTTTATCGCCAAAAGAATTAAAATTGGTAAGAGAAAAGTTAACCGATTTGATTCAGAGTTCCATTGCTAAAAATATACCGCTGCCTCATATTTATAATATTACCGGTGAAATTATTACCGCTATAATCAGACGCTCAGTAGAATTAGCAATTTTGGATTTAGGTTCTCCTCCATCTCGATTTGCTTGGTTGAGTATTGGTAGCCAAGGGCGAAAAGAACAACTATTATTAACGGATCAAGACAGTATTCTGATTTTTGAAGATGTCGCTCCGGAAAAATACCGTGATGTTAAAGATTATTTCTTAAAATTAGCAAAAAGAACCACGACCATTTTAGAAAAAGTTGGTTATCAATTTTGTCCTAACGGCCACATGGCCAGTAATATGCTTTGGTGTAAATCGATGAGCGATTGGATCAAACAATACAACAATTGGATGAAAATGCCGGGTGAAAAATCTAACGATATCAGTAGTATCTTTTTCGATTACGAAATCGCTTTTGGAGAAGGAAAAATTGAAGATACTATTTCGGATTTGATTGTCAGCAATACCAAAAACAATGCGCTCTTTTTTGACTATCTCGGCAATGACACTTTGCGCAAAAATCCGCCATTGAATTTCTTTAAAAAATTCAATGTGGAAGAAGAAGGCGAATACAAAGGAAAATTCGATATCAAAAATAGAGGCATCATGCCTTTGGTTGACGGTGCAAGACTGTTTGCGTTGAGTTTAAATTTACGCGGTATCAATAATACTCATGCTCGATTCAAACAATTGGCTTTGGTAGATCCAAAATTTTCTGAGATTTACTTGAATTGTGCCGATGCCTTTCTGATTTTGTCCAAGTTCAGAACATTGGAAGGCTTGAAAAACGACAATTCGGGCGACTTCATCAATATTGAAGAATTGAATAAAGCTGAACGCGAACGACTTAAAAATGCTTTGTCTCCGATGAAGGATTTGGAAGAACTGATTAAAGATAAATTTCAATTAACACAATTCTCCTGACATGCTGGATTGGATTAAAAATATCAATAAAGAATACCCGGATTTTTGGAAAGCCTATTTGGCCAAATTTGAAACCAAATCTAATCGTTATGTGGTTTTAAGCACTGAAACTACCGGTTTAAACCCAAAGAAAGACGTTGTCCTATCTTTTGGCGCTTTTGGTGTAGTGAATGATGTGATTAAAATTGGTGACAATTTTGAAGTGGTGATTTTACAATACAAATATTTACACGATAACGGTTTGTCGAACGAGTTTTTGATTGAAAGCAAATTGCCCAAACTGGCCGAACCTCAGGCGATGCAGGCATTAGTAGAATACATTGGAAACTCGGTTTTAGTTGGTCATCGCATTCATTTTGATATTGAATTGATTAATGAAGCCCTAGAAAAAATGTCGTGTGGCAAGTTAAAGAATGAAGCGCTTGATATTGAAATCATGCACCAAAAGTATTTGGATGTGACCAATAAATCGTTTTCTATTGAAGATATGGTAAAGCATTACAAACTGCCCTTAAGCGAAAAAAACTCTGCCTCCGATGATGCTTATGCCATCGGTTTGCTGTTTTTAAAACTCAAAACCTTATTAGGATTCAAATAAAAAACCCGGTTTAGAGCCGGGTTTTTCGTGATCTGTCAAAATCAAACAAAACAATAATCAAACTATTTTTTTATAAACATGTTGGTGTAATATTTTTTTCCGTTATCAGGGTTAATGGTTACAGAGATACCTAGGTGGGTATAATCACCTTCAATGTTGGCTTTGTGCGACGGACTGTTTAACCAGGCGCTCATAGCACTCTCAGCCGTTTGATAGTTGTAAGCAATATTTTCGCCTACTTTTTCAGCTCCCAGTACACGTACCAGGTTGTCAGATCGTTGTTGGAAGTAATCGTGGTTCACCACATTGTTGTCAATCATGTAAAAGTTGTGCTCTTCCGATTTGTAAGAGATGTGATTGATAACTGTTAACGGATTTAATCCTTTGCTTTGACGGTAGTCGTTGATTAGGGTAATCAACTTCGATTCAGTTTCGTTGTAATTGTAAGTGGTTACAACTTGTTTGTCTTCAGCAGTGGCTTCTGAGGAATCAGAAGAACAAGATACCATAGTGAACAGAATTGCTAACGGCAACAATGCTCTAAACATTTTTGCTTTCATAGTAGTAGGTTAAGTTTTAATAAAGTAGATGTGGGGCAAACACTTTATTGGTTAATAATGACAGATTGAAATAAAGTAGATGTGGGGCAAACACTTTATATATTTTTATGCGTAAGAACGTATTGTTTGATTTGGTTAAACAATATTACCAAAAACACCGATTAAAATACAAATAAAATCGATGAAATGCACTTTTTATTATTTTGTATAAGATATATTCCTACAATATTGCATTTCGTCGATATTTTTTAAGGCATAAAAAAAACCACTCTGATTGGAGTGGTTGTAACTTATAATTAGTTTTTAAAATCTTTAAGGCGATAACCTATCGATTTGCCAACTGTAATCTTCCGATAATTTATAACGTATTCTGTCGTGCAGGCGGTTTGGACGACCTTGCCAAAACTCTACTTCCACCGGGCGAACCAAAAATCCGCCCCAATAGTCAGGTCGTGGTATCGGTTTGCCTTCGAAAGTTTTTTCCAATTCCTTTAATTTTTCGTCTAAATAAGCTCTGGAAGGGATGACTTCGCTTTGCGCTGAAACTATGGCGCCTAATTTACTGCCATCCGGACGGGAATCAAAATAATTATCAGATACAGTTTCCGAAGTTTTCTCGGCTATTCCTTTGATAATGACTTGACGTTCCATGCTGTGCCAGAAAAAAGACAAACAAATGTTGGGATTGTTCAAAATGGCTTTCCCTTTTTCTGATTGGTAATTGGTGTAAAAAATAAATCCTTCCTCGTTGAATTTTTTGAGTAGCACTACCCTACTCTTCGGGAAACCGTCGGAACCGATAGTTGACACCGTCATGGCATTGACTTCCTCGGTGGTACTGAATTCCTCCATTTCGTAGAACCAACGGTGGAATAAATTGATAGGATCTTCAGTAAGGTTTTGCTCTAAAAGCTCACTTTTCTCATAAGATTTTCTGTAATCGCTTAAGTCTTTCATAGCATGAAGGATTGATTGGGTAAAGTTACTAAGTTTTCAAGATAAAACAGGCATTGCCATCACTCATAAATTCAAAGTCTTTCTCCCCTATTCAAAATCAAAAACTTTACCGTCGTCACCCAATAAAACACTCGGAAAAATAGTTTCGGCTTCTTGTTGGAATAATTCAATACTGCTGTAACGCGTGCTGTAATGACCCAAAACCAAATGCTTCACGTTGGCCAGTTTAGCAATAGTGGCGGCTTGTTTGGCGGTGCTGTGCATAGTTTTCTCAGCTTTGTCAGCCTCTGATTCCAGAAAAGTAGCTTCGTGGTACAACACATCTGCGTTTTGAATAAGCGGAACGATGGCTTCGTTGTAAATGGTATCGCTGCAAAAAGCGTAACTCTTGGTTGGTTCGGGATCAAAACTGAGTTCAGCATTGGGAATGATTTGACCGTTATCCAGTGTAATGTTACCGCCGTATTTGATTTTTCGGTAATAAGCTTTATCGATTTGGTACTCTTCAACGGCTGCTACATTTAGTTTGCGTTCTTTGGGCTTTTCCTGAAATAAAAAACCGTTGGTATAAATTCGGTGTTGTAGCGGAATGGTTTTAACGATTACTTTATCGTCTTCAAAAATAACTTCGCTTTCTTTTGATTCCAGTTCGTGGAAATACAAATTGTAACCGGTAAACGAATTGGAATAGCGCAATTGCAGTAAGATGATTTCTTTGATACCTTTTGGTCCGTACACGTGCAAATCTGTTTGGCGATTGAGCAACATAAAAGTAGAAATCAATCCAACTAATCCATACATATGATCACCGTGCAAGTGCGAAATAAAGATATGGTTGATTTTGGAAAACTTGAGTTTGTTTTTACGGAGTTGGACCTGAGTTCCTTCGCCGCAATCGATAAGAAACATGCGGTTGCGAATTTCCAACACTTGTGACGTTGGATTAGTAATGGTTCTTGGCGTGGCTGCATAGCAACCCAATAGGGTTAATTTCATAAAACTAGAATCCTAAATCGCGCTCAATTTCTTCCATTTCAATAATATCGTGTGCTTCCAAAATTGTAGGCACCAAAATAATATTCTTTGGTATAGCATTAAAGTTAACACTATTGGCTACCAACACAACCGATTTCTTTTGCTTTTGGTGTAGCTTGATAAAGTCGGAAAACGATTTAACGGTTTCTAATGTCAGACTTTGGTTGTGAGACAAATCAAGTATCAAATTGCTGTTTTTAAAACTATTGTGTTCGTGGGTGATTTTCATTAAAAACGAAGCCGTATCACCTTGGGTGTCTTTGAGAATGGCTGTATGGCCTTTGTGTTCAACTTTCATGGTTAGGGGAACTGAATTAATTCGAAGCTAATTTAGGAAGATTTTGGCATTTTTTGGTCATACAACTACTCTTTCTCGAATTGATGTTGCAGTTCACAGAAAAAATTGGTTTTTCATCGATGAAATGCACGTTTTTTTAACATTTCATAGACGAACTGCACGAAAAAAACGCTGAAACCCCCCGAATTCATTGAATTTGTCGATTAAACGACTTTTGAGGTTAGTTATCGAAAAAATTTCAGTCACCCACACTCTTGAAGTAGTTTTGACCCAGAAATAACAACGAAACCAAAATTTAAGATATGACAACAAATAACTCAATAGCTCAAAAAAATGTAACTAACGTTAGATTATTTGTTTTATTCGTTTTATTAGTTTTATCAAGCAACGGAGTTTTTGCTCAAGCTAAAGAAACTGCTACTGCTCCAATCGCTACTACTGAGGTTTCAGTTGTTAAAGAAAATGCTATCGAAGTTACTACTGTTTCTTCAGTAGCTTCAATGGATTTCGCTATCTGGTTTATGGGAACTCAAAAAACAACTTCTGAGTCTCAATCAAAATCAGCTTCTTTCAGCAAAAAAGCGTTAATCAACTCAGGTATTAAAACCAACAGCGTTTTAATCCGTTCTATCTTGAAAAAAGTAAGTACTCAAGAAAGCAGCGTAGCATAATTATCCCAAGAGTTAAGTTAGGATTACATTATAAATTAGGTTAGTTTTGAAAAAATAAAAGTCCCGAGTTAATCGGGACTTTTTTATTTGGTGTTTTGTTTGAAGTAAACTTCTGTGGCGCCTTGCCCGTATTTTTGATAATTAGCGTCTTGAAACGTTAGGTTCTCATAGCGCCCCAACATAAAGTCGAGTTCCGATTTCAGTATGCCTTCTCCCACGCCATGAATAAAAACAATTTTCGGGATTCGATTTCGAATCGCAAACTCGATGTGTTTTTTGGCAGTTTCACTTTGTAAAGTCAGGATTTCATAATTACTCATCGATTTGTAGTTTTTGACTAACTTTTCGATGTGTAAATCAAACTCGGGTACCGGAACTTCTTTTTTCGACTTCTTTTCCTTATTAATATAGTTAGGTTTTTTGACTTCTTTCTCGGCAATAATGTGGTTTTTATTGAAGTCGATTCGCAGTTCACCTTGATTCATTTTCAACAATTCACCGGGTTTAAAAGTGAGGTGAAAACCATCGGTGGTTTCAATCGTGATTTCGTTGGCCTTAACTTCGATTACTATACCGTCGATGGCGTCGTCTAAAACGGTTACTTTATCGCCTTTATTGAGTGTCATCTTGGTCTCTATTATCGTTTTCTGAATCTTTACTTGGAATTTTTTCGCTGAGTTTCATCAAACCAAACATCAGCAATACCATAGCGGCTATTAATTTAAACACATTGGGTTGGTCTTGGGCTTGTTCGTAAATTCCGACTGCAATAGCCAAAACCATTATCAAAAGGAAAACTTTTTTCATAAACTAGAATTGTCTTTTCAAAATTAAGGAAGTTTAGCCGATTTACACCACAAAAAAAAGCACCTTCTATGGAAGATGCTTTTTTAAAGGTTTTATATCAATTATCGCATAGCGCTAAATCCGATTACCATTACAATGGCAGCCAAAATATAAAGTGAAATAATAATGATGGCCGCAATCCCTAAAAATTTATGGTGCGATTTTAAAGCGCCAAAAGCGTCCGTCAATAGAGCAGAATCTTTTGCATAGGTAGCCTTTTTGGCATTGCTGGCGTATCGATACAAATAATAAACAGGAAATAAATAAACAAGAGCAATCACTAAATAAAAAATAGAAATAATTCCCTTTACAGCGCCGAAAGGTCCGGGCGTATCAGGCATAGCCGACATTACCGAAGTCATAATAATGGCCATAAGAGCCAAAAATCCGACGCCAACAAATCCGAGTATGGCTAAAAACATTGACCATTTAGCACTTTCGCGCAAATAATCTAAAGCAGTTTGGTTTAAATGCAATTCAAATGAATCAAATTGCGATTGGTTTTCGTTTTCCATAAAATAGTTTTTGGTTGGTTATTAATTGGTTTGGTTACAGTTCAAATGCTTTCAGCGTATTGATGATAATGGTAATACAATCGCGTAATTGTTCTTCTGTCATCACTAATGGTGGTGCAAAACGAATGATATTTCCGTGCGTTGGTTTGGCCAACAAACCATTTTCGGCCAATTTTACACAGATGTTCCATGCAGTTTCACTGTCTTCAGTATCGTTAATCACAATAGCATTCAGCAATCCTTTACCGCGAACTAAGGTAACAATATTGGAAGTTTCGATATATTTAGCCAATTCGGAACGGAAAATTTGACCTAATTTTCGAGCGTTTTGTGCCAAATGTTCGTCGGTTACCACATCCAAGGCTGCCATAGCCACAGCGGCTGCCACCGGATTGCCGCCAAAAGTGGAACCATGTTGTCCGGGTTTGATGACATTCATAATCGGATCATTAGCCAATACGGCAGAAACCGGATACGCGCCACCTGAAATAGCTTTTCCTAAAATTAAGATATCCGGAGTTACATAACCGTTTTGTTTTTCACAATGATTTTCGCAAGAACAATTCCCGCAAACCGCCAACAACGAACCTGTTCTGGCAATTCCGGTTTGAACTTCATCGGCTATAAATAAGACGTTATTAGCTTCGCACAAGGCTTTGGCTTTGGTCAGATAATCTTCGCTTGGCACATATACTCCGGCTTCTCCTTGTATAGGCTCTACCAAGAAACCGGCTATGTTTTTAGAAGCGCTAATGGCTTTTTCCAAAGCCTCAATATCATCGTATGCAATTTTGATAAATCCGGCGGTGTACGGACCGAAGTTTTTACGTGCATTTTCATCGTTAGAGAACGAAATGATAGTGGTTGTTCTTCCGTGGAAATTGCCTTCGCAAACAATAATTTGAGCTTCGTTTTCCGGAATTCCTTTCTTTTCATAAGCCCATTTACGACAAATTTTTAAAGCCGTTTCCACTGCTTCTGCTCCGGTATTCATCGGTAATACTTTATCAAACCCAAAATACTTAGTGATGTATTCTTCGTAAACGCCTAACTTATCATTATAAAAAGCACGAGAAGTTAAAGTTAATGTTTGGGCTTGCGCGATCATAGCGCCTACAATTTTAGGATGACAATGTCCTTGGTTTACGGCCGAATAAGCGGAAAGGAAATCGTAGTATTTTTTGCCTTCGACATCCCAAACGTATACGCCTTCTCCTCTATTCAGTACTACCGGTAGCGGATGATAATTGTGTGCACCGTATTGGTCTTCTAAAGCAATGGCATCAGCGGAAGTTAATTTTTCTAAAACTGACATGAATGTTGTAATTTAAATTCTGTAATCTCAATTCCTTCTTAATGGAGAGAAATCATCCTAAGTGACAAATGTACGAAAAGCAAACTTCAGTTTATAATGCGCTATTATTTCTTTATCCGTTCCAAAATATCATTCATCATTTCAATTTGAACTTTCTGTATTTCAATCAATTCTTGTTGTTGGTGCATGATTAAATGATCTAATTTTTCATCGAGCATTCTAATTTCCAACTCCGATTTTAAATTAATCATATAATCTTTCTTGGCGCGTTCTCTATCCTTTTCTTCCTGTCGGTTTTGACTCATCATAATCACCGGCGCTTGCAACGCTGCAATACAAGACAATATTAAATTGAGTAAAATAAACGGATACGGATCGAAACCTTTGTTCAATAATATAAATACATTAGAACCTATCCATAGCGCAATAAAAATAAAGAAGGCTATGATGAAAGTCCAACTTCCGCCAAAAGCCGCCACTTTATCGGCAACTACTTGGCCAATGGAACGGTTATCTTCCTCTTCTTCTACTTTAGCCACAAAGGATTTGTCATCGTTGAGAGCTTGGATCACATTTTTTTGGAGTTTGGACAGTTGGCTGATTTCAGTATTCAAGTATTTGGAGATGTATTTTTCTCGGTAAACATTCAACTCAGCATTAGCCAAACAATGTTCTGCTGAAAAATCGGGATGTTCTGTTTTGATCAAATTGAAAATAGGCAAACGAATAGCACTTCCGTTGACTTTTTCTTTGACAGGAAACTCAACTCCCGACACATCGCTTTTAAAGGTGTTTTTTGAACTCATTTTAGGATTTAATATTTTTTGAAAAGAGCAATCAGTTAAACATCTCCAACAATTTATTGACCGTATTCCAATTGCGCGTGGTAGAAATCACGTTCATGCTTTTTTCTATCCATTTATTGTCTAGTCTGGTTTTGGCCGGCGAAATGTCGTACTTTAAATAAATTCTTTTACCGTCAAGTTGTATTTCATCGGGCTTGATGAAGTTTAAGTTGAGTTGGGTAATCATATTCTCCGGTAATTCGGATGAAATAAATGATACGTAGAGTTTCTTCAAATCGACTCCTTCATCGTTAAGAAACAAATTTCGGTCTAAACATGCTTGTAAATCTTCTTTTCCAATCACAATAACCGGAACATCGTGACCAAACTGTTTAAAAATCTCTTGCTTGATTAAAAAACCAACTTTACCCGGACTTTCTTCTTCTGTATCAACAAATACATTGCCCGATTGGATGTAAGTTACTACATTGGTAAACCCAATATTTTCCAAGGATTTTTTCAACGCTTGCATATTAATCATTTTATGTCCTGAAACATTAATACCGCGAAGAAGTGCTAAATGGGTTGGCATAGCTATAATTTTCCACTAATTTATATTTTTTTCTTAAATCCCGTTTAAGTTTTAGCCAATAGTTTATTTTTGCGCTATGGGAAGAAAACAAACCAAGAAAGTTATTTTTGAAAATATTACCGTCTTAGATGCCGGCGCCAAAGGTGTTTCGGTAGCCAAAGCACCCGAAGGCCAAGTGATTTTTATTCCGAATGTGGTACCTGGTGACGTAGTAGATGTACAAACCTTTAAAAAGCGTAAAGCCTATTTTGAAGGGAAAGCCATTAAGTTCCACCAATATTCGTCAGATCGTGTTGCACCGGTTTGCCAACATTTTGGTGCTTGCGGAGGTTGTAAGTGGCAAAACATGCACTACGACAAACAGTTGTTTTACAAAAATCAGGAAGTTTATAACAACCTGAAACGCATCGGTAAAATTGAATTACCGACCTTCGAGCCCATTTTAGGTTCGGCCAAACAGTTTTTTTACCGCAACAAAATGGAATTCGGTTTCTCAGATTCGCGTTGGATGACTGATGCTGAAATTCAGTCCGGTACTGAAATCGAAAACAAAAATGCTTTAGGTTTTCACATTCCGAAAATGTGGGACAAAATTCTCGACATCTCCAAGTGTCATTTACAAGAAGATCCGTCCAATGCCATTCGCAATGAAATCAAACGATTTGCTACTGAAAACAATATTACTTTCTTCAACGCCAGAAACCATACCGGTTTGTTGAGAACACTTATGATTCGTACGGCTTCAACAGGAGAAATTATGGTATTGCTGCAGTTTTTTCAAGAAGACAAAGCGCAACGAGAATTGCTCTTAAATCATATCTACGCTACTTTCCCGCAAATTACTTCATTGTTGTATGTGATTAATGGCAAAGCCAATGATACGCTGTACGACCAAGACATCAAATTGTATCAAGGACGCGATTATATTTTGGAAGAAATGGAAGGCTTACATTTCAGCATTAATGCGAAATCATTCTACCAAACCAATTCCGATCAAGCTTACGAATTGTATAAAATCACCCGTGAATTCGCCGGATTAACCGGAAATGAAGTGGTTTACGATTTGTATACCGGAACGGGAACTATTGCCCAATTCGTTTCCAAACAAGCGCAAAAAGTCATAGGAGTTGAAGCCGTTCCTGAAGCCATAGCCGATGCCAAAGAAAACGCCAAACGCAACAACATCAGCAATTGTGAGTTCTTTGTAGGCGATATGAAAAACGTGTTCAACGACGAATTTATTGCTCAACACGGCCAACCGGATGTCATTATTACTGATCCGCCGCGCGATGGTATGCACAAAGACGTAGTCGAACAAATCCTAAAAATAGCCCCTGAAAAAGTGGTTTACGTAAGCTGCAATTCGGCTACCCAAGCCCGCGATTTGGCTTTAATGGATGAAAAATACAAAGTTACTCGTGTGCGACCTGTCGATATGTTTCCGCAAACGCATCACGTGGAAAATGTTGTACTTTTGGAAAAAAGATAAGCCAGTAAGATTTGAAATCTATGAAAAAAATAATATTGCTTCTTTGTCTCGTTATGGCATTTTCCGGCTGTGAGAAAGATGATATTTGTGTGGACGAAACTACACCGCAATTGGTGATAGAGTTTTACGATATCTCTAATCCTGCCGTACTGAAAAACGTGGTTAATTTAAAAGTTACCGGCGAAGGCATGACCGAAGCTTTGAATACCTTTAACGGAGTAAGCAAAATTAGCCTTCCTTTAAAGACTAATGAAGATGTAACGAAATATCATTTGTTGCTCAACAGCAATAGCAGTACGGCTTCTAATGAAGATGTATTGGAATTCAATTACACGCGCCAGAACGTTTATGTTTCCAGAGCTTGCGGTTATAAAACAGTTTTCGAATTAAATACCGCTAACGGTTTTGATTTAACAGATGCCACCATAACCGACGGTTTATGGATACAAGATACCAACCTACAAACCAATTCAATTATTACCGAAGATGAAGTACATCTCAAAATTTACTTTTAGCATAGTGTTGGTATTGCTTTCGTTTTCAGGCAATGCCCAAGAAGCTAAATCCGCAACAAAAGACAGTGTAGCGCCTAAAACAGAGCGTTACGGATTGCGTGTTGGTGTTGATTTGTTCAAACTTACACGTTCTTTTTATGAAAAAGACTATCGAGGTATTGAGTTGGTAGGCGATTATCGTTTGACTCGCAAACACTATTTGGCAGTTGAATTGGGTAATGAAAACAAAACGGTAGATGACGACCAAGTCAATTTTACCACCAAAGGCAGTTATCTTAAAGTTGGTTTTGATTTCAACTCATACCAAAACTGGCTCGACATGGAGAACATTATTTCAGTTGGATTACGTTACGGTGTGAGCAGTTTTAGCCAAAGGTTGAACAGTTATGAAATCTACAACCCAAATCAGTATTTCGGAGAAAATCCTGTTGTAATTGCCAGTGATGAATACAGCGGCTTATCGGCACAATGGATAGAAGTCGTTGCCGGTATGAAAGCCGAGGTTTTCAATAATGTTTTTGTGGGTTTCAGTTTCCGTTTGAACCGATTGGTCAATCAGAAACTGCCGAGTAACTTTGACAACCTATACATTCCGGGATTTAACAGAACTTATAATGGTGATTTCGGCGTTGGTTTCAACTATACTGTTTCTTATTTCATTCCGATTTACAAAGCCACAGTTAAGGCGAAGGCTAAAGCAGAAAAATCCAAATCTAAGTCGAAAAAGAAATAATTACACTTCTCTAATCCCTTTTAAAAACAACCATTTCATAAATACTTTTTCACCTTCTTTGGTGTTCACGGCTTGGAATTTAGGGGCTAATAATGTTCCGATTACAAAAGCAGTCAACGGTAACCAAAATCCGGTTAAGTGCGTGTAAATCACCAACAAAAATCTGACAGCAACAAAAATGGCCGCAAAACAAAAAAGGTTGTATAATAAGGCTTTAGTCTTTTTACTCATAGGTTGAATTTTATGCTCCAAATATAAGTATTTCGGTAAAGTTTAAAGCTATTAAAAGATTACAAACTCAATTCTTTTTTAGATACAATTAACACCGCTACTATCGCTCAATCAACTGCAAAACAGCTTTTTAGAACAAAAAAGCCTACAATTGTTAATAAAAGGTGGCTATGTTTTTGTTAATTAACATTTATTTTAGTTCATAAAGTATACCTTTGCTTTACCCAAGTTTACAATAAATTAAAATACGATCGCTATGGAGAAGTATTTCAACTACAGCATTCATTTAAAAAATGAAGGCACCAATCGTGAGACTATAGTGCTCAAACAAATTTCAGAAAGTAATACGATTAACAACATTCTGGAATTCCCTAAATCAGATATTGATATGGTTATCGAAACCCTCTTCAAGTCCAAAAAGGACATTTTTGATGAAGAAATCGATTTACCGAACGAGCAGGAAATCAACCCTATGATTTTAGATACTTTGGTTGAGTTGTTTTTTTCCGGAATCAGTATAGCCGACTTAGCGACGCAATACAATTTACCGGAATCTATGATCAAGCAAAATTTAGAACGGAAAGGCATCGTGTTGTTCGATGAATTTTAAACAAAAAACACCTCATTAACGAGGTGTTTTGTTTTTTAAGGAAAGTTTAAAAATCGACTTCATACAGTTGGGAAAAATAGATTATTTTTGAAATCTTAAATCCATAAAATTGACGTATGAAGAAAGTATTGATTGCTTTAGCCTTGTTTCTCTCTTCTTTTAGTACCCAAGCACAATCGGGTTACGAAATTACTATCGATTTAAAAAACTGTAACGATACTTTAGCGTATCTTACTTTTTATCGCTTTGATAAAACCCTAATCAAAGATACTTGTACGACTATCAAAAACGGTCGCATTATTTTTAATGGTAAAACCAAACTTCCCAAAGGTATTTACTCTTTGGTAAGCCAACAAAAATCAATACTTTTTGATTTTTTTATAGATGATGATACTCAAAAGCTACAATTAAAAAGCGAGTATGGTCCTAATATCAGTAAGGATTTGACGGCTTTAAATTCGGATCGCGAAAATGAGTTCTTTAATTACATACGATTCCTGGGCGATCAAAACAAAGCTTTTATGGAATACAAGCAAAGCCATCCCTTAGCCACTAAGAAAGACTCGCTGGATTTGACCGACAAACAAAACGAGTTGGAACAACGTATAGCCGATTATGAAAATCAGTTCATTAATCGTTTCAAAGGGACTTTCATAGCCGATGTGGTCAATTTGAAAACTGAGAAAAAGCAGAAAGACATCCCCAAAAAAGCTGACGGAACGCCCGATTATGACGTTTCCTATAAATATTACAAAGACAATTTTTGGCGCAATGTTGATTTAAAAGACGAAGGCATGGTGCACAATCCGTTTTTATTCAACAAATTGAAGACGTATTTGGATAACGTGGTGGTCAAACACCCGGATTCTGTATGTGTTGAAATTGATAGAATTCTGGCTAAATCCAAACCGGAAACCTTGATTTATAAGCTTATGTTGGCGCATTTGACTTATACTTACGAAACCTCTAAAATCATGGGATTCGATAAAGTGTTTGTGCATTTGTCTGATAATTATTTTAAAACCGGAAAAGCTAAGGGAATTTATGAAGATGATGATGTAGTGCAAAGAATCATCAAACGAGCCGACAAACTCAAACCCTTATTGATTGGTGCTAAAGCCATTGATCTATCTATGATTCGCGCAGAAGACTTTCCGAAAATGAAGGCAATGGGATTTGAAGACGCCAAAAACAGTGAGGAAATGACCAAAGTGTTTTATAAAAACGTCAACGAGGTTAACAAAATGTGGGTTAAATTAAGCGATGTTAAAGCCGAATATACCATTTTGGTTTTTTGGGATGTGGATTGCGGTCATTGTCAGAAGGAAATCCCTAAATTGGTTACCGCCTACAACGAAATGACCCATGAAAAAAAGGATGTCAAAGTCTTCAGCGTTTACATGCAACATGAAGGTGATAAGTATTTGAAATATATAGCCGATAACAAATTGCCTTTCATTAACGTTTACGATGGCGCGCACTATAACAATGCTATCGAAAAATATGATGTCTACTCTACTCCGGTGATTTATATTTTAGACAAAAATAAAGTTATTAAGGCCAAACGAATCGAAGCGGAAAAAGTGAAAGAAATTATACAATCGCTTGAGAAAGAAGCCAAAAAACAATCTTAATCCTTCATGAAAAAAATTACCATTCTCCTTTTGCTGGGCTTGAGTTTATCGGTTTACAGTCAGGATAAATTCGGCGCTTTCACCGGATTCAACTATTCTTATTTTACCGATGGCATAGCCGGTCAAGTATTGGCCGAAGAATCCTTTGGTTTGCAATTGGGAATTGTGTATGAAAAAGAACTATCGGCTAAAGTACATTTTCGTCCGAAATTGGCTTTTTCCCAACAAGGCGACCGAACCCAAACTGAAGGTGTAATCAATTTTGATCCGATTGTTGGCGGCGATTTTGAAATAGATCAAATTGACACTAAACTGACTTACATCAACTTGCCGTTGGATTTTAAGTTTTGGAATAAAATTTATGTCATAGCCGGACCGCAATTGGGATTTCTGGTACAAGAAACGCAAATGAATCAGTTTAACCAAAAAGCCAAATCGAGTGTTGATTTCGGATTTAACTTAGGCGGTGGATTTACTGTTAATAAACTCTTTTTTGAAGTCGGCATTTACCAAGGTTTTACCGAAGTATATCGCTATAACTATTTCTACACCGGCAACAGTGTGAAAGCGCACAATGGCTTCGCAAAATTTACGGTTGGCTATATGTTTAAATAAACTTATTGGCCTTAATCACGTGGGTTGAACTTGGTTCGCTTGCTGCCTTCGTACATTTCGTATTTCACCAAACGCGCTTCTAAACTTCCGTTAAAAAGCTTTATTTTTCGCGATGGTCGCAAGCCCACAAACTTCAAGGCTTCTAAATTGGCTGTGATAAACCAAGCATTCGTATTCGGATAGTTGTTCTTTAAGGTATCGCCTAATTCGCGGTAAAATCGTTCCAAATCGATATCCAAACGTTCACCGTAAGGCGGATTGAATACCATGTGCAACGGACCAACAGTTTCTTTTTGGGTATCGAAGAAATTCGCTTGGCTAATCGTTACATAGTCTTCTAAATTAGCATTAACGATATTGTCTTTGGCTTTGTTAACCGCACTCGGTGCTTTGTCGTATCCGATGATTTTATAGTGAAACTCTTTGGTGCGTTTCATCAATGAATCGATAATTTGGTCGAACAAATCGTTGTCCCAATCGTTCCATTTTTCAAAAGCAAATTCTTTGCGATTGATGTTAGCAGGAATGTTACAAGCAATCATCGCTGCTTCGGCTAGAATTGTTCCTGAACCACACATCGGATCTAAAAAATCAGAACTGCCGTCCCAACCCGAAAGCAACAACATGCCGGCGGCTAAAACTTCGTTAATCGGCGCAATATTGGTGGCACTGCGATAGCCTCTGTGGTGTAAAGAAGCGCCCGAAGTATCTAAAGAAACCGTACATTGGTCACGGTCGATGTGAATGTTGATTCGCAAGTCCGGGAAATCTTTATCGATGCTTGGTCGTTGGCCGAATTTTTCTCGAAACTGATCTACTATAGCATCTTTGGCTTTTTGCGAAACAAATTGCGAGTGTTTAAAATTGTCGGAATGAATGGTCGTGTCAATCACAAAAGTCTGACTGGCATTGAGGTATTTACTCCAATCGATACCCTGAATACCCTTGTACAAACTTTGGTCGTTAAACGCTCTGAATTGGTAAATAGGTTTTAATATTTTTAAAGCAGTTCGCAACGACAAATTGGCCTTGTACATAAAACCTTTATCGCCTTTAAAACTAACGGCGCGCGTTCCTATTTCCACGTCTTGCGCACCCAATTGCTGTAATTCTTTGACTAATATTTCCTCAAAACCAAAAAAGGTTTTGGCTACCATTTTAAAATTTTCCATTTTCAATACAAATTGTAATCACAATATCAATATCGGACATTGTCATAAGTTCGGCAAAAATACACTAATTTTGCGGGTGAAGAATTCATTTGAAAAGAATAAATGGCCGAAAGTTTACATCCCGAAACCCACAATACAAAACCAGTGAACGATACTTGGTACGCCTCTTGGTTTGACACGCCTTATTATCACATACTGTACAAAGACCGCAATTACCGTGAAGCACAAATTTTCATGGACAATTTGACACATTATTTGAACTTGCCTGAAAAGGCCAAAGTGCTTGATTTGGCTTGTGGCAAAGGCCGACACGCTATTTACCTAAATCAGTTAGGTTATGATGTGATTGGTGCCGATTTATCGGAAAACAGTATAGCCGAGGCCAATAAAAATGCCAACGAAACGCTTCATTTTGTGGTTCACGACAAACGCATACCTTTTGAAGAAAAGTTCGATGCGATTTTTAATTTGTTTACCAGTTTTGGGTATTTTGAAGCAGAAGAAGACAACTTAAAAACATTGATTGCCATCAAAGAAAGCCTTTCGGATTATGGCTTTGCGGTAATCGATTTTATGAATGTACATACCGTATTGGAAAATTTAATTCCGGAAGAAACCAAAGAAGTCGACGGTATTGTTTTTCACATCAAACGCTATTTGGCAAATTCCTTTATCATTAAAGAGATTGATTTTGAAGACCAAGGTCAAAAATACCATTTTGAAGAAAAAGTCAAAGCCTACACCTTGGATGATTTTAAAAGCATGATGGACCAAGCCGGTATTTATTTGTTGGACACTTTCGGTGATTATAAATTGAAGAAATTCCACAAAAACACCAGCGAACGATTGATTATGATTTTTAAATAAGAGTAATCCATCTCAAGATTTTCAAAGACTTTATCCATTCAACTTTCCCTAAAAATGAACTATATCCTTCCTTTATTATCGGTTTTAATAGGTTACGCTATAGCGTTGATTATAAAGCCGAAAAAGAAGAAAAATTTAAAGCTTTTATTGGCTTTTAGCGGTTCTTTTTTGTTATCGTTAACGGTGATGGATTTGTTGCCCAAAGTTTACGAAAGTCACAACCATAGCATTGGTCTTTTCATCATGGTTGGGATATTATTTCAAATAATTTTAGAGTTCTTTTCCAAAGGTGCTGAACATGGCCACGTTCACGGACATGACAAAATCAACAGTATGCCTTGGCTATTGTTTGTTAGTTTGTGTATCCATGCCTTTTTGGAAGGATTTCCTGTAGGCCATCACCATGATTTAGCCTACGGCATTGCAATACACCACTTACCTATCGCCATCATCTTAACAACATTTTTTTTGAATGCAGAGCTGAATAAAACCGCACTATTTGTCTTTATGGTTTCTTTTGCTTTGATGACACCACTTGGGACATTGGTTTCCGATTCGGCACCGGCTTTTACACAATATTTTACGGAGATAACCGCTATTGTTATCGGTATTTTATTCCATATTTCTTCCACTATTATCTTTGAAAGCAGCGAAGGTCACAAATTTAATATTGCTAAAATCTCGATGATTATTTTCGGAATTTTATTGGCGAGTTTTATTTAAAAATCTGAAGGAATCTCAGTATCTTAGCCACTCAAAACCTTAGCATCTTTAGCATGTCTTTCACCAAAACAACGGAGCAATCCTCACATTATGATCGTTTGGAACAAATGTCGGTCCACGATTTACTAACCAATATCAACAACGAGGACAAAACCGTCCCTTTGGCCGTTGAAAAAGCCTTGCCGCAAATTGAAGCCTTAGTGACACAAATAGTCCAAAAAATGAAAAATGGTGGTCGACTGTTTTACATAGGCGCCGGAACTTCAGGAAGATTAGGGATAGTCGATGCTTCGGAATGTCCGCCTACTTTTGGTGTTCCGTTTGATTTGGTCAACGGTATTATAGCCGGTGGCGACAAAGCGATTCGCAAAGCCGTAGAATTTGCCGAGGACGATAAAGCTCAAGCTTGGAAAGATTTGGTTGCCGAAAATATTTCCGATAAAGATGTAGTGATTGGCATTGCCGCTTCGGGCACTACGCCTTATGTAATTGGTGGTTTAGAAAAATGTCACGAAAACAATATACTTACCGGTTGTATAACCTGTAACGAAGGAAGTCCGTTAGCTTTAACAGCACAGTTTCCTGTGGTAGTGGTAGTTGGTCCGGAATTCGTAACCGGAAGTTCTCGCATGAAAGCAGGCACCGCTCAAAAACTGGTGTTGAATATGATTTCTACTGCTACTATGATTCAACTTGGTCGTGTTAAAGGCAATAAAATGGTCGATATGCAGCTCAGCAACGTTAAGTTAGTTGACCGTGGTGTGCGAATGATTATGAGTGAAATACCGGTGAGTTACGAAGAAGCTTCGGCTTTGTTGGAACAAAACGGTAGTGTGCGTAAAGCAGTAGAATCATACAAAGGATAAGATGAAAAAAGCGATTCAAATGTTTGTATTGTTGTTGCTGGTTTCCGGTCTGGGCTATTATACTTATAGAAATACCGCAAGAGCTTCTGTAATTACATATGAATCAAACAGAAATGCTGCTGACTATCCGAAAACATTAGATAGTATCCGACTAATCAGAAAAGCATTGCACAGGAAAAGTCAAGCTGAAATCGCCAAAACCTTTACCCATCAACTCACTGAAAACATCTTTCCCTATTGGTACGGCACCAACTGGGATTTCAACGGAACAACTCAAAAACCAAACGAAGGCAGTATTGCTTGTGGTTATTTTGTGACTACAACTTTAAGAGATTTGGGAGTGAATATAAACCGTGTTAAATTAGCACAATGTGCTTCGGAACAAATGATTAAGAGTTTGGTTTCTGAAGTTAACATTGAAAGGTTTTCAAATAAAAACATACAAGAATTTGAACAAGCTTTAAAAACAAAAGGCAATGGACTTTATGTGGTTGGACTAGATAATCACACCGGATTTTTACATATAGCTGACGAAGGTAACTTCTTTATTCATTCCAGTGGCGCTCGTCCGTTTAAAGTAGTTAAAGAAAAATTCTCTGAATCTGCTTTATTAATAAAATCAAAATACCGAGTTGTGGGTAAATTATCGGCAGATAAGAAATTACTAAACAATTGGACCAAAATATAAAAGCATTACAATGAAGAAATTACTAACCTTAAGTTTATTACTTGTATCACTTCTCTCCTATTCCCAAACTATGACCTTGGAAGGCAGTCGTTTTTATATTGACGGAAAGCGTTTAGAAACCCGCGAAGCTCGTCAATTATTGAATACTAATTATCAATCGGCTTCGCTCTTCAAAGAAGCTAAAACAAAGGAAGCTGTGGGAGGTTTTTTGTTAGGTTTTGGTATCGGGCTCACTGTAGGTGACTTGGCTGTTGGATTGTTTTCCGACGCTAAATACCCCGGAGTTATGACTTATGTTGGTGTAGGCTCAATAGCTGTTTCAATACCTGTGCTGTCCGGAAGAAAACAACGCTATTTGAAAGCGGCTGAGATTTACAATAATGACCATAAAAACGGTAAATTAGGAGCTGTACAATCCAACTTAGAACTGCAGCTTGTTTCCAACAAAAACGGTATGGGCTTTCAACTCAAATTTTAAGTTTATGGCCATCAATAAAACCCTGTTAGACAAAGGAATTAAATACTTGCTTTACGCACTGCCTTTAATGTTTATCGGACCGAGTGTAATGTATAATGCTTTCATCAACAAACAAAATGTTTGGCATTGGTTGGTTTTAGCTGTAGGTATAACACTTTCCGGTTTTGCTGTTTATTTTATGTTTAAAGGAGTCAAAGCCATAACCGATGCTTTGTTTGAAGATAAACCTTAACAAAATAATTGGCGTATTGAATTATAGCCGATCTATCATTTATATCATTAAAAAATGAAAAATATAACATTATTTTTAGTTGCTTTATGCTTAGTTTCATGCTCTCAAAAAGAGCGCAAATGCACCGATTTTAAAACTGGTACTTTCGAGTTTGTGCAAGAAATTAACGGAAAGAAATTCACTTCTACCTTTACCCGTACCGAAACGCTTCAAATTGAAACCTTTAACGGAAAAACCGATACGGCTTCGGTTCGTTGGGTAAACGATTGTGAGTTTGTGTTACAAAAATTGCATCCCAAAACCATGAATGAGCGCAAAGCAATTAGCATGACCATATTGTCTACAGAAGGAAACACTTATACTTTTGACTATTCCTTTGTAGGCGATGCTAAAAAACAACGCGGTACTGTAACTAAAATCAATTAATCCCGTACAACCGATAAAATTTAATTTATAATCCATGGAAGTATTTTTAAATCCCGATGCTTGGGTAGCGCTTTTAACCTTAACCTTTTTAGAAATTGTATTAGGTATAGACAACATCATTTTTATCTCTATCGTTACCGGAAAATTACCGGTAGAAAATCGAAAAAAAGCCACACAAATTGGTTTGTTCTTAGCCATGTTTATGCGTATTGGGTTGTTGTTTGGCATCACCTTATTAATCGCAATGAAAGAACCACTATTTAGTATCGATTTCGGTTGGTTTAGTGCTAACTTTACCGGACAAGCTTTAATTTTATTGTTGGGAGGAATCTTCCTGATTTACAAGAGCACCAAAGAAATTCACGAAAAAGTAGATCACAAAGGCGAAGAAGAAAAAGACTTAAAAACTTCGGCTGCCAAGTCTTTTGGGAATGTGATTGTGCAAATTCTTTTAATTGATTTGATATTTTCAATTGATAGTATTTTAACCGCTGTAGGAATGACCAACGGTGTTGAAGGTGCTTTGTATATTATGATTACTGCTGTGGTAATCTCTGTTGGCGTGATGATGTTGTTTGCTGTACCGGTAGGTAACTTTGTCAATGCTAATCCATCGATACAAGTACTAGGTTTGGCATTTTTAATCTTGATTGGATTTATGTTAATAACCGAAAGTATGCACTTGTCGGAAGCACAATTAGCCGGACAACATGTTGGTGTTGTGCCTAAAGGTTATTTGTATTTTGCTATTGCTTTCTCTTTGGCAGTGGAATTCATCAATATGAAGATGCGCAAGAAGAAATCTTAAAGCGCATAATTCTCAACAAAAAACTCTCCAAATGCGGGGAGTTTTTTTATTGCAAATAATTGGTAATAAGCAAGCTGTGATTTAAATCCCTATACATGACGATTATCATATTTATGCTCGATGCTTTACAATACCTTTGTCTCAGTTATAGAGGTATGGCTAATTGTAAATCGGGGGCTTATGGAAAAAAAAATTACTTTCTTAAAAAGATTTTCATCTTTTAAAATTGTTCTAATCTACGCTGTGGTTAGTGCGGTGTATATTTTCACGTCAGATTATTTTTTGGAACTTTTCATTCATGATTCGGGTTTGATTTCTAAACTTCAAACTGTAAAAGGCTTGCTATTCATTGTAATTACTTCGGTCTTGTTGCATGTTTTGATGACTATGAATATCAATAAATTATCCAATTATTATAGACAAATTATTGATTTTAAATTAGTTTCAGAGGAAAAATCAAAGCTGTCAAAACAAGAGTATATCGACCTTTTTAATCATAGTCCGGTTCCTATGTGGATTTTTGATGCAGATACATTAAAGTTCTTATTAGTGAATGAAGCAGCTAGCAACCATTACGGATTTTCCCAGGAAGATTATCATTCGATGACCATAAAAAACATTCGCCCAAAAGAAGATTTGGCAATGTTTGAAGAATTTCTCTCCTATTCTTTGCTAACAGACAGTTCGTTATCGACCACATTACGACATCAGAAAAAAAATGGTGATATTATTAATGTGAAAATTAAAACTACTTGGGTGAATTTTGAGGGTAGAAAAGCTCGACTAGCTTCGGCTGTTGATATTACAAACGAAATGAATACCCAAAAAACCTTACTTGAAACCAATACACGCTTAAAAATGGCTTGTGAAATTGCTAGTATGGGTTATTGGACTAATGATTTGAATACTTCGGAAATCATTTGGTCTGATGAAATGTACAAAATCTTTGAAACCAATCCTGAAACTTTTGCATTGACTATGGATAATATTAAGAGTCGATTTCATCCTGAAGAACGGCATAAGTTAAATACAGCTACCTTTTCAAATTTCGAAATCAATGAAATCGTCGAAAGTGAACAAAGAATCATTACCGAATCCGGTAAAATAAAATGGATTTTAGAAAGAATTCATCTTATAAGAGATGATAACAATTTGCCGATAAGATTAGAAGGTATTGCTGTTGATATTACTAACAGAAAACTTCATGAACAAGAAATTTTTGAAAGTAATGAACGGTTCAAAATATTAGCCAAAGCCACTGTTGAAGCTATAATTGATTGGGATCTTATCAACGACACTATTTTTTACGGAGAAGGATTTAATACCATGTTTGGCTATGAAACGGGCGTGGCCAACAAAAACTTATGGCTCAAAAATATTCATCCCGATGATAGTAAAAGAGTAAAAAGGGATTTGAGGAAAGCCACGAAAAACGCCCAAAAAGAGTTTTTTAATGCCGAATATCGTTTTGTAAAAGCCAATGGCGATATGGCTTACATCCAACATAAGGGAATCTTTATTCGTAACAATGATGGTGAAGTTGCCCGAATTATAGGCGCAATGGTTGACCTAACCGAATCACTCGAAAATATGAATACCATTGAGCAACAAAACAAAACTTTAAAAGACATTTCTTGGACACAATCGCATGTGGTTCGTGCACCACTGGCCAACCTCTTAGGCTTAATCAATTTACTGAAAGACAATAAAAAAATGGGGTATACCGATGACAGATTGATAGATTACATAGGCGAATCGGCGACTAAACTGGATCATATCATCCACGAAATTGTTAAAAAGTCAAGTCTAAAAGACTTAAATTGAGTTTATCCTTTTTGCACATCTCAAAGTATAACACCTATTAAATCAAACACAATAATCAAAAAAATCTCGCTCTTTCGGGCGAGATTTTTTATTTACTTTAAAACAATTAAAAGTTATATAGTAAGTTCCATTATTCTAAACTCAACGTTATTTGACCGTCATCATCGGTTTCAGTTTGGATGTCTTCGGTTAGGTTGCTTTCACCGCTGACTTCCATTTCTTCCGGCTCAACTTCTTCCGGTTCTTCAAACGGTAAAGGTTCGAGTAAGCTAATTTGTTTTAATTTGTCTGCTGTCAATTGGTTACCAAGTGCTTTAATCCCTTTAACGGCTATAAACTGTTCCAAGTCGACTGTAATCGTATCTTTTTGAACACCTCTTACTTTGGCAAAAACCACTTCAGCTACAGGACGCCAATCGGTTGATACAATCTCCAATTGCGATTTTTCGTGTTCGGTAATGAAAATCTCTTCTTTGTTTTCGTTTTCCACCAAAAAGCGTTTGATGAAATAACGCTCTTTTTCGCCATCATAATAAATGGCTGAAATTGGTTTCTTCGGATACCACTTTTCCAGTACAATCATGCCTTCCTCGAAATGCGTGGTCAATTCCGGAATAATCGTTTTCAGTTTACCGTTTTGGTTGATAATCAACAAGCGATCGTTCGGACGGAATTCGCCTAACAATTCGCCTCTACCATCTACATTCAAGCGTTGCACGGTATCGTCGAACCAAACTTTACGCGGACGCAAAGTAGAAATGCCTTTTTCCTTTAACTCTATTTTCTTAATCGGATATTTAGTCACCGTATTTCCGCGCGAAGCTCTACCTTTAATAGCAATTTCGGAAAAATCAACATCCCATTTCAGTTTCTTAACACTGCCTATTTGACGGAGTAAAATAGTAACTGTTTCCGCTTCTCCATTAGGATTGGCTGAAAAATATAAGACTTGACTACCGGCTTTTTCTTGTGTTAAATCGTAAAATTTATCACGAGTAATTCCGGATACGTTGAATCGTTTGATAAAAGCGGAACCGTTTTTACCATCGCGATAAATCATATTGTAAATCGTGCGTTTGTCGTTTTTGTCGAATACGGCAATGTGAATAATATCTTTGCCAACAAACTTCTTTTCGTCAACTTTAGAGACCATCATTTTACCATCTCGTAAAAATACAATTACATCATCGATATCAGAACAATCGGCTACGTATTCGTCTTTTTTCAATCCGGTTCCAAAGAAACCTTCTTCCTTATTGACGTATAGTTTAGTATTTCTCAAAACCACTTTGGTGGCTTCAATAGTATCAAAACTCCTCAACTCGGTCAAACGTTCTCTGCCTTTACCGAATTTGTCTTTCAAATTTTGGAAGTAAGCAATGGAGAAGTCGATAATGTTGTCCAAATGGTGTTTCACTTGCTCCATTTCAGCTTCCAATTTAGCAATGGCGTCATCGGCTTTGTCTGAGTCGAAACGCGTGATACGAATCATCGGAATCTGCGTCAGTTTTTGTAAATCGTCGTCGTTAATCTCACGCACAAAGGATTTGGCAAACGGTTTGAAACGGTCGTACATATAAACGTTAAGCGATTCCCTGTCGGAATACAACTTAAAGTCGATGTACATCTCTTCTCGAATAAAGATTTTTTCCAAAGTCGAAAAATGCCATTTGTTTTCCAACTCATCCAACTGGATTTCCAATTCGCGTTTAAGCAAGTCAACCGTTCTGTGTGTGGAAATTTTCAACATATCCGAAACCCCGATAAAACGCGGTTTGTGGTTTTCAATCACACATCCTAAAGGTGCTACCGACGTTTCACAAGCCGTAAACGCATACAAAGCATCGATGGTTTTATCCGGGGAAACACCAGGCGGTAAGTGAATTACAATTTCCACTTCGGCAGCAGTGTTGTCCTCTATTTTTTTGATTTTGATTTTCCCTTTTTCATTGGCTTTCAGTATACTGTCAATGAGTGTTGAAGTATTAGTTGAAAACGGAATTTGGGTAATCACCAAAGTTTGTTTGTCGAGTTGGCTGATTTTAGCACGTACTCGAACGCGACCGCCACGCATACCGTCATTGTAATTCGACACATCGGCTATTCCGGCTGTCGGGAAATCGGGATACAGGGTAAACGGTTTGTTTTTTAAGACTTTAATCGAGCAATCGATGAGTTCAATAAAGTTATGCGGCAATACTTTTGTCGATAAACCAACAGCGATTCCTTCAGCGCCTTGGGCTAACAATAGCGGAAACTTCACAGGAAGGTTGATCGGTTCTGCCCTACGGCCGTCATAAGAAACACCCCAAGTGGTAATTTTAGGCGAATAGAGAATTTCGTGTCCGAGTTTAGAAATGCGCGCTTCAATGTAACGCGAAGCCGCAGCACCGTCTCCGGTTAGGATATTTCCCCAGTTTCCTTGCATGTCGATGAGCAAGTCCTTCTGCCCTATTTGCACTATGGCGTCGCCTATGCTCGCGTCACCGTGCGGATGGTATTGCATCGTATGCCCAACAATGTTGGCCACTTTGTTGTAACGACCGTCATCCAACTCTTTCATCGAGTGCATGATACGGCGTTGTACCGGTTTAAAACCGTCTTCTATGGCGGGAACGGCGCGTTCCAAAATTACATAAGAAGCGTAATCGAGAAACCAATCCTTGTACATACCGGTTACTTTGGTAATAGTGTCTTCGGGATTCTCATCGTTTTCATAAAAATGACTGCCGGTGGAAGGGCGAATGACATCGTCAAAACCTTCGTCATTGTTTTCATTTCCTGAAGCGTTATTTAACTCGTCGTTGTTTTCGTCTTCGTCTTTCATTTACTAGGTATGTTAGAAGCTGAATTTTTCTCTACAGATATGCTTGCTTTCCTGAACCACATTTCCGCTGGCGTCTTTGGTTATTGTAGTTTCTGTAGAACATTCTTTATGATCGTTTGAATAGCGAATAAAAAATAACCCTACAATGGTAAAAACAATTACAATGCTAACGGAATAAATACTTTTTTTCATAATTAAACTTATTACTGTCGCCTTATTCTTCCACCACATCCAATTCCACTTTCAAGTTGTTGATGATGAAATCTTGTCGGTCAGGCGTGTTTTTGCCCATATAAAACTCGAGTAAGGTTTCGATAGACGTTGCTTTGTCTAACATTACCGGATCTAAACGGATGTCTTGTCCAATAAAATGCTTGAACTCGTCCGGTGAAATTTCTCCCAATCCTTTGAATCGGGTGATTTCCGGTTTGGGTTTGAGTTTTTCGATAGCGTTTATACGTTCTTGTTCGGAATAGCAATAGATGGTTTCCTTTTTGTTACGCACACGGAATAATGGTGTTTGCAAAATGTATAAGTGTCCGTCTTTGATTAGCTCCGGGAAAAACTGCAAAAAGAATGTGATTAACAACAAGCGAATGTGCATACCATCGACATCGGCATCGGTAGCGATTACAATGTTGTTGTAACGCAAATCGCCCATGTCTTCTTCGATGTCTAAAGCCGCTTGTAATAAGTTGAACTCTTCGTTTTCGTAGACAATTTTTTTGGTCATGCCATACGAGTTTAACGGTTTACCGCGCAAACTGAAAACCGCTTGGGTATTCACATCGCGTGATTTGGTAATCGAACCCGAAGCCGAATCTCCCTCAGTAATAAACAAAGTGCTTTCTAAGCTTCTCGGATTCTTAGCATCAGTTAAATGCACGCGACAATCGCGGAGTTTTTTGTTGTGTAAACTCGCTTTTTTTGCACGCTCTTTGGCCAATTTACGGATTCCCGATAATTCTTTACGCTCGCGTTCGGCTTGGAGAATTTTGCGTAGAAGTAAATCGGCTGTCTCCGGATTTTTATGTAAAAAGTTGTCTAATTTAGTTTTGATAAAATCGTTGACAAACGTTCGCACCGACGGACCATTCGGACCAATCTCAGTAGAACCCAACTTGGTTTTGGTTTGCGATTCGAATACCGGCTCTTCTACTTTAACCGAAATAGCGGAAACGATGGATTTACGTATATCGGAAGCTTCAAAATTCTTGTTGTAAAACTCTTTAATCGTTTTAACAATAGCTTCTCGGAAAGCCCCTAAATGCGTTCCGCCTTGCGTGGTATTTTGACCGTTTACGAACGAATGGTATTCTTCGGAATATTGTGATTTACTGTGTGTGATAGCCACTTCAATATCGTCACCCAACAAATGGATGATTGGATATTGCATGTCTTCTTCAACGATGGTTTCTTCTAATAAATCTTTTAAACCATTATCAGAATAATACTTTTCGCCGTTGTAATAAATGGTTAATCCCGTGTTGAGATAACAATAGTTTTTGAGCATGCGAACCACATACTCGTTACGGTATTTGTAGTTTTTAAAGATGGCATCATCAGCCACAAAGGCCACTTTGGTTCCTTTGCGTTTGGTAGTTTCTTGTACGTCTTCTTCTGAAGTTAAATTACCGGCTGAAAATTCGGCAGCTTTCAATTGGTTGTCTCGCACCGATTCGACACGGAAATAATTGGATAAAGCGTTTACTGCTTTGGTTCCGACACCATTCAAACCAACGGATTTTTTGAAGGCTTTAGAGTCGTATTTTCCACCGGTGTTCATTTTGGAAACGACATCAACCACTTTCCCGAGCGGAATACCACGACCGTAATCACGTACGGTAACCATTTTGTCTTTGATGGTCACTTCAATGACTTTACCGGCGCCCATAACGAATTCGTCGATACAGTTGTCGATTACTTCTTTGAGTAAGATGTAAATTCCGTCATCGGGTGAAGAACCGTCGCCGAGCTTTCCGATGTACATTCCGGGACGCATTCGGATGTGTTCTTTCCAATCGAGGGAACGGATATTGTCTTCGGTATATTGATTTTGTTCGGCCATTTTAAAAATAACGATTTTCCGCTAATATAGTGGAATTCGGCTGATTTTTAAAAGGATTTTCGTCAAAGTTATTAAGAATGATATTGACAAAAAATAAGTAGAAAATGGGTTGAATTATTATGAAAGCAAAACACTTTTTTTCGATTTTACAGGCGTTACTTTGAGAGTTAGAATGACGCTTAAAAATCTAATCGATATCTTTCAGCATATCAATTTTTAAAGGTTTATTAAAGTAGTTTTTAACGAACGGATATTGCATCGAACGTTCTACATCATGCTTGTTTACAGAAGAACTCAACATAGCTATAAGACATTGTTGTTGGCTGATTTTGGGAAAATGAATTGCTTCGTTTAAAAATCCGAAACCATCCATTAAAGGCATAGCAATATCTAAGAAAATGAAATCAGGAAAATTTTCAAAATCATCTTTCAATGCATCGAGGTATTCCAGGGCTTCGATGGCGGAAGTCATGGTTGTGATTTTATCTGCCACTGCCGCTTTGGTGAGGACATGATGGGTGATAAAATTGTCAATATCATTATCATCAATCAGCATAATGTGTCTTTTTTTCATAGCTATTGTGTTGAAAGTGAATTGATCATGTTTGGAATTTCAATATCAAAAGTAGTCCCTTGATTTTCCTCAGAGGTTACTTTGATAGAACCTTTTAACTTTTGAAGTGTTTCTTTTACAATATACAAACCTAATCCGGAGCCATTTGACAAAACGGTTGCTCGGTAAAACATATCGAAAATCTTGTCCAATTCGGATGCCGGTATACCAACGCCATTATCTTCTATTTTAATGTTGATGTTTTCTGAATCGCCAGCCAAGGTAAACTTGAGGAATGATTTTTCTTTGGTAACATCACAATATTTGTAAGCGTTAGACATGATATTATTGAGTATGACTGTGAGTCTTTTGGCATCGGTTGCGACTTGAGTTTTCATGTCATCTTGCACAATCAGTTCAATCGTTTTATTCGCATTTGAATATGCAAAATTAGCATGTATCTCCTGAATCAGATTCTTAAAATCGATTGCTTCGTACTCTAATTCCAATCGAGCATTACGGGAATAATTGAGAATGTCTTCTATAAAATTATCCAATTTGGTTACGCTGCGATTTAGCATTTGAAAGCGATGAATCAAAACGTCTTTTTCACATTCATCAGCCTCATTCAATTCATTTTCTGTGATGTCTATTAATCCGAGCATCGATTTTAACGGCGCTCTCAAATCGTGCGAGGCACTGTAAACAAAACGATCTAACTCGGAGTTGGCTTTTTGCAATTCTTGATTGTAATGGATTAAATCATTTTCAAATTTTTTACGATCGGAGATATCACGCATAATTTTTGACGCTCCGATTATACGTCCCGAATAATCTTTAATAGGTGAAATAGTCAAGGAAACATAGATGACTTCTTCATTTTTTTTCATGCGCTGCGTCTCGTAATGGTCAACTGAATTTCCTATTTTAATTTGACTCAAAATTCTTTCCTCTTCGCCTTTGAGCATTTTCGGAATCAACATAGAAATATGATTACCGATAGTTTCTTCCGGATTGTATTGCAGCAACTTTTCGGCGCCTTTATTCCAAGATGTGATAATGCCGTCCAAAGATTCACTGAGAATAGCATCATCAGAAGTATTGACAATGGAAGCCATAAAGGCTTGCTGTTCTTCTAATTGTTTTCTATCTGTAATATCACGGTAATTGATGATTATGGATTGGATGTTATTGTTGTCTAATAAATTAATTGCGGTACCTTCAACCCAAATGATATTGCCCAACTTATCAATGATGCGAAACTGATTGTTAATCGGTTCATTGGGCGAGTTTAGAACAATCTCTAAAAATTCTTTCGCTATGTCATAATCTTCCGGATATACAAATTCGGCTATTTCCCTAGATTCAACTTCTTCAAAACTATATTTAGAAATTTTTTCGGCAGTTGGACTATGAAAAGTAATTTTTAATTTTTCATTAATCAATATGATAGCATCACTTATGTTTTCAGTAAGTGCTCGGTATTTTTCCTCACTACGTATAATTTGTTCTTCTACTTTTTTTCGTTCGGTGATATCAGTAGCAAAGATTAAAATATGGGTTACGATTCCGTTAGTTTGAAGCGGAACCATTCGGGAACGTGCATAGCGACCATAAGTGAGTAAATTTTCTATCTCTTGTTTTTCACCGGTTTTAAAACAAATATCTAAAGTGTCCTTTACAAGCGTTCTTGCTTCTTCAGGCAAGATACTGATACAATCAAGTCCGACTAAATCATCTTTTGATCTGCCATCAGGTGTTCCTCGATTAATGGCTTCTATTTTATAAAACTTGTTGATGTATAAAATAGTATCCGGAGAATTTTCGAATTGGTTTTTGAATCGCTCTGTGGCTCTTTTACGCTCGGTAATAATTTCGGTAAAGATGATAATACCACCAATTTCATTAGAAGCTTTGTACCATGGATGTACTTCCCATTTCAGCCATTCTACTTTGCCGTCATCTGTAATAAAGAAATCTTCTTCACTTTTTTCAATAGCACCTAACATACAACGTTGATGCACTTCCCGCCATTCTTTACTTACATTAGGAAAAATGTCGTAATGTATTTGATTGTTAACATCTTTTCCTATCAAATTGTAATCTAACTTCCATTGCTTACTGGTGGCTATATACCGCATTTCTTTATCAAACATAGCCAGAGCAACAGGACTGTTTTCAATAAAAAGATTCAATTGTGCTTCCCTCTCGATGAGTTTGTTTTCGGCGGTTACTTTTTCTGTCACATCGTTTGCCAGTGATAGAATTGCTTTACGGTCATTGTAAAGAATCTTATGAGAAGCTATTTCCATAAGCATTTCTTCACCGTTCTTTTTAAAATGACGCCAATACCTTTTGGCTATGGGTTGATCGCTGTGAAGCATAAATTGCGCGAATTCTTTGATTTTATCGTATTCTTCTTTCGGACGATAATCCAAAACAGTCATTGTCTTCCATTCTTCCGGACTGTAGCCGTATTTTTGAAGAACTGTGTCATTGATTTCTAAGATTTTAAGCGTTTCTAAATCCCAAATAATGATGAAGGCCGGGCTATTATTAAACAGATAACGGTATTTGGCTTCGGATTCTTTAATCAGCATTTCATTTTTTTTGCGTTCGCTGATATCTCGAACTATAGAGAAAAAACCTTTATCCTCCATGATGCGTTTAGTGATTTCGACCTCAATCAAACTCCCGTCTTTTCGCATCATTTTTCGATTGATAATGGCAATTTTGTTCTTTTTGACATTTGTAATGTTGTCACGGTGATTGTTAAAATCATTAGGAGCAATTAATTTGGAAGTTGAAAGACCTATAAGTTCGCTTCTTTGATAGCCGAAAAGCTTACAAGCTAATTCATTTACATCAACAATCTCGGTTTTTTCATTGAGAATTAAAATGGCTTCGCCGGCATATTCAATGAGATTGCGGTAGTTCTCTTCGGTTAAGTGTAATTTGGTACGACCTAAATTAAAGTTTTTAATAATTCTGGAATTTTTTCTGATTATATAATAAGAAAATGGCAAAGTCAGCACCAGAACAATAAATAAAGTTGAATAAAAAATTTTGAGATGTCCTTTGTAAACTTCTATGTTGGACAGATAGTTTTTTTGACCGATTTTTACTTGTAAATCCAGTAGGACGCTCACTTTTGCTTCAAGTACTTTCAAATCCTTGAGCAAATTATTCACATGCAATTGACTTAATTTAGTTTTATCGGTTTGGATCTGAGCTAATTCTAAATCGGTTATGGCTAATGATATTTTTTGTAAAAGTGGTTTTACCTGATTTATGATTTCAATTTCTTCAGCGGTTAGATCCGTTTTCAAATAGTTAGCCCAATTCAAATTAATCTTGTCGTGAGCAGCTTTAATTTTGGTAAAAGGTTCACTAAGAATTATTTGATTTTCTTTGGCTTGATGAAAGGTAGCACTAATTAAAGAGGCATTATAACGTACATCACTCAATTGATCCATGGGAATCAATTGGTTGTTGTAAAGTTCTTTGGATTTATTGTTTATTACCTTAATTTCTGTTATAGTGTAAAACCCTATACCGATAATCAAACAAGACAAAACAAAAATAAGCGAGGTAAGTTCTAAGGATGCTTTTATCTTATTTACCATAAACAGCTATCTTAACTACGGTTAGGTGAAAATGCATAATTTGCATTACGCTCAAATTTAAGAAAATTTTAGGAAAATTACATTAAATAATCAAAGATGTTTTTTTTTAAACCATAATCGGTTTCATCCCAAATTAAGTTAAGAATCCTGGTGTTATGTAGTTCGTTATATTTGCTGGCAAATATTGAAAAAAAGCCTACTTGTAAATAAACCAAAAATCATATTAAACCGAAGTTTTGAAGTGTTTTCTTAACTTCAAATTGAGTTCTTTAGGATTAAATGGTTTTAAGATGTATTCGTTAATTCCGATAAGCATGGCTTTTTCTAAATAGCCGTATGATGCTGAGGCAGTTAAAGCAATAATCGGAACGCTGATATCACGGAAACGAATATTGATGGTCGCTTCATAACCATCCATAACCGGCATGGCTAAGTCCATTAAAATGATATCGTATTTGCCGGACTCGTACATTTGTGTGGCGATTAAACCATTTAAGGCAACTTCCACATGAACGTTCCATTGCGAGAGTATTTTTTCGGCTACTTTTACATTGATTAGATTATCTTCTACCAAAAGAACACGCAAACCATCTAAGTTTTCCTCTATGTAGTCATGGTAAAGCATATCATTATTTACAGTACTATTATCAGATAAATAAGGCACACTCAATACAAAGCTGAAATTTGATCCTTTCCCTACTTCGCTTTCCAATTCGATATCGGAATCCAAGAGTTTTAGTAGCTTTTTTGAAATCACTAAACCTAATCCGGTGCCGCCAAATTTTCGGGTAGTTGTATTCTCGGCTTGTTCAAATTTTTCAAAGATTTGCTGGAACTTTTCAATGGCTATGCCAATACCGCTGTCGATGACTTCAATTTTAAATTTAGAATGATATTGGTCTTGTTCCAGTTGCGTGACTCTGACTTTGATAGTACCTTCTCGAGTGAATTTAATACCATTTGAAATCAAATTGGTTAGGATTTGCCCAATTCGCAATGGATCGCTGACAATATTGCCTTTAAAATTTTTATCTATTTCAATTTCGATGGTGTCATTATTTTCTTCAGCTTTGATGTGAAGCGACTTGACAATTTGTTGGATTAATTCCGGCAAATCGAACGGAATATTTTCGAGCTCTACTTTACCCGCTTCAATCTTACTGAAATCAAGAATATTGTTGATTAGAAGATATAGATTTTGTGCCGAATACTTTAATACTTCAATGTTTTCCTGGAAACTCGACAACGTATTTTCTTTTTCCATGATGTAAATCAGACCGATGATGGCATTGAGCGGTGTTCGGATTTCATGACTCATCACTGATAGAAAATCTGATTTGGCTTCATTCGCCTTTTCTGCATTGGATTTGGCCAAATACAACTGACGCTGGAATTCCTTTTTTAAGTCGATTTCCTGATTTAAAACATTGAGCAGTTCAATAAGGTTACCATCTGCACCAACTTTTACTTTTTTGTCATTGAGTTGGTTAATCGCATAGACTAATTTTTGATGGATTTCTTCTTTCTTAACTAATTCAGCCTTTAATTTTTGATTGATTTCCGAATACTCAATATCGTTTAAACGAGTCGACTGCTCCACCAATTCGGCATCTTTCTCATAATTCTGATAAGACAGATTGACGACTTCAATAAACTTTTGAAGCTCCGGATGGTCAGCCACTAAGTTTTCCGGCAAATATTTGCTGATTTGTCTCTGAAGCTGTCTGTGAATCGTAGTTTTATCCATGATCATCAAGATTCGTAAAGTGTTGTTATCGTCATGGTTTGATTGTGTAATTCACAAGCCACATTGTTGAGTGTCGGAGAAATTTCACCGTAAGAATAAAAGCCACAAACCAATAAATTCGGACCAAAAACTTCTTTTACAGCCTCGATTTCTTCTTCTATTCGATTGCCTAATACTATTTTCCGACCAACACAACTAACCAATAGTGCCAACTGCGGGTTTTGTTGTTGTTGTTCTTTAATTTCATGAGCAGCTTGGTAAGACGCATCAACCAATTTATCAAAGTTGCCTTTCATCAATCGAACTTTGGAACCTACAGGTATATTCCCGGCAAATGTCATGGATTTACTTTTTTCATCTATTGAAAGTATGGTTCTGACAACAGGTTTTGAATGACTATTTTCCTTCATCGATAGCGGAAAATACAAAGAAGAACCCGGCAATTCATCGGCATACTTACCCAAATATTCTTTATAAAGGTCTAAGGCGAAACGGTCGCCAATTTTATACAACACATTTTTCTCGGATTGGGTCACTTCACGTTCCGGTCCGAAATCGCTCCAGCCGCCTTCTGAAGCAAAACCAAAATGAATGTGTTCACCGTAAAAGCCGATTACTACAATTTTACCTTGAGAGGCATCTGCATTGAGTCCGACTATGGTTTTTTCAAAATGATACTCGTCGCCTGCTAAACCGCCGAAAATCGGAACAGCATTGTTGGTTTGCCGAATCAACTCGGTAATCAATTCCGTTCCGTTAACAAAACTACCTTCAGAAATAACCAAAATTGATTTCAAATCATCTGAAAACAATTCAGATTTAATGGTATTGCCTAAAGATAGAATATCACTGTTTAGTTCAATATCGGCTTGAGCGGTTTTGATGGCTGTTTTTTCAAATGACAAGCCAGTGACTACCAAACTATTTTCTACCAATCCGCAATTGGCCATTTGTCCGGATGTGGAACAAATAACAATCGTACTGTTGGGATATCGCTTTTTTAAAAACGAATAAGGTTGGTTATTTTCTAAAAAAGTTCTTTCGCCAAAAGCCAAGACCAAATTTGCCTCACTTTCTTGAAATCCATCCGAAGTAAAGAGCAAGCTTGCTTCACCTTCGGGATTTAAAGTTAATTGTTGAAGTTTCATAGTATACTGATTTTGGGCTAGTTAAAATAAAGTCTTTTTTTTGTAAATAACAAAAAAAAAGCTACTAAAATTACTTAGTAGCTTTGTTTATATAAGTTATAGCGTAAGATGCTACACGTTAAATCGGAAATGCATTACATCTCCATCTTTAACCACGTACTCTTTTCCTTCTACTCTCAATTTTCCAGCTTCTTTAACTTTGGCCTCCGATCCATAATTTGCAAAGTCTTCGTAAGCGATAACTTCAGCACGGATAAATCCTTTTTCAAAATCGGTGTGAATTACTCCGGCAGCTTTAGGCGCGGTATCTCCAATGTTGATAGTCCAAGCACGAACTTCTTTAACACCGGCAGTAAAATAGGTTTGTAATTTTAATAACTTATAAGCAGCGCGAATCAATACAGAACTTCCCGGCTCAGTCAACCCTAAGTCCTCCAAAAACATTTGACGTTCTTCATAAGTCTCTAACTCGGTGATATCGGCTTCAGTACCAACAGCTAATACGATTACTTCTGCATTTTCATCTTTTACCAATTCACGCACTTGGTCAACGTAAGCATTTCCGGTAGCAGCGGCTTCTTCATTTACATTGCAAACGTACAATACGGGTTTGGTGGTAATTAATTGAAAATCTTCCATTAAAGCTTCTTCCTCGTGGTTTTGAGGTACAACAGTTCTGGCTGATTTGGCTTGTAAAAGAGCTTCTCTAATTCGGTCTAACAAGGCTTTTTCTGTTTGTGCTTCTTTGTTACCGGTTTTGGCAGCGCGGTTGACTTTTTCCAAGCGCTTTTCAACTGTTTCTAAGTCTTTTAATTGCAACTCTATGTCAATAGTTTCTTTATCGCGAATCGGATTTACATTACCGTCAACGTGAACGATATTATCGTTATCAAAACAACGCAATACGTGGATAATGGCGTTACACTCTCTGATGTTGGCCAAGAATTGATTTCCTAAACCTTCTCCTTTACTGGCGCCTTTCACCAACCCGGCGATATCAACAATATCAACGGTGGCCATTTGTACGCGCTCCGGTTTAACCAATTCTTCTAGTTTGTTGATTCTCGGATCAGGAACATTTACCACTCCAATATTGGGTTCAATGGTACAAAACGGAAAGTTTGCACTTTGTGCTTTCGCATTAGACAAACAATTAAATAAAGTTGATTTCCCTACGTTTGGTAATCCTACAATTCCTGCTTTCATGAATGAAGTATTTTAAAAGTGCGCAAATATAGCGCAATAAAACCAAGTAACAAAGTACAAACTAAGCTCAAGGTTTTCGATCCTGCAAGTCATTAATGATGGTTTGCTCTTCATCCGTAGTACTCAACCCGGAAATATCCCAATAAGGAGACAGAATGACATTTTTCTTATTGTACAATGTTTTATCTTTAAAGACTTCACTTTCTTTATAACTGTAATTTTGATTGCTGAAATTGGTGGTTACAAAATAATTTCTGACTTCAATATCAGTGGTTTTATTTTTTTCAACTCGCTCAAAACCAATTTCTTCTTTAGAACTGACTAAATAATAATTTTCACCTTCCAAACGGTAAATCGCTTTGAAAGTCGACTTATAAATATTCTTGGAACCAACCGCTTTTTTCTCTTTTACATTGGATAATGTTGTTGGCGATACTGTGGTATTGATTTCAATGATGATTTTCTTCTTCCAATCATAAATAATCTTGAAATCATCCCGCAATGATTTTGTATTATCGATTGGCGTAACAATCATGATGTTGAAATCTTGATTGGCTGAATACGATTTAATAACGTAGTCGTATTTCTTTTTCCCGCCAATATCTGTAATGGGATCTATGTATTTGAAATTATAGTAATTCTCCATGATATCGTTGAGATTGTATCCCAAAACATCACTGTTAATTTGATCATAAACCAGACCGAAAGCCCTGTTTTGCTCAACTAGAATATTGCTTTTAAAGTTTTTATCTTTTCCAAACAATTGAAAATTCATCAATCCGTCGTTGTAATAGGTGTAATTCCCATCCATTTTAAAAAACTCTCTCGTATAGACTTTCAAGCGCGCCGGAACGGTTAACTTTTTTATAGAATTATCCACCAAATTCTTCAATATCTTTTGCGGATGTTGTTTGGTCACAATAATTTCATCCAAATCATTTACTGTACTTTTTAAGTAAATAACATTGTCTGTTTTGAGCAAGGCTGATGACCGTACAGTCACTTTAGCATAGGAAGAATGGGTAACCTGAATGTTAGACGAACCATTTAGAACGAAAGTCACTTTACCTTCGCTGTTGCTCAACAATGATTGCTTGGTTTTTAAAACGAAAACGGTAGCGTCTTCAACCGGTAAATTGGTATCGGCGTCTTTGAGTATTATTGCTATCTCGACGTTTTGTGCCGAAACTGTCCAACCAAAAATCAGCAAAAAAAGAAGGTAGTAATGTTTCATTCTCAGATTGGGTTTGAGCAAATTTAATCAAAATTATTATATTTTATAAAAACCTTTATTTGTTAGTTAATTTGTTAAAATAGTTTTAATAAAAATGTTAAAAGAGCAACTTAAAAACTGTAAATTGCAGCTATTAACCTCTAACCAAACTCTTATGAAAAAAATTACCCTTTTATTATTCTCACTGCAATTTGGGTATTTGGCGGCGCAAGACAAACCTAGTGCATCGTCAAACGACTCAACCAAAGTGAATCAACTCCAAGAAATTAAAATTGTAGGTTCACGAAATTCCAAAAGAACGGTAGTGAATTCGGCGGTTCCCATTGACATCATCGATGTTAAAAGTGTAACTACGCAAAGTGGTAAGTTGGAAATCAATGAATTGCTACAATATGCGGCACCTTCGTTTAATGCCAACAAACAATCAGGTTCTGATGGCGCAGACCACGTGGATCCTGCTACGCTGCGTGGAATGGGACCGGATCAAACGTTGGTGTTAATCAATGGCAAAAGAAGACACCAATCGTCTTTGATTAACTTGTTCGGAACTCGTGGTCGCGGTAATACCGGAACCGATTTGAACGCTATACCAGCCAGTGCCATCAAAAGAATCGAAATCTTGCGCGACGGGGCAGCGGCTCAGTATGGTTCTGATGCGATAGCCGGAGTTATCAATATTGTTTTGAATGACAACGTAGACGAATTGACCGGAACCATAAGTTACGGGGCATACAGTACCAAAGCTGACGGCAATTTCCCGGCAGGCACACCTAACACCGGAGACAACTTTTTAGACACCAATGCCGATGGCAATAAGTTAGCCGACGGCAGAAGTTTTGACGGGAATTCCATCAAAGTAACCACCAATTACGGAACTAAAATTGGTGATAACGGAGGGTTTGCGAACTTTACCGCCGAATACATTAACAAAGACAAAACCTTGCGTCCGGGTTTTGATTTCAGAAGAGGTTTTGGAGAAGCGGCTATCGAAGGCTTTAACTTCTTCGTCAATGCAGCTATACCGGTTTCCGACAAGGCTAAATTCTACGCTTTTGGTGGAAGAAATTTCAGAAACACTGATGCTTATGCGTTTACCAGAAACAATCCTTCACCGAGAATTGTTACCGATATTTATCCTAATGGATTTACGCCAAGAATTACTTCCTTAATTGTTGATAATTCGATTTCTGCCGGATTCAGAACCAAAACTGCCGGCGGTTGGAATGTGGATATCAGCAATACTTTCGGTAAAAACAGCTTCCATTATTTCATCAAAGGTACTTTGAATGCTTCATTGGAGGAAGCTTCGCCTACCGAGTTTGATGCGGGTGGCCATACGTTGAGTCAGAATACGGTAAATTTGGATTTATCTAAAAACTACGACAGCATTTTAAACGGTTTTAACTTGGCCTTTGGTGCCGAATACCGCACGGAACAATTCACCATATTTGCCGGTGAAGAAGGTTCGTATGCCACGTATGATGTAAACGGTCAACCTATCACTGATCCGCTTAACCAAACCATCCCAACCGATCCGAATACCGGCGATCCAAGACCGGGCGGTTCACAAGGATTTCCCGGATACAGTCCGGATAATGTCGTAAACAGAAGTCGTTCCAATGTTTCTTTGTATGCCGATGGCGAGTTGGATGTGAGCGATAATTTTATGGTATCTTCTGCTTTACGCTTTGAAAACTACAGCGACTTCGGAAGTACTTTAAACGGAAAAATTGCAGCTCGACTAAAAACAGGCGGTAATGTTAACTTTAGAGGTTCTATCAGTTCAGGCTTTAGAGCACCTTCTTTGGCGCAGATTTACTATAACTTAAGATTTACTAACTTCTCCTCCACCGGTGCTTCAGAGATATTATTATCTCCTAATAACAGTCCGGTTACCCAAGCTTTCGGTATTGGCAAGCTTAATGAAGAAAAAGCCATCAACGGCTCTTTGGGTTTTACTGCTAGTTACGGAGATTTCACCGCAACAATTGACGGTTATATGGTGAATGTAAAAGACAGAATTGTATTGACCGGCTATTTCGATGCTTCGGCTTTGAACATTGGCGTAGATCAAGCCCAGTTCTTTGTGAATGGCGTTGATACCAAAACAACAGGATTGGATGTGGTAATTGCTTGGAAGAAAAAAATCGGCGATAATTCTTTTGGTGCTACTTTAGTTGGTAACATTAACAATATGAAAGTAGACGCGGTAAATAATGGCACTTTAGACGAACAGACTTTTTTCGGTGAAAGAGAAAAAGCTTTCCTTTTAGCTTCTGCACCGGACAACAAATTCAGCTTGAATTTGAATTATGCTCGCAAATGGTTTGACGCCGGTTTGGCATTTACCCGTTTCAGTGAAGTAAAATTGTTGGATTACCAAATGTATGAAGACGTAGCCGATTACGGTTCGTTCGCCAACCAAATCAAAGCGGCTACCGATACTTATGGTGTGAAAATTGTAACCGATTTGACTTTGGGATTCAATTTATCTAAAAACACCAAATTGATTGTGGGAAGCAACAATTTATTCAATGTATACCCTGATCAACAAGACGACTGGGTAGAAGCCGGTGGCTATTGGGATGCGGTACAAATGGGATTCGGAGGTGCCTTTTATTACGCTCGTATGAATTTCAGATTCTAAAAACCAAAAAAAAATCCTGAGTTTAAGCTCAGGATTTTTTTTATTCGTTATGCAAGAAAGATTGACGATTTAATAAAGTCTCTTCACTTTCTACATGATTGTCATCAGGAACACAACAATCCACCGGACAAACCGCGGCACATTGTGGTTCTTCATGGAAACCCTTACATTCTGTACACTTTCCGGGTACGATGTAATAAATATCATCGGAAATAGGAGTTTGTGCAGCATCAGCATCTACTTCGGTACCGTCTGGTAAAACAACTTTCCCTCTTAGCTTAGTCCCGTCTTTGTAGCGCCAATCATCGGCACCTTCATAAATTGCGGTATTCGGACATTCCGGTTCACAAGCCCCGCAGTTAATGCATTCGTCAGTTATTATGATAGCCATCTTTTTGTAGTTTGGAGTTTGTAGTTCAGAGTTCAGAGATTTTTGAGCGAGGCGTTTTAAAATTACTCCCAACCCAACACTTCCTACTCATTACTTTTTCACTAATTTTGCACAAAATTACAATCAAAACCATTCATAAACAAGTCACTCATGTTACAAATCGAGAAAAAAAATTGTTTTATCGCATTAGGTCAGTTTTTGAGTCAATTTAATGTAGACCAAAATCAAAAAAAAGAAGGCGTATTGCACAACGATTTGTACTTCGATGCGTTTGTGGATTTGATTCAATTATCCCAATCACATAACGGTTGGTTTACACCGGAACAAGTGTGTCATGCAGTGCAATCTTGGGCCAAAGCCTTAACAGAGGACAATTTAAATACTTGGTTGTCACGATACGATTTCTCTACCATCCAACCTAAAACTGTAGGTTTGATTTTGGCCGGAAATATTCCGCTGGTAGGTTTTCACGATTTCATTTCGGTTTTGATATCAGGACATAAAGTGTTGGTCAAAACTTCTTCTAACGATCAACATTTGATAAAGTTTTTAGCCCAATATTTGGTAACTGTATCACCGGAAATGGACAACTACATCACTTTTACCGACGGAAAATTGGAAAATTTTGATGCCGTAATCGCTACCGGGAGCAACAATACTGCCCGTTATTTCGAATTCTATTTTAAAGACAAACCGAGTATCATTCGCAAAAACCGCAATTCGGTAGCGCTATTAACCGGGAAAGAAAGACATGAAGATTTAGTGCATTTAGGCGAAGATATTTTCCGATACTATGGCTTAGGTTGTCGCAACGTTTCCAAACTTTTTGTACCGAAAGACTACGATTTTCAGCCTTTTTTTAAAGCCATATACGAATACAAAGATGTTATTTTTTACGAGAAATATTCCAATAACTACGACTACAATAAAGCTGTTTTCCTGATGAGTAATTTTAAATTACTCGATAACGAATTCCTTACCTTGAAAGAAGACAGCAGCTACGCCTCTCCTATTTCCTCTGTTTTTTATGAATACTACGATGATTTAGAACAGATAAAGCTGAGATTGGAAAATGATAAAGAGCAAATTCAGTGTGTGGTTTCCAATGGTTTGACGCCTAACAGTATTCCGTTTGGAAAAACCCAGCAGCCGGAACTTTGGGACTATGCGGATAATGTAGACACTTTACAATTCTTGATTAAATTATAGTTTTTTCTTACTTTAATAAAAATGTTTTTTAAATTTGATTTAAAATCAATTTTTTATGAAAAACATTTGGTTACTACTATTTTCACAACTCATTTTTTCACAATTACAAGTGAGTTCCTTTTATCCAACTTTTGGTGCAAGTGGCAATTATTTTGGCCGGAAAGTTGAGATTAACAACAATGATGTAGTTGTATCAAGTGGCTATAACAACTCCTTTAATCAACTTGGTAAAGTTTATGTATTTGACTTTACTGATAACAATTTAATACAAACTGATGTATTAATCGAGTCAGATGTTAGTGGTCCGGATAAGTTTGGAAGTTCAATTTCTAAAGAGAATGATAAAATAGCTATCGGAGCACAAAACCAAGGAGCAAATAATTCAAATTTAGGCGCTGTTTATCTTTACAAAAAAATAAATGGAAATTATCAGTTTCATCAAAAAATAACATCTGTAAACAATACAGCTAATGATAATTTCGGCCGCTATGTAAAATTATTTAATAACAGGCTGTATATTTCATCTAAAAATAATGTTTACGTGTTTGATTTGGACAATAACGTTTGGACCTTATCACAAACGTTATCAGTAGCAAATGAAACCGACTTGGGAACAAAAATTGAAATTGCTAACAATCAGTTATTAATTTCTTCCGGACACTACAACGGATATAATAGCACCAAAATCTATAGTTTCAATATGGTAAATAATCTTTGGAATTATCAAAGTACCTTTAATTATAATCCAAATCAAATATTCAATTTCAAATTATATAATTCCCAATTGTATATTGTAGATGATACATCCGGCTTGGTATCAATTTATGATTTCAGCGATAATAATTGGGTTTTAAACTCTTCGTTTCAAATACCTTTGAATGACCAAATTTATGATGAAATTGTTGTAAACAATGAGAATATATTTTTAGGTTCCAACACCTACATACTTCAATTGAGCAGAAAATTTGCATTGCTACACTATAAAAAAGTTAATGGTATCTGGACGAGTCAAGCACCAATCTACAGCAATGAAACTAATGCTCAGATTGACGATTATTTCGGTTCTTCTTTGGCATTGGAAGGCAGTAACTTAATAATAGGTTGTCCGGGGGAATTTAGCCCAGGTCCTACACAAACCGGAAGAGCTTACTATGCTGACACAACTTTGAGTTTAGAAGAAAACTTTTTGAATTCATTTTATTTTTATCCCAATCCAACAAAGGACATTTTACATATAGAAAATGATTTTATTGACAAAATAGAAAACGTTTCTATTTTTCAAATTGACGGAAAAAAGATAGCTACAATTAAATCCAATTTTGAAACAATTGATTTAACAAATTTAACTAAAGGTGCTTATTTTTTTAAAATTTTATTTCATAATAATGAAATAATCACAAGGAAAATAATTAAAAAATAGCTTTTAGGTAATTATCAACTAAAACGTTTTCGTTAATAACATCACCTTATTATTGCGGAATTCTAACCGCTTATTTTAACCCTATTTCCGAAATTTGCGCTTTAATTTTTTGGAAATGCTATTATGAAAAAACACAACTACAGCGCCGGTCCTTGCATATTACCTCAAGAAGTTTTTGAAAAATCGGCTCAAGCCGTATTAGACTTTAACCACTCGGGGTTGTCTATCTTGGAAATTTCCCACCGCAGTAAAGATTTTGTAGCCGTTATGGAAGAAGCCAGAGCTTTGGTTTTGGAACTTTTAGGCTTGGAAAATAAGGGCTATCAAGTGTTGTTCTTACAAGGTGGTGCGAGTTTGGAATTTTTGATGGTACCATACAATTTGATGAAGACGGATGGCAAAGCCGCTTATTTGGATACCGGAACTTGGGCGAACAACGCCATCAAAGAAGCTAAATTGTTTGGTGAAACGATAGTTGTTGCATCTTCTGCAGCTCAAAATTACAATCACATCCCAACAGATTACAGCATCCCGACTGACGTGGATTATTTTCATTGTACCAGTAACAATACCATATTCGGAACCCAAATGAAATCGTTTCCTAAAACGGGTGTTCCGGTGGTTTGTGATATGAGTTCAGACATTTTTTCACGTACCTTGGATTTCTCTCAATTTGACTTGATTTATGCCGGAGCGCAGAAAAATATGGGCGCCGCAGGAACAACCTTGGTTGTAGTCAAAGAAGAAATTTTAGGCAAAACCGGTCGTGCGATTCCAAGTATCTTAGATTATCAAAAACACATTAAAGCCGAAAGCATGTACAATACACCATCGGTTTTTGCAGTATACACTTGCTTGTTAACCTTGCAATGGTTGAAAAACCAAGGTGGCATTGCCGCCATTGAAAAAGTAAACGAAGCGAAAGCCAATTTGCTCTACAATGAAATAGACAGAAATACCATGTTTAAAGGTACCGCTGCGGTAGCTGACAGAAGTTTTATGAATGCGACTTTCTTGTTGGAAAATCTGGAACTTCAGGAATCATTCGACAAAATGTGGAAAGCAGCCGGCATTTCCGGAATTACAGGACACCGTTCGGTAGGCGGTTATCGCGCTTCGATGTACAATGCACTGCCGCTGGAAAGTGTTCAAGTGTTGGTAGATGTGATGAAAGAATTTGAATCGGTTTACAGCAACCAGTCGCAGTTAGCACAATAGCCCTAGCCCGGATTGCCCCGAAGCATCGGGGTGAAATCCTTTTTTTTTTTCTTTAAAACAAAAAGATTGGAACGAAAAGCCGGATTAAGCTTCCCAAAAAACAACATACAACTTATAACATACAACTAAAAATGAAAGTATTAGCCAACGACGGAATTTCAAAAAGCGGTATCAAAGCTTTAGAAAGAGGCGGATTTGAAGTGATTACTACTAAAGTGGCGCAAGAACAAGTGGCCAATTATATCAATGCCAACGATGTTTCGGTATTGTTAGTGCGCAGTGCTACTAAGGTTAGAAAAGATATTATTGACGCTTGCCCGGGTTTAAAGATTATTGGTCGCGGCGGTGTTGGAATGGACAACATTGATGTAGCTTATGCCCGTTCTAAAGGTGTACATGTGATTAATACACCGGCCTCTTCATCGGAAAGTGTGGCCGAATTGGTGTTTGCGCATTTGTTTACCGGTGTTCGCTTTTTACACGATTCGAACCGAAATATGCCTTTGGAAGGCGATTCTAATTTTGATGGTTTGAAAAAAGCCTATGCTAACGGCATTGAATTGCGGGGAAAAACCTTGGGTATTATTGGTTTTGGCCGAATTGGGCAAGCCGTAGCTAAAATGGCTTTAGGGTTAGGCATGAAAGTGATTGCCGCAGATAAATTTGTAGATAAAGCTGAAGTTAGAGTAGATTTTTACAACGGTCAATTTATCAACGTTGAATTTGAAACTGAACCTATAGAAGAAGTATTCAAACATGCCGATTTTATTACGCTTCACGTTCCGGCTCAGGAAGGTTACGTGATTGGAAAAGAAGAATTAGCGATGATGAAAGATGGCGTTGGCATCGTGAATTGTGCCCGTGGTGGTGTGATTGATGAAGTGGCTTTGGTGGAAGCTTTAGACAGCGAAAAAGTATTGTTTGCCGGTTTGGATGTGTTTGAAAAAGAACCTACTCCGGAAATTCAAATATTGATGCATCCGAAAATTTCGTTGACGCCACATATTGGCGCGGCGACTTTGGAAGCGCAAGACCGAATTGGTACCGAATTGGCAGAACAGATTATGAGTCTGCTACAATCGGAAAAAGCATAAAAATGAAGCCATACTAAAAAGTGTGGCTTTTTTATTTTAACATCTTTAAAACAATTAGTATGGATGAATATGCTTAACTTTATATCAAATTGAGTGTATGAAAACTTTAGTTGCTGTTATCGGTTTGCTTTTGATTATCATTGGTTGTAATAGCACCAAAACAGTTGCTGATACTCCCGGAAATCCATTGGCCAAAGTATCGGACACGGTTAAAATTGCCAACGACAGTTTAGAGTACGAAGTGATTATTATTGATCCGGGATTCAGTTCTTGGTTGGCCGGAAGAGCGCGACCAAGAGGCTATTATTCGGAAAGTTTTTTGGAAATTAAAAACCAAATGTATGTCGCCGAATGGAACCTTCGGGCTTCACAACCGTTGCGGTATGATTCAAATTTATACATGATGACTATTGATTATCAGCCTACTATACATTATGGTTATGAAGTTAATTATTTGATTTACAATTACTTTATTTATTTTCAAAATCGATACAATCAAAGACTTGGCGGATTTGTTCCCGTTCAATAAACTGTTATCTTTACCAAAAATTACCTTATGGCAAGTTTTAAAGAACGCTGGAACATCAAATCGAATTGGCAGGTATTTGTCATTATCGTAGTGTTTGCTTTAACCGGTTCTTCTGCGGCTTATCTTTCTAAACCCTTTTTACAGTTTTTCGGGATTGTAAAAGGCGAAGTTTCTAACTGGATTTATTATCCGCTTTACATAGTACTCATCTTCCCTATTTACCAAGTTTTGTTAGTTACTTACGGATTTATTTTCGGGCAATTCGCTTTCTTTTGGGCGTTTGAAAAAAAGATGCTTAAAAGCATGGGCTTGGGTTTTTTATTTCCGGACAAAAAAAATCCCGAGTAAAAATTACCCGGGACTTTTACCCAAAAAATACTTAATTAACTAAAAATCTATTTCTCCTTTATTAAGTTGAAGAAATCATTGCGGTTATCTTTATCGTTAAAAATACCTCCATATTGTATGGTTGAAGTGTAGCTGCTCTCATCTTCGATGCCACGACTGGAAACACACAAATGCTTAGCTTCCATTACTACAATAACGCTTTCGGTATCTAAAACGGTTTTTAATTCGTTAAAAATTTGCATGATCAAACGCTCTTGCACTTGCGGACGACGAGCGTAATAATCTACAATGCGATTCAATTTTGACAAACCGATTACTTTTCCACTGGAAACGTAACCAATATGAGCTTTACCAATGATAGGTAAGAAATGGTGTTCGCAAGTTGAGTTAAAACTAATATCGGCTTCCACCAACATTTTATCGTATTGATAAGAGTTGTCAAAAACAGATATCTTTGGTTTATTCGCCGGATTCAAGCCAGAGAAAATTTCGTCAATAAACATTTTGGCCACACGATGTGGCGTTCCTCTTAAACTGTCATCGTTCATATCTAATCCCATTTCCTGCATTATTTGGTGGAAATGGTGCTCAATTACTTTTTTCTTGTCAGCATCTGATTTATCGAAAGCATCAGGTCTAAGCGGTGTGTCTGCAGAAGTCATTTGATGATTGTCGCCTATCAGTTCAAATAATTCTTTTTCAATGGTAGTGTTCATAAGAATTAATATTTTGTTCAACAAAAGTACGAAATGATTAAACAGAAAAAAGTAATTAACATAACTTTATTACTTATTCAACGATAAAAAAAATTGATTCAAAGTTTATAAAGCAAAATACTTTGTTACTTTGTGAAAAATTCGACTGATGATTACGGCCAAAAACATCCACAAATATTACGACAATTTACAGGTGCTGAAAGGTGTTGATTTACACATTAAGAAAGGAGAAATTGTTTCCATAGTCGGCGCTTCCGGTGCCGGAAAAACAACCCTATTACAAATCTTAGGCACCTTAGACAATGCTACAAAAACCAACAATACTTCACTTGAAATAAACAATGAAAACGTTCTGAAAATGAACGACAAAGAGCTTTCTAAATTCAGAAATCTACACTTGGGTTTTATTTTTCAATTTCACCAATTGTTACCTGAATTTACGGCATTGGAAAACGTTTGTATTCCGGCTTACATAGCAGGTAAAGATAAAACCGCTACTGAAGCCGAAGCTGAAAAATTATTAACCTATTTAGGATTGGCCGAAAGAAGTCAACACAAGCCTAACGAACTCTCCGGTGGTGAACAACAACGCGTGGCTGTAGCTCGTGCCTTGATCAACAAACCAGCAGTGATTTTTGCCGACGAACCTTCCGGAAATTTAGACACGGCCTCTGCCGAAAACTTACATCAATTGTTTTTCAAGTTGCGCGATGAGTTCGGACAAACCTTTGTAATTGTCACACACAACGAAGATTTGGCTAACATGGCCGATCGTAAACTAGTCATGAAAGACGGCTTAATTGTTTGATGTTATGGCGCTTATCCTGTTGAGTTGGTTGTTTATTTTTGTCACTGCTGCAAGTTTAGGAATAAGCTTTTCAAAACTATTGGGAATTCCGGTGCGAAACCTCACCATTACCACTGTATTAGGATTGTTTGCGGTAACATTATTAGCCAGTCTTTGGGCTATTTTCGGACCAATCAGCTTAGGATTTACGGTTATTTTAACCACTATCTCTTTAATTTCGGGTTATTATTTTAGAGTCGATTGGCAGTTGTTAGGGAAAACAAGCGTTAAATCATTGAGTACTTTTTCTATACCGTTGAAATCATTCTTTACACTGAGTAGTATTTTAATATTGGCCCAATCTGCTACTTCCCCATTTATAGTTGACAATGAAACCTACTACATCCAAACGATAACATGGCTGAACGAATACGGTTTGGTTCCCGGTTTGGCGAATTTGCACTTATTTTTTGGACAAACCAGTGGTTGGCATATTGCCCAAAGCGCGTATTCACTGTCTTTTCTGTACAATAACTTCAACGACTTAAATGGCTTTTTACTGTTACTAATGAACTTTTGGGCTTTTGAAAGACTTCACTCTTATTGGGTAACCCAAAACAAAATTGACTTGGCTTTCGGATTGTTGCCTTTGAGCTACCTGTTTTTATTCCAATTTGTCAACGCGCCATCACCGGATTTAGCGGTTTACAGCATCGCTTTCTTGGCGTTTTTTATTTACACTTCGGCAGAAAATCCTACTGAAAAACTCAAACTCCTGAGTGTATTACTATTGTTTGCTACCTACATTAAAATAACAGCGTTTGTTCTTTTGCTTTTGCCGATTATCGTTTGGATCAAACATTACAAACAAATCAACAACCAACTCATTGCCATCCGATTGCTCGCTGGATTGGTATTATTTCTGTTTGTGATTAAAAACAGTATACTGACGGGTTACCCTTTGTATCCGCTAACATTCTTACCCTATTCCGATGCGGATTATATGTTACCGAAAGACATCCTGTCATATTTTTTCAGTCACGGCATGATGCATTCTTTTTATTTACCGTTTGGCACTTTCGAACAAGCTTCATGGTTAAACATTTTGAAGCACTACTTTTGGCTAAACGGAATTGATAGTCTTATTGGAATTACAACAATAGTATTACTCATCATAACACCATTTATCCTCAAAAAATATTATCCCAAACAAGGTTTAACACCTATTTATTGGGTATTTATTGTACTTTTAATTTTGTTGATGCTGAGTTCGCCTCAATACCGATTCTACGTGTATTTCACTATTTTCTTCGGATTGTTAGTACTTGCTGCGCTCTTGTCTAAAGAAAAAATAATCTTGTCCTTGTTGGGTTTAAGTTGCCTTGGTTGTGCTGTTTTAGTGTTAGTTCCGATGTCGTTCGGCAGCTTGACCAACAATACCATGCTAATGCAAAACAACACCTTTGAAGCGGAGAATTTTATTTTTCCGAAACCAAATAGTAAGAGTAACATCGCATACACCACCGAAACCAAAGGCAATTTAAACTACAATACACCGCAAAACACCGAATTGTTCTGGATAACCGGAAATGGTGCTTTACCAACGGTCAGCAAAGCACAATTGGATTATTTCCAAACTTATTTTCACGTGATTCCGCAAAGGCGTGGTCAAACCTTAAGTGAAGGTTTTAAAGCTCAAAAAGTAAAATGACATGACTAAATCAGAACTCAAAGATTTTTTGGACGAGAAAGTCGTGCTTTACAATAATCCTAAATTCATAGAAAGCGATCCAATTCAGATTCCGCATCAATTCATCCATAAAGAAGATATAGAAATTGCCGCTTTTCTCACAGCAACCATCGCTTGGGGCAATCGCAAAATGATTATCAACAATGCCAATCGAATGATGGATTTGATGGGCAATTCGCCTTACGACTTCGTCATGAATCATGAGGAACATCACTTAGAAAACCTGATAACATTTGTGCACCGAACCTTTAACGGGATAGATTTTAAAACTTTTGTTATTGGTTTACAACAATTGTATCAGAATCAAGGTGGTTTGGAACATTTTTTTACCCAGCATCAGGAATCCGATTCCATGCAAAATGCCATTGCTGCTTTCAAAAAACAGTTCTTCTCTGTGCCACATTTACCTCGAACTACTAAGCATATTTCAGATCCGACACAAGGTTCTGCTGCCAAACGTATCAATATGTATTTGCGATGGATGATTCGAAAAGACAACAATGGCGTTGATTTTGGGTTATGGCAAAACATTCCTACTTCCGTTTTATCTTGTCCGCTCGATGTACATTCCGGGAATGTGGCAAGAAAATTAGGTTTGCTTAACCGTAAACAAAACGATGGCAAAGCTTTAGCAGAATTAGATACTTCGTTACGCCAATTAGACCCTATAGATCCGGTGAAATACGATTTTGCCTTATTTGGCTTAGGCGTTTTCGAAGGCTTTTAAGGTTTATTTTCAATTCCGTACCTTTGCCCGAAATTCACTAAGCCATGAGCACTTTCGAGCTATTCAATCTTCCGAAATCATTACAAAAAGCCGTTGACGAATTAGGGTTAACTACACCAACACCCATTCAGGAACGTGCCTTTCCCGTAATTATGTCGGGACGCGATGTGATGGGAATTGCCCAAACCGGTACCGGAAAAACTTTTGCGTATCTGTTACCCATATTAAAACAATGGAAATTTGCCGCTACCGATACGCCGAGAGTTGTAATCATAGTACCAACCCGTGAATTGGTAGTACAAGTAGCCGCCGAAGTCGAAAAACTCAGCCAATACATGTCGGTTCGTACCTTGGGCGTTTACGGAGGTGTGAACATCAATACGCAGAAAACCGCAGTTTATCAAGGTATTGACATTTTAGTCGGTACTCCGGGAAGAATCATGGATTTGGCCTTAGACAATGTGGTTCGCTTTGACAATTTGCAGAAATTAGTCATCGATGAGTTTGATGAGATTCTGAATTTAGGTTTTCGCTTTCAAGTCACTTCCATCCTAACCATGCTCAAAGGCAAACGCCAGAACATCTTATTTTCGGCTACAATGACCGATGACGTGGATGAAATGCTGGAAGAATATTTCGATTTTCCGGAAGAAGTTTCCTTGGCACCGAGCGGAACACCCTTGGAAAAAATAGAACAATTGGGATACAAAGTGCCTAATTTCCTGACTAAAGTCAATTTTATAGCCGATTTGCTTCAAGACGAAGCTTTTGAACGCGTGTTGCTTTTTGTGAATAATAAAAAGACAGCCGATTTGTTAGCCGATAAATTGGAAGAAATTTATCCTGAGCAATTTGGGATTATTCACTCTAATAAATCACAGAATTATCGTTTGCAAACTATGGCCAATTTCAGAGCCGGTGAAATCAGAGGTATAGTCACGACCGATGTTATGGCGCGTGGTTTGGATATATCAGATATTACGCATGTCATCAACGTAGAGTTTCCGGAAGTTCCCGAACAATACATTCACCGTATCGGTAGAACCGGTCGTGCGGATAAATCGGGTATTGCCATCAGTTTGATTAGTCCGAGAGAAGAAGAAATCATGATTGAAGCCGAAATGTTGATGGAAAAGGAAATCGAATTCATCGAATTACCGGATACTGTTATCATAGCCGAACGCTTATTGGAGTTTGAAAAAGACAAGAAAAAGAAAATGAAATTCTTGTTGAAGAAACCCAAATTAGAAGGCGGCGCTTCCTTTCACGAAAAGAAAGAGAAGAATAAAAAAGTTAATTTAGGCGGACCTTCTAAAACTAAAAAGAAAACCAATTCTTCGGTGAATCGGAACATATTGAAAAACCGAGCGGCCAAACGTAAAAAGAAATAAAAGTACCGCTAAAATTGTCTTAAACACTTAGGTAAAATCATAAAAAGTGCTATTTTTGATAAACTTTTACTAAATGCAATTCAAACACCCGGAAATCCTATATTTTCTCTTTTTATTGGTGATTCCAATTTTGGTGCATTTATTCCAATTGCGACGTTTTAAAAAGGAGTATTTTACCAACGTACAATTCCTGAAAGAGCTTTCCATACAAACCCGCAAGAGTTCGACCATTAAAAAATGGCTGTTGCTTGTTACTCGTTTACTCTTATTGGCCTGCTTGATCTTAGCATTTGCACAACCTTTTTTTACCGCCAAAGAAAGCGCAAAGGCAACTAACGAAATGTACATCATTTTAGACAATTCGTATAGTATGCAAGCCAAAGGCCAGCAAGGCGAATTGCTCAAACGTGCCGTACAAGAGTTATTGGAACACACGCCGGAATCGCAGAATTTCTCATTGATTACCAATTCGGAAACCTTTTGGAATACCGATATTAAATCGATTCAGAAAGAGTTGCAGGATTTAAAATACAGCGCAACGCCTTTCCGATTGGATAACTTGATTGCTAAAGTCAATGCTCGGAAATCGGCTTTCAACAAAGACATAGTAGTGATTACCGATGCCGTTGGTGTACAAGCCAATGAATCGAAAAGTTTCAAAAAAGAAGACAACGTTTATTTCATTATACCGGAAGCCGAACAAAAAAATAATGCTTCAATTGACAGCATTTACATCCAACAAAACTTAGACAGTTTTTATGAAATCGCCATCAAGTTATCGGCCAATGGCGAAATTTCTTCGTTGCCGATTGCGCTTTACAATCAGACTAAATTGACGGCTAAAACTGTGGTGAATTTTGATGGCGATGCAAAGAGTCAATTGGTTAAATTTACCATTCCGAAAGAAGATTTTCACGGCCATGCTTCAATTACCGATAAAGGTTTGGAGTATGACAATACGTATTACTTCAGCATTTCAAAACCCAGCAAAACCAATGTTATCAGCATAGGTGATAATGAGAAAAGTAATTTCTTAGCGCGAATTTACACGGCAGATGAATTCAACTACACCAATTTCCCGTTGGCGAATTTGGATTATAATTTACTGGAAAAACAAGACGCCATAGTCCTCAATGAATTAAAAGACATACCGCAAGCTTTACAAACTACCTTAAAATCATTTGTCAATAAAGGTGGAAATGTGACGGTTATTCCGGCGCAAGAAAGCAATTTAACTACTATGAATGCTTTCTTGTCAAACTTCGGTGCCATTCAATTGAAAGCTTTGACTAGTGGTGATAAAAAGGTGACAAAAATCAATTTCAATCACCCCTTGTTTAGCAATGTGTTTGAAAAAAAGGTGGATAATTTTCAATATCCTTCTACCAAATCAGCTTTTAGTATTAGTAGCAATACTCCGGCAATATTGACTTACGAAGATCAAAGTGCTTTCTTGACATCTATCAGTAATCCGTTGTCTTCCGTTTATGTTTTTGCAGCACCAATTGCTAAAAGCAATAGTAATTTCCAGAATTCGCCGTTAGTAGTACCGACTTTCTACAATATGGCGCAAAGCAGTCAGAAATCGGGCGTGACGGCTTTGACTATAGGCGAAAATCAGCCGTTTGTAGTGGAAACATTATTATCGAAAGATGAAATTTTGACCGTTAAAAACAAAGACGAAAGTTTTATACCGGTGCAACAATTGTTGAATACCAAAGTAAAAATGACCTTTGCTGAACAGCCTGTACAAGCCGGAAATTTTGGTATTTTTAACGGTACAAATCCGGTTGAAAACATCAGCTTTAATTACAATCGCACCGAAAGCAATTTGAGTTTAGCCAATCCGGATATTACAGTTGGTTATCAAAATAGTGACGATATCGAATCGGTGTTCAACACCATTCAAACCGATAGAACCGATACGCAAATCTGGAAATGGTTTGTGTGGCTCACCCTACTCTTTTTAGTCTTAGAACTGCTCATTCAAAAATTTGTCAAATGAACTTAGTCATCCGAAAAGCCAAAATTATTGACCCTAAAAGTCCCTTTCACAACCAAACTGTTGATGTAAAAATTACGAATGGCGTCATTGATGCAATTGGCAATTCGGTCAGTAATGATGCCAACTATCAAGAATTCCAACAAGAAGGTTTACACTTGTCACAAGGTTGGTTTGACACCAGTGTTTCCTTAGGCGAACCTGGTTTTGAAGACCGAGAAACCATTGCTAACGGATTAATAGTAGCGGCCAAAAGCGGTTTTACCGGAATTGCGCTTCAACCCAACTCACATCCGATAATTGACAACCAATCGCAAGTACATTTCGTAAAACAGAAAGCGGTAAATTCAGCAACTGATTTATATCCGATAGGTGCTTTGACCAAAAACAGCGAAGGCAAAGATTTAGCCGAATTATACGATATGAAAAATGCCGGAGCAGTGGCTTTTGGCGATTACGGCAAGAGTTTGTCTAATGCGAATTTGCTAAAAATCGGATTACAATACGTACAGGATTTTGACGGATTGGTAATCGCTTTTGCACAAGATGAAACCATCAAAGGTAATGGTGTAGTCAATGAAGGTGTTGTTTCAACTCGATTAGGATTGAAAGGCATTCCGAATTTAGCCGAAGAATTAATCATCGCTCGTAACTTATTTTTACTCGAATATACCGGAGGGAAATTACACATCCCAACAGTTTCAACGGCCAAATCCGTAGCTTTGATAAAAGAAGCCAAAGCCAAAGGATTGGCGGTGACTTGCAGTGTGGCGGTTCATCATTTAGTATTGACTGATGAGAAATTAGACGGTTTTGATACTCGATATAAAGTCAGCCCACCATTACGCACCGAAGCCGACAGACAAGCTTTGTTAACAGGAGTTTTAGACAATACTATTGATTGTATTACCAGCGATCACAATCCAATCGATATTGAGCACAAGAAGATGGAATTCGACTTAGCCAAAAACGGAACTATCGGATTAGAAAGTGCTTTCGGAGCGTTATTGACTGTTTTACCTTTGGAAAAAGTAATTGAAAAATTGACTTCCGGTGATATAGTTTTAAATATTGAAAAACAAGTTATTGACATTAATTCAAAAGCGAATTTAAGTCTGTTTGAAATCGACTCTAATTGGACATTTTCGAAAGAGGCAATTTTATCCAAGTCGAAAAATAGTGCCTTTTTAGGACAACCTATGCAAGGCAAAGCCTTAGGCATTTACAACAACGGAAAATTAGTTTTAGCATAAAAAATACCAATATGGAAAATCAAGATAAATCAAAAAACACGGCTATAATTGCTTACTTAACTATTATTGGAGCTGTGATTGCTATTTTTATGAATCAGGAAGATAATAAATCAGCTTTTGCTTCCTTCCATATTCGTCAAGCCTTAGGCTTATTTTTATCATTCTTCTTGTTAGGCTATTTTGTGGGTTATGCCGATAGCTGGACTGTAACTTCCGCTTTTTATCTATTCTATTTTATTTTGTGGATTTACGGATTTTTAGGAGCCGTTCAAGGACAAATGAGAGAGTTGCCGGTAGTTGGTGCTTTTTTCCAGAATCTTTTTAAAACATTATAATGGAATTATCGTTATACCATTTGGTCAGAGAACCAAAAATCAAAAAAGAGAAAAATCCTTTACTCCTATTACTTCACGGCTACGGCAGTAATGAAGAAGATTTATTTTCATTTGCCTCAGAATTACCCGAAGATTATTATGTGGTTTCGGCTCGTGCGCCATTTGATTTATCTTATGGCAGTTACGCTTGGTATGCCATCAACTTCGATGCGGATGAAAACAAGTTTTCCGATATTGGTCAAGCCCGTGCATCGCGAGATATTATTGCCCGCTTCATAGATGAATTAGTAACTAATTATGCTATAGATGCTGAGAATGTAACCTTAATTGGTTTTAGTCAAGGTTGTATTTTAAGTTATGCCGTAGCGGTATCGTATCCGGAAAAAGTACAACGTGTAGTTGCCATGAGTGGCTATTGGAATCCGGAAATTGCGGTAGATGACTATTTGGAAAACGACTGTAGTAAACTGCGCATTTTTGCTTCACACGGAACAGTTGATCAAGTAATACCGGTAGAATGGGCCAGAAAATCGATTCCGGCTCTGCAAGTTTTAGGAATTGAAATCGTTTTTAAAGAATACATGGTCGGTCATGGCGTAGCACCACAAAACTTTTTTGATTTCAAGCATTGGCTTACCAAATAAAACAAAGAAAACTACTGTTCTTCCGTATCGCTACCGGTAATTTTTTTACCCGGCATACCATCACCTGAAAATTTGTTTTCGTTTCCTTTCTTCAGTACATAGCCTTTCCATGGCACGAGCTGCCAATCTTCAAAAATCCATGGCTTGCCTTCAGCAACTCTGGTTAGTACAATCGACTTTGTATCGTTTGGTAAAAATATTTCGGCTTGGTTACCATCTTCACTAAACAACGCATAAGCGCTTAGAGATTCGTCGTCACTATTGGGATTAGCAATCGGATTTAATGGAACTCCGGTAAAAGCCTTAATACATTCTTTGTTAATTTTAGACCAAACATAACCTGCCGTAGCCAAGCAACCGTGTTCGTCCTTATCATTAACCACAGAAGAATCTTTAACCGCTTCATTGCCTACAACTTGTTCTTCTCCGGACGGTTGATCAGTGAGTTTACAAGATACCAAAACACTGCAAAACAGCAGTAAGTAAAGTGATTTTTTCATAAATGTGATTTAGTGTAGGCTGCTAATTTAATTCTTTTGAATATAAGTAAGAGTTCATAACCTCAAAAGATACAGTTTGGTCTTCATTAATAAAATACTTCAATAAGACTTCTCCCCATAATTCTCCGTTGCTGTAGTTGGCAATAATCCAGCGATGGTTGAGCAATTTCACCTTATTGATGATGAATTTTTGCTCTCCCATTTTGGTCTGATCGGTGTATTTATTACCTTCTTTGTCGTCGTTATAAGCCAATAAAGCTTGTTTTACTTTTTCAGAAAAAGCGTTGATATCATTTTGATTCAAATAATTCATTGCTCTGTCATTATATTCCAAAGAAAAAACATTGGCTTCATACAATTTGTTTTCCAAATCGGCTATTTTCAGGGAATCGTTTTTAACTGAACCTTCTGATTTTTCTTCCGTGGCTTGCATGCTCTTCTCTTTACCGGTAAAATACTTGTAAGTAAAAAGATTCATCAACACGGCGATAATAAAAAGATAAAGAAACAGTGATTTTTTCATGGTGTTATATTGTGATTTTTAAATTGTCGTAAGCCAAATAAACATTTTTCGGCAATCTTTGTTGTACTTCTTCATGAAATCCAAGCAGATGACTGATGTGCGTTAAATAGGCTGTTTCAGGTTGAACCAAATTTATAAAATCTAACGCTTCTTGCAAATTAAAATGTGAGTGATGCGATTCTTCCCGCAAGGCGTTCACCACCAACACTTTCACACCTTTTAATTTCTGTATTTCTTCATCTTGTATCGTTTTAACATCGGTTAAATAGGCAAAATCCTGAATTCGGAATCCGAAAACTTGCACATGACCGTGATGTACATTGATGGGAATAACCGGAGTTGTTCCTATCATAAAGCTTTGTCCATTTATAATTTCAATCGGATGCACACTAGGCGCGCCGGGATATTTGTTTTCATTCTCGAAGATATAGTCAAATCGCTTGCTTAAATTTTGCAAAACGCGTTGGTGACCGTAAACCGGAATTGGCGAACCTTGTTTGAAAAAAAATGGTCGAATATCGTCTAAACCCGCCGTATGATCGGCATGTTCGTGGGTAAACAAAATGCCGTCCAATTGGGTACAACCACAGTTTAACATTTGTTGGCGAAAATCGGGACCACAATCCACTACAATAGAATGGTTTTCCCAAGTAATCCAAACTGCAACGCGCAATCGTTTATCTTTAGTATCGTTGCTTTTGCAAACCGAATGTTGACTTCCGATAACCGGAATACCTTGAGAAGTTCCTGTGCCTAAAAAATAAACTTGCATACTAGCATGATTTTTGTGATTGAGCTGAAAAATAATGACTTTAAAAGTAATTATTTACAAAAATAGACTTAATTCTCTTTTTATAAAATAGCTATTTTACTAACTTTGCCAAGAATACAATCTACCATGGACAAAACAGTTTCAAATATAAAGCTTAAAGGCGACAAAGCCATCGAACAAATTCCGGCTATTAAAGACAAAGCTTTGCGAATTAACTTGAATGAAAACATTTACGGTACATTCGCGGAAATTGGAGCCGGTCAGGAAACAGTAAGACACTTTTTCAGAGCTGGAGGTTCATCAGGAACCATTGCGAAAGCAATGTCTGCTTACGATAAAGACTTTAGTGATGCGATTTACGGAATTGAAGATGACGGTCGTTACGTAACCGAAAGTCGATTAAAAAAGATGTTATCTCATGAAGTAGAATTGATTGAGCAACGTTTGAAAAGAGACAAACATCCTAACAAAATGTTCTTTAGTTACGCCAATACAGTAGCTACTATTGATTTTGCCAAACAATTTAAAGGCCACGGTTGGGTTGGTATCAAATACCAAGTTGAACCTGATGAAGATTACAACGAAATCATTTTACACATTCGTTTTAAAGAAACCGATGCTCGTTTGCAACAAGAAACCTTAGGGATTTTAGGGGTGAACTTGATTTACGGTGCCTATTACAAATACAATGATCCAAAGAAATTGTTACGCTATCTATACGACCACTTGGATAAAGACCAATTGGAAATAGACACCATTAACTTTTCCGGACCGCGCTTTGCCAATGTTGACAATCGATTGATGAGTTTGCAATTGGTTAAAAACGGCATGACCGATGCAGTAATGTTTGGACCTGATGGTAAAAACGTATTGCCGGCTTCCATCTTATACAAGAAAAACATTTTGGCTTTGCGAGGTAGTTTCCGTCCGGTGACTCAGGTGAACATGGACATGTATGAGAAATCTTTGAAAATGTTTTTAGAAGAAAGCAAAGTTGACAAAGACAATACATTGGTGATTTTCGAAATTACCCTTTCTAACTTGCGTTCTGAAGGTGAAATTGACGAAAGAGATTTTATGGACAGAGCGGAATTGCTTTGTTCCTTAGGGCAAACCGTAATGATTTCCAACTTCCAGGAATATTATAAAGTAGTAGAGTATTTTTCTAACTATACCAAAGCTCGTATGGGATTGGCAATGGGAGTAAACAATTTAGTAGACATTTTCGATGAGAAATATTACCGTCATTTGAGCGGTGGCATTTTAGAAGCTTTCGGAAAATTATTCTACAGAGATTTAAAAGTGTTCTTGTACCCTATGGAAGGCGAAGATGGAGAAATCATCAACTCGCAAAACTTAAAAGTACACCCGCGCATGAAAGAATTGTACAAATTCTTTGCTTACAACGGTAAAGTAGTCGACATCACCGAATTTGACAAAAACCACTTAAAAATATTCTCCAGAGAAGTATTAAAAATGATCAACAACGGTACTCCGGGTTGGGAAAAAATGCTTCCGCAAGGTATTGCTGAGATTATCAAAAAACACCGTTTGTTTGGATACGATCCGAATAAAATTTTAGAAAAAGTATAAAACAAAAAAGCCGAGATTTTACTCGGCTTTTTTTATTTTAATATTTGTACGGCATGCGCTTTTGTTTTTACATCGGTAATAACATCGTCTATAATTCCTTCTTCATTAATCACAAACGTTGTACGGTGAATACCATCGTATTCTTTGCCCATAAACTTTTTCGGACCCCAAACACCAAACGCTTCAATAACCGATTTGTCTTCATCGGCCAAAAGCGGAAACGGGAAATCGAATTTATTTTTAAAATTGGCTTGTGCTTTGGCACTGTCCGCGCTTACTCCTAAAAGTTCATAATTATTGGCTTTGAAGCGATCATAATTGTCCCTTAAATCACAGGCTTCTGCGGTACAACCCGGCGTGTTGGCTTTAGGATAAAAGAAAACTACCAATTTCTTTCCTTTATAATCGGCCAATGTATGCGGGTTTCCGTCTTGGTCATTTCCTGAGAAATGGGGTGCTTTGTCCCCTTTTTTTAATGTTGTCATATTTTAGATGCTAGAGTTTTGAGGTTAAATTTACTATTTTTACCAATCAAAATTAGGTAAAATGACCAAACAAGAACGTGCAACATTCGTTATAAATACGTTAAAAGACTATTATCCCGAAATACCAATTCCGTTAGACCACAAAGATCCGTACACTTTATTAATTGCTGTATTGTTATCTGCCCAATGTACTGATGTCAGGGTCAACCAAATTACGCCGATACTATTTGCAAAGGCTGACAATCCCTACGATATGGTAAAACTAAGTGTCGAAGAAATCAAAGAGATTATCAAACCCTGCGGATTATCACCGATGAAATCTAAAGGCATTTATGGTTTGTCTAAAATTTTAATTGAAGAGCACAACGGAGCAGTGCCGCAAAGTTTTGATGCGTTGGAAAGATTACCGGCAGTTGGTCATAAAACGGCAAGTGTTGTTATGTCACAAGCTTTTGGTGTTCCTGCCTTTCCGGTTGATACGCACATCCATCGCCTAATGTACCGATGGAATTTATCGAACGGAAAAAGTGTACAGCAAACGGAAAAAGATGCCAAAGCTATCTTTCCGAGGGAATTATGGAACGATTTGCACTTGCAAATTATTTGGTATGGCAGAGAATACTCTCCGGCCAGAGGTTGGAATTTGGAGAAAGACATCATCACCAAAACCATAGGCCGAAAATCAGTTTTGAATGAGTACTTAAAAAAAACATCCCGTAGCGTTTGATACGATACGGGACGTTAATTAATTAGCAATATTTTCGAAGTTCATGTTGCCTACTTTGATAATATTCAATGCACAAGAATATTGAAGTATCAAACGAATTGTTTCTTTTTTGGGTAACATTTTTGGTGTTGCTAATTTGCGTTTAGAGTAAAGTTTTGCCATATAAAAATCACTTGGTTTGATTGTTTATAAGATAACGCAAAAAATTACTTTTTATTATCTAAGAAGGCAAATAAATTTTATTTTTTTCAATCACCTTTCTCATATTGGTAATTGCATAACGCATTCTACCCAAAGTGGTGTTAACGCTAACACCGGTATAATCGGCTATTTCTTTAAAACTCATATCTAAATAATAACGCATCATGATTACTTCCTTTTGGTCATGCGGTAATTTTTCGATAATGGTTTTGATATCCACTTCAACCTGATTTTTAATCAACTTGCGTTCTGCATTTAGAGAATCATCCGTAATTCTGGCAAACACAGACAGCTCATCCGTATCCCGGTTCATCGGCATTTTTTTATCGCTTCTGAATTTATCGATAATCAAATTGCTGGCGATACGCAATACCCAAGACAAGAACTTACCTTCTTCGTTGTAGTATTTGCGTGATTTGAGTGTGTGAATAACCTTGAAAAAGGTTTCTTGGAAAATGTCTTCCGTAATGTCTCTATCCAAAACTTTGGAATAGATATACCCGTAAATTTTCGATTGGTGTCTGTTAACCAAGATTGCCAACGCATTTTCATCGCCGGAAATATACTTGTCAACTAATACAGCGTCTGGAAGTTGAGATTTAGCCATAACAATACCTTTTAGTAACGGTTAAAAAAATAATCTATAATCTAAAAAGTAATGTTTCTGTATAGGCAAATCGTTTTGTGAATAATTAATAAATCAAATTTAACACAATTTTTATTTAAAAAACAAATAAAAATTGAAAAAAGCTTTAAGAAAAGTTAAAAAAAGCCATTCCTTATTGATAAACTCTAATGTAATCAATTATAAATTCTTGCGGAAAAATACTATTGTCTACATCATGACCGCCAAAGTTTCCGCCTACTGCCACATTAATGAGAAAATAAAACGGTTGGTTGAAAGGCCAAATATTTTCGTCTTTATTATCCGGACTAAAAACATACACTGATTGGTTGTCTACCAAAAACTCAATCTTATCTTTGGTCCATTCGATAGCATATAAGTGAAAACCTTCTTCAATATTGTCAATTTGCGTTTTTTTGGTATTGATCGTATTACCGTGACTGTCTTGAGTGTGTAACGAAGTGAATACTTTATGTGGTTCACGACCAACATATTCTAATATATCAATTTCGCCACATTTAGGCCAACCTACTTTGTTGATGTTAGCGCCCAGCATCCAAAAGGCCGGCCAAATTCCTTTACCGGTTGGAATTTTGGCTCTCGCTTCCATCCTACCGTATTGGAATTCTTGCTTTCCTGCCGTAGTGATTCGTGTTGAAGTGTAGCCGCCATCATCATTTTTAAGCACATTGATTACTAAATACCCATTTTTAAGGCTATGATTATCTTTGGTGTAAACTTGTTTCTCATTATTTCCCCAGCCACAAATGTTAGGACAACCATCTCCTAATTCAAAATTCCAATCGCTTTCGTTTAAAGTAGTTCCGTTGAATTCCTCTTGCCAAACCAATTTACGATCTTTAGGCTGTGCCCAAGCAATACCAGATGACAACAATGCTATAAACAGTATTTTTTTCATAGTAACAATATTAGGGAATTAATTCGAAGTTGGCCGATAATCGAATGTCTGAAGAAGACGATCCTATCATTAAATTGAATGCTCCCGGCTCCGACTTAAATTCTAAAGCTTGGTTGTAAAATGCTAACTTTTCATTATCAATGACAAAGGTCAACGTTTTGGTTTCTCCCGGTTGTAATTTAACTTTTTGAAAATCTTTTAATTCGATAATAGGTCTTACTACTGATCCAAACTTGTCTTGAAGGTACAACTGCACTACTTCTTCTCCTGCCAATTTTCCGGTATTGGTTAATGTCATTGAAACTTCCAAAGTTTCAGTGTCTTTCATCTTGGTTTTAGATAACTTTAAATCACCATAGCTAAAGCTTGTGTAACTCAACCCATAACCAAAAGGAAACTTCGGAGAATTTGGCAAGTCAATGTAGGCCGACTTGTATACTTTATCTTCGTTTATAGAAGGTCTACCAGTGCTAAAATGATTGTAATAAATTGGAATTTGACCTTCTGACCTCGGGAAAGACATCGGCAATTTACCGGACGGATTGTAATCTCCAAAAAGCACATCGGCTATTGCATTTCCAGCTTCTGAACCCAACCACCAAGTGTAAACAATAGTTGGCATATTATCGGCAGTCCAATTAAAAATTAACGGCCTTCCGGCATTGATTAAGATAACTATAGGCTTTCCGGTTTTCTGCAATTCTTTGATTAAATCCTCTTGTACACCCGGCAACTGTAAATTACTGCGGCTTTTAGCTTCGCCACTCATATTCCATCTTTCACCTATACTTAAAATTACCACATCGGCTTGATTGGCCGCATCTATAGCTTCTTGAAAACCGGCTTTGCTCATATCTTCAACTCCACATCCTCTGGCATACAACAATTTGGTTTTCTTGCCCACTTTATTCTGTAAGCCTTCCCATTGTGAAACGATATAAGTAGAATCAACATCTTTTAAATCCACTGCCCAAAATCCGTGATTAATGCGTTTAGGTTTTACCATTGGTCCGATAAAGGCAATGGTTTTAGTTTCTTTAGAAAGTGGTAAAATTTGATTATCATTCTTAAGCAAAACTATACTTTTGGCGGCCACATCACGGGCAATTTTGGCATGTTCCGGATTATTTAAAGCTTTTTCCTGACGCTCTTTGCTGCAAAATTTGAACGGATCATCAAACAATCCCAACTCGAATTTCTTACGTAAAATTCTCTTAACCGCCTCATCTACAACACTCATCGGAACTTTATTTTCAGCAACCAGTTGAGCTAAGTTAAAACGATAAGCGTTGCTTTCCATATCCATATCGCTTCCGGCTAAAATGGCTTTTTCAGCGGCTTCTTTGTTGTCATTGCAATAGCCGTGAGCAACCATTTCACCTATCGAACCCCAATCGGAAACCACAAAACCTTGGTAATTCCACTTCCCTTTTAAAATATCTCGTTGTATGTATTTATTGGCCGTTGCCGGAATACCGTTAATATCGTTAAAAGCATTCATAAATGTAGCCACATTAGCGTCAACAGCTGCTTTGAAAGGTGGCAAATAAGTTTCCCACAACATTCTATCGCTCATGTCCACAGAGTTGTAATCTCTTCCACCGGAAGCAGCTCCATAAGCTGCAAAATGTTTAGCACAAGCCATGACTGCATCTAAATCGCCCAACTTATTCCCTTGAAAACCTTTAACACGAGCAAAGGCAATTTTGGAACCCAAATAAGTATCTTCACCGGCACCTTCCATAACCCTTCCCCATCTCGGATCGCGAGAAATATCAACCATAGGAGCAAATGTCCAATGAATTCCGGAAGCTGCGGCTTCTGTTGCGGCTATACGTGCGGAAAGTTCCATAGCTTTTAAATCCCAACTCGCTGCTTCAGCCAACGGCAAAGGAAAAGTAGTTTTGTGTCCGTGAATCACATCTAAACCAAACAAAAGTGGAATTTTCAAACGGGATTGCATGGCTAATTCTTGGTATTGACGGGTGTATTTCCAACCAATAACGTTGAGCATAGAACCGATTTTTCCCTCTTTAATTTCTTGTTGTTTATTAGGATTAATAGTCAACGGTCCAGTAACTGTATTGTCGCCGGTATATTGATTAAGCTGACCTATTTTTTCTTCTAAAGTCATTTTTTTCATCAACTCGTCAACCCTTTGGTCAATTGATTTTTGTTGGGCAAAGCCGATAAATCCTGTAACTAGGAATAAGACAGTCAGTAGTTTTTTCATTTCAAAGTTATTTTTTCGGGACATTAAATTCGATATAATTCAGGTGAGCACCGCCTTTTTCAAAGACAATTCTGAGTTTGTTTTCACCTTGGTTAAAAGCTATTTTTTCTAAAATAACCGTAGTCCAATTAGTGGAACCGGTTGCTGATAATATTATTGTTTTGGAAATTTTGTTGCCTTTTGCATCAGTCAAATAAATACTACTGTTATTATTGTCGGCAGTATATCTCAATGATACTTCAAAAGTTTGGGCTTCGGAAAGCGTGAAAGTGTATTGCAGCCATTCGCCATCTTCTGTATCCACCACGGCAAAACCATTGGTTACTTTATCATTGCATTTTTGAATATCTACACCGTCATTTCTCATTTGATTTCCGGAATTCCAATCGGTTTCTTTTCCGCCGTTAGACACCCAATAATTGGCAACAACCTTATCAGAATAAGCAAAATTTAAAGGTCCTAAATCGTATTCGGTAGCGAAAATTTTGCCCGGCAGCAAATGCTTTTTATATGGCTTGGTATCGTTGGAATGTATTTGTCTGAACATGGCATCAATCACATCATACTTGACTGTTACATTTTCCATTTTGTAATTTTCTGCTAACTGCATTAATGTTGCTTTTGCTGCTGCTGCGGTTGGTTTGTTAGTACCGTCTTTCCAATAACGCAATAAATTTTCATACTCCGGACTCATCGTTACAGAAGTCACGCCGGCAATATTGTCGATTTTTTTCATCGGCCAAAAAGCCCAACCGATATTATTAGCTTCGATTAAAGTGATGACATCTTTGAACCAAACGTTGGAATTCTCACCCGTTTCGCCTAACCAAATTGGGACATTCCATTCGTTTCTGTAATTGACAATCTCTCGTATAGTAGCCATATCGTTATAGCTCCAATACTTGTGAAAACTCAACGCCATATTATCGTCCCAAAGCGGAAAGATACCTTTATAGTTATTGCCCCAACAGTTCCCTTCGATGATGATTAAGTGATTGGTATCGACTTCTCGGATGGCTTTGGTGATGTTGATTTGCAAGTTTCGTAACGGTTCGTTTTTAGTTTCATCACAACCGTTTTTATTGGTTCCTGAAAAATTCCAATTGGGTTCATTTATAATATCGTAAGCACCAATCCAAGGTTCGTTCTTGTAGCGATCAGCTATTTTTCGCCAAAAAGCAATCATCTTATTTTGATTTGCTTCGCTTTCCCACAGCGATGGCTTTGCTTCGTCGTAATCAGAAATATTAGCATCTTTCCCTTGACCGCCCGGCGCAGCATGTAAATCTAATATGAGGTACATATTATTGGCGGCACACCAATCCAATAAATCATCCGTCATTTTAAATCCTTCTTCCAACCAAGTATTTTGCCCTTTAACGGGTTCATTCTCGATGGGCAAGGTGTAAAGATTGTAATGCATCGGCAGCCGAATTGAGTTGAAACCCCATGCGGCTAACGAATCCACATCTCTTTTGGTCAAGCCATTTTTTCGATAGGCTTTATAGAATTCCTCAGTAGCTTTTGCACCGATTAAATCGGTTATTTTTTGTTTGATTTGGTGTTGAGGTCCGGCAAAATCAGCTGTTTTTAGCATATAGCCTTCCTGCACCATCAATCCGCCAATACCAAGACCTCGCAACAAGACATTATTGCCTTTCGCGTCTACAATCTTTTGGCCGTTTCTTTTTAAAAAACCCTGACTAAAAACAGCGGTCGATAACAATAGAAAAAATAACAACTGTTTCATTCGTCAACAATTTGGATATGATGTTTAGTAAACTAACGTTTGGATGGCGTTTGGTAAGATAGAAACCTCAGTTGCTGTAGTGCCAACACACAAGAAGTAATTAACTGTAAGATTGCTTTGATTCATCACTACAGTCACTACCTTTCCGTCGCCATTGATAAACGAAGTCGTTAAAAGCTGACTTCTGCTGGCCGAACTGCTAACACGTTTGGCTCCTTTTTCAATAAATTTTGAAAAGTGACCGATGAAGTAATAGCTTGGCGTATAAATCAATTCGCCAGTAGTAGTATCTGCGTGTAATGGTGCAAAACAGAAGTTTTTCACATGATTTGGTCCACCGTTTTGGTCTAATAAAATATTCCAATCGGTCCAAGCCACCGTGCCGTTATTAAAATCATTAATCATCGATTTTCCGTAACGTTGACCATTTTTCCAAAGCTGGTATTTTTTAGCATCAAATTTTTCTACACAACCTTCGGTAAACATTAAGTTTTTGGTAGGATATTGTTCGTATACCTTTCCAACATTTTCATACATTTGTTCACCTCCACTCCAGCTTTCGTACCAGTGGAATCCTATTCCCCAAACGTATTTGTTGGCAGCAGGATCGTCTAAAATGGTATTGGCTCTTTGCACTAATAAATCTCGGTTATGGTCCCAAACCGTAATTTTTTTGTTCCTTAATCCTGCTTTCTGTAAAGTTGGTCCAAGATAGTTTTTAAGAAAATCTCTTTCCTCTTCCGCTGTAAAAATGCATGATTCCCAAATTTGTTTGGCCATCGGTTCGTTTTGGATGGTCAATCCCCAAACCGGTAGTCCTTCTTTTTCCAATGCATTGATGTATTTCACATAGTAATTAGCCCAAGCCTGACGGTATTCCGGTAATAGTTTTCCGCCATACAACATATTTTTGTTGTCTTTCATAAATGCCGGTGGTGACCACGGACTGATATAAAAGGAAGCTTTATTGCCAATCATGGCCATGGCTTTTTTGATTAATGGAATCTTGAACTGTTTGTCGGGTTGGATATTGAATGTCTTTAATTCTTTATCGCCTTCTTGAATATAAGTGTATGAACCCGAACTAAAATCACAACTGTTCATATTAGTTCGTACCAAAGTATAGCCTATTCCTTTGTCTTTAGAAAAATAGGCATTCAAAAACTCTTGTTGTTTTTCCGGGGTTAATTTGGCAAATACTTCGGCACTGGCATCAGTGATAGCACCTCCAATTCCCACAAAAGTTTGAAAAGTTTTGTCAGGATTAACAAAAACACATAATTGAGTCTCTAAAGGTTGGCGTAACTCTTTAAACTGAAGGTCCGCTGTCTTAGTTAATCGCAAATCGGAACTGTCTGCAGAAGTATAAACAGTCACTGTTTTATTTTGGGTCGAGAATGGTACTGATTTTTGCTTTTTTTGGGCAAAACCCGACAAAGAAATCAATGCCACTGCTACTATAATTTTTTTCATTCTGAACTGATTAAATAATTAATTACCAGATAAATGTTCCAACAGCACCGGCTTCTAAAGAAACGGCTACCCATTTACCATTATACTTGATGTTGAAAACAGATGGAGCAGAACCATCATTTAAGGCAATTAAAACCTTCTTACCTTCCGGAGTTTTGAAAGCAACATTGTACAAACTTCCTGATTGGGAAGAAGCAATTCTAACCGAACCTGCCGGCACAAACTTAGAGGCGTGGGCAATAATGTAGTAGCCTACATTTCTTTCATAATTAAAGCTACCATTTACCGTAATAGCGCCTTTACAAGTGTTACATCCCCCATTAGTATGTGGACCAAAAGAAGCATCGTTAGCCAAGTTCCATTCCAATGCCGTTTTACTCCAATTGCGCATTGAACCAATGATAACGTTTTTGAGATGCCACTTTAAATCGCCGTCGAAACTACCGGTTGAGGAAGTGTATTGTTCAGTGAAATATAAGTTTTTAGTTGGATAAGCATTGTGTACTGTACTCAAAGCCGATATATCACCGGCATACAAATGAAAAGCGGAACCATCAATAAATGGATTAGCTGCTGCATCTGCTAGTACCGACATTGGGTATTGCGGATTGTCACAATTGTGATCGTAGGTCACGATTTTTGTGGTAATCCCCGCAACTTGAAAGGCTGGTCCTAAATGATTTTTAATAAAATTAGCTTGTTCTGTAGCCGGCATTAATAAACTTGGATTGTTGCCGGGATGTAAAGGCTCGTTTTGCGGTGTTATGGCGTCAATTCTGATTCCTTGAGCCTGCATGGCCTGAATGTATTTTACAAAATATTGAGCATAAACTCCGTAATATTGTGATTGCAAACTTCCTCCAACGGTACTACCGTTGTCTTTCATCCAAACTGGTGGAGACCAAGGAGTAGCCATTATTTTTATATTGGGATTGATTTGCAGAATTTGTTTCAAAAGTTGGATTAAGGCATTGTCGGGTGCCAGACTAAATTGGGTCAAATTGACATCTGTTTGGCCTGACGGTAAATCATTATAAGAATAAACAGTGCTGCTTAAATCGGAAGCACCGATACTTATTCTCAAATAACTAACCGAAATAGCATTCGCAGAAGCACCAAATAATTCTTGTAGTAGTTCTTGCTTTTTTGAAGCGCCTAATTGGTTGATAACCTCTACACTTCCACCGGTTAAAGTGTAGCCAAATCCGTCAATAGTTTGAAAGGTTTGATTGTCGTTTACGTCAACATTAGGATAAACATTCGTTGAAGTATTAAAACTGAGGATGGTATTTTGTTTTACCAATTTCACAGTTCCGTTTGCTTTGGTAAGCCAAAACGCAACATCATTGGTTATTGGAGTTGGTTCCGGATTCGGATTTGAATCTTCGGAAGACTGAGCACAACCGGATAATATCCCTAATACTAAGGAAAAAAAAACCGGTTTTATTTGAGTAAGTTTTATCATAGGTAAAAAAAGGGAAAATGCATTTTTGAGCGTAGGGCTTAGTCAGGAATCAGTAACAGTAGTAGATAAGCAGCGTCCTCTAAAGCTTCTGTCTTGCACAAACAGAAGCTAAAAGGACAACTAATTTTAACTAAACAAAATATTAATGATAAACATGAACATAGTCAACTTCAAGTGTGGCAGCAGTAAAATTAGGGTCGACAGCGCCGCCGAAATTTCCTCCCATTGCACAATTGAAGATAAAGAAGAATGGCTTATTGAAAGGTAAGCTGTTGTTATTGAGAAATGTATAATACAATACATTATCAACATAAAACTTAATTGTACTAGCTGACCATTCACAAGAATATACGTGGAATTCCGTAGTGGCATTATTGATTAGTACACTACCGCCGTCGGCATTACCACCGGAATGTCCGGGATGATGTAGTGTACCATAAATTCTGTTGAGGTTGTTCCCAACGTGTTCCATGATATCTATCTCACCACAACCCGGCCATGGATTCGTATTAATATCCGAACCTAACATCCACAATGCCGGCCAAGTTCCGCCACCCGCAGGCAATTTGGCGCGTATATCCACTCTTCCGTATTGAAATTGGTATTTGTTTTTGGTAACAATTCTCGCCGAAGTATAATTACTGCCGTTGTATTGTTCTTTGATTAAATTAATCTTTAATACACCGTTTTGAACAATTACATTTTCAGGTCTGTTAGTATAATGTTGTAATTCATTATTTCCCCAACCACCGGCTCCTGTTTCATAACTCCACTTAGAGCTGTCAGGTGCGCCATCAATATTAAATTCATCCGACCAAGCTAAAGTAGCAGTTACATAAACGGTCACTGCAACACTGGTTGAAATGAACTCAGCACCGTTATAAGCCGAAACATAAACGGTATAGGTATTGGTGCCTGATTGCGTAAAAGTGTAACTGAAAATACCAGTAGTAGAATTAATCACATCGCTACCGATCAAAATTTTATAAGATGTAGCATTGTCGGCAGACACAGTAAAGTTAACTACACCACTTCCGTCTCCGTTTGGAGTGGAAGGTGTTGTACCTACTATAACCTTATTGACTACGAGATTGGTAGGTTTTGAATCAGTATCTTCACCTCCACCTCCACTGCTACAACCGAGCAGTAGTAAAACAGCCATTATGGAAAAAAGCTTTTGTCCGAAAGCGGCGCTGAATAACTCAAAATTATTTCTCAAAACAAATCCGTTTTAATTGTTAGTAATGAAACCGACAGGAGGTAATGAAACCCCTGTCGGTTAAAATATGATTTAGTTTGCCGGTACTAATTTTAAATACCAAGCATTACCTGTTTCAGTACCTTGAACTCTCAAGTACATGTAATTTTCTTCAATAACCATTATTTCATATTCTTTTTGCAAAGCGCCATAACCGATAAAAGTAGTAGCACCCGACAATAAAATACTGGTTTGAGTTGAAGGAGTATCAGCAGAAATTCCGGAATTTGAAGGAATAAACGAGAAAGCCGTTGTACCTCCACCATAACCATAACAACCTTCATCACCTGCACCCGGAATACCAGGAATAGAAGCTAATGAGCCTGTTTTAGTAAATGCTCCGTCCGGTGTAGCCGATTGGATAGTGAATGAATTTGAAGAAGCTACTTTAGTAAAAGTAAATGTTGCTGTATAGAAACAGTTACAACAAGCTACTTTTTCATTGATAGCAGCTGACCACCAAATTGGTGAAGAAGCGCCAATCCATGGACCAACACCAAAGTGACCCGGTACGCTTTTATCAACTCTCCATGCTTTTGAAGCATCATTCGTTAAATAAGTTACAATAGATGGATCCGGTGTAAAGTTACTAACTACTTGCACTTCAGCAGTAGCAGTAGTTGAAGAACCGCCTCTACCATAAGCTACTACAGTAATTCTATAGGTGTGTAATCCTAAAGTAGTGAACTTTTTTTGAATGGTACCTGTAGGCAAACTATTCTCGATAGTAGTTGGAACACTTACAAAATCAATATCAGCATTTAAATCGGTTACGTCGTGGTATCCGATTTTGAATGATAAAGCATCATTAGCCGTTACTTTGATATTCACTTTTCCTGAACCATCTCCATTAGGATTTTCAGCATTTTGACCTACTACTTCGGTTTCAATAACCAAATTGCTCGGTGTTGTTAAATCTCCCAATGAATAGTTATCTTCTTGACAGCCTACGAATAGTGAGGCGATCAAAAGAAAACTCAGTGATAAATATTTAAAATTGTTTTTCATAGTATCTTAATTTGATTGTCTAATATTGTCTATATAAATAACTTCACCCAATCCATCAGTAACGTCGTTGTAACGGAATACCAATTGACGGAAAGAAGTACCTGCAGGAATTCCGGACGCTCCGAAATCAAAAACTAATTCTTCCCATTGGTTAGCAACGGTTGAAGCCACTTTCAATACTTGATTAGGAATACCGTTATCGGCTTGCTCCAATTCTACATTCAACATTTTACCAACTTCGGTAGAATACACCAAAACTTTGATTTTATTTCCGTTATCCATATTGATTGGAACTGAATTTGGAGTTGACATTGGTGTCCAAGTACCACTCCAAAAAGCAGCACCGGTTGGTTTTGTATATCTCCACACATTGGTACTAGTGTTAAGACCGCCTGGGAACGGATTAGCAACAACAGCTACACCAACACCACCAAAAGTACCGCCGATTCCATAATTTTGAATTGGACTTTCATAGGTAATTGGCAAAGCAAAAGGAGCGTAAACAGTTACGGGATAAGTAGCCGTTGTTGTAGCAGCACCACCACTTAAAGCCGTTACGGTTAAAGTGTAAACACCAGGAGCATAAGTATGCGCCGGTACAGTAAAAGTTTCTCCTAAAGCACCAGTCATAACAGTAGGCACTTCGTTGGCACCACCATCACCCCAAGTAACCAACATACCGTTAGCATAATTAGCCGTAGCTGTTATGGTTAGAGTTGTTCCGGCAAAAGTTTGCGATACACTAATATCTGTAGGAGCCACATAAGTTACCTGTAACGGGTAAGTGTTGGTTGTGCTGTTACCAGCCAAATCATAGGAAACGATAGTTACTGTATAACTTCCTTCAGGATAATTGTGTGTGGTACTTTCGCCGGGATTAAGCGTAATTTCACCATCACTACCGTGACCTAAAGTTACTACCGATTTTGAAACACCTTCCCCTATTGGAGTAACTCTTACAAGTCCTGAATTATCAGTACTAACATCAAAAATTCTATCAAAATTTGCGGCAGTAACAGAATTCAGTGATGATACATCTGAGTCAATTCCGTCCGGCGTACTACAACCAGTAAACGCCAACATGGAAAGAACTGCAAAACTTAAAATTATTTTTTTCATATGGATCATTATTAATAATTAGGATTTTGAACTATTTGTGTACCGGCTAGTTCTGAGGCAGGAATAGGCAACACTTCATGCTTGCCGGCAACAAATCCTCTTGAAGCTAAAGCTGTTGGAGCATCTCCCCAACGAACCAAGTCAAACCATCTGTGACCTTCTCCGGCTAATTCTCTTCTTCTTTCATTTTTGATGGCAGTCATAGATACCGGAACAGAAGGTAATCCTACTCGGCTACGAACAGCATCTAATAAGGCTTGTGCTCTGGTTCCTGTTCCGCCTAAAGCTTCTGCTTCCATCAAATAAGTATCAGCCAAACGGATTGCATAGGTATTTTGTCTATAATTCAATACCGCATCACCAGGACCTGAATATACATCAGCCTGTTTAGGCATGAACTTGTTCAAAAAGTACCCTGTATCTTGGTAACCACCAATATAATCAGCATGACCAGCTGTTTTCAATGCATTCAAGTTTAAAACCGTAGCATTTAACCTAGGATCTCCTTGCATGAAAGTGAAAAAATCCTCAGTAAAAACGTTAAAGCTCCATCCGGAAGGAAGATCCGGTGCGAAAGCACTATTCAAACGCACGTAGCTTCTCGGACCAACCATAATATTTACAGTATTTCCTTCATCAGCGTTTCCTCCCCAGATTCCCCAGTAAGAACCTTGAGCTGAATGAGAAACCTCTAATACAGACTCTGAATTAAACTTGTTAGAAAAATTCCATAAGTCGTTATAGTTTGCCACCAAACTGTAACCATATTGACTTACGCTACCCGGAGTACCGTTCACTTGAGCGAACTCGGCAGCCGCTTGAGAATTTTTACCTTGGTACAAGTAAACTTTACCTAAAATGGCACGTGTAGCCCCTTGGGTTAAACGACCTCCATCTGTGTCTACGTTCACAGTCATAGGTAAATTGTCGATAGAACTTGTGATATCCGACTCAATTTGAGCATACACATCAGCAGGATCAGCTTGTGTTACAGAGTAATATTGTGACGGAGAAAGCGGCTCTAAAATAAGCGGAACATTTTTAAACATTCTCACTAAATTAAAGTAATAATAAGCTCTCAATACTTTGGCTTCCGCAGTAAATCTGGCTTTAGTAGTTTCATCCATCGGAACTCCAGGAAGTTTAACCAACATTAAGTTAGCTCTGTAAATTCCTCTGTAATAATCACTCCAAAAACTTCTCGGAACGGTATTGGTATTGATGGTGTAATTTGAGAAAGATTGAATCCCTGCTCCATCTGAAGAACTACCACCTCCGGCGAATTGATCATCCGACCCAGCATTAAACATGGTGATCATATTTTCAAATCCACCGGAATTTTTTCTAACCATATCATACACTCCTACCAAACCGGCGAACGCTTCGGATTCGTTTCTGTAGTAATTAGTTTCAACATTTAATCCGCTAGGATCTACCTGCAAAAATTCTTCACTACATGAGGTAATCATTAATGAGCTTAATGCAGTTAACGCTAAAATTTTAATATTTCTTTTCATCTTATTTTTTTTTAGAATTGTAAGTTAGCACCAAACATAAAAGAACGAGCTTGTGGATAGTATCCTCTATCGATTCCAAAAACATCTCCTCCGATTTCAGGGTCATATCCTGTATATTTAGTTAAAGTTAATAAGTTTTCAGCTGTAATATACAAGCGAACTTTTTGCATACCGATTTTGTTGATGATGGTAGATGGCAATGTATACCCTAATTGTACCACCTTGAATCTCAAGTAATCTCCGTCTTCTAAATAGAAATCAGACATATTGGTAAAGTTTCCGTTATTGTCGCTGCTTGAAACTCTAGGATAAGAATTAGAAGTTCCTTCTCCGTTCCATCGGCTTAATACTTCTGTAGAGTAATTGGCATTACCGATATCCAAACGACGTAATCCTTGGAAAATTTTATTTCCGGCAGCACCTTGAGCAAAAATCATCATATCAAAACCTTTGTAATCCATGTTGATGGTGAATCCAAAAGTCATTTTAGGAAGCGGACTGCCTAAGAATTTTTTATCATCGGCTGTGATAGTTCCGTCGCCGTTAACATCTTTCCATCTAAAATCTCCAGGAACAGCGTTAGGTTGTATTAAACCACCGGATGCGTTAGTGTAAGCATTGATTTCTTCTTGGTTTTGGAAAATACCGGCAGTTTGATACCCGTAGAAAGAGTTATAAGCTTGGCCTACTTGTGTTCTGGTAACAGGTCCCATAGACTGGAAGCCAGGTCCGTTGTAATAAGGTACAGGTCCTAAATAATCAACTTCGTTTTTGATTGTGGCCATGTTAGCATTCACAGACAAATTAAAATCGTTGATTCTTTTTTTGTACCCTAACTCAAATTCTAAACCTGAGTTATGCATTTCTCCAATATTTTGGAATGGTGGCGCTTCATTACCAACATAACCAGGTAATTCAGGATCCAATAAAATACCGGAAGTTTTCTTTTTGTACCAATCAAATGTAAAAGTGAAATCATTCAATAACTTGGTATCAAAACCGATGTTGGTTTGAGTTGTTTCTTCCCATTTTAATTCAGGGTTGGCAATTCTTCCCGGAGTAGATCCGGAAGTTACTACACCTGAATTACCGAAAGTATAATTTCTTCCTCCTTCAATAATAGCTTGATAAGCAAAGTTTGGAATTCTACTGTTTCCGGTTACCCCGTAACTGAAACGTAGTTTTAAAGTGTTAATGATTTTGTTTTCTTTCCAAAACTCCTCTTTGGTTGGTACCCATCCAAGAGAAACTGAAGGGAAAGTTCCGTATTTGTTATCCGGACCAAACTGCGAAGAACCGTCTCTTCTGATCAATCCACTGAACAAGTATTTTTCTTTGTAATCATAGGTTACACGACCAAAAAGAGAAGTAGTAATTACAGCTGGAACATCATAAGCATAACCAACTTTGTTGTCTTGAGTAACCGTACCGTCATTAAATGAAGCTTCGGAATAATCGTTGGTACTTAAACCAAAGTGAGTAGCACTAGTTACTTTGAAAAACTCATTGTTTTTGTAAGCTCCTTGACCTAATAATACCGTAAAGTTGTGGTCTTTGATATTTTTTGTATAGGTTAATGTGTTTTCTGTATTCCAGTTGAAAGCTCTGTTTTCAATTCTGGATAAGTTGTTTAAAGTAGTGTTGTTAACCGTTGGGCTCAAATAAAACAAAGGTGTAAAACCTTGTCCGCCCCAGTAAGCTAATTTTGCTCCTAAAGTAGAACGTAATTTCAGATTTTTCATCAACTTCACTTCAGCAAATACATTGCCGATGAAATCATCCGACCAGTTGTATTGTCCGCCTCTTGTTTTAGCATAAGCGATTGGGTTAGTCATTTCTTGACCTACAACACCCGAAATTCCGTAAGGATTACCATTGTTATCTCTGATAACATAAGGGTTACTGTAAGTAATACCGTTTGCCAAAATCGGATCTGTTTCAACTATCGGGGTAATCGGATCTAAGTTGATTGCAGAGGCCAATGGCCCGCCGTATTCACTGTTAGTATTTCCGATACCAATTGTTTTTTGATGGGTGTAACCAATGGTTTGACCAATGGTAAGCCAATCTTTAACTTTATGAGTCGAATTCAAACGAATGTTTTTCTTGTTGTAATTTGAAATCTCAGGCATTACGATACCTTCTTGACTTTGAGTTCCAAAAGAGAAATAATAATTGGAAACTTCTCCGCCTCCACTCATACTTACTTCATGTAAATAACGACGAGCGCTATCACTGAAAACAGCATTCTGCCAATCTGTGCCTTTACCTAAAGAACCTAAATCAGGATAAGGCACACTTCCTGTACCACCACCATTAATATAGCGCTCATTCATGATGGCACCGTATTGAGTTGCGTTAAGTAAGTTAAGCATACGCTCCGGTGAAGAAACTCCTTCAAAACCATTGTAGTTTACAGTTAACTTACCGGATTTACCTTTTTTAGTGGTTACCAATATAACCCCCGCAGCTGATTGTGCTCCATAAATAGCAGCACTCGCTGCATCTTTTAAAACTTCAATAGATTCAATATCGGATTGGTTCAAAGCTCCAAGAGCTCCCGGGTCAACAGCTACACCATCAACAACCCACAAAGGATTGTTATCATTTAATGTAGTGATACCTCTGACTCTAACCGTAGATCCGGCTCCGGGTTGACCTGCATTCATAGCAATAGTAACCCCGGCTGTTCTACCTTGTAGGGCTTGTTCAACCCTTCCGTTTGGAACATTCTCTAAGTCTTTTGCTGTTACTTTAGAGATAGCTCCGGTAACAACACTTTTCTTTTGGGTTCCGTACCCTACGTTGATAACAACTTCTTCCAAGGCATTGCTTTCCTCAGACAATTCAATAGTCATGTTACCATCAGTAATTGCTACTTCTTTAGTAGTGTAACCTACAAAAGACACCACTAACTTGGTAACATTTTCAGGAACTTTAAGGGTAAATTTACCGTCAATGTCGGTTGACGTCTCTACCGATGCTCCTTTGGCGGCAACATTAGCACCCGGCAACGGAAGTCCACCTGAGTTCACTGTTCCGTTCACCGTTTTTTGTGCTTGTGCTGACACTATAAAGACAAAAAACATAGACATTAGGAAAACGTTTCTCCTAAATCTTTCAGAAAATAGCTTTAAATTCATAAGCGATTAATATTATTTGGTTTTGGTTATTTTAAGACACTTTTTGTGCCTTGTTAAAGTGTTGTTAAATTATTTATTTAAAAAACACCATATCCACAATCAACCACAACAAAAAATATACATAGTGAAATTTTTTAGTAGTGAAATTGAGAAAACTACAAAACCATCAATAAATCATGGCAAATTTGATTTAGTACTATACAGAACTACAAGCAGTAATTTTAAAAAAAACAGTTACGAAAAGGTTTTTGTTGTGGTAATGTTGAGTTTTGAACCCCGAAAATTGTATAGTTAAATACTAAGAATATAGTTTACTAAACCGTCATCATGGAGTAAATTGAGCTTTTTTCGCAAACGATATCGTTTTATCTCAACACTTCGAATAGAGATATTTAACATCGGAGCAATCTCTTTTGAAGTTAAATTAAGACGCAAATAGGCACAGAGTTTCAAATCGCTTGGCGTTAAACTCGGATGGGCCGCTTTGATCTTCTTTAAGAAGTCTTTGTCGGCATTATCAAAGGCTTCTTTAAAGACTTTCCAAGAATCTTTCTCGGCTATATTACTATTAATAGTTGAAATAACCGATTTAATATTTCGACCGCTGTTTTCTTCGGAAGATTTCTTTAAGTCTTCCTTGATAATGTTCAATAGCTCGTTTTTCTTTATCAAACTCATGGTAGACGCTGCCAACTCTCTGTTTTTGGCATCTACATCTTGAGACAGTTGTTCGTTTCTCAATTTCATCAATTGCTGTTCATTTTCCAGCGCCGCAATTTCTAAGAGTAAGTTATTTTCTTCAATTAACTTTTCCTCCTGCTTGCGGTAATAGTTTCTGTAAGCTTTATTGATGTAGAATGCCAACGTAATGAATAATAACATATAGCAAATCCAAGCGAAATTGGTAGCATACCAAGGTTTCAAGATGGTAAACTTATACTCTACTGTGTTTTCGGGTGACGAATTGGCGATTTTTGCCCTAACTTTAAAAACATAATCGCCGGGTTCCAAATTCTTAAAATTAATACTCGATTTTGTACTCCATTCACTCCATTGCCCTTGCAATCCTTCCAACATATATTGGTATTCCACATCTATAAATCGGTTGTACTGCGGGACGGTATAATTGAAAATTAAGTTGTTTTCATCGTGGGTTAACTCGCCCGGCTCAGAGATTGACAAATTCACTATCGGTTCACTCAATTTATTCACACTAACATTACTCAAAATAATGTTATGTGTTTTCACTCTGAAGTCAGTCAAATTGATTACAAAATACCCGTCGGTTTTGCCTACTAAATATTCATTATCCGATATTTGTGTAATGCTTTCATACCCTATCATCGGATTTGTGATAGAAAACGGTATTGAGATTTTGTGTTTCTTAAGTTCTTTATCAAAATTCCCTGAAGTGAAATAATAAATGTAATTTTTGGTAAACAACCACATTTTGTTCGATCGATCAACGTTTAGTTTACCGGAGATGTATTCATCATTTTTTAAAATACTGCTTAAACTATTGTCTTTTTTAAACACACCCGATTTTGCATCTAAACTGAAGATACCGCTTCTGCCGGCATAGTATATCGTTCCGTTGTATTTGGCCAAGCTGATGTGCTTTCCTTTAGTAGGCGATTTTAAAATATCAAACTTTTTAACGCTCAAAAAGTCGGGCGCAGGCGTAACTTTTAAAATTCCTTTGTATTCATGGCCAACGTAGATTTGGTTTTGTTTGGTTAACTCAAAATAACGTGAAGAAATATCAAATCCTTCTAATTTATTGCGGAAAGTCCAAGTTGCGCCTTTCTTTTCCAAAATCGAAAGACCATTGTAATTGCCTTGCATAATCAAATTCGGATGGTTGGGAATGCTGTTAAACTTCCAAGTTCCGGATTGTTTGAAAATAAGTTGCGCTTGACCGGAATTGATGAGAAATGTTCCTAAATCATGCCCGCAAAACAATTGACCTTGATACTCAAATAAAGTCCATACTTGTCCTTTGGTGCCGCCAATCAAAGTAAAACTGTCATTAGAATCTGCCGTTTTATAAAACAAACCTTGATTGGTTCCGACATACAATTTTCCGTTACACTTGATGGAAGCATAAACAGTACCTAAAAAGCCCGAATCGTCTTTAAAACTTCGGATGGGCGATTGCAAATTGATACAATCAATACCGTTATCCAAACCCAGCCACAAGTTATTGTCGTCGTCTTCATTAATAGACAAAACCGTATTGTTACTCAATCCGCTGTTTTGAGTGATGTGGTAACGAATCTTTCCGGAACGGTTGAGAATGTAAATTCCGTTAGAAATAGTTCCTAAGGCAAAACCGCCATCTGACAACATTTTGGCGCAAAAAACCGAGTTTTGTCGCAGTTCACTATCGGATTCAAATAAATAAGGTGTAATCGTTTTTTCTTTTAACTGAAATACTCCGGCGCGTTCTGTTTGCAACAGCAGTCCTTCTTCTCTTTTGTAAATCTCTACAATACGGTTGTATTTAATTCTTTCATCGTTGCTGACCAATAAACTTTTACCGTTGATGATTTCATATAAACCTTCGCCTATGGCTTGGAAATAAACTGAATTATTGATTTTATAACATCTGAAAATGTAGGAATGTTTGTCGATAAATTGAAACTTTCCGTCTTTAGTATTGTACACGTAAATTCGGTTGAAAGACTGAAACAATACCCAGTGATCAAAGCTGATGATGTTCCAAAAATGCTCGTCTTCAATTAACTTATTTTTGATTTTCTGACTCAAAGAAGTATATTTCAAAAACCCATTGGCTTGTCGTTTCCAATAGCCAAATTCCATATAACAACCGGTGTATATTTTATCGCCGACTACTTTTACCGAACGGATAATCGTTTCATTTGGAGAAGGATAGATGTTCCAATTTGAACCATTAAATTCCAACAAACCCTCATTATTGGCAAAATACACAAACTGATTTTTATCGTGAGTTGCCATCCAGTTTTGGTTGCCTGCACCATAAACTGTAGAACCAAACTTTACAATGGGCGGTAATTCTTGCGCGGCAACTGAAAACACCATTAACAAAGCAACAACAACAAAACGTAGAGAAAATTTATAGGAAGACATAGCAGCGTTTACATTTAATAATGAAGTAAAAATATCGTTTCATTTTGAAGTAGTCAATATAAAAACCAAAAAAATGTCATTCTAACGTTAGGTGTTCTCATTTCAGAAATGATTACCTTTGCTAACATTTTTTCAATTGCTATGAAAAGTACCGAAATTGCTACGTTAGAACCGAAAAAAAACATCCTAATTAAAGGCGCTCAGATTCATAATCTGAAGAACTTAGACGTTGTAATTCCACGCAACGAATTGGTAGTCATCACCGGACTTTCAGGTTCCGGAAAATCCAGCTTGGCTTTTGATACACTTTATGCCGAAGGGCAACGTCGCTATGTGGAAAGCTTGTCATCTTACGCGCGTCAGTTTTTGGGCCGATTGGACAAACCGAAAGTGGAATACATTAAGGGAATTGCACCGGCTATTGCCATAGAACAAAAGGTAAACACCACCAATGCCCGGTCTACAGTTGGCACCTCTACAGAAATTTACGACTATCTAAAATTACTTTTTGCCAGAGTCGGGAAAACCTTCTCTCCTATTTCGGGTAATGAAGTTAAAAAAGACACGGTAACCGATGTAGTCAATGAAGTCAAAAACTTGTCTCCCAACAGCCGATGGTTACTTTTGTCGCCGATTCATTTGGAAGAAGGCCGACAATTGGAAGACAAACTGAAAGTCTTATTGCAACAAGGTTTTGCCCGAATTTTAGTGGATAACGAAATGGTGCGTTTGGACCAAATTGACCAACATTCGTTAGATCATAAGGACATACTTTTAATTATTGATCGTATTGTTATCAACGACGAAACTCTGGAAGACGAAGACTTTTACAATCGATTGGCCGATGCGGTGCAAACAGCCTTTTTTGAAGGTAAAGGCATTTGTTATTTACAAGATGCAGACACTAAAAAACGCTTGGATTTCAGCACTAATTTTGAATTAGACGGAATGACTTTCCTGGAGCCGAATATTCATTTGTTCAGTTTCAACAATCCGTACGGTGCTTGTCCCAGTTGTGAAGGCTACGGCAACATCATCGGAATTGATGAAGAATTGGTAATCCCGAATACTTCCTTGTCCATATACGAAAATGCCGTATTCCCATGGCGAGGCGAAAGTATGTGTTGGTACCGCGACCAATTGGTGAATCACGCTTATAAATTCGATTTTCCTATTCACAAACCTTACTTCGAATTGACCGATGAGCAAAAAGATTTGGTGTGGAAAGGCAACAAATTCTTCACCGGTTTAAACGATTTCTTCCAAGAATTAGAAGAGAAAAACTATAAAATTCAAAACCGTGTGATGTTGTCACGTTATCGCGGAAAGACAAAATGTACGACTTGTAAAGGCAAGCGTTTGCGCAAAGAAGCCAATTATATTTCGGTTGGCGGCAAAACCATATCCGATTTGGTTGATATGCCTATCAAACGCCTGATTCCTTTCTTCAAAGAACTGCAATTATCCGAATACGATGCAAAAGTAGCTAAACGTTTGCTCATCGAAATCAATAATCGCTTGGCATTTTTGAGTGATGTTGGCTTAGATTACCTAACCTTGAACCGAAATTCTGCTACATTGTCGGGCGGCGAATCGCAACGCATCAATTTGGCTACTTCCTTAGGAAGCAGTTTAGTAGGTTCGATGTATATTTTGGACGAACCAAGTATTGGTCTGCATCCGAAAGACACGGAACGCTTAATTAAAGTCTTGCAAAATCTCCGCGATTTGGGCAATACTGTCATAGTAGTAGAACACGACGAAGACATTATGAAAGCGGCCGACAGGATTATTGATATTGGTCCGGAAGCCGGTAGTCACGGCGGACAATTGGTTGCAGAAGGTTCGTTTGCAGAACTACTGGAAGCCGATTCGTTAACCGCGAATTATTTGAGTGGCAAACTAGAAATTCCGGTGCCGAAAAAGCGCAGAAAATCGAATAACTATATCGAAATCAAAGGCGCACGTGAAAATAATTTACAAAACATCGATGTAACATTTCCACTGGAGAGTTTAACCGTAATAACCGGCGTATCGGGTAGCGGTAAAAGTACGTTGGTGAAAAAGATTTTGTTTCCTGCCATGCAAAAGAAGCTGGAAGGTGTTGGCGACAAAGCGGGACAATTCAGCGAGTTATCCGGTAGTTTTTCGCATATCAAACACATCGAATACGTAGATCAAAATCCGATAGGCAGAAGCTCTCGTTCCAATCCGGTAACTTACATTAAGGCTTACGATGACATCCGAGATTTGTATGCCAAAGAAAAGCTATCGAAAGTACGTGGTTATCAAGCCAAACACTTCTCGTTTAACGTTGACGGCGGTCGCTGTGAAACTTGTAAAGGCGAAGGTTCAATTAATGTTGAAATGGTATTTATGGCCGATGTTTCCCTTCCTTGCGATACTTGTGGCGGCAAACGCTTCAAAAAGGAAGTTTTAGAGGTTACTTTTGAAGGCAAAAACATCGACGATATTTTATCGATGACGATAGACGATGCGATTGCTTTCTTCCAAAATCATAAGCAAACTAAAATCATCCAAAAACTACAACCTTTACAGGATGTTGGTCTGGGTTATGTACAATTAGGACAATCTTCGTCTACGCTATCCGGCGGAGAAGCACAGCGCATCAAGTTGGCTTCATTTCTGGTTAAAGGCGTAACCAAAGAAAAAGCCTTGTTTGTGTTTGATGAACCTACAACAGGTTTGCATTTTCACGACATCAAAAAACTTTTGGCTTCGTTTGATGCTTTAATCGAAAAAGGCCATTCGATTATAGTGATTGAGCACAATTTGGATTTAATCAAGTGTGCCGATTGGATTATCGATTTAGGACCGGAAGGCGGAGAAAATGGCGGACAACTTTTAGCTGTCGGAACTCCGGAGGAAATTATAAAAAACAAAAAATCGATTACCGCAGCTTATTTGAAAGAGAAATTATAAAGAAAAAGCCTTCCGTATTGGAAGGCTTTTTTTGTTTACTCTATTATTATTTTTTTAGTCAATCGTTCTTTAGAAGTTTCGAATACCGCCAAATACATTCCTTTAGACAATCCGTCTAAACTGACCGTTTCAATCAGTTGCGGATTTTCGATAGTCTGTTCCAGAACCTTTTTACCGTTTAAATCAATCAAAGAAAAAGTATAAATCGATTCATTCAAACTTCCCATGCTGATGTTCAAGTAATTCTTGGCCGGACTTGGATAAAAATTGACCTGATTAGCAAGAGGTGTTTCTTTAGACAAAGTGGTTGCTGCAACAGCAAAATGCAACATAGCTCCTGTGGCAGCTTTGGCAATATTGTAGACATAAACCGGATCCATGTTCACTAATAAATCGGTTGCCGTATGTCTGTGCGGTGTTTCATTGGTTTCAAAAAAACCGGTAATCACTTCGTTATTGTCTTCAAAAGGCATATAATCCGAAGCATAGGCATAAGACAAATAAGTATTTAATGGTGAGTACAATTGAACGCAGTTAATCAACTCATTGGTAACGGTATTAGAGGCAGCATTATTAGAAGTCGGACTTCCGGTATCGCGCTCACAAGTAATCGTATTGTTAACCATATTGGCTCTTCCGCCTACTTCATCAATATTAAAGACCAATTTGATATTCATTTTCGGATTGGTAGCGTTCACCACCGTAGAAACAAAATGTTGGCTTCCAATCAAACCGTCTTCTTCTCCACTAAAATTTATGAATTTGATGGAATATTCTGTTGGAATGTTTTGCAATAAACGGGCGACTTCAAAAATAGTTACTACGCCACTTCCATTGTCGTTTGTTCCTCTTCCGGTAATGGTGTCATAATGGCCACAAATAATGACATAGGTATTCGGATAAAGTGTCCCAACTTTGGTCACCACTAAGTTTTTACAAGTTGTGGTACTATTAGTGAAACTATATTCTTGCATTTGTGCAGCCGTATATCCATAACTTAAATATTCGGCTTTTAACCAGTCTAAAGTATTTTGTAAGGCCGGCGTTCCTCTTCTTTTTACACCTAAGTTTTCAAACTCCGTCAAATTATTCAAAATATTTGAAGAAGATACTTGATCTACAACCGATCCGTAAAAAGGAACATATTGTTGGGCAAAAGAGCTGTATGTTAATAGGCAAAAAGAAACGTATGCTAGTAGGTTTTTCATTGAGATATTAGTGGTATTACTCGATCATCTATAAAAAAATGATAGCAAATGTACTAAAATTTTAAAGATTTCAAACTTATCTATCAAATTTTAAAAATCAAAAAAAACAAATATAAACCACTATATATCTGAGTGTTAGCCCATCTTAATCAAACCTTAAGAATTTGTTTTTTGGTTTTGGCACACCAATTGGAATACCGATAACAACAGTAATTATTACTGTTCGAAGAAGCTGAAAATCGGAAGAGTAAGCAAAACTCAAATTTGTATTGATTATGAAAAAAATTACCTTATTAGTAGCTACTGTTTTACTGGTTGGAAACTTAGTGAATGCAACAGAAGTGAACAACACTTTTGGTGAAGAAAGAAGAGCGAGATATAGCTTTGATGAGCCAATCTCATTTGTAGAAAGAGGTATTGAGTTTTTTGTTTTTCCAAATGGAGACTTTGATTTTAATACTCGTCCACAAGATAGTCAAGGTGGCTATTTCTATAAAACTGCCGGAAAACGCGGTGCCGATGCTACAGCTCGTGGGACTTTTAACTATGGCGTAAGAATTGAACATGACAGTTTTGGTAGAGTTAGAAGAGTTGGTAACACCTTTATCAACTACGACAGCAGAGACAGAGTTAGCCGCATCGGAAGTGTATATATGAGATACAACCGATTTGCCCTAACACAAATTGGAGGCTTGCAAATTATATACAACCGCAGAGGTGACATAGTAGATATGATTGGTAGTATTAAAGGTTACAGAAATCAAGGGTATGTATATTACAACAACCACAACGTTTACAGTTACCAAGCTAGCAATGACGATGACTACTACTATTACAAAGAAGACGGAACTAAAGCCTTGATAGAAGAAAAAAAATAAATTGGGTTAGTTGATTTTTGGTTAGGTTTTGATGAAAAAATCCCGCAAAGTTTACACGATGCGGGATTTTTGATTTTTTATTGAGATGGATTAATGTCCGCCACTTACTTTTTTATCAAAGTCGATTCCCTGACTCTTCAAGATACCGGAAACTTTCCAGGCATAAAAAGCTAAATAAGCAAAACAAAGTACTCCAACGATATAACTAGTGTGAATAGAAGTAATATCAGCGACATAACCTTGTAACCAACTTACTAATCCACCTCCCATAATCATCATAATCAAGAAACTACTTCCTTGACTGGTGTGTTTACCTAAACCACTGATGGCTAGAGTAAAGATACAAGGCCATAGTGTACTACAGAACAATCCAACACTGGTAAAGGCATAAACGCTTACCATACCGTTAGTTGCCATTCCAACCAGTAAAGCAGCAATTCCCAAAACAGAGAAAATTAATAACATTCTGGCCGGATTTCCTTTGCTGGCCATATCGGCAAAAATCAAAACCAAAATGATTAACGCATACACATAAAATGGAGTCAAATCGTGGTTCATGAATTTGTTCACTCCTAAGAAAACACCAAAAGCCAAATAAGGCGCTACAAAACGCAATATCTTTTGGGTATTCATATTATCAGTAAAAGCTTCTACCGCTCCGGTCCAACGACCAATCATCAAACTGGCCCAGTACAATGAGATAAACGGCGCAATGTCTTTGGTATCAAATCCCAAATCACTTTCCATATAAGCCGGTAAATTACTGGCGGTTGACACTTCTACTCCAACATAAACAAATATTCCAATCATTCCCAAAATCAATTGCGGATAGCTTAAGGCAGAATTTCTAGTACTGGTTGCAACACCTTCTTCTTCCACTACAGCAGCCGGTTTGTCGGGTAACGAAGAAAACTTCAACAAAACCGCTACCAATAAAAAGGCAGCTCCTAATACCAAGTAAGGGATTTTCACGCTTTCAATGCTCATATCAGTATCTCCGGAAGTCGCCGAACCAAAAATGGCAAAACTCACAATCAACGGTCCGATGGTCGTTCCTAAGTTATTGATTCCACCGGCCATTGTCAAACGCTGAGAACCGGTAGTTATCGGTCCGAGTGCAATCGCTAAAGGATTGGCAACCGTTTGTTGTAAAGAGAAGCCCAAGGCCACAATAAATAAACCGGATAACATTAAAGGAAATGAACCGGTATTAGCGGCAGGATAAAACAATAAAGTACCTAAGGCAGAAATCACTAAACCTAAGGCCAATGCATTTTTATAGCCAATTCGATTGATTAAATCGCCTTTGGTTAAAAAAGAAATAATCATATAAATGATAGATCCGACAGTATATGCCACGTAAAAAGCAACCGATACTAACTGACTTTGCCCTTGGGTTAAATCAAAGGCTTTCTTGAAAACCGGAATTAAAATATCGTTACTGGCCGCCACAAATCCCCAAAAGAAAAATACGGTGACTAAGGGAATAAATTGTGCCCAATTGGTTTTTAAATTTTGTGTGCTCATAGATAATAGTTTTGGTTTGGTTGTTATAAGTTGTTGTTTATGTAAAAAATGGGTCGTTACATTATCAAATCAATAGTTAATTCGACAAACTCCATTGTATAAATATACATTTATAAGTAAAACGGTAAAAGTAAGTATGAATTAGTTATTAACGAAATCGATTTCTTAAATGCATTTTTGCGAATTTTTCAAAAAATTACAACGTTTTCGCTTGTTGATAACGCAACCTATTCTGCCTTTTTAATGTCACTTCTAGGTCCGATTCCATTATTGTTGAACGCTTCTATCTGAAAAAAGTAAATGTCAGATCGGTCCAAACCGTTAAAATAGTATTCCGTTTTGCCGTAAACCATAATAGAACCATACAATTTATCGGGTGATTTGCCGAAATAAATCACATAACCATCAGCATTAGGTTCTTGTTGCCATTTAAACCATACGTTTCTGCGTTCGCCTTTTACTTTCGGACCGGAACGTAGGGGCACAAAATTCTTAACAGCTCCGGGTTTTTCCCCACTTCCTGTTCCGAAAACCCTAAATCCGCTGATGGCAAATTTACCGGTTGGCATGGCTACATTTTCCAATTTTAAAAATCGAGCTTTAACAGGAGTAGCTAACTCAATGTACTCATGTGGAACATCTTTGGTGCTTTTGCTTTTATCTACTAACACTTTCCAATTTTTGCCGTCATTTGAGGTGTAAAGTATGTATTTATGTCCGGTAGTCGTATCCGGTTTTCCCATCAACTCGGCATCCTGATCGGCATAATTAATTTGAATAGCATTAATAGTACTCAATTCCCCCAAATCGGAAATCAAGTATTCTCCTTTATTCGCAGTTTTAGCCGACCAATAGGTTTTAATGTCTTCGTCTACGGCCAAATTCGGTTGAAAACCACCTAAAGTAGAGGAAACTTGAATCGGCTTGTTGTAATTAAGCAGCATCCAACCCGTAAAACTTCCGGATAAATGATCGCGTTTTTCAGAAGGTAAATAAGTCGGATAATCACCATAGGCTGTATTGGAATATAAAATATCATCTTTATCAAACCCGGCCGGCCAAATCCCTAAACGGCGTTCAAAGTTATTCTTCACGCAAATCCCGATAGTAGATACATGCCAATATTGTTCGAAAGCATCCGTAAAAGTAGCGCCATGTCCGGCACCACGCGCAAAACCTCCGGGTTTATAGGAAAACGGATTGTGAGATTGGTATTCAAACGGACCTAAAGGACCGGAACCTACATAAACCCCATCGGCATAACCGCTAAACTCGGTTCCCGGTGCGCCGTATTGCAAATAGTATTTTCCATTGTACTTGGTCATAAATGCGCCTTCAGTAAAAGGTTGCAGAAAGGTATTGTCGTTGTGTTCGCCAAAGCGTTCCCAGCCGTGTTCGTCATCATTGAGAGCTAAAACCGGAATCCTCTCGCCTTCCGGTTGGAATGTTTTGCGATTGAGTTTCATGCCGTACAAAGGATACAAATTGCTTGAACCATAATATTCATATACTTCATCGGTGTCTTTATCCCAAAAAATTTGCGGATCCCAAGCTGCTGCTTCCGATTTGTGAATGAGTTCCTTCCACTCGCCTTTCGCCGGATTGGTACTCATCCAAAGGGGAAATTCTTTGCCTTGTGTTGAGCCAACCACCAGCAAAGTATCATTCACAAAAGACAACGATGGCGCACACAATTCGTCATAGACTTTGTGTTCGGGACGCAAAAACTTTCGGGAGATAAATTGCCAATCGGACATGTCTTTGCTATGCCAGTAACCCCATTGGTTGGTGGAAAAAAGGTAATATTCTCCCTTAAAAAAAGTGATTACAGGATCAGCTGTTGCGCGGTGTTTGCCTTGTTTGACAAAATCGGGAATCGGACAATAACCGTAATCAATATTAATCGGATTGCAATATGTTTTTTGTTGGGCAATGCCATAATTTGAAATAAATAACAATAGCAGTAAAGCAATCCGATGTTTCATATAAATTGATTTAATTGATAGGTGTAAAACTGATAGCTGTTCCGCCTCCCGCCGCTAAATTTAATTGGATAAAATCTTTGTAGGTAACTGTTTTTGTAATGATTTCATAATTGATAGGATTTTTTTCCCAATGTGCAGTTTTACCGTCTTGGTAAATTACCGCTTTGTATTTTTTGCCCGGTGTCAAGAAACTCAAATTGATTTTGGTCTTTCTGGCATTCTCATCAGTGATGGCGCCTAAAAACCATTCCTCTTTACCCTTGGCTTTACGTGCAACTGTCAGATAATCTCCGGGTTCGGCTTCCAAATAATTACTATCATCCCAATCGGCTGCCACGTCTTTGATAAACTGAAAAGCATCCGGATATTTTTCATAGTTCTCCGGTAAATCGGCTGCCATTTGTAAAGGCGAATACATGGTTACATACAAGGCCAATTGCTTGGCTAAAGTGGTGTGAACTTGCTCTTTTTTATTTTTATCGTACACACTCATTTTGATTTCAAAAATACCCGGTGTATAATCCATCGGACCGCCTAACAATCGGGTAAAAGGCAGAATGGTTTCGTGCATAGGCGGATTGCCCACACTCCAAGCGTTGAATTCGTTTCCGCGTGCTGCTTCAGCAGCTATGTAATTCGGATAGGTTCTGTGGTAACCGGTTGGACGCGAACTTTCGTGTGAGTTGACCATCATTTTGTAATCGGCAAATCTTCGGGCTACAAAGTTGAAATGATTCACCATAGTTTGCCCGTCGTGAAATTCTCCGCGTGGAATAATGCGACCTACATACCCTGATTTAGCAGCAGGATAACCATATTTTTTCATCAATTCCAGAGCGCGATCCAAATGTCTTTCGTAATTCGCCACTGAACCTGAAGTTTCATGGTGCATGATCATTTTAACGCCTTTAGATTTCGCATAAGCATTAATTTCGGCCAAATCGTAATCCGGATAAGGTGTGGTAAAATCGAACACATCTTCTTTCCAATTGCCAAACCAATCTTCCCAGCCTACATTCCAACCTTCAACCAAAACACCGTCAAATCCGTGTTTGGCCGCAAAATCGATGTATCTTTTGGTATTGGCTGTAGTGGCACCGTGTTTACCGCTGGCAATTAATTCTCTCGATTCGGTGTTTTGGGCATTCTGACTTCCGGCATAATCCCAAGTAGATTTACCCACGTGCATTTCCCACCAAATACCAACATATTTCATAGGTTTAATCCAAGATGTATCGTCAATTTTAGAAGGTTCATTTAAATTTAATATCATTTTAGAACTTACTATATCACGAGCATCATCACTTACCATTATGGTTCTCCAAGGCGAAACACTAGGCGTTTGCAAATACGCTTTATCGCCTATGGCATTCGGAACCAAATGAGAGGTTAAGGCAAAAGTGGTCGGATTTAAGTCCAAATGCATCACCGGATAATTCACTACCGCTGCTTCAAAAATATTGAGGTACAAATTGTCGGCAGACTTCATCATCAAAGGTGATTGCACCATAAAGTTACCGGCGATTGATTTCAAACCGATACCGTTATTCATATCGATTTTAGCCGAATTTACCTCAGACAATAAGGTTTCGTTGTAGGCGTATTCCTGACTATCGAAATCGCCGGGAATCCAAAATGTTTTGTGGTTTCCGGCCAAATTGAATTCTGATTTTTCATCAGAGATAATGAAATAATTCAGATTTTGTTGTTTTGGAAATTCGTATCGAAAAGCCAAGCCTTCATCATAGAGTTTAAAAATGATATTCACCCTTCTTTTACTTCCGGTTTGTGATAGAGCTGCCGTTAATTGATTGTAATGATTTACTATCTTAGATTGCTCTCCCAGAACAGGTTTCCATGATTCATTGAAAGTAGTCATTCCAATGCTGTCAATTTTAAAATTAGAGGCCAGGTCGCTATCGCCTTTGAGATAAACACCTAACAAGCTGTTTAACACAACCGGCTTGTTCTTGTAGGTTAACGAATACGAAGGTTTGCCGTTTGGCGTCAATTGAAAATTGAGTTTAAGCGCTTTGGAAGGTGATTCAAGCACTTGAGCGTTCAAGCTGTTAAGGATAAATAAAAGCGAAAGCAATAGTATTTTTTTCATGTTAGATATTTTTGCTAAAGATAGAAATTACTATTTACTTTAAAAAAACCCTTTAGTCATTACATACCAAAGGGTTTTTCTTCGAAGTAAACATTAAACTAATTAACCAAATCAAATTCTATTTTATCGGTGGTATCGGAATTGGTTCCGATGAATAGTTGAAATCTTCCCGGCTCTGCTACAAACTGCAAATCGGAGTTATAGAATTTCAAATCTTCTACTGTAATTTCGAAGGAAACGGTTTGCGTTTCGCCTTTCTTTAAGCTTATTTTTTTGAACCCTTTTAATTCTTTAATCGGTCGTGTAACCGAACCTACCAAATCTCTGATGTATAATTGCACAACTTCTTTACCATCGAAATTTCCGGTATTGGTAACATCAACAAACGCTTGAAGCTTATCATTGCTCTTCATCGTATTGGCAGACAATCTTAAATTTGAATATTTGAAAGCCGTATAGCTCAATCCAAAACCGAAAGGAAACAAAGGTTCGTTGCGCTCATCTAGGTAATTAGATCTGAATTTTTCAAAATTTCCTTGTTTATTTCCTAATGGTCTTCCGGTATTTTTAGCGGCATAATAAATCGGAACTTGTCCGACACTTCTTGGGAATGTAGCCGATAATTTTCCGGACGGATTAACATCGCCAAACAGCACATCGGCTATGGCGTAACCGGCTTCACTACCCGGAAACCAAACGTTTAAAATGGCTGGAACAGCTTTATTTTCTTCGGTTATTACCAACGGACGCCCGTCAAACAAAACCAATACAACCGGTTTTCCTGTTTTAATCAGCTGTTGTAACAAATCTTTTTGCGCTTTTGGGATTTCCAAATTGGTTCGGCTACTGGATTCCCCGCTCATTTCGGCAGATTCTCCCAAAGCAGCTACAATTACATCGGACTGATTAGCTATTTGCAAGGCTTCTGCTAAAAGTTGTTCATTGGTTCTTTGATCTCTGTGTAGGGTTTTGCCAAACATGGTAGCTCTTTCTTCATAAGCCGCATCATAATCTAAATTACTGCCTTTGGCATAAAGGATTTTGGCCGAGTTGCTTACAACCGACTTCATACCATTGAACAAAGAAATCGAGTTTTCTTGCTTGGTAGCAACACTCCAAGTACCGGCCATGTTTTCTTTAGCCTCAGCCAAAGGGCCAATTAGAGCAATAGTTCCCGATTTTTTAAGCGGTAGCAACTGGCCTTCATTTTTAAGTAAAACCAAGGATTCTGCGGCTATTTTACGAGCCTCGTTTCGATGTGCTGAGGTGAAAATTTCTGTTTTAGCGCGATTGGTATCGCAGTATTTGTAAGGATCGTGGAATAAACCTAAATCGTATTTGGCATTTAAAATCAACGTGACAGCTCGGTCAATTTGAGCGATAGTAACCTTGCCTTCAGCAAGTGACTTTTGGAGTGTTGTTAAAAAACCTTCGCCTACCATATCCATTTCTACTCCAGCGTTTAGTGCCAAAGCCGATACCGTTTGCAAATCGCCCATGCCGTGATCCGTCATTTCGTTGATACCGGTATAATCGGTCACCACAAAACCTTTAAAACCCCAATCTTTTCGGAGTAAATCTGTCAACAACCATTTATTTCCCGTAGCCGGAATACCGTCAATTTCATTGAAAGAAGCCATTACGGAAGCTGTTCCGGCATCAACAGCTGCTTTGTAAGGCGGCAGGTAATCGTTGTACATTCTGATTTTACTCATATCTACAGTGTTGTAGTCACGTCCTGCTTCAGGCGCACCATACAGCGCAAAATGCTTCACACAAGATAAAATGGTATTGTTTTTCATTAAGTCATCCCCTTGGTAACCGCTCACCATTGCTTTGGCAATCTGGCTTCCCAAATAAGGATCTTCACCGGAACCTTCGGAAATTCTGCCCCATCTCGGGTCGCGAGAAATGTCAACCATGGGTGAAAATGTCCAGTTGATGCCATCGGCACTGGCCTCATGAGCAGCAATTTGGGCACTGCGTTTAATCAAATTCATATCCCAAGTACAAGACAATCCAAGCGGAATTGGGAAAGTGGTTTCGTAGCCGTGAATTACGTCCATTCCAAAAAGAAGCGGAATTTTCAAGCGACTTCTCTCTACGGCAATTTTTTGTACCTCTTTAATTTTTTGCACCGATTTTATATTGAACAAACCTCCTACTTTGCCTTCTTCTATTTTTTTGGCGATGTTGGAACTATTGGCTTGACCGGTAGTAATATCGCCGGAAGTGGGTAAGTTCAGTTGGCCGATTTTTTCTTCTAAAGTCATCTTTGCCAAAAGCTGAGAAACGAAAATTTCCTTTGGAGCAATAGTAGGCTTAGCCGTTTTCTTCTGCGCAAATGTTACAGAAGTAATTATTAATAAGGAAAATATGAGGTTGTTGTAAAGTCGCATCCGAAAATTTAATTTTATTTGTGTTGGGCCAATAACCATTCGTAAAACTTAGGGTTAGAATAAGTCGAATCCCAACTGTTGTGATTGTCATTTGAAAAAAGAATCAGCTCTGCCGTTTTATTAATTCCTTTTAATTTTTGATACATTTCGATTGAGTCTGTTGGCAGCACTACATCATCTAAAGCACCGTGATAGATTTTAAGCGGCATATCTTTCAGTTTATCGGCGTTAATCAGCATCATTCTGTCGACAGGAGCACAAATAGGAGCTATGGCCGCAAACAACTCCGGGTGCTCTTCTGCGAGTTTCCAAGTTCCCCAGCCGCCCATACTAAGACCGGTTAGATAAATCCTTGACTTATCTATATTGTATTTTTCGGATATATCCAAAATCAATTGGTATAGAGCGGTTGAATCCCACCAAACATTTTCCGGACATTGCGGCGCCAATATGGCTACCGGTGATGGAATTAAATGTTGATAAGTAAAAGGACTATGGTTTTTAACCAACTCCAAATCCGTTCCTCTTTCACCCGAACCGTGAAGAAAAACCAGCAAAGGGAATTTTTCTTTTTGGTTTTCAGGGAGTTGCAAGATGTAGTTCAAAGACAACTTAACTTTGACTTCTTTAGCAAACGAGCCTTTAGTTTCCTGAGCAAAAGTCATCAAAGAAAAACCTAGGGCTATAATAATTTGAATTGTTTTAATTCTCATAGCTCTTTAAAATCCGTGTTGTGTTGAGGTAAAGCCTAACGTTTGCAATCCGCTTTGCACTTCCGGAGCTTGCATGAATAAATTCCACAAAAAGCCTGTCCTGTAATTTTCTATCATGGGAACGATGGTTCCTTGGTCGATAGCCAAATATCTTTTGGTAACCCAATCATGATGCGGAGAAAAAGCATCATACGGTCCGGCCACTCCAACATAGCGATCCCTTTTTTCATTATACAAGTATCGCAAAAATTTGAACGACTCATCCGGTGTATAAGGAAATGAGGAAAGTGCTGCAGTTGGTGAAATAACCCCTAAATCATTATTAGGTTGATGCGCTGAGTAACCGGTAGAACCATCATTGTTTCGGGAATAACTGGCTGTCAATCCCCAACATTTTTCAGAATAACCGTCCCAACCTTGTGGATTTGCTATACAATATTTATTAATAATTTTGGAATGGTTTACATTGAGATTCCAATAGTTGGCATATTGGTCGGTCAAACCTCTGGGATCGAGACCCAAGTAGGAATAATGAGCCCAAAATAAAGGTCCGACATTACCGTTGGCTCCATTGTGATTAAAAATCACCGGATATCCGTACTGAGACGCACTATTGACAATTTGACCGTTTCTGGCCCAAGCCTGATGGTATGCAGTGGCAGGCACCGTATAATCCGGAGAGGCAGCAGCCATCACATAAGTGAGTAAACATTCGTTGTAACCTTCTAATTTAAAATTCATTTGCCAACCATAATTGGGTGACCAATGCCAATATAGAGCATTTTCCCCTTTGGTATACCAATTCCATTCGACTCCTTTCCAAAGCAAGTCGGCTTTCTGAGCCAATGCTTGTTCGGTACTACTGCCGTTTTTAAAATATTCTCTAATACAAATTAATCCCTGACACAAGAAAGCAGTTTCAACCAAATCGCCACCATTATCAACATTCCCGAAAGGAATAACATTTCCGGTAATTCCATCCATCCAATGTGGCCAAGCGCCGTGAAAACGGTCAGCAGTTTCTAAAAAATTTAATGCTGTTGTTAGTCGAGAAACAGCTTCTGAACGCTGTACAAAACCTCTTTCTATACCAACCAAAATAGTCATCAATCCAAAACCTGAGCCACCGGTAGTTACAATATTGGCATCATAATTAGGATCATCAACCAAGTATCTTTCTCGGGCTAATTTTGAAACGGGATGTGCCATATCCCAAAAATATTTAAACGAATCTCTTTGGACTTTGTCGAGCAATTCGGTATCCGTGAGTGGTGTTTGACTAGTTGTTGGTAAGGGTGTTCCTGTTGAACTTTCACTTGGTGTTGAAGAAGAACAACAACAGAACAAAAGTCCTACCCAAAAAAACGATATGCTTTTATTCATAATTTTAGTATTTTTAAAATATACACCCAGTCACTAAACCGGGTGTATATTTAGATGGGGCAATTTTAATGTATTATCTGTTATCGCTCTCTAATAGATATAAAGAACGTACGTCAGTATCAGACAAAGCTTTGTCATAAATTCTGAATTCATCAAGCAAACCGGAATAATGCAACATCCAACCGTCGGCAGCACCCCAAGGCGCACCTAAATGTTGTTGGAATCCGCCTATTACAAATTTTGAAACATCAGAATTGGCTAAATCACCATAAGGTAATCCGCCAGCAGCAGGATCATTGGTATATCTTTTGGCTATCGAATTAGGTAAATTCAAATTTTGACCATTAACATACATGCTGTAAGTTGAAGTAGCGGCATCGTAAGTCCAAACCAAATGTTTCCAGTTGCCAAACATATTGGTCAAAACATTAGAACCGTCATGAACCAACCATTGGCCAGACCAAGGAATACTTGGCGTGACATCTTTTTGCAAATGATTCTTAATCAACATGGTATCGGCCGGACCTGTTCCTTCAATAAGAGTAAAAATATTACCCCAAAAATCAGAAGTTTTAGGCAACATAAACAAACATTGAGCGCCACCGGTATGAGGATCGGTTTTAATCCATGCAGAGACCGTGATGCTTTTTACATTAGCCAAAGCCGGAGAAACGGTATTGTATCCGATAAAAGCTGAAGAAGAGCCTTTGTAGGCTTTTCCTTTTACGCCGTTTTCATAAGTAACATTGGTTCCGTTACCATCACTGATACCCGATTTTGAATCGGTAATATTCTCTTCAAAGCTACATTTAACAATCAGGTTATCCGCTGCAATATCATCTGAATTTTCATAACCTCCAATTGGTTCATATGGTATAGCTGTATTGGTTTCATCAATAGTATCCTGATTACAGCTGATAAAAAACTGCGTCGCTAATACCGACAGACACAAGTACAGTATTTTATTTCTATTCTTCATAATTAATTTTTTAATATTAGTAATTAGGATTTTGAGCTGATAAACCATCAGCTTCATTAATAAACTTTTGTGGTAATGGGAAAACTTCATGTCTACCTACCACAAACGTTTTTCCGTCTGCAGCAAAGGCAGCTTCGGCTTGACCTGTTCTTACCAAATCAAAAAAGCGATCGTGCTCAAAAGCCAATTCAAGTCTTCTTTCTTTCCAAATTGCCAATCTCACATCGGCTTGAGACGTTGCAGTGGTATTGCCTAATCCGGCTCTGTTTCTAATTTGGTTGACTAAAGGAATCGCATTTGAAGTTTGTCCCAATTCGTTCAAAGCTTCTGCTTTCATCAATAAAACTTCAGCATAACGAAGGTATTTTATATTGACATCGGTTTCCCAGCCATCAGTAAAGGCAGAAGAATAAGCTTTCATATTGTATCTTGGGTTTTCAACTGTAAGCGGAACAAATCTGCCATCGTATAAAGTAGAACCAGCAAAAATAATAGTCGCTTCTCTTCTTGTATCACCCGATTCATAGGCGTTGGCCAAACTTTCTGAAGGTGTGTTGAAACCCCAACCCCAGCCTCCGGCACCACGAGCACCTTGAGAAGCTGAATACCCTTGAATTCCTTTAGCCGGTGAAGAGCCTATTCCTGAAATTTCGAAAATTGACTCGCTATCGAATTCGCCTGATACTCTGTATTGAGAAGCATAATCAGTAGCTAATGAATATCCGGTTACGGCATCACAATTATTGATTACCTCTTGCCATTTCTCTTGGTAAAGAGAAACTTTCGCCAAAAGCGCTCTGGCAGCACCAACAGAAGCTCTGCTTCTTTCACTTGGAGCATAAGATCCTCTATCCGGTAAAGCAGCAATAGCATCATTTAAATCTTGCTCGATAAAGGCATAGACTTCGGCTTTAGTTTTACGCGTTAATTGCATTACTCTGTCGGCTTCTGAAGAAGGATTCGGAATATGGTCAACGATTGGTACTCCGCCATAACACTTTACCAAAGTAAAATACATGAAAGCTCTCAAGAATTTGGCTTCTCCGATAAGACGAGCTCTTAAATTTTCATCGGCATTGTTCAATTGCGGAATATAATACAAAGCCTGATTGCAACGATTGATTCCTTGGTAATAGGCTTCAAAAACTTCTTGTACCGAAATACTTGAAGCATTGTAAGTCAATGCATCCATTAAATCTTTATCGGTTCCGGTATCGCCGGGAGAAGAACCTTTATCAGCATCATCTGAGGCAATACTTGACATTCCGTTCCAAGAAAAAGAAGACATGTTCCAATCTAAAAACTTGGAATAGATTGAAGTGACAAAACTTTTGGCTCCTTCATCGTTATTGAATAGCGCCAAGTCAGCTGTTGATATGGTCTCAGTTTGGTCTACCTCCAAAAAGTCGTCTGAACAACCGTTGAAAAACAGCGCCGATAAAACAAAGACAGATAAATATACTTTTTTCATAATAATTTAGAATTTAAGGTTAATACCAAAAACAAATGATTTAAGCGTTGGATACGCGTCTAACTCTACGCCTTGGCTTCCGTAAGGATTTCCATCACCGTTTAATTCGGGAGAAAAGCCTGAGAATTTTTTAGTGATAAAAGGATTAATGGCGTTAAAATAAATTCTGGCAGAAGAAATAGCATCGAATGTTTTTGGTAATTTGTATCCGATAGTTATGTTGTTAATTCTCCAGAAATCACCTGATTCAAGATAGTAAGTTGAAGCCACAGGAACTTGATTGAAAGCACCGGGATTTCCGGCATTCGTGTTAGATGGTGTCCAGAAATCAGAGGCCAAAGAGTTTTCAATGTTTTCCCCTGAAAAACGTTGGGCTTTTTTACCGTTATACACTTTAGATCCTAAAGTTCCGTAGCTGTCCATAGACACATCGAAGTTTTTATAAGTAAAGCCTAATGATAAGCCGTACATGGATTTAGCCAAAACAGAACCGAAATATTTTCTGTCTGCTTCCTCCAATCCACCTTGAGTAGTGGTTGTCCCGTCGGCTTTGTAATATAACATTTGACCATTAGTTGAATCATATCCTGCATAGTCATACAAATAAAAGCTTCCCAATGGTTTACCAACTGATGATTCACCTAACAACTTAGTGTATTGCCCGTTACCAAGTCCGCCACCTTGAATATCAGGAAGATTTGAACTGTTCAATCTTTCAAGAGCATTTTTGTTGTTTGAAAAATTACCACTTACATAGTAAGTCCAATTATCATTTATTTTATCATTCCATTTTAGAGAAAGTTCAAATCCTTTGTTTGATACTTCACCCACATGAGCTGGTGATTGTTGACTTGAACCGGCAGTGATATATGGTCTGGTGTAAAGAATTAAATTGTTGGTGTTTTTATTGTAAACATCAAATGTACCGGTTAATCTGTTGCTTAGAAATCCGAAATCCAAACCAACAGAGGTTTCTTCGGTAACTTCCCAAGAAAGACTTGGATCTACTTGAGAATCGACAGTAATTCCGGTTAAGTAATTCGGAATGTAATAATCTAAACCTGAAGAAAAAGCCTGACTGTTTAAAGGCACATTTTGGTTACCGAGTTTACCCCAACCACCTCTTAATTTTAACAAATCAACACCTTTCAAATTTTTAGCAAAATCTTCATTGGTAATAATCCAACCCAAACCTACCGAGGGAAAAGTTCCCCATCGGTAATCTTCACCGAATTGTGAAGAACCGTCGCGTCTTACCGTAGCAGTCAATAGGTATTTATTCATAAACTTGTATTGTACACGTCCGAAATAAGACGCTAATTTTACTTCATTGTAGAGAACATCATTATAGCTTATCACATTAGAAGCATAATCAACTCCGTTTAAAGACCAATAATTAGAATTAGCGTTTACATTTCTTCTAACCACTTTACTGAAACTTCTTGGTCCTCTGCTTGAGGCTTCGATACCACCGGTTAATTCAACATCGTGAATATCGGCAAACACCTTGTTAAAAGTAAGATAGTTAGACAAATTCCAATTGAAATAACTGTCGTTAGATCTGGTCAACAAATTAACATTTGATGTTGATGGATAATCGGCTTCTTCACGAGTAGGATCGGCAGCCAACCAGATATTTTTGGTGTCTTCGTAATTGTAACCTTTCCATGTGTAATATTCACCATTGAAAACAGAGGAATATTTTAAGCCTTTCAAAATGTCAATATCTAATTTCAATCCACCTTGAAGTGTTATGCTTTTTTGTTGCTCATCAAAGAAATCAAGCTGAGCAACAGGATTACCCACATTGTTAAAAGAAGAACCTGTTGGAGAAGCAAAACCGTCATCTCCCACAAAGGAAACACCATATTGTCCAGAGGGGAAATAAACCGGAACAATTGGTGATTGTTTGTAAGCATTTGTAAAGGCAGAGAATGGCTTAGGATTTACCTTTGAATACGAAACACTCAAGTTTTGAGATAACTTAATCTTGTTGGAGACTTTGTATTCATTGTTATTTCTGAATGTTAATCTACTGTAATCCATTCCGTTAAGAATTGCTTCTTCATCGTAATAGCCTGCACTAAAGAAGTATTTTATATTTTCACTACCTCCAGAAAGCGATAGGTTGCTTTGTGAATACTGACCGGTTCTGGTGATTTCTTTAAACCAATCCGTGTTAACCGGTTGGTCTTGAGAAAATGTAGTTGAACCAAGAGCCAAATTGGTATAGTATGAAAACTTATTACTTCCGGCCATTTTCACCACACTTAAAGGACTTCTGAAACCGGTAAACATTTCGAATTCAACAGCCAATTTGCCTACTTTTCCTTTTTTAGTCTCGATGATGATGACACCGTTGGCGGCTCTGTTACCGTAAATGGCTTTAGCAGTAGCATCTTTTAAAATCTCATACGATACAATATCATTTGCATTGATATTGTTGATGTTATCCGCCGGCATACCATCAACCACAAAAAGCGGTGTTCGACCGCCAATTGCAGTTCCTAATCCACGAATAATGACACTAGGTGTTGAACCCGGGGAATCTGAAGCAATAACCTGAACTCCGGCAGCTTTACCCTGAATAGCTTGGGAAGCATTTAAAACCTTGGTTTTGGTTATTTCTTCGGCTTTTAAAGAAGTAATAACCGAAGTGTTATCCACCTTTTTTCGGGTACCGTAACCAATGATTACAACATCTTGAAGCTGGTTAACTTCTTCTTTTAAAGTAACCTGCATTCCTTGAGTTGCCTCTACGGTTTTGGTCTCAAAACCAATCATGGCGACTTTAATCTTGTCACCAACATTAGCATTGATCTTAAATGCACCTTCCATGTCAGAAACCGTACTTGAATTCATGGTGGTATTTGTAATGTTAGCTCCTATGAGCGCAATACCTTTTTCATCAACTATTTTCCCTTCTATGGTTTGTGAAAAAGCAAAGATTGGGAAAAACAGTAACGAGAGTAGTACATAAATGTTTTTCATAAATTGTTTAGGATGAGTTAATACTTCAACAAATTTATCTATTACATCGTTATAGTTGCAGTTAATAAAACACTACAAAACTACATCATAAATTAAAATATATTTTTTAATTAACTATTATTCAGCAATTTAAAATGTTAAAAAAAAACAAACAACTTATCAATATAAAAGGCAAATGATGTACTATTGATGAAGTAGCACAGAATAACAAATCGACAAAATTTAAAGAAAAAAAATGCAGATAATGAAAAAAAAAGGTTTTGATTATACCATATTCATAAAAGAAGAAAGATTGATATCTTGTTGTAAATCAAGCTTTTTCCTTAATCGGTAACGGTGAAGCTCTACGCCTCTGAAGGAAATATTCATCAAAGGTGCGATTTCCTTAGACGACAAACTCATTTTCAGATAAATACATAGTTTTATGTCTTTGGAAGACAATTTAGGATACCTTGACGTAAGTCTTTTTATAAAATCTTCATGGCTTTTGTATAGGTTGTTCTCAAAAGTTTCCCATTCCTTTTTATTGATTGAATTAAGCTTAATGGTTTTCTTGATGTTGTTTTTAAGAGAAACAATATCACTCTCTTTTTCAAGCAGTTTCTGTATGCTTTCAATCATTTCCGATTGTTTGGCAATGGACAGCGATTTTCCGGCAACCTCAGAAGCTTTTGCTTGTATTTGTACTTCCAAGATATGTTTATCGTATTCCTGTAATTTTAATTTGTTTTGGGCTTCTAGCTCTAAGTGTAAAATTTCCTTTTGATGCTTTAGCTCTTCTTCCTTAAGTTTTAACTTTTCGATATATCGAATTTTGTTCCATTTGTAATAGAGATAAAACAAAGCAGAAATGATGCTGAGGTAGATTAAAATCATCCAAAACGAAATATACCAAGGTCTTTCCACGTGAAAGTTCAAAGAAGACAATTGTTTGTATTGATCGCCTTCGTTGTAGTAAACAACCAATTCATGACTACCGCTGGACAAATTATTCAGTACAATGTTAGAATTTTTTAGTGCCAAATAGTCCGAGTTATTATCCAACGTATAAAAAAGCTCTTGTTTGTTATAACCGAAATATTCGGATATGACCTCAATACTAATCGATTTATTATAAGCAATAACAACATTATCACCGCCAAATTTACCGTCAACATAAGCTTCCAACACGACACTCCTACTGTGTGGTTTTGGCTTTGGTTTTTGTATTTTGAAAGCAAAAAAACCATCATCCAAATTGAGCAAATAATGGTCGTTGTTTTTGAAAACCTTGGTATCCTGATTGATGATTTTCCCTTCATAATACTTCTCCGGAATTAAGCGCCAAATAAATTTACCATCGATTAGATTGATAATGTAAAGCGCTTTGTCTTTGAGTACAACAAAATTATTTTCATCTACCGGAATCAGTTCAGAAACACCTGAAAATGAACGGTTAAAAAAACTATTCAATTCAAGTTTATTGGTGATAGCATTGTAATTGTACCACTTGGCATTAATGTAAAAAAGGACTTCATTGTTAAAATTGATCATCTTAACGGCAAAATCATTCTGAATTTTATTCTTCTGCGTAACATTCTCCAACTGTTTAATCTTAAAAGTATCATCAAACAGTATCCGATACAATCCTCTGTAATTATCAACAGCCCATAACTCGTTTGGCTTGTTTTGAAGGATGTTTTTGATTGGTTTAGTTAAGTTATCTATTCGCTTAAAAGCGCTCAAATCGTTCGGTTGGTCAAAAATGACTATACCCGAATAATGGGCCAAAAAGAAGTTGTTGTGAAAATTACTTTTCAAAAATTTCCAGCCGCCACTAACTTGATTGACACGCTGCAGTTGCTCATTTTGATACCTATAAGTTCCATCGTTATGACCAATCAAATAAGCATCGCCTTCTTGAAGTATGTCCCAAACTTGCCCTTGAGAATTGGGCAATAAAGTCAGCGTCTTATTTTGATACTTGAAAACACCGTGATTAGAACCCAACAACAAGCCGTTTTTGTATGACGCCATAGTATACACTGATCCCAAAATACCGGTATTATCTGAAAAAATTTGGTAAGGAGAATTGATTTCGACGTGGGCAATCCCATTATCCAAACCAAGCCACAAATCATTTTCTTTGTCTAAGCCAATGCTTAGAATAGAATTGTTTTTAAGCGCATTTTTACGACAGATATTATTGTAGCTGTTGGTTTCTAAATCGACCAAATAAACGCCTTGAAAAGCGGTACCGATAACCAATTTAGTATCAGATATCACTTTTGCGGTAATGATAATCTCTTTCTTTAAAAAATCATTTAACGGATGTGTCCAAGGCTGTAATTCATTTTTGTTTTCTACAAAAACACCATTCTTTTGGGTAAAAACAAAGGTCTTCCCTTTGGCTTTCTCTATGGCGTGGATAATGTTGTTACGCACCAATTGCCAAGATTCTTTCTTTTTAAAAACGGCATCTTCAAAGAGATACACACCATCTTTTACTGAGGCAGCATAAATCTTGTTGTCTACTAAAAAACAATACGAAATTTGAAAAGGAATCCTAATCTTATTGATTTTAACGCCATCAAAAACATAGAGTTCGTTAAAAGATTGGAAATAGATTTTATTATCGTGTTTGAAAATTTTCCAAATTTCTTCGTTAATAGATTCACCGATAAAAAAGTTCTTGCCTTTGGTTAAGGAATTATATTGCAATTGGCCGTTGACTCTTTTCCAATAGCCGAATTCATTGTAAGAACCGGAATAGATTTTGTCTTCATCGGCAAAAACAGATCGAATAATGGTTTTGTTGGGTAAACTGTATTTTTCCCAATGCACGCCATTGTAGCGAAGTAAAAAATGATTATTGGCAAAGTAAATGGCGTTGTCATTTCCTTGGGCGACACTCCATACTTGGTTATCACCATTGTAGTTACTCTTTGTGAAATTCTCAACAAAAGGCAAGAGCTCTTGTGCGTTGGTATAAACGAAGCAAAATAAAAAGAGATGTAACAGTAAACGTTTCACTTTTGGCGAATTAATAACCAAAAATAAAAAACTTATACCATTAAAACGAAAGATGGCTTACTTTCCGTCCACGTAATCCTGTAAATAAGCGAAACGAGGTGTCAATTTACCGTTTTCAGTAATTTTAGCGCGTTGTAAAATGCCGTCTTTGTCTCCGTTAAAGAAAGCCGGAATTACATATTTCATGAACATTTCTCCGAAACCTTCACTGGCGTCTTTAGGCAATTCACAAGGTAAATTATCCACCGACATCACCATTATAGAGCCCGGATGTGTGTAAGGCACTTCTTTGTGTTCACCCGGCAAATAACCAAAAAATGGTTCCGCTATGGTTGAAGCTTTAATAGTACAAGCAATCGGACCATCAACATCACAAGAAATATCGGCCACTACTTTTATTTTGCAGTCTGCGGCTTTCAACATGTCCTGTGTTAAAATATCCGGCGCATTGTTCCCATGGAAATGTCCGGCCATAAAAATATCAGCTACTTTGGTAAAACGCTCAAAATTGGAAGTATAGGCTTGTGGATTGTTGTAAAAATCTTTATTATCCAGTACTTGACCATCTATACGCTTGTTGTAATCCAATACATCAATTTGCGTGTAAACCGGTTGCGAGTAGACTTTGTTCAAGAAATCATCAACAGAAACTTGTTTGATTTTCATCCCATCCAAAATCTCTTTAGCGCCCATACCTACTTTACCGTGGCCGGTTAAAACGATTTTGAGATTAGGGAAAATTTGTCTTCTTAAACGAACAACCAAATCTTCCTTGCTGTTTAACGTTTCGGCCTTGGGCAAATTGAACAATTCGTACTTGATGCCGAAAGCTCTAAAACCGTTGTAAGCGCCAACAATTCCGGCATAGCGTCCGAAACCAATCAATCGTTTGTTATTGGCATCAACTATCGTTTCATGATCGTATAATTCAATATTTTTCTCCAAAATGGCTTGCAACAACTTTCTGTTGTAAGGTTGCTTTTTTATAGTATGCGAAAAGAAAAAGTACTTTTTATTCGGAATCAAATAATCAACCGGAATTTCCTTTACTCCAAAAAATACTTCACAATCCGAAATATCTTCTGCCACTTCAATACCTAATTTACTATAATCTTCGTCAGGGAAAACTCGGATATCCGAACTTTCAACTTTCACAAGTGCATCAGGATAATCGCTTTGCAATCGCACCAATTCTTCTGGTGTAAAGACAACTCTTCTGTCGGGCGGATTCTTTCTTTCTTTGATGATACCGAATTTCATGGTTTGTTATTTAATGCCCCAAAAGTAGTAGTAACGAAATCGTTTTCAAAACTTTTTCCGGAAAATAACTATTGTGAAAAAACTGTTGATAGCTTTCTCAAAAAGTCAATTCGCTACCACTCTGAATAATTATATTTGTGGTTCTCTAAATCTCAAAAATGAAATTCAAAAACATCCGATATATCTTCCTCAGTTATTGTCTGATTGCCACTTTTTCATCTTGCTCTAAACAAGAGAAAACAGAAGACGGCGTAATCAAGGTCAATGAAAAAGGCATACCCGTAATGCAACCTTTACAAGAAGCATTACCCGAATTAAGCGCTGCATTTATCAAAGAAAAAAAATACGCTGTTTCCATGTTCTTCGAAAAAACGTGGTCTGAAAAAAATGACAACGTGAGTTTCTTGGTGGCTAAAAATGGGCAAATCATTTACGAAAACTATATGGGTTTTGCTAACAAGCGTACTGATGAACAAATCACCAAAGACACACCATTGCATATCGCATCTGTAAGCAAGGTATTAACGGCAACTGCCACACTGATGCTAATTGATGCCCATAAAATTAAGTTAGACCAAAAGGTCAATACCATTATTAAAAACTTTCCGTATCCCGATGTAACGGTACAAACGCTTTTAAACCACAGAAGCGGCATGAAGAATTACGCTTACTTCACCTACGAAAACAACAATTGGGATAAAAAAGTAACACTAACCAACGAAGACATCATTAAAGTGATGGTTGACAAAGAAATTCCGTTGGAATCCAAAAGCGACACTCGTTTCAGCTACTGCAACACCAATTATGCAGTTTTAGCACTCATCATTGAAAAGGTAACCGGTATGAAATTTCCCGAAGCCATGAAGGAAATGATCTTCACACCGCTGGGCATGACCAATACTTATGTTTGCGATTTTAAAAAAGACCACGAGAATATAGTACCATCCTACAAAGGCAACAATGTAGAAATCGGTACCGATTACTTAGACGGTGTGTATGGTGACAAAAACATTTATTCCACTCCAAGAGATTTGCTCAAGTTTGACACTGCTCGTTTTGCACCTTTCTTCCTCAATCCCGAATTGCTCAAGAAAGTATACAAAGGCTACAGTTATGAGAGCAAAGGACAAAAAAATTATGGTTTAGGCATTCGTATGGTGGAATTTGAAGAAGGTGAACCTTTCTTTTTCCACAACGGTTGGTGGCATGGTAATACGTCTTCTTTTATCAATTTGAGAAAAGAAAAAGTAACCATTATCACCCTTTCCAACAAATACACCAAAAAAACCTACCAATCCAAAAAACTGGCTTCCTTGTTTGGTGATTATCCTTTCAAGTTGAATGAAACTGACGAATAAATCCTTACTTTTGTGGTCTGATTTTTGATAATTAGAAAAACAAACTGGGGTCGACTGGTTTTGACAGCAAGTCGAATTGAACAGTAAGCACGTCGAGCAAGGTACCAATTGCTCGTAAATCCACGGGTACGAACTTATAAACGGCGAAAATAATTACGCTTTAGCTGCTTAATCCGAAGTTTAGTACGATTAGCCAAGTCCCGACAAGGTCGGGAAGCTGGATTCTCCTCAGAAGCCTTGGTTTATGGCGGCTGGTTTAGGGGAACCGTAAAAGTAAACCTAGGAAAGGTAATGTTCTGAATCCTTTCTGACACTGATAGAGCTAAGCAACAAGTCGCTGTCTTTGGCATAGCTTGTTGTCGAAAATCTAATCAAAGACTAAACGTGTAGAAAGCTCTTTAGTTGCTTGTTTGGACGGGAGTTCGACTCTCCCCGACTCCACACCAAGCGCAATTTTATTGCGACTTTAAATAAAAGAAATCCACCTAGTTTACTTGAGTGGATTTTTTATTTAAAGGCGACAGCTTCATTAAAAGCTGTTAAATTGCATTTGCAACAACGGAACGATGGAGTTGAGCAAATGCTACTCTCCCCGACTCCACAAATTTTAAAGAATACGTCTCAACTATTTTGAGACGTTTTTTTTTTAGGAGCGTACGTTTGATCTTTCTTTCACTCCTGCTCCCACTATCCGCGCTACTCGGTAGCTTGCTACACTCGAGCGAAGCGACTGCCGAAGGAATCGGGGCTAACTACACCCTCATTTTCCTTTTGAACTATATTGTCTTTGCCATTGCTATTGAACTTTGAAATTGCTATTGCAAAAAAAAACACCCGCTCATCAGAACGGGTGTTTTTTTGTATTTATGCGATTGTTTTATCGTTTCAAACTAAAGTGCGCTTTAAACTGCTTCATCACGCCATTTTCAGGGTAGTCTACCGTAAACCAGTAATCCGTTGACGGTAATGGTTGTCCGTTGTACGTTCCGTCCCAACCATCGCCCGAAGCACTCAGTTGTTTGAGCAACTTACCGTAGCGGTCAAAGATGTAAATCTTGGTTATCGCGGCAAAGTTTTGCAAGCCTGTTACATTCCAAGTCTCATGGAAACCATCACCGTTTGGTGTAAAGTATCTCGGGTAATCTATCACTTGTACATTCTCGATTGAAACCACACCACATGAATAACCATCCGGACTTCTAACATCCCATACATAAATCGTATGACTGCCCAACGATACGTTTTCAAACACATTGCTCGCCTGTCTTGGTCCGTCGTCTAAACTGTATTCATATATCCCGTATCCATCGTTGGTCACGGTAATGATTTGGTTTTCTTCAAAAGCATTGGTCACTGTATACGTAATGTTTGCTGCCGAACCTGAACGAACCACTTCAAAGGTTGATGCGGCTGTGATAACAGACACACAGCCCAATAGTGGTGGATTAACACTCACAGCCTCTACCGTGTAAGTCACGCTATCCGCATTAATATCCGTTACCGGATACGTTGCTGAGTTGGCTCCCGGAATCAAGTTGCCGTCAGCATACCAGTTAAAGGTATAGTTCGGTGCCGTGATACCGCTGTCTAAGATTAAGTTGTTGTTCACTGCCGTTTGGTTCCAATTCACACAAGCGATATTGCTGCCCGTGTTGCTGGTAATTACCGGCTCGGCCAATTTCTCTATCACTACCTCAAAAGAATCCAATTGGTAACAACCCGTTACTGTGTTGGTTACTCTTATCCAATATGTACCGGTTTGTACTTGGTAAGTATCTAAGTTGGTCAGCGCGTTGGCTGAGTTGCCTGCTTCGGCATCCGCCTGACTGTTATAATAGAACTCTACTATGAATGTCGGTGCCGTTTGCGCTGCTCCTAAAATATCATCCACATAACCCGCTAAGCTTGATTGCGCATTGGTCGGGTTTTGCGTGTACAACATCAAGCCGTCGTTCACCCCATCGTAATCACACTCCAACATATCAGCCATCACAATGTTGATGGTTGGTTTCGGATTCACCAAGATATTGAACTGTCCTACTACACTGCGACACGTGGTAGCATCATTAGTGATTTGAACATAAATCGTTTGCGGATTAGTAAGGTTGGTATAGGTACTTGCATTGTTGATTGGAATGGTCAACGCGGCATCTTCATAGAATCTTACCGTATATGTTGGTGGTGTTGGGTTATTGGCCATCAAGGCGGTGATTTGACTGGTTAAATCGAATACCTCAAAGCCGTCATTTACTCCCGATGGATCTGCCTCACAGATTTGGTAATCAGCAATAGCAGCTACTGTTGGTAAAGGATTCACCGTGAGTGGTTGCTCTACTAGTACATAACAGTTATTCCCTAAATAGTCTACTCGGTTATTCTCTACTCTAATCCATACGCTTTGCTCATTCGGATCAACATCACCTACTAAAGCATTGGTTGGGCTTAGAATTGGGTTAACTTGGTTAATCGCATCCGCTTGGCTGTTGTAGTATTCTAATGTTAAGTTAGGGTCGTTGTTTAAGATGTAAGCCGCATTCACCGTTAAGTTAAAGTACTCCAACATATCGCCGGGGTTGTTGTAATCACACTGTACACCCAAACTCGGTGGATTGGTGTTTGGTGTTGGAATTGGCAGTACCCTGATGTCTAAAGTCGTTACACTGTAACAACCCGCGGCACTCGTTACACGTACCCCTAAGGTTTGAACTGCCGGTTGAGTGTTAGTATAGTTGGTAAAATCGGCAATGTCACTCGCTCCTCCAACTTGTGCCAAAGCATACGTTGAATAGTAAGTCACAGTATAGCCTGATAATCCTTGGGTAATCATCACATCTCTCACTGTCAAATCAAAACTGTGGAACTGGTTATTCGGATTGGCATCATCGTCACACAAACTAAGTGGTGTTGGCGTGGTTAACAACAATGGAATATTGATGATAACATCAAACGATCCGATGTTGTAGCAACCCGTGTTGTTGTCTTCTACTCTAACCCAAATTTTTTGACTTGTGGTCACATAATTTGTAGCCGGAATAATTGGTGATGTACCTTGCTGCGCTGCCGTTGAACTCGTGTAATAAGTCACCGTATAATTGCTTGCTGCTAAAGGTTGTTGGGCCAAAACATCAGCTGTACGAACCGTTAAATCAACGCCTGTTACTGCATTTTGGGTATTGTTGTCTTGGTCACAAACTTCGATATTATCCAAATTAATCGGAGCAATCGGACTCGGATTCACGCGTAAAACTATAGGCATTACCGTTACACAGCCGGTGTTAGGGTCAACTGCTCTAACGTAAAGCGTTTGGGTAAAGGCATACAAGTTATCATACAACACTGTAGTATCAATGGCTGAGCTACCCGTTTCTGCATCGGTAAACGTTTCGTGATAGGTAATAATGTATGGAGCTCCTTGTAATATATCTGTTGTTAAGGTATTCAAATCAAATCCGGCAAAACCATCCTGATTGTCATCGCAAATGGTGTAAGGTTGTGTTGGCGGTATAGGCGTTGGTAGCGGCACTACGCGAATATCCATAGTAGAGATTACATAACAACCCGTAATGCTGTTGGTGATACGAATACCCAAGGTTTGTACATAAATGTCTTGGTTTTGGTATTGTAAGGTGGTAATCTCATTGGTGTTGTTTTGCGCATCATTCAAACTCGGATAGAAGCTTACTGCCATACCGGTTTGACCTAATAAGATGTTATCTACTTGGTCGGCTAAGTTAAACACTTCAAAACCTACTGCGCCGTTGTAATCACACAAAGTGTATTGCGGATAGTTCGGCTGGGTTGCGTTTGGTAGCGGATTAACGATTAAGTCTAAAGTAACTATATCAAAACATCCGGTATTGTTGTTCTCTACTCTAACATACAATGTTGTAGTAGCCGTTACATAGCCGATGATGTTTCCGATAGCACCAATATCACCTTGAGCATCTCCCAAACTGGTGTGGAAGGTTACCGTATGCGTTGACGGATCAATACTGCCCAAAATTTGGGGTACAGTCGTCGTTAAATCAAAACTCTCAAAGCCTACGGCTCCGGTGTAGTCACACAACTCGTAATCATCAGGCTCTGTAGCTTCAGGAGTTGGATCTACAATTAATTCCAATTCCACATAATTGGCACAGCCCGTTAAAGTATAGAATACTCTAACATATATCGTTTGGTTCCAATCGTTGATGTTTTCATACGGGCTCGTTAACGGGTTCCCGCCTATCAAAGCATCTGTCGGTGTTTCGTGGTAAGTAACCGAAACCCCGGTTTGAGCGGAACCGCCTTGGATAGCCAAAGTAGCGTCTTCTAAGTTAAACACACCAAAGCCATCGTTGTTCGGATCACAATAATGAAGTGCCGGTGGGGTCAAGGCCAATGGCCCTTGGGTAACTCTTAATAATTGGGTTGTAATGGAGAAACAACCTGTAGTGATGTTTTCTATTCTGATGTAAACCGTTTCATTGTCGGTACCTAAATAAGACAGTGCATCCAAAGCGCCTATTTCGTTTTGGGCTTCTGCCAAAGAATTGTGATACGTAACCACAACACCTCCTGCACCTCCGGTTGATACCGTTTCATTAACCGTTAAATCAAAAATAGCTTGGTTGGAAACACCATTACTACATTGGAAAATAGGATCAGGCGTAACAGCAACCGGTAATGGATTTACAACCAAGAAGAATGAACTGATAGAGTTACATCCGGTAACCGTATTGGTAATAACAATCCAAATCTCTTGTGGGCTACTTATGTTAGGATATAAGTTTGGTAAAGCTCCGGTTTGGGTTTGCGCATCAGACAAACTCTCATAATAAGCAATACTTACATTACTTTGACCGTTGGCTATCTCTGCATCTTTACTGTTTAACGTAAATATTTCCACACCATCACCCGGATTTGTATAATCACACAATTCGTAATTGCTGATAACCGGATTGGCCAATGGCAACGGATTAACAATCAAATTGAAAGTGGTAGTGCTAAAACAGGCTGGTGATCCATTGTTGTAGGCTCTTACATAAATCGTTTGTAAGCCCGGATCGATATTACAATAAGGACTCGCTATCGCAGATCCACTAGTGGATGTCTCGAAAAACTCAACAGTAATGTTTGGATCGCCTCCCGTAATTTCAGCGATTTTTGTACTCAAATCAAAACCGCAATAAAATCCATCGTTGTTGTAACTGTCATCACAAACCACATAATCCGTAGGCGTGTTTATCGTTGGAGCCGAATTAATCGTAACCGTTGCCGAACCCGTTTGGGTTTGGAAACAATTTGTACCACTAGCATCTTGAACGCTAACCAAATCATAGGTAAAAGTACCGGTGGCTGTTGTAGGAACATTAATAATTAAGGAATTTCCTGAACTTGGAGCCGTAACCGGTAAACTACCATTAAGTGTATAAGTGAATGTGTAAGGCGCTGTTCCGTTAGCCCCTGTCAAAACAACTTGTGGCTCTGCATCATTTAAACATACTGATACGGTTCCGGCAATAGTTGCTGTAGGCAAAGGATTTACCGTAACAGTAGCAGTACCTGTTTGATTTTGTGAACAAGACGGTGTCCCTGAACTTTGAACATCTAACAATTCATAATCAAAAGTACCTACTACATTGGTTGGCGCAGCAACAGTAACACTATTTCCGGAAACTGTTGTTACTGCTGGTTGAGCAGTACCATTAATAGTATAATTAAAGGTATAAGGTGCAGTACCATTGGCACCGGTAAATGTTATGGTAGGACTTATTGCATTTTGACAAACAGCAGTTGTTCCAGAAACTGTAGCAGTAGGTAACTGTCTAACAGTGATAGTAGCCGAACCGGTAACTAATCTTCCGCAAGTTGTGGTAGTATTTACAACACTTACCAAACTATAAGTTGAATTGGTAGTAAGAGCAGGACTTGTCACCGAGTTGGTTCCGGTAGCATCTAAAACTATCGTTTGGTTCGTTCCGCCATCTACAGTGTATGTTACCGTAGCATCCGGAGTTCCGTTAAAAGTAATTACCGCAGTTGAACCGGAACAAATAGTTGTAGAACCGGTAATAGTTGCCGTTGGCAAAGAATTAACTACTAATTGGAAAGTGGTAGTGCCGTAAGTTAAAGGATTCGCATTTTCTTCCAATCTTACATAAATAGTTTGGCCATTCGTTCCAATAACATTATTCGGACCAATAGCTCCTGTATCATTGTCGGCATCATTTTGTGTTAAGTGATAAGTAACCGTATAATCGGCTGCAGAATTCGTACCTAATACAATTGGTGTTTGAGGGGCAAAATTGAAAACCGCAGTACCACTCCCTAAACTACTTTCACACAGAGTTAATGTTGGTGGTGGATTGGGTGTAGCCGAACATGTTATCAGACTTGTATCAAAAGAAAATACAGATACACAACCACTGGAACCTGGTCCGTTATCAGTTAAGGAGATATAAACTGGACCACCAGTTCCACCCGGAGAATAGTTCGCGGGATTAGGTATTGAGTTGTCTATATTTTGTGCTCCAGTTGGAGTGGTATGGAAAAAAACCTCAAAATCTCCTGGATTTAATGGTGTTCCGTTAAAAATATCTGCTATAGCATCGTTAAGGTTAAAACTTGGCAAATTAGAACATTGCTCTAAATCTACCGGAGGGTTAATCGGTGGTGCTGCATAATAAGAAACCGTTGCACTGTCAGTAGCATTGGCCACACATCCCGGTTTATTAACAACTACCGTATATGTTCCGGGTTGAGAGACAGTTATTGATTGGTTATTTCCAGCTATAGGACCACTTGGACCAGTCCAAGCATAAGTAGTTGCACCACTTATGGTTGCAGTCAAAATAGCTTGACCACCAACACAAATCACTTGATCATCCAGGGAAAGAGGACAAACAATATTACAGTCAGTAGCACCGGCACCCGCTTGTCCGGCATTGGTTTGAGTCACTGTAATATTACCAGCTTGACCACTGTAATTGGTTAATAAAACAACATATATTTGACCTACTTGAGCATTCGTTAAGGTGAAATTTTCTACTGCTGCTGCAGAAAAACTACAACTCACACTTGTAGTTGGATTAAGGTTAGCAGCGCCACACGTAGGTGTTGCAAACGGCCCCCATACAATGTAATCCACGTCAATTGGAGTTCCTCCGTTGGTCGCTTGCGAAATTTGAAAACTGATATTACCTGAAATACCAATTTGCATATAAAACCAGGCAGGATTGGGTTGAGAACCCAAACATTCATAATCGATGCCCGTCTCAGAAGTGGTACCGGTCGAATTCTGAAAGGTTAATGAGGATCCTCCGGCACAAAAAGCTTCAGATCCGGCACAATTCGCACCCTGCGAAAAACCTGCTTGGATTGTAAATAAACTAATTACAAGTAAATAGAAGTAAATTTTTTTCATTACTAGTGACAATTTTTAGGCACGAAATATACGTATTTTTAGCAAATTATTAACGTTAAAATCAAATAATTTCAAATATTAACAGTATTGAGCTGCTTTTAATTTTAATTATTTATCTTTGCTACTCGATTTTTAATCCCAAATTAGTTACGAATTTAATGACAAAAAACGTGGTAAATAATGATGAATTAGGTGAAAACCACATCGCTACAAGTGCTCAAAATCCGGTAAGAAATGATGCCTTCGATTTAACAGACGAACAAAAAATTGAAGCCATCAAAAAAGATGTAGAAAGTATTTTAAATACTTTGGGAATGGATTTGACTGACGACAGTTTAAAAGGCACACCTAACAGAGTAGCCAAAATGTTTGTGAAAGAAATTTTTGGTGGATTGAATCCCAACAAAAAGCCTAGTTCTTCTACCTTTAAAAACAACTACAAATACGGGGAAATGTTAGTAGAAAAAAACATTACGGTTTATTCTACTTGCGAACATCACTTATTGCCTATCGTTGGCAGAGCTCATGTGGCATACATCTCAAACGGAACTGTAGTGGGCTTATCGAAAATGAATCGAATTGTAGATTATTTTGCCAAAAGACCTCAGGTTCAAGAGCGATTAACCATGCAAATCGTTCAGGAATTACAACGCGTTTTGAACACTGAAGATGTGGCTTGCGTGATAGATGCCAAACATTTGTGTGTGAATTCCAGAGGTATTCGCGATATTGAGAGCAGTACCATAACCTCGGAGTTTGGGGGAAAATTCAAGAATGACACCACCAAACGTGAATTTTTAGATTACATTAAGTTAGAAACCAGTTTTTAATAGCCCGGATTGCAGTGAAAATCCTTTTTTAAAATACCGTAGTGGCAACGAAGGAATTTAAAAAAGATTGTAACGTAAAGCCGGAAATAGCTCCAGAATAAATGCAACTTTACAAAAATCATACGCTAAAAATTTACAACTCTCTTACAGGAGAAAAAGAACTTTTCAAACCGGTACACGAAGGAAATGTCGGGATGTATGTTTGTGGCCCTACTGTATACAGTAATGTACACTTGGGTAATGTACGTACTTTCATGTCGTTTGATATGATTTTCCGCTATTTGCTTCATTTGGGCTATAAAGTGCGTTACGTGCGGAACATCACAGACGTAGGTCACATAGTAGATGATGTAGATGACGGCGAAGATAAAATTGCCAAAAAAGCCAGAGTGGAACAGTTAGAGCCAATGGAAATTGTGCAACGATACACCGTTGATTTTCACGATGTTTTAAACCAATTCAATTTTTTACCGCCAAGCATTGAACCCACGGCAACCGGACACATTATTGAACAAATAGAAATTGTCAAACAAATTATTGACAAAGGTTTTGCTTATGAGTCTAACGGTTCCGTGTATTTTGATGTAGTGAAGTTTAACGAAACCCATCACTACGGAAAATTGAGCGGCAGAAACATCGAAGAAATGCTAGCCAATACCCGTGATACCGACGGACAATCGGACAAGAGAAATCCGCAAGATTTTGCCTTGTGGAAAAGAGCAGAACCGGAACATATTATGCGTTGGCCTTCGCCTTGGGGCATTGGTTTCCCGGGCTGGCATTTGGAATGTACTGCTATGAGCACCAAATATTTAGGCGAAACATTTGATATACATGGTGGCGGAATGGACTTGAAATTTCCGCACCACGAATGTGAAATTGCCCAAAACGAAGCTTGTACCGGTCACAGTCCGGTAAACTATTGGATGCACGCCAATATGCTGACTTTAAACGGCAAAAAAATGTCGAAGTCAACCGGTAATAATATCTTACCAAGTGAAATTTACAACGGCGGCAGTCCGTTTTTAAGCAAGGCCTTCTCCCCTAATGTGGCGCGTTTCTTTATGATGCAAGCGCACTACCGCAGTATCCTTGACTTTTCTAATGACGGAATCTTAGCTGCCGAAAAAGGCTTTACCCGATTGATGGATGGCTTAGAATTGATTAAAGATTTGAAGCCGAATGCCGTTTCTTCAATTGATATTGCCACTTGGAAGCAAAACTGTTATGAGGCGATGAACGACGACTTCAATACGCCGATTTTAATTGCGAACTTATTTGAAGGCATCAAATATGTGAATTTGGTGAACGACGGTAAAGAAACCTTGACCGCTGCTGATATAACTGTTTTAGGCGAAACTCTAAAAAGCTTTACCTTCGATGTGTTAGGCATTAAAGATGAAAAAGCGGTTTCCAATCAAACGGATAAATTAGAAGGCGTAGTTGAATTATTGATTAACATGCGATTGGAAGCACGAGCCAATAAAGACTTTGCGCTTTCAGATCAGATTCGAGACCAATTGTTAGCCTTAGGCATACAGTTGAAAGACGGTAAAGAAGGAACAACTTTCAGCATACAATAACCATGTTGCGAAAGATACTCATAGCGCCATTATTATTACTGATTTGGTTCTATAAGATTGTACTTTCTCCGCTATTACCGGCTACTTGTCGTTTTCAACCCACTTGCTCCACTTATTTCATTGAAGCCCTAAAGATTCACGGATTATTTTACGGAAGCTACTTGGGTTTCAAAAGAATTTTGAGTTGCCATCCTTGGGGAAAAAGTGGTTATGACCCGGTGCCCGAAAAAAAGTGCTCACACTAAAGAAAGGTTAATTTTTTCTCAGTTAGAAACATTTAATTACTTTTACACTAAATCCCCAAAAATAATAAATTATGGTTTGGAATCCTTCAGAAGGTATTGATATTGGCTTTTTTATCATTCGCTATTACAGCTTGATGTTTGTTATCGCATTCGGTTTAGGCTGGTATATCATGAAAAAGATTTATGAAAGAGAAAACGAGTCGATTGATAAATTAGACACTTTATTTATTTGGACTGTAATCGCAACGCTTTTGGGTGCGCGTTTGGGTCAGGTATTTTTCTACGATTGGGAATATTTCCGAAACAATCCTACTGAGATTTTATTGCCGTTTAAATTCCACCCCGAATTTGAATTTACCGGATTCCGTGGATTAGCCAGTCACGGTGCGGCCATTGCCATCATCATTACCATGTATTTTTACAGTAAAAAAGTAATTAAAAGACCTATTCTTTGGGTGTTGGACCGAGTGGTAATTCCGGTAGCCAGTGGCGCTATTTTTGTGAGAATCGGAAATTTTTTCAACTCGGAAATCGTTGGAAATGTTACAGATTCGGCTTTCGGAATCAAATTTGTCCGCGATTATTATTCTGCCAAAGATGTGATGAACATCACTAAACTTCCCAATGTAAACGACGCCTATCACGCCATAGCCACTGATCCGCAATATGCCGATTTATTAGCTAAAGTTCCCATGAAACATCCGGCGCAATTGTACGAAGCCTTTTTGTACATATTTGTTTTCTTTACTTTGTACTTCTTGTATTGGAAAACCAAAACAGCTGAAAAACAAGGTTTGTTGTTCGGTTACTTCTTAGTAATGTTATGGTCTGTGCGTTTTGCGGTAGAATATGTTAAAGAAAGCCAAGGCGGTATCGAAGAAAGTTTCGGATTATTGAGCACCGGACAATGGCTCAGTATTCCGTTTATACTAGTCGGCATCTACTACATCTTTATGGCCGAAAAGCCAATAGAAGATGATTTATAAAATAAAAAAGTCCTGATTAAATCAGGACTTTTTTTATGCTTCTTCGTCATTAACCTCCGCATGAGATTTGGAGTAATTGCGCCATTTCTCTATACAGTCTTTCATATCCTCAGGCAATTCGGTATCAAATCGCATGTATTCTTTAGTAACCGGATGTTCAAATCCGAGTGTTTTGGCGTGTAATGCTTGTCGCGGCAATGTTTTGAAACAATTGTCGATAAACTGTTTGTATTTCGTGAACGTTGTTCCTTTTAAAATCAAATCGCCACCATAACGCGCATCATTGAACAAAGTGTGACCAATGTATTTCATATGGACGCGAATTTGGTGTGTTCGTCCGGTTTCTAATTTGCAAGACACCAAAGTTACATAGCCAAATCGCTCTAAAACTTTGTAATGCGTAACGGCATGTTTCCCAACATCGCCTTCGGGATAAACGGCCATTTGCATGCGGTCTTTCATATGACGCGCAATATTACCTTCAATGGTACCTTCGTCTTCTTTGACATTGCCCCAAACTATAGCGATGTATTCCCTTTCGGTAGTTTTGTCTTCAAACTGTTTGGCCAAATGTGTCATCGCGGCTTCGGTTTTGGCAATAACCAAAAGACCGGAAGTGTTTTTATCGATGCGATGCACCAATCCGGGACGTTCACTCGAATTGAGCGGTAAATTGTCGAAGTGAAAAGCTAGAGCATTGACTAAAGTTCCGGTATAATTCCCGTGACCCGGATGCACCACCAATCCAGGCGGTTTGTTGATGACTAATAGAGCATCGTCTTCGTATACAATATTCAACGGAATATCTTCAGGAATAATATGATTCTCAAAAGGCGGATGCTCGAGCATTACCCGAACCACGTCAAATGGTTTTACACGGTAGTTGGATTTTACCGGTACATCATTTACCCAAATATTGCCTTTTTCGGCAGCTTGTTGGATTTTGTTTCGGGTGGCGTTTTCTATCAATTGCATCAAGAACTTATCGACACGCAACAAACTTTGACCTTTAGGCGATACAAAGCGATGGTGTTCGAATAATTCCTCTTCTAACTCGAAATTATCGTTGGTATTATTCATTTACAGGCATTATATCAGTAGAATCTACCGCAGTAGAATCAATAGTCGTATCATCAAAAACCACTTTTCCGTCGCCCAAAACCAAATCGATTTTAGAAGACTTCAACACTTTGTCGCCCGGTTTTACTTTTTTACCGTTCATGCGCATTTCCAACACCATATCTTTTCCTAAATACGGTTTGTAAGTGATGTTTCCTTCTTTTAAACCAACCGCTTCCAATGTCGGCACGGCTTGGCGATACGTTTTCTCAATCAAATCGGGCACGGCAACCATAGTATAGGTTGATGCATTGATTTTTAAATAAATTTTTCGGCCTTCTTTCACTTTAGCGCCGGCTTTCGGCTCTTGTTCTACTATGGTTAACTTTGGAAATTCGGGACGAAAATCAACCGTATCCAAAATGATGTAATCCAAATCTAAAGCATCCAATTTTTCTTCCGCTTGTTCAGCAGACAGTTTACTCAAATCCGGCACCGTAATTTCCTGACCGTGATTGGTTGTGTAAGTTATCCAATGAAAAAATAGAAAAGCTATTACAGCAAAAATGGCCATAGCGGCTAATACTTGGGCAAAAAACACCTTACTGGTTAAATATTGGCGTAAACTCATAAAGAAATATTATTTAAGCAAAGATATAAAAAAGATACGCTTCGCTATTAGAATTTTAGATAGGCCTTTCAGGCGTTTAGATGCGCTTCGCTATTAGACAGTTAGACACGCCTCAAAGGCGTATAGATGCGCTTCGCTATTAGATAATTAGAAAGAATAATATCTAAGAAGTCTAAAAATCTAAGAATCTAACAATCTAAAATGTCTAACAATCTAAAAATCTAAAGACATAGCCTTATCTAAGAAAAAAAATGATAATTTTGTTACTACTTTAACACCAACCTAACTCCTACTACTAATGAAAAAAGTAGCCATCATTATGGGCGGATATTCCAGCGAATATCAAATTTCTCTCAAAAGCGGCAACGTGGTTTATCAATTTTTAGACCAAAATTTATACAAAGGCTATCGCATTCATATCTTAAAAGACAAATGGGTTTATGTAGATGAGCAAGACAACGAATTTCCGATAGATCGGAATGATTTTTCTGTAACAGTAAACGGAGAAAAAATAACTTTTGATGTAGTGTTCAATGCCATCCACGGTACGCCGGGCGAAGACGGTTTGATGCAAGCCTATTTTGAATTGTTAGGTATTCCACAAAGTTCCTGCGATTATTACCAAGCGGCTTTAACTTTCAATAAACGTGATTTATTGTCGGTATTGAAACCTTATGGTATTAAGACAGCGACTTCCTATTATTTAAATCAAGGTGATGAAATCGACGAAGAAGCCATCCTAAAAACAGTTGGTTTGCCTTGCTTTGTGAAACCCAACAAATCGGGTTCGAGTTTCGGCATCTCCAAAGTAAAAACCAAAGATGAATTGGCTTATGCCATTGTCAACGCCTACAAAGAAGACAACGAAATCATCATCGAAAGTTTCTTAGATGGCACAGAAGTTTCGGTTGGCGTGATCAATTACAAAGGTAACATCACCGTATTACCTATTACAGAAATTGTATCCGAAAACGACTTCTTCGACTACGAAGCCAAGTATTTAGGCAAGTCACAAGAAATTACGCCGGCCCGAATTTCTCCGGAAATGACTGCCAAAGTATCGGCTGTAGCCAAAAAAGCCTATGAAGTTTTAAAAATGAGTGGCTTCTCCAGAAGTGAATTTATCATCGTAAACGGTGAACCACATATGTTGGAAATGAACACCATTCCGGGTTTAACCACCGAAAGTTTGATTCCGCAACAAGCCAAAGAAGCCGGAATTTCTTTAACCGACTTGTTCACGAACGCTTTAGAATTGGCCTTAAATAAATAAAGGTTGTGAGTTGTAAGTTATAAGTTGTAGGTCATACAGCTTTTAACTTACAACTCACAACCTATAACATACAACCATATGAAAAGAAAAGCAATATTTCCCGGTTCCTTTGACCCGATTACTTTGGGACATTATGATATTATTAAAAGAGGTGTTTCGCTTTTCGATGAAGTGATTGTGGCTATTGGTATCAATGCCGATAAAAAGTATATGTTTTCTTTAGAAGACCGAAAACAGTTTATCGAGGAAGCTTTTAAAGAGGAACCGCGGGTTACTGTAGTCACTTATGAAGGTTTGACTATTGATTTGTGTCGGAAACTGGATGCCGATTTCATCCTGCGTGGCTTGCGCAATCCGGCCGATTTTGAATTTGAAAAAGCCATTGCACACACCAACAGAAAGCTATCTCAAATTGAAACTGTGTTTTTACTTACGGCCTCCAAAACTTCCTATATCTCTTCCAGCATTGTTAGAGATGTGATCCGAAACGGCGGCGATTACACCGTTTTGGTACCGGATAGCGTAGTAGTTAAAAAAGAAAAGTAATGAAAGTCCTTTCGCTTTTATTACTGTTTGCACTTACTTCATGGGCGCAAAAAAACGACTCTTATGCCACTTTTTTTGAAAAAGGCAACGGCAACCAATCGGCTGATTATACAGAAGTATTGCGATTTTACCAACAACTCGATGCCGATTTTGAAACCATCAAAGGGCAAACATTTGGTTTAACCGATAGCGGTGAACCTTTGCGAGTAGTGATTTTTGATGCCGATAAAAAGTTTGACTACAAAACCAAAACCGAAAAGCTTTTCCTGCTCATCAACAACGGTATTCACGCCGGCGAACCCGATGGCATTGACGCGTCTATGCAATTGTTTCGGGATTTGGCTTTGCAAAAAATAACTGTTCCGAAAAACGTCATCGTCATTGCCATTCCGGTCTATAATATTGGTGGTTTACTCAACCGAAATGCAACTTCCAGAGCCAACCAAAATGGCCCGGAAGAATACGGCTTTAGAGGCAATGCGCGGAATTTCGACTTAAATCGCGACTTCATCAAAACCGATACTCGAAATACTCAAGCGTTTACCCAAATTTTCCATTACTTTTCACCTGACATCTTTATTGACAATCACGTGAGCAATGGTGCCGATTATCAGTACAAACTCACCTACATCATGACCGAACCCAATCGTTTGGGCAATACGTTAGGCGAATTTATCAAAACCGAAATGACGCCTGACATCGTTAAAGATTTACAATCGAAAAAAGTCGAAAGCACTCCGTATGTCAACGTTTGGCATGGTACTCCTGCTGATGGTTTTGCACAATTTAGCGATACGCCTCGGTATGCTACGGGCTATACTTCTCTATTCAACTCGCTTGGCTACGTGGTGGAAACACACATGTTGAAACCGTATGCAGAACGCGTGAAAGTAACGTATGATTTTATGGTGTCGACGCTGCAATATGCTGATAAAAATGTGACACTCATCAAAAACAAAAGAGCGGAAAACGGCAAGCAATATCAAGTGGGCAACTCCTATCCTATCCAATGGACTATCGACAGCAGCAAAGTAGAAAAAATAAAATTCCTCGGCTATGAAGGCGATTATAAGAAAAGTGAGGTAACTACCGGAAAACGATTGTACTACGACCGTAACAAACCTTACACCAAACAGATTCCGTTTTACGGGACTTACAAGGCGCTGAAAAATATTAAAATCCCGAAAGCTTACGTGATTCCCCAAGGGCAATGGAAAGTGATTGAATTGCTAACCAACAATCAATTGGCTTATACGCGCCTCGAAAAAGACAGCGTAATTTCAGTGGAAAGTTATCGCATAGCCGATTACAAAACGGCAAAAAATGCTTACGAAGGTCATTATCCACATTCGAATACTCAAGTTGTTGTTACCGAAACCAAAGTAAATTTCAGAAAAGGCGATTATATCTTTACAACACAACAAGCCGGTGTGAAATATTTATTGGAGACTTTAGAGCCCGAAGCGGTTGATAGTTTTTTCAATTGGAATTTTTTCGACACCCTACTCCAACAAAAAGAAGGCTATTCCGATTATGTGTTTGAAGATACCGCGGCGGAATATTTAAAACAACATCCGGAAATTAAAGCCAAATTGGAAGAAAAACGCAATCAAGACAAAACCTTTGCTGATAATCCGGAAGCGCAATTGGATTGGATTTACAAAAATTCGCCTTGGTATGAAACGGCGCATTTGCAGTATCCGGTGTATAGAATTTTGGAATAATTTACTTTAAAAGTTTTTCCTCTTCAAACAACAATTTTATATTCTCGTAAGAGTTTTTTAAGGCTTCTTTAATTTCGGCAGGACCAAGCCAAGCAACTTTTTCAATCCCTTCATTGGCTTGCGGTTTAGGTGTTCCGTTAAAGTCGGTGCGCATTTCGTACCAATGGGTTACTTTGAGTTTGTATTTCCCGCCGCGTTTAAAAACGTGATAGGTTTTTTGGAGTTTGTGGGTAATTTTTAAATTGGTTACGCCGGTTTCTTCTTCAACCTCACGGATGGCAGTGTCTTCTATTTCCTCTCCCTTTTCGATACCGCCTTTGGGTAAATCCCATTTTCCGTTTCTGAAAATGAACAAAACATCGCCGGCTTTGTTGTAAACCAACCCGCCGCCGGCTTTGCAAACGGGAATTTTCTCTTTGACTTTTTTCAGTATCGCTTTTTCATCCGGATAATACAAATACGCTTTTTGGATTTTGTTTTGGAACATTTTGATAATGACCTGCTCAATATCAACACTTTCCAACAAAAACAACTGAAAATCGGTTTCCTTGGCAACCTCGTTGGTTAAAAAAAGTGGTTTATCGTTGACAAAAACTTTATACATTTGTACTATGATTTTTAATAAAGACACAGCCGAAAAAACAGCCGAATTGCTTTTACAAATAAATGCAATTAAATTGAATCCTAAAAATCCTTTTACATGGGCTTCAGGTTGGCACTCTCCTATTTATTGCGATAACCGTTTAATTCTCTCCTTTCCGGCCATTAGAAATTTTGTTCGTGAAGAATTCGCCAAGCATATCGAAAAACAATTCGGAAAACCCGATGTGATTGCAGGGGTAGCTACCGGTGCCATCGGAATTGGGATGTTGGTAGCAGAATACATGGGATTGCCGTTTGTTTATGTTCGTCCTGAACCTAAAAAACACGGACGCCAAAACCAAGTGGAAGGCTTTTTGCAAAAAGGGCAAAATGTAGTGGTGGTTGAAGATTTAATCAGTACGGGCAACAGTAGTTTATTGGCTGTTGAAGCACTCAAAGAAGCCGGCGCACACGTTAAAGGAATGGTGGCTATATTTACTTACGGTTTTGATGTGGCGGTAGACAATTTCAAAAATGCTAATGTGGAATTGAATACCTTAGCCGATTACGAGCATTTATTACAGTTGGCTGTGGCCAAAAATTATATAACCGAAAAAGAATTAGCTACTTTACAGGAATGGCGTAAAAGTCCGTCAACCTGGAATGTATAATGGCAAGTTACAAGTTCAACCCGAAACCTTGAACCCGAAACCTTAAAACCTAAAAAATGAACTTAGAAAGTCCAAAAGTTACCGTAGACCAATCAGCTGAATATTTATTCAACGCCTTGTCTGATGTAAAAAACTATGAAAAATTAATGCCGGAAAACATTGCCAAGTTTGAAGTTTTGGGCGATGATATTTTCAATTTCGGTTTGAAAGGTATGCCGGAAATCAAATTGCGTTTGAAAGAAGGCAATCCGCATACTAAAGTCAACTTGGCTGCAGCAAGCGATAAGTTACCGTTTACCCTAACAGCTAATTTGGAATCGGTTTCAGCTAATGCAACGGCGGTACAATTGCATTTTGAAGGCGAATTCAATCCGATGATGGCCATGATGATTAAAGGTCCGATTTCGAAGTTTATTGAGACTTTAGCTCAAAACATGAATAAACTGTAAGATTTTAGATTGCAGAGTAACGATTTTTGATTTGTGATTTAAATCTGCAATCTTAAATTGTTATTCTTCATTCGACAATCAGCAATCATTTCAAATTAGCCAATCGTTTATATCAGCTACTCTTTCTGCATCATCTTGGATTATAATGTAAGATTTTAGATTGTAGCGTAACGATTTTTGATTTGTGATGGAAATCAGCAATCTTAAATCGTTATTCTTCAATCAGCAATCAGCAATCATTTCACCGTAGTCAATCGCTTATCTACCACTCTTTCCATATAATCCTGAATAAACGCTTTGCAACGCAATTCCAACGCATTCATCTCAGCATTGCGGTTTTTGATCAAATTCTTTTCCATTCCTCTATCGTCTTTGTCGTAAAAGCCAACCGCTTTCTGACCGTCGAATGTACAAATGTAATTGCCACTCATAAATTGGTACACCTTAGCACCGTATTTCACAGCAAATGGTGGTACGCGCTTTTCGCTGATTAAACTCCTTCCCCAACTTCTGAACGGTTTTTGATACCCAATCATATCCAGTAACGTAGGATAAATATCGATTTGCTGCGCTAAGTCGTTGTTCACACCTACATATTTTTCATTAGGCGAAAAGAATAAAATCGGCACCGTATTTCTGTTGAACTCTTTGCGGTATTCATCATAGGCAATCGTATTGCCATGATCGGCAACCAATACAAAAATGGTGTTGTTGTACCAAGATTGTTTTTTGGCTTCAGCAAAAAATCGTTTCAAAGCATAATCGGTATAGCCGATGCACTCGTTGATATTGACTTTCCCTTTCGGAAATTTGCCTTCATATTTTTCCGGCACTTTATAAGGTTCGTGTGAAGAAACCGAAAACAAGGTCGCCATAAACGGTTCTTTCTTTTGCGTCAATGTTTTATTGAAATACTGGAAAAACGGTTCGTCCCAAATACCCCAAACACCATCAAAATCGGCGTCGTTGTTGTATTCGTTTTTACCGTAATAATGGTCAAAGCCCAAGATATTCCCAAAACCTAAAAATCCCATAGAACCATTCGGCGCGCCATGAAAAAACGAAGTGTTATAGCCAACACTTTCTAAAGTAGACACTAATGATTCTATTTTTTGCTTTGGATAAGGCGATGACGTAAAAGCATCTTTAAAAGACGGAATTCCGGCCAAAACCGAAGACATGCCGTGTATGGATTTCCAACCGTTGGCATGCGCGTTGGTAAAGATTAAACTGTGCTGTGCTAAGGAATCCACAAACGGAGTATAACCTTGATAATCGGGGATTTTAGTACCTTTATTGAAAGCTCCGTTGTATTCTCGGGCAAAACTTTCCAAGATAAAAATAACAATATTCGGTTTGGTAGGTGTATTGTTGTTGTATTGCTTAATAGGAATTAGCAAACTATCCACCGTAGCTTTAGGAACCAAATTAACTTTCTTAAACGTATTGGTATTCCAAGTTCTGATGATGGCGAAAGGCGTATTCAAAACCACATCTGCTTGTCCGGCATTTTGCACATAACGACTGGCGTCTAACATATTAATCGGACGGGTACTCTTTTTAAAATCGCCTCGAATGCCACCTATGCAAAGCGCAACTATAATTAAAAAACCGGCAATAGAAGTAGCAAAGTACTTTAAAGTTGGCTTCTCACTCACAGGCTTAACTTTGGTCCTTTTATACAGTAAAATCCATACATAAGCCAAGGCAAAAAACAGTAAAAACACATGCCAATAGTTCAGTAAAAAATTAAAGAACAATTCGCTCTTATTGCTTTCGTTCTCTAAGGTATCTAAGGAAGCTCTGGTACTTCGACTAAAGGTGTATCGGTAATAAATGAAGTCGATGAAATTGGCCGAATACATCAACAAATTGGTTGAAAAGTACAAGTAAAATAATCCTTTCTGATAATTTTTGCGGGTATTTACCAACAACGGAAAAACAGAAAAAAGGATAAATAAACCATTGGTGTACAAAATGGTAGTGGTATCAAAAGCCAGTCCGTGGTAGCATAACTTCAGAAAATCATAGACACTGTCAACACTGATTAAATTCTGATTGTAAACATAAAATAAGACACGGGCAATAAAATAAAAAAGGTAAGCCAACAATAATCTGACAACCAAAATTTTATATTCTGAAAATCGGGGAAATTTTTTCATCTTGAGCTTAAAAACAAACGATGCAAAACTACATATTTCAGCGCTATCTCGGTCATATTTAAAATTAATATTGTGTTTGAAAACAATAATCCTTAATTTGCAACAAATTAACGGACTACAATGACAGAGATCACACGCCTTTTTGATTTTGCCTACTATCAGCTGAAAAAAAATAACCTTCCTAATTGCCTCGTTACCAAATATAACGGTCAGTGGGTTGCTACCTCTACACAAGAATATGTAGATAAAGCCAATGCAATTTCCAGAGCATTGCTTCGATTGAATCTTCAAAAAAATGATAAAATAGCCCTCATTTCTTCGAACAACCGAACAGAATGGAACATTATGGATGTTGGTGTTTTGCAAGTTGGCGCACAAACGGTGCCGATTTATCCAACCATTGCGGCTGAAGATTATGCCTACATCTTAAACCACTCGGAATCCAAATACTGCTTTGTTTCCGATGAAGTGGTTTACCAAAAATTGATGGCGGTTAGGTCGGAATTACCGCTTTTAGAAGAAGTGTATTCTTTTGACAAAATTGAAGGCTGTAAAAGTTGGCTCGAACTCCTGGAATTAGGGCAAGACCAAAGCAATCAAGATGTGGTGGAAGACCGAAAAAACAACGTCAAACCGGAAGAATTGGCGACCATCATTTACACTTCGGGAACTACCGGAAAGCCAAAAGGTGTAATGTTGTCACACAACAATATTGTTTCCAATGTTTTGGATAGTTCGCCACGCATTCCTTTTGAAGAAAGTACTAGTGTAGCCTTAAGTTTCCTTCCGATTTGCCACATATTCGAACGCGTTATTTTATACATCTACCAATACTATTCGGTGTCCATTTACTTTGCCGAATCCATTGAAAAGTTGTCCGATAATATTAAAGAAGTTAAACCGACTGTTTTCTCAGTAGTACCAAGACTATTGGAAAAAGTGTATGACAAAATCATCGCCAAAGGAGAAGAATTAACCGGAATTAAAAGGAAGTTATTCTTTTGGGCCATCGACTTAGGTTTGCGTTACGAACCTTACGGTGCTAATGGTTGGTGGTATGAATTCCAATTAAAAATAGCCCGAAAACTGATTTTCAGCAAATGGAAAGAAGGTTTAGGTGGTAACTTAAACGTAATGGTTTCCGGAAGTGCAGCCTTGCAACATCGTTTGATTCGCGTGTTCGCCGCCGCCGGAATGCCGGTTATGGAAGGCTACGGTTTGACCGAAACTTCTCCCGTTATTACTGTAAACGACCAAAGAAACGGTGGTTTCCGAGTAGGTACTGTAGGACGTGTAATCAATAATGTAGAAGTCAAAATTGCCGAAGATGGCGAGATTTTGTGCAAAGGACCGAATGTGATGATGGGCTACTACAAAGACCAACAACTCACCGATGAAGTGATCAAAAAAGGCTATTTCCATACCGGAGATATTGGTGAAGTGGACAAAGACGGTTTCTTAAAAATAACCGACCGTAAGAAAGAAATGTTCAAAACTTCGGGTGGAAAGTATATCGCGCCTCAGCTCATTGAAAACGCCATGAAACAATCTTTGTTCATTGAACAAATTATGGTAATTGGGGATGGCGAAAAAATGCCGGCCGCTTTTATCCAACCAAGTTTTGATTTCATACAAGAATGGGCCAAACGCAAAAACCTAAACGTTGGTAGTACTCCAGCAGAAATAGCTTCCAACTCTGACGTGATTGATCGCATAGCTAAAGAAGTGGAAAAAATCAACGAACGATTTGGCAACTGGGAAAAAATCAAACGCTTCGAATTAACACCCGATGTTTGGTCTATCGATGGCGGTCACCTTACACCTACGCTCAAGTTAAAGCGTAAAATTGTTATGGAAAAATACAAAGACTTGTACCAAAAAATATACGGTTAATCTAATGCTACGCATCATGAAAATAAAACTATTGCTTTATTCATTACTGACATTTTTTTTATTTTCCGGATGTAAGGAAAACAAACCAAATACCGTAAAAGAAAATTACCTCGACTACTCGCAAAGAGATGATCAGTTTACCGGTGGCATCAAAATGATTCCGATTAAAACACCTGCTGGTGAGTTTAAAGTTTGGACCAAAAGAGTGGGTAACAATCCCAAAATCAAAGTGCTTTTGCTTCATGGCGGACCGGGCGGAACTCATGAGTTTTTTGAGAGTTTTGACGGTTATTTTCCGCAAGAAAGCATAGAGTACATTTATTATGACCAGCTAGGTTCTTACTACAGCGACCAACCCAACGACAATAGATTATGGACCATTGACCGATTTGTGGAAGAGGTCGAACAAGTGCGCAAGGCCTTGAAATTAGACAACTCTAACTTTTATTTGTTAGGACAATCTTGGGGCGGGATTTTGGCCATGGAATACGCTTTGAAATACCAAAAAAACCTCAAAGGACTAATTATTTCAAATATGATGGCGAGTGCTCCGGCCTATAATAAATATGCTGAGGAAGTTTTAGGTCCGCAACTCGACCCTAAAGTTTTTGACCAAATCAAAACGTTCGAAAAAAATAAAGATTACGCCAATCCGAAATACATGGAATTGCTGTTAAACCACTACTATACAGAACACATCTTACGTTTTCCCGTAGCGGAATGGCCGGAATCCATCAACAGGGCTTTTAAACATTTAAATCCTAATGTTTACGTCTACATGCAAGGACCGAGTGAATTTGGTATCACCGGAGATGCTACTTTAAAAAATTGGGACATCACTTCTCAATTAAAAACATTAACGGTTCCTACCCTATCCATTGGAGCCAAATACGACACCATGGATCCCAAACACATGGAATGGATAGCCAATGAAGTCCAAAACGGACGATTTTTGTTTTGTCCCAACGGCAGCCATTGTTCTCAATACGACGACCAAAAGCATTACTTCCCGGGCGTTATTCAGTTTTTAAAAGACGTGGATAACGGCACTTTCAACACCAAAAAATAAGGTTGTTTTACGAGATAGGTTATTAACAACCTATTGCTGTATTCGGTTGATAATTAAATAGTTGTTGACTTATTATCTTTTCAATTAAATTTTAATTTTAAAGTATTAACCAATAAAACTATTAATTATGAATGTCAAAAACTTTCTGATCGGAGGTATCGTTGGTGGTATCGCCGATTTTCTGATGGGTTGGCTGCTTTACGGTATGCTGTTAAAAGATTTCTTTCCTAAACCGGAAGGTGCAGCAGAAAACCTCACATTTATCTTTTTGGGTTGTATGTGTTTTGGTTTTATGATGTCTTTCATTTTTAACCAAGGTGAAGTCATTAGTAAATGCGTACCCGGTGTTAAATTAGCCATTGGAATCGGACTGTTCATGTCGCTTTCCATGAGTTTCTTTAACGGAATGTACAGTGCCACTCTAAATTGGCAATTGGTTGCTGTAGATGTTTTGGTTTCAGTAGTCATTGCAGCAATCGTTGGTGCAGTCATAGCGGTAACCAACGGAAAACTCAAATAAATTACTTTACATCATAATGCAACGCTCGAGGAAACTCGGGCGTTTTTTTATGTGAATTATGTAAATTAAATGTAATATTATACTATTTCTTTAGGATTATAAGTACAATATTTGAGGGTTACCTTTTATACAATATTCCAATCTTAAAATCTTCATACAATGAATCTAAAACGAATTTTTGGTGCCATACTTACTATATTGGGAATAGTCAGTCTTATTTATGCCGCACAAGTTTTTCTAACAGCTACCGAAAACACCAGAGATATCAGAACATTGGTAATTTATGGCATATTGGGACTCCTTTTCTTTGTGTCAGGAATAAGTTTAGTAAAAACAACAAAAGATGAGTCCTAAAAAGGGAACAGTTGTACTGATAACAAGCTGTGATTTGACTTTTAATCATTAATCCCATTTATTAAGTGGTAATCATTTTAAAGTGCCTACCTTTATCAGATACGATTTCATATTCAAATAATGTTTATGAAGTATCTATTTAACCAATTTTACTAAATAATCATGGACATTACTGAACTCGAAAAAGCTAAATCTCATATCATTGTTGAAATTATTCAATACATTCCTAATGCTGTAGTAAGCAAAACCATCATTAGAAAAACGACCGGTAACATCACGGCTTCGTCATTTGATGCCGGTGAAGAACTCCAGGAAAAAACATCTCCCTATGACAATTATATCCAAATTATTGACGGAGCTGCCGAAATCACCATCAAGAACCAAAAACACAAACTAACCTTAGGCGAAGGAATCATTATACCGGCTCACGCAAGACATAGTTTTAATGCCAATGAGCAATTTAAAATGATTTCAACTATTATCAAAAGTGGCTATGAAGATTAAAGGCTAAAACAAATAATATACCTGTTTACTTCATAACAAAAAGCGGTATGTAGTATTACTTTAAACGACCTCAGTATGAAACTTTACATAAAATATATGGTCAGTTTGCGTTGCAAAATGTTGGTTAAAGAAGAACTGAAAAATCTTGGTTTACATTACACATCCGTAGAGCTTGGGGTAATTGATATTAGAGAAAACATTACACCGGAAAAAAGGGAAAAATTAAGAAAAGTACTTTTAATGTCGGGGCTCGAATTAATGGAAGATAAAAAAGCTAAACTTATCGAAAAAATAAAGATTGTGATTATCGAGATGGTCCATTACAGCGAAGAACTTCCCAAAGTAAAATACTCTGAATACATCAGCAATATTTTAGGTCATGATTACACTTATTTGTCTAATATATTTTCCGAAGTAAAAGGCAGTACTATTGAACATTACATTATTGAACATAAAATAGAAAAAGTCAAAGAACTACTGCTGTACGATGAACTCAACCTCACGGAAATTTCATATAGAATGAACTACAGCAGCGTAGCACATTTATCTTCTCAATTTAAAAAAGTTACAGGCCTAACCCCTACTTTTTATAAAAATTTAGCTGAAAAAAAAAGGAGAAATTTGGAAAATGTGTGAATTATAACAACTATCCGGTCAATCCTGTAAGAGCTTCACAAAGAAAAGCATTGATCTTTGTTTGTACAAAACTTTTAACCGATGCATAATGAAAAACAATATACCCCAAAAGTTGTCCAAGCCCTACTCAAACCAAAGTAACAAAACAATACTCTTTAATAAAACTAAAGAAAATTGGGATGAAAAAGAATTGTTAATGAATGAATTAAAAGAAGTTTATTGGCATGAAAAAGAGCTCTTGATTGCCATCCCAATGCTGATAAGTAATGCAACTACTTTTGAATTGGTTGAAATGCTGACCATCCATATAATCTATACAAGGAATCATATAGAAAAGTTAGAAAAAAGAATACCTTCCATAATAAAGCTTAACCAATCCATTATCAAATAACGATTTTGTTCTAAATAAATGCTGTACTAGCTTCTTTACAGCATTACTACACTAAAAACTAAATAACGATTTGTTTTGGTTGGTTTAATAAATGTGAAACCATTTATTAGAGTCCTGTTGTTCATACTCAACAGGACTTTTTTTATGTGTGAATAACACAAACTATAACAATTGTTGTATAACAACATCGCCAACAAGGTGTATGACCTTTGTACTTAATATTTAAATAAATACAACATGAAAAAACTACTACTATTATGTATGTGCTTGGCATCTGCAATCGGAACAAAAGCCCAAACAGAAGATAAAAAATGGAACATCGGGCTCTACGGCGGTATCATTCAATACCATGGAGATTTAGGAAGAGATTGGTACAAAACAGACAAAACTATGTATGGCTTTGGAGGCATTACGGTTTCAAGATATTTATGGAAATATATAGACTTAAACCTATTGTATACCCGAGGAACGTTGGGTTATGACAGCGGTGTCACCGGTTATAAAAATGATTACAGTTCAGCGGCGGTCGATTTAAGACTTAACCTTTTCGGCCCTGAATATTTCGTCAGACCATATATGTTTGGAGGAATTGGGGTCATTTTGTTCGACAGCCAATTAAATTTTCATAAAGAAAAGATTGACACCACTTTCCCAGTCGTTGGTGGAGGAATCAATTTTCGATTGTCACCCGTAGTTTCATTAAACCTTCAAGAGAGATTTATGTTTACCAATAACGACAAAAGAGATGGTGCCGTTGCCGGTAAAAATGATGACTATCTGATGCATATGGCCGGATTAACATTCAATCTTGGAGAAAAAAAAGATGCTGATAATGATGGGGTTTCCGATAACAACGATAAATGTCCGGATACACCAACCGGAGTTGCTGTAGATAAAAAAGGATGTCCATTGGATAAAGACAATGATGGCGTAGCCGACTATTTAGATGCCTGTCCCGATGTTTCTGGAAATGTATTAATGAATGGTTGTCCGGATCGAGATAATGATGGCGTAACCGACTTGAGTGATCGTTGCCCCGATACCAAAGGTACTGCAACCCTAAAAGGTTGTCCGGATACTGATGGTGACGGAGTAGCTGATTTAGATGATAAGTGTGCCAATACGCCACCGGGAAATAAAGTAGATAGCAATGGTTGTCCTTTAGATGATGACAAAGACGGAGTTATGAATGACACCGATCGATGCCCGAACGACTATGGTCCATCAAGTCTAAAAGGTTGTCCTGATGGCGATGGTGATGGTGTCCCTGATATTGATGACCGTTGTCCCAATACTAAAGGAACAATAGAAAACAAAGGATGTCCCGAAATAGCCAAACAAGATGCAGTAAGAATTACCTACATCGGTAGTAAAATTTTCTTTGAAAACAACAGTGATAAACTTAAAGTTGCCTCTCTGGTCTTACTGGATGAGTTGGTTAAAATTCTAAACAAATACGAAGGAGCCAATCTGTATATAGACGGTCACACCGATAGCAACGGATCGGATGAGTTCAATCAGTTATTATCGCAAAAAAGAACCAATGCTGTTAGAATCTATTTAATTGAAAAAGGGATTGCTGATAGTCGGATAACCGCAACCGGATTTGGTGAAAGCAAACCAATTGCAAGTAATGAAACCGCACTGGGGAAAGCAAAAAACAGAAGAGTAGAATTAAGAACAACTTATTAGTGTTTATCTTTTGAACTCAAATGTTTGTAAAAGGCTGTCTTGACGACAGCCTTTTTATTTTGTCGCATATTAAAGTAAATATGGGAATAATATAAGTTTAAAAAGCTTTTTTATAAGCAGTTTCAAACAAAACAGCCTGACCTTTAGTATGTATTTTAACAGGTATAAACATGAAAAAAAAACTGTTACCAAAGGTCTTTTCCAAAATCCATTCGCATAGTACTAACCTATACTTCGGGGCGATTTTAATCATCATTTTTTTATTGATTTTAACCCTATAACCCAATTATCGTCAATGATTAAAGTTATTAAAGAAGGTATACTGCTTCAAAAAACCAATCATGCCTTTGAAAATGAAGGCGTATTAAATCCGGCCGCTATAAGGGAAGGTAACTTTGTCCACCTGCTCTACAGAGCAGTTCGTGAAGGCAATCACTCCAGTATTGGATATTGCAAACTCAAAGGCCCATTATTTATAGAAACTCGAAACGAAGAAGCGCTATTATCTCCTGAATTTGATTATGAAAGTCAAGGCATAGAAGATCCAAGAATTGTAAAAATTGAAGATACTTACTATCTGACATTTACGGCCTATGACGGTGTGAATGCTTTGGGTTGTTTGGCGACTTCAAAAGACTTGATTCATTTTGAGAGAGAAGGCATAATTGTTCCGCAAATAACCTATGAAGAATTCAATGCATTAGCGGCTAGCAAAGGAATGATAAACGACAAATACTTCCGGTACAACCAACATGACAGAATTCCTAAAAAAGAGGGAGAAACAATGCTTATTTGGGATAAAAATTTGATTTTCTTTCCAAGAAAAATAAACGGTAAATTGTTGTTTTTACATCGAATAAGACCGGAAATTCAATTAGTAGTTGCTACAGAAAAATTGACCGACTTGACGCCGCAGTTTTGGCGAGAGTACTTTCTTCATTTTAATGAATACATTGTTCTCCAACCAAAATACAAACATGAAGTCAGCTATATCGGTGGCGGTTGTCCTCCTATCGAAACAGCATTCGGATGGCTTCTTATTTACCACGGTGTACACGATTCATTAGAAGGCTATGTTTATGCTGCTTGTGCCGCCCTATTGGATTTGGAAAACCCTCAAAAAGAATTGGCTCGTTTACCCTATCCTCTTTTTGTACCCGAGTTTCATTGGGAACTTAAAGGAGAAGTAAACAATGTATGCTTCCCAACCGGAGCTGTAGTCTTTGAGGATACACTTTACATTTATTACGGAGCTGCCGATGAAAGAATTGCTTGTGCCTCAACCAGCTTGTCGGCATTACTTGCAGAATTAATGCTAAATAAAATTTAAAATGAAAGAAACAAACCCAAAAGCCGTTCGTCCGGAAATCGTTATATTCACCACTTATCCACCCCGAGAATGTGGCATAGCAACCTATACACAAGATTTGATTGTTGCCCTCCAAAACAAGTTTAAAAAAACTTTCCGAATAAAGATTTGCGCACTGGAATTGTCGACAAAAAAACACATTTATTCAAAAGAAGTTGCCTATGTTCTTCAAACTGACAATCCTGCTTCATACAATGAAGTTGCACTGAAAATTAAACAAAATCCAAACATTGAAATTGTTGTGATACAACATGAGTTTGGCCTTTTCAGAAACTTCGAGTCAAATCTGTTAGCATGCATAACGCAAATAAACAAACCGCTATTAGTGGTTTTTCATACGGTTTTACCTAAACCTAATGAGGCAATAAAACACCTGGTTAAGAATATAAACAATATTGCTCAAGGCATCATTGTAATGACACAAACCTCGTCCGAAATTTTGAAATCAGATTACGGAATAGATAAAAGTAAAATTGATGTTATTCCTCATGGGACGCATTTGGTGACCCATTTAAACAAATCCGTTTTAAAAGAAAAATATCATTTGGGCGACCGAAAAATATTGGCCACATTCGGACTCATAAGTTCCGGAAAAGGAATAGAAACAACAATCAATGCTTTACGTTTGATTGTAAAAAGATATCCTAACGTATTGTTTTTAATCATAGGAAAAACGCATCCCGCCGTGGTCAAAGAAGAAGGTGAACAATACAGGGAAACTTTGAAAGCCAAAATCATTGCACTGCATTTGCAAGAGAATGTACTTTTTATGAATGAGTACTTACCCTTGAACACTTTATTAGAATATTTGCAATTAACCGATATTTATCTCTTCACTTCAAAAGACCGAAATCAAGCGGTTAGTGGCACTTTTTCTTATGCTTTAAGTTGTGGCTGCCCTATCATTTCAACACCAATACCGCATGCAATAGAAGTATTACAACAAGAAACCGGAGTTATTGTAGATTTTGAAAATCACAAACAGTTAGCGAGAAAAGTCATTCAGTTATTGGAAGATGAAGAATTATGCGCTACTATTTCAACCAACGCTATCCATAAAATGGCACCAACAGCATGGGAAAATACCGCAATCGCCCATGCCTTTGTTTTTGAAAAAATAACAAAAAACAGATTGTGTTTTAAATACAAAATGCCGAAAATCAATTTGAATCACTTACAAAGATTAACAACCGATTACGGGATGATTCAATTCTGCAACATCAATCAACCGGATATTGGCTCAGGATATACACTCGACGACAACGCCAGAGCTTTAGTGGCTATTTGTCAACATTACAGAAGTTATAAAAACAAATCCGATCTAGCATACATTACCCTATATTTCAACTTTATTAAAAACAGTTGGATTGACAAAGGATCGTTTTTGAATTACCTTGATGAAGGTAAAAATTTCACCGATCAAAACAATGAAACCAACCTCTCCGATTCCAACGGGAGGGCTATTTGGGCGTTAGGGTATTTAATTTCTAATACTGATATACTGCCAAAAGAACTGATTTTACAAGCCAAAGCTGTGTTACAGTTAGCGCTTTCTAACGTTATGGATATTCATTCTCCCAGAGCAATGGCATTTATAATCAAAGGTATCTACTACAGTAATCAACCGGAAGAAAAACCATCATACACTGACTTAACCAAACATTTGGCTGATAAATTGGTTCAAATGTACAAACATGAAAGCAAAGTGAAATGGCAATGGTACGAGAGCTATTTAACCTATGGAAACAGTATACTGCCCGAAGCCATGCTTTGTGCTTACCTAACATTGGGAACCAAAGCCTATAAAGAAATTGCTTGTACATCTTTCGACTTTTTACTATCCGAAATATTTTCCGAAAACAGTATTAAGGTTATTTCAAACAAGGGCTGGCTTCATAAAGACGCTGATAGGAAAAAAGAAATCATTGGGGGTGAACAACCCATCGATGTAGCTTACACAATTTTAGCTTTAAGCAAATTCTATGATACTTTTAAAAACGAGGATTATAAACAAAAAATGGAAATTGCATTCCATTGGTTTTTGGGAAAAAATCATCTAAACCAAATTGTTTATAATCCCTGCACCGGTGGCTGTTATGATGGTTTAGAAGAATTCAATATCAATTTAAACCAAGGAGCCGAATCTACAGTAAGCTATTTAATGGCCCGAATGACGTTAGAGGAAAACAGAAAAAAAAGAAGGCTGAACAATCTTAAAACTCAAAAAAGCTCTCGGATAAAATCCCTTAAAATAAACCCTCAAAAACAAATTGAATTCATCAGAGCATATAATACCCAATAAAGAATACAAAATGAGAATAATACAACTCAAATATTTAATTGTATAATCCATTTAAATCTTTGAATATTAACTTTATACTGATTTTAAGAACCAATTAAAAACATAAATTATGAATAATCTTTTATACACCTTTGCTGTCATACTAATCATTTTATGGGCTATTGGATTTTTTGCCTATAGTGCAGGAAACATCATTCACATTTTATTGGTAATTGCAATAATCGCTATTATATTAAGAGTAATACAAGGAAAAAAAATATAAATATTAATAAATTAAAAATTATCATGAACACAAACAAAGTAGTTTTAGGGTTAATAAGTGGTTTAGCTATTGGCGCACTCGCCGGAGTTTTATTTGCACCCGCCAAGGGATCAAAAACCAGAAAAAGAATCATGAAAAAAGGAAGCAATTACACCAAGGAAATTAAAGATAAGATTGAAGAGTTTTACAATACCGTAGCCACTAAATATGACAATGTATTGGAACAAGCCAAAGAAATTGTCACAGATCATCAAATCAAATAAATGATCTTTTTTCAAAAATGTAACGCTCGGGGAAACTCGGGCGTTTTTTGTTTTACAACATTATATTATTGTTACTACATTAAATATTTTTTAAAAATAGTATGCGCGCATAATATATTTTATTATCTTTGAATTCAGAACGAAATCGTTTTAGTGCTATTAATTAGGTATGAAAGATAAAACTATAGATTATATACTTCGTGCAACTTGGCAAGCGGTAGCCCGAATGTACAACGAAGAAGCCTCGAAATTTGATGGTTCCATGGCTATCGGATTTGCGCTGTTAAGTATAGATAAAGAAGATGGTACGCCGTCAACTTATATAAGCTCCCGAATGGGAATGGAAGCCACCAGCCTAACCCGAACTTTAAAAACACTGGAAGAAAAAGGATTGATCTACCGCCAAAAAAATCCGGATGACGGTCGCGGCGTTCTCATTTACTTAACCGACTTAGGAAAACAAATGAGAGAGCAATCGAAAATCACAGTATTAAAATTCAACGATGTGGTTAAGCAAAACGTACCTGAAGAAAAACTCCAGCACTTTATGGAAGTCGCCGACATCATCAACGAATTGATTACTGAAAAGAAGGTTTTTTAGAACAAAAACAAATAATAATACAATTGTCACACTGAGCTTGTCGAAGTGTTCATCCCATAAAAGATTTTCTACAAGCTCAAACAAACATAATTATAAAGAACAAAAAACATATGAAACGAACAATTAAAAAAGTGGCTGTAATCGGTTCGGGAATCATGGGTTCCGGAATTGCTTGCCATTTTGCCAACATTGGTGTCGAAGTATTGCTTTTGGACATTGTGCCCAATGCTTTAACCGAAGCCGAAGAAAAGAAAGGATTGACCTTAGAAAGCAAAGCTGTTCGCAACCGTTTGGTTAACGATCACTTGGCTAATGCGCTAAAGTCGAACCCATCGCCCATTTACAGTCAGAAATTCGCCTCCCGAATTACTACCGGAAACACTACCGATGATATGGCCAAAATAGCCCATTATGATTGGATTATCGAAGTGGTTGTGGAAAGACTGGACATCAAAAAATTAGTTTTTGAACAAATCGACAAATACAGAAAACCGGGAACGCTGGTAACCTCTAACACTTCCGGTATTCCGATTCAGTTTATGAGCGAAGGCCGAAGCGATGATTTTCAAGCCCATTTTTGTGGCACGCACTTCTTTAATCCGGCACGTTACTTAAAATTGTTTGAAATCATTCCCGGACCAAAAACCAGTAATGAAGTATTGGATTTCTTGTTCGACTACGGTTCTAAATTCTTAGGAAAAACATCGGTTGTTGCCAAAGACACTCCGGCTTTTATCGGAAACCGTATCGGTATTTTCGGAATCCAAAGTTTGTTCCATTTGGTCAAAGAAATGGATTTGACCATTGAAGAAGTAGACAAATTAACCGGTCCGGTAATCGGTCGTCCAAAATCGGCTACTTTCAGAACTGTTGATGTGGTAGGCTTAGACACTTTGGTACACGTGGCCAATGGTTTATACGAAAACTGCCCGAATGACGAAGCCCATGAGTTGTTCAAATTACCGGATTTCATCAACAAAATGATGGAAAACAAATGGTTAGGAAGCAAAACCGGTCAAGGATTCTACAAAAAAGAAGGTAAAGAAATCCTATCACTCGATTTAAATACTTTAGAATACAGAGCTGCTAAAAAAGCTTCATTTGCCACTTTAGAATTGACCAAAACCATCGACAAACCGATAGATCGTTTCAAAGTTTTGGTTAAAGGCAAAGACAAAGCCGGCGAATTCTACAGAAAGAACTTTGCGGCTATGTTTGCTTATGTATCCAACAGAGTACCTGAAATTACTGATGATTTCTATAAGATAGACGATGCCATGAAAGCCGGATTCGGTTGGGAAAACGGTCCGTTCGAAATTTGGGATGCCATCGGTGTACAAAAAGGAATTGAATTGATGGAAACAGAAGGTTTAAAACCGGCTGCCTGGATAGGCGAAATGATAGCTTCAGGCAACACCAGTTTCTACACTATTAAAGAAGGTGCGACATACTACTACAACATTCAAAGCAAGTCGCAAACCAAAATTCCCGGACAAGACAGCTTTATCATTCTAAACAATATCCGAGAAAGTAAAAAAGTTTGGAGCAACAGCGGTGCTGTAATTCACGATTTAGGTGATGGTATCTTAAACCTTGAATTTCAGAGCAAAATGAATACTATTGGCGGTGATGTTTTAGTCGGTATTAACAAAGCCATAGACTTAGCCGAAAAACAATACAACGGATTAGTAATCGGTAATCAAGCGGCTAATTTCTCTGTCGGAGCCAATATCGGAATGATCTTCATGATGGCCGTCGAACAAGAATATGACGAATTGAATATGGCCATCAAAATGTTCCAAGATACCATGATGCGTTGTCGCTACTCTTCTATTCCGGTTGTGGTAGCACCACACGGTATGACCTTAGGCGGTGGTTGTGAAATGACCATGCACGCCGATAAAGTAGTAGCTGCGGCTGAAACTTATATTGGTTTGGTGGAATTCGGAGTAGGCGTTATCCCCGGCGGTGGTGGTTCTAAAGAAATGACTTTGAGAGCAGCGGATTTGTATCGCAAAAATGATGTAGAATTAAATACCTTACAAGAATACTTTTTAACGGTAGCTATGGCTAAAGTAGCCACTTCAGCTTATGAAGCTTTTGATATGGGCGTTTTACAAAAAGGGAAAGACATCGTTGTTGTAAACAAAGACCGACAAATAGCCGAAGCCAAGAAACACGCTTTATTAATGGCCGAAGCCGGTTACACTCAGCCTATCCCAAGAAAAGATGTCAAAGTGCTTGGAAAACAAGCCTTGGGAATGTTCTTGGTTGGAACTGACCAAATGGTAGCCGGACAATACATTTCGGAACACGATCAAAAAATCGCCAACAAATTAGCTTATGTCATGGCCGGAGGAGATTTGTCTGAACCGACACTAGTTTCAGAACAGTACTTATTAGATATTGAAAGAGAAGCTTTCTTATCGCTTTGTACCGAAAGAAAAACATTAGAGCGTATCCAATTCATGTTAACCAAAGGAAAACCATTAAGAAATTAATCAGATGAAAACAGCATATATCGTAAAAGCATACAGAACTGCCGTCGGCAAAGCACCCAAAGGCGTATTCCGCTTCAAAAGACCCGATGAGTTGGCTGCAGAAACCATTCAGTTTATGATGAATGAACTGCCTGATTTTGACAAAACCCGTATCGATGACGTCATGGTGGGTAACGCCATGCCGGAAGCCGAACAAGGTTTAAATGTAGCGCGTTTGATTTCCTTAATGGGATTAAAAGTGACCGATGTTCCGGGTGTAACCGTAAATCGCTATTGTGCCTCAGGTTTAGAAACCATCGCTATGGCGACCTCAAAAATCCAAAGCGGAATGGCCGATTGCATCATTGCAGGTGGAGCTGAAAGTATGAGTTTTATTCCTATGGGAGGCTACAAACCTACCCCAGATTACCGTGTAGCCGCAGAAGGTCACGAAGATTATTATTGGGGAATGGGACTAACCGCAGAGGCTGTGGCTAAACAATTCAACGTGTCCAGAGAAGACCAAGATGAGTTTGCCTTAAACTCTCATTTAAAAGCCATCAAAGCACAAGCAGAAGGCAAATTCGACAAGCAAATTGTACCCATTACGGTGGAGCAAACTTTCATCAACGAAAACGGTAAAAAGGAAACCAAATCCTATACTGTCACTAAAGACGAAGGTCCCAGAGCCGACACCAATGCCGCTGCTTTAGGAAGGTTAAAACCAGTTTTTGCCGCTGATGGTAGTGTGACGGCTGGGAATTCTTCACAAATGAGTGACGGAGCGGCTTTTGTACTCATCATGAGCGAAGAAATGGTAAAAGAATTGAACCTTACGCCTATCGCGCGCATGGTAAGTTATGCCGCAGCCGGTGTTGAACCGAGAATTATGGGAATCGGACCGGTAAAAGCCATTCCGAAAGCCTTAAAACAAGCCGGATTAAACTTGAACGACATCAACTTAATTGAATTAAACGAAGCCTTTGCTTCCCAAGCCTTAGCGGTTACACGTGAATTAGGCATCAATCCTGATATCATTAATGTAAATGGTGGCGCAATTGCGTTAGGACATCCACTAGGTTGCACCGGAGCTAAATTATCAGTACAGTTATTTGACGAAATGAAACGTCGTGGAGACAAATACGGTATCGTTTCTATGTGTGTCGGAACCGGTCAAGGCGCTGCAGGAGTTTACGAATTATTATAAACAACAACTAAAAAAACATATACTATGAGCGATATCACTCGTGGAGGTCAATTCCTCGTAAAAGAAACCAAGTGCGAAGACATCTTCACTCCGGAAGATTTCACCGAAGAACAAATCATGATGCGCGATTCGGTAAAAGAATTCGTCGACAAAGAAATTTGGCCAAATAAAGATCGATTTGAGCATAAAGACTATGCTTTCACCGAAGAAATGATGCGCAAAGCCGGAGAAATGGGCTTTTTAAGTGTAGCGGTTCCTGAAGCTTACGGCGGTATGGGAATGGGATTTGTGGATACTTGTTTGGTATGCGATTATATCTCAGGAGCTACCGGATCTTTCTCTACAGCTTTCGGAGCGCACACTGGAATTGGTACTATGCCGATTACCTTATACGGAACCGAAGAACAAAAATTAAAGTATGTACCGAAATTAGCTTCAGGTGAATGGTTTGGCGCTTATTGTTTAACCGAACCGGGTGCAGGTTCGGATGCGAATTCGGGTAAAACCAAAGCCGTACTTTCAGAAGATGGTAAATATTATAGCATCACCGGACAAAAAATGTGGATTTCCAATGCCGGATTTTGTTCGCTATTCATCGTTTTTGCTCGCATTGAAGATGATAAAAACATTACCGGATTTATTGTAGAAAACGATCCGAGTAACGGCATCACTATGAATGAAGAAGAGCATAAATTAGGTATTCGTGCCTCTTCTACCCGACAAGTTTTCTTCAACGAAACCAAAGTTCCGGTAGAAAATATGTTGGCCGGTCGCGGCGAAGGTTTCAAAATTGCTATGAATGCCTTAAATGTTGGGCGTATCAAATTGGCTGCGGCTTGTTTGGATGCACAACGTCGTGTGACTTCTAATGCCATTCAATACGCTAACGAAAGAGTACAATTCAACACGCCGATTTCTAGTTTTGGTGCCATTCGTTACAAAATAGCCGAAATGGCCACTTCCGCTTATGCCGGAGAAAGTGCTACCTATCGTGCTGCCAAAGACATTGAAAATCGCATCAAAATTCGCGAAGCCGAAGGTGCCAGCCACCAAGAAGCCGAATTAAAAGGTGTGGAAGAATTTGCTATCGAATGTTCTATCTTAAAAGTTGCCGTTTCTGAAGATGTACAAAACTGTGCCGATGAAGGGATTCAAATTTACGGTGGTATGGGATTCTCAGAAGACACGCCAATGGAAAGCGCATGGAGAGATGCTCGTATTGCCCGTATCTACGAAGGAACCAACGAAATCAACCGTATGTTGTCTGTGGGTATGCTAATCAAAAAAGCCATGAAAGGACACGTAGACTTATTAGGTCCGGCCATGAAAGTGCAAGAAGAATTGATGGGCATACCGTCTTTTGAAACACCGGATTATTCTGAATTGTTATCGGAAGAAAAAGAAATGATCGCCAAATTGAAAAAAGCGTTCTTAATGGTCGCTGGTGCTGCCGTTCAAAAATATGGTATGGACTTAGATGCACATCAGCAATTGTTAACCGCAGCGGCTGATATGTTAATCGAAATTTATATAGCTGAAAGTACTATCCTTAGAACCGAGAAATTGGCCAAAAAACAAGGTGAAGACAAATCCAAAGAACAAATTGCCATGGCTAAATTGTACTTGTACAAAGCTGTAGACATCGTTACCCAAAAAGGAAAAGAGAGTATCATATCTTTTGCAGAAGGCGATGAACAACGCATGATGTTAATGGGCTTACGTCGCTTTACAAAATATACCAACATGCCGAATATTGTTGGTTTAAGAGAAACTATTACCGCTAAACTAGTGGCGGAAAATAGCTATTGTTTTTAGATTTTTAGTTAAGTTAATTGTGTTGAAAACCACCTATTTAGATAGGTGGTTTTTTTTTATTTTTAATCACATCACACAAAGAAAATTAAACAAATGTTAAACATTTAACACTTTTAAAAAATATACATGAAATTATTTACTTAAATTTGATGAAAACCTTTAAATCCAAGTTAAGCAAAATGAGTTAAAATCGAGTAATAATTGTTTAGGTATGAGCAAAAAAAAAGGAGATGAGTTTGAACTTCTTAAAAAGATCAAAGAAATCTCCGATTACAAATATGCACTTGATGAATCGTCCATTGTAGCTATAACAGACCAAAAAGGGATTATAAACCATGTCAATGATAACTTTTGTAAAATATCTAAATATTCTCGGGAAGAACTATTAGGGAAAGACCATCGAATTATTAATTCGGGTTATCACAAAAAAGAGTTTGTTAAAAATCTTTGGAGAACGATTGCACAAGGCAAGATTTGGAAAGGAGAACTCAAAAACAGAGCAAAAGACGGCACAATATATTGGGTTGACACTACTATCGTTCCCTTTTTAGATAGTAACGGTAAACCATATCAATATGTTTCAATCCGTTATGATATCACAGAGCGAAAGATTGCTGAGGAAGAATTATTAAAGAAAATTAAAGAGATTTCAGATTACAAATATGCTCTTGATGAATCTTCAATAGTTGCCATCACTGATCAAAAAGGAATCATTACACACGTCAATGACAATTTCTGTGAAATATCAAAATACAGTAGAGAAGAATTATTAGGACAAGACCACAAGATTATTAATTCTTCTTATCATTCAGCAAGTTTCATTAAGGAACTATGGCAAACCATCGCCAAAGGAAAAGTTTGGAAAGGTGAATTGAAAAACAAAGCCAAAGACGGAACTGCCTATTGGGTTGATACAACCATAGTACCTTTCTTAAACGAGCATGGAAAGCCTTATCAGTATGTAGCTATTCGTTCAGATATTTCAGAGCGAAAAAAAGGAGAAGAAAAAATAGCTAAAATGCTGATTAACACCGAATATCAAAACAAACAATTGGTTGATTTTTGCAACATAGTTTCTCATAATTTGAGAGCTCCATTAGTAAACATTTCCATATTATTAGATTATATGGAATCCTGTGATGATTTAGATGAAAAAAATGAAGTGCTCCATAAAATTCAACCTGTAATCAATCATCTAAGCGGTCTTTTAGACGAATTAGTTGAATCTTTACAAGTAAGGCAAGATACCGATATAGAATCAACATCAATAGACTTGAATGAAACCACAAGAAAAATTTTAAACGGATTTGAAGGTCAAATACAAATGTACAACGCCAAAATAAACTGTGATTTTAATGAAATAAACACCATTTCTTATCCTCAACTTTACATAGATAGTATTCTAACCAACTTAATTAGTAATGCTTTAAAATATAAATCGCCAAACAGAAACATAACAATAGATATTAAAACTCAAGTTGATCCGGATGGAACCATACTCTCCATCTCTGACAACGGACTTGGAATTGATTTGGAAATGCACAAACACAATATGTTTAAAATACGAAAAGTATTCCATAAGCATCCGGATGCAAAAGGATTCGGGTTATTTATGACCAAAACACAAGTTGAAGCTATGGGTGGCAAAATATGGATTGAGAGCATTCCTGATAAAGGCAGTACATTTTATATACTTTTTAAATCCCAAATAACATGAGAAAAATCGAACTACTTGCCCTGGTTGATGATGATGACACTTTTGTGTTCATTACCAAACGAATCATCGAAAAAACAGATTACGTCAAAGAAATTAAGGTGTTTAGTAACGGACTGGAAGCCTTGAACTACTTAAAAGAAAACCTCAATTCCGAGTATAATTTACCCGATGTCATCTTTTTAGACTTGTCTATGCCCATCATGGACGGCTGGCAATTTCTGGATGAATTCTCGCATTTGGAAAGCGAAAGAACACAAAAAATTATCATTTACATTTGTTCATCTTCCATATCACCCCATGATTTGATAAAAGCAAAAAAAATGAGTTCAGTGAGTGATTTTATCATAAAGCCGGTAACTAAAGATAAATTCTCCGAACTGGTAATGTCATTATAACCAAAAATTCATTCCATCAAATTTAAACAATAGCCTAAACACCGCTGTAAGTTCTCAGCGGTGTTTTCTTTTTTAAAAGATATTACTATTTTAGTGGCTCATTAAAACAATAAAACATGAAACTTTTAGGAATTGGCTCAAGAATAAATCATGCAGAATATGGCAAAGGTGTGGTTACCAACGTATCATCCAAAGAATATTGGGTAACTTTTATAGATGGCGGATTAGAAACCATCGCAATTGACAGTGAGTTTGAAGTGATAGAAGCTGCCGAAAACGAGGTAGACACCGTTAGTTTTTACGATGTCGAACAAAGTTTATTATCTATACTAAAAAAATGGAACGGTTTGGGCGAACCGGTAGCTATTGGCGACAAATGGAAAGGCGGTAATATGAGATTAGAACCCGGACAACCCGGATTGGCTGCTAAAGATGTGCCTATTGATACTTTCTTTCACAAAATTGTGATGCTTCGTGATCGTTTGCGTGTAATGGAACAAAAAATCAATGCCAGTAAATTGGAAGAAATAGAAAAAGTCGAGTTACAACAATACATTACCCGCATTTATGGAAGTTTGACGACTTTCAATGTGCTTTTCAAATCTCAAACTGATTATTTTGTCGGAGAAAAATCTAAGTAAATTTTAACCCTTTGTGTAAAGAGTAACTCAACCGATATGGTTACCTTTAAGCATTAAAAAAATTACCTCATGAAAAAAATAGTCTTAGGAATAATTGCTGCCGGATTAGTCATATTTGGTTGCAAAAGCTCGGCAACCCCGGATAAAAGCAAAACGCTGAATCTTAATTTTGAATCGAAAAGTGGTAGCCATGTCACTGGTACCGCTGTATTTACAGAAAAGAATGGTGAAGTGATTTTTACCGCCAAACTATCAGGCTTAAAGCCTGGTGTTCATGCCATACACATCCACGAAAAATCGGATTGTTCTGCCGCAGATGCTACTTCAACAGGAGGTCATTGGAATCCTACCTTTAAAAAACACGGTAAATGGGGAGATGCCGAATACCATAAAGGCGATATCGGAAACTTTACCGCAGATGCAGAAGGTAACGGTACTATCACTATGACAACCAATGAATGGTGCATTGGCTGTGGAGATGAAACCAAAGACATTTTAGGAAAAGGCTTAATTGTACACGACAAACCGGATGATTTTGTAACCCAACCTACCGGTAATGCCGGAGCAAGAGTAGCTTGTACTGCATTAATCAAATAAATTTATTTGGAAGAACAAGAACATCTTTATTTCAGGAATGCCCAAGAATGGCGCCAATGGCTGCACGATAACCATCAATCGGCAACCAAAGTCTATTTGATTTTTTATAAAGTCGGCTGTGGCATCGAAAGCATGCGTTGGGAAGAAGCCGTGCAAGTTGCTATTTGCTATGGTTGGATTGATTCTACGGTTAAAAAGTTAGATGAAAACCGCCGCAGGCAAATGTTTACACCCAGAAAAGATAAAAGTGTTTGGAGTAAACTCAATAAAACCTATATCGAAAAACTTATCGCCGACAATTTAATGCACGAAAGTGGCTTACGGAAAATAGCAATTGCCAAACAAAACGGTTCTTGGGAATCCTTAGATCAAGTCGAAAATCACATAATGCCGGAAGATTTAATCCAGGCTTTCGAACAAAATCCATTGGCCTTAGAAAATTATAACAATTTCAGTCCATCCTATCGAAAAAGCTATTTATATTGGTTAAATCAGGCTAAAAGAGCCGAAACACGGGCCAACAGAATAGCGGAAATCGTCTCTCTTTGCGAACAAAATATCAAATCCAGAGGTACCTATTAAATTTGGTTACAAAACCATAACCTACAACTCTTAAAAATAAATTAGTTTTGTGCTGAAAATGACAATGAAAGATGATTAACCCTTCAGTACCCGGTTGGATAGACAAGTTTTTTGCAGAGCAAAATCGGTCGTCACATTCGTTTCCGAAAGACGAAGAGGATTTTTACATTCGAACAAGAAATACCGGTTTCATTTTTGGTCATATTGTTAGTTTTGATGCCTCAATACCGATTGAAACAGAAGATCGGCTTCCGCAGGAAATCTCCAAAATCGGCATGCTGAATACCCTTTTTCAAATGTACCGATTGGTCAGACAAAACAACAACAATACTGCTTTTGTTGAAGAAACGGTTGCCTTTTACAACACCATGATTCCAAAAGGATTCAATCCTCTGAAAAAGGTTTTAGAATCGAGTTCATACTCTAGTAAATTGGAAAAAATTGTACACGAAAGAGTGCAAACCAATGAAGATATTTTCAGCAAAAATTTTTCACATGTCATTACCAATGCCTTGTTATTTATTGATGTTTTGGCTTTCAAACAATACTTGGAAAAAGGCAATGTACCCGAAAAGTACTCTACTATCATTGAAGATATTGTCATCAGTATAGTGTCACTTTCGCTTAAATCAAAAACCGGTATTTCGCCTCACGATGATTTACTGGCCAAGCTGTTTGAATCTTCTGTACGCTATAATAAATACAACAATAACAATATCAATACTATTGAAGATTTAGATTTAAGTTACTTATCCAATAAGCTTGAAAAATACTATGTTATCGATCTAGCAGGAATTAGTTTATGGAGTGATGCCAAGGTGGAAAATGAAGAGCGTTACTTTATGTTCAAATTAGGAGAAATACTCCATACAGACGACAATAAAGTTCTGGAGAGTATTCATTTCATTAACAACTTTATCATTACTTACAAGGCCGAAATTCCGTATTTCAATTTTTCCAACCCTGTTAAACATTTTTACGATCAAACGACAGAAAGTGTAGCTATTCTAATTAACAGAAACAAATCGAGGTTGCTGAAAGAAATTTCAGAAAGCAAAGAATTGATGCAGCTTTTAGCCAAATCTACTCGGAAAGATTTGGACAAAGATGAAAAGAAGAAAGTCAAAAAACAGTTGTTAGATATTTGTAAAACGATACCTTCACTTACTATTTTTTTGTTACCCGGAGGCGGTTTGTTATTACCTATTTTAATCAAGTTTATCCCTACCCTGTTGCCGTCATCTTTCAACGAAAATATAGACGACTAATAGCTGTCAATCCATGAAAACGAGGCCAACTTTATGCTTTCGTTATTGTCTTTTATATATTGCAAAAAGGCGGCAGCTACCGGACTCATGGCCTTTCCTTTCAACCAAATCAATCTCCAATTGGTTACCAAAGGCAAACCCTCAGCCGGTAAAATCACCACATCTCCTTTTTCCAATTCGTTTTTTAAACCTATCAACGGCATAACCGAATATCCCAAACCGGCAATAACGGCTTGTTTAACGGCTTCGTTTGAAGTCAACTGTATGCGCATTTTCGGACTGATACCATAACGCTTCAGATAACTTTCCATGGAATTTTTAGTTGCCGAACCGTCTTCTCTGAAAATCAAAGGTACTTGGGTTAAAAAAGAAGAACTTACCGCTAAATTCACAAGATTGGTATTTTTATGCCCAACTAAAAACAGTTTATTCTCCATTAAAACCTCAGATTCGAGCGCAATATCATCGGGTAATATAGAAACTAAAGCAAAGTCAACTTCGTTATTCTTCAAACTCTTAATCACTTTGGTCTTATTGTTTACATCCATTTCCAACTCAATACCGTTATTCATTTTCATAAAATCAGCCAAAAAATAAGGAATCACATACTTCCCTGTTGACACCACAGACAATTTCAACTTGCCTGACAAAATCCCTTTGTATGCCATTGTTTTGTAATTAACAGCATTGACTTCATCTATAATTTTTTGAGCCGCTAAAGCTATTTCCTTCCCAAAATCGGTTACATACAACTGTCTGCCTATAACTTCTGTTAGTGGAATATCAAACTGATCTTGGAAGTTTTTCAACTGTATGGAAACCGCAGGTTGTGTTAGAAACAATTCCTCAGCTGCTTTGGTTATGCTTTTGGTTTGGGTGATTTTCAAAAAAATTTGAAGTTGGTGCAATGTAAAGTTCATAAAAATAATTTATGTATTTCATTACAAATATAAATAAAAATATATGAAATATAATTTTGAATTTTGCCCTGTCAAACTTTAAAAAACAAAAAACAACATGACAAGAATCACTGTAGCCAAAGGAGACGGAATTGGTCCGGAAATTATGGATGCCACCCTCGAAATCATCAAAGCGGCCGGAGCCCAACTTGAAATTGATGAAATTGAAGTAGGAGAAAAAGTGTATTTGTCCGGAAACACTTCAGGGATTGCTCCTGAATCATGGGACATTATCCGCAAAAACAAAGTGTTTCTAAAAGCGCCCATTACTACACCGCAGGGAGGCGGTTATAAAAGTTTGAATGTTACCACACGTAAATTCTTAGGATTGTATTCAAACGTAAGACCTTGCATGAGTTTGCATCCTTTTGTGGAAACCAAACACCCTAAAATGGACATCGTAATCATACGAGAAAATGAAGAAGATTTGTATGCCGGAATTGAGCACCAACAAACCGATGAAGTGGTACAATGCTTAAAACTTATCAGTCGTCCTGGTTGTGAAAAAATTATCCGCTATGCTTTTGAATACGCCAAAGTTTACGGCAGAAAAAAAGTAACCTGCTTTACCAAAGACAATATCATGAAACAAACCGATGGCTTATTCCACCAAGTGTTTGATGAAATTGCCGCCGAGTATCCTGAAATTGAAAATGAACACTGGATTATTGACATCGGTGCCGCAAAAATGGCCGATACACCGGAAGTTTTTGATGTGATTGTAACCTTAAACTTGTACGGCGATGTATTATCAGATGTAGCAGCTCAAATTGCCGGTTCTGTCGGATTAGCCGGTTCAGCCAATATAGGCGAAGAATGTGCGATGTTTGAAGCCATTCACGGTTCTGCACCAAGAAGAGCAGGACAAAATGTAGCCAATCCATCAGGTTTGTTAGAAGGCGCAGTAATGATGCTAAACCACATCGGGCAAACCGAAATAGCCGAAAAAGTACAAAACGCTTGGCTTAAAACCATAGAAGACGGAATCCATACCTACGACATTTACAAAGAAGGTGTGAGTAAGCAAAAAGTTGGTACTAAAGAATTTGCTCAAGCGGTAATAGCCAACTTAGGACAGAAACCCAAATTACTCAAACAAGTTTCTTATGCTAAAGACGCCGTTTTGAGTCTCCCAAAATACGAAAAGAAACCCGCGAAAAACAAAGAATTGGTTGGCGTTGACTTGTTTGTGCATTGGAACGGCACTGACCCTAATGAATTGGCAACCAAACTAGAAAGCCTCAATACCGAAAACAAAAATTTAATGATGATTACCAATAGAGGTATCAAGGTTTGGCCTGATGGTTTTAAAGAAACCTACTGCACCGATCACTGGCGTTGTCGTTTTAAACCTACCAATGGCAAATTGTTGCACCAAAATGAAATCATCAATTTGTTGTCTAAAGCATTAGATGCTAAAATCGATGTCATCAAAACAGAGAATTTATATGAATTTGATGGTAAACCGGGCTATTCTTTAGGACAAGGTCAATAATATGATACTATGAAAAAGTTTTGCTCTCCTAAAACTGTATTCAAATTTCAATTGGTTTTTTGCTTATTGACATTATCGATTGGCCTTTATCTCAGTTTTACCAACAATGCTATTGTGGACAATGCCATTTTAGGCTTAGGCATTTTAGCCACCAATCATACTTTCAACAATCCTTTAAATCAGTAAAATGACCAATATAAAAGAGTATACACTAATTGACGGTACATTTTCCGTTGAAGATGCCGACCAAATTTTAACCGCATTATTAAACTATAAAATAGATTATCATAACAGAGAAGATTTCAGCAAACATATCCGATTTAATCGTGATATCGAGCATTCCAAAAAACGTATTCAAGAGCTTATAGCAACAAAAGAAGCAGTCAAGAATTTGATAGCTGAGACAGAATCGAACAAATTTAATTTGGTTATTAATAGTACGATTACCATAAGACTCGAAGAAGCCTAATGTTTGGAGGAAGAAATCTTCTCATTGCTACCAAGCATCGGAAAGAAACAGTGATTGCTCCGTTGTTTAGTGACGCATTCGGAGTACACTGTTTCATTTCTGATGAAATTGACACCGATAGTTTGGGTACATTTTCGGGAGAAATTGCCAGGAAAAAGAACACTATTGAAACCCTACGCGATAAATGTGACCTCGCTCATAAAACTGTCGGTGCCGACTTGGTTGTAGCAAGTGAAGGAACATTCGGACCACATCCGACACTTTTTTTTGCGCATGCGGATGACGAGTGGATGATGCTTAAAGATTACCGTAACAACCTTGAAATTGTAGTTAGAGAAATCAGTACCGAAACCAATTTCTACGGAGATAACATCAACAACATAAGAGATTTGGAAGCTTTTGCCTTCAAAGTGCAATTTCCTTCTCACGGAATCATACTCAAACCTGCGGAAAAAAACTTTAGTAAAATTGTAAAAAACATCCAAGATCGGGAAGAACTCCAGCAGCATTTTAATAGTATGATGAACGAATTCGGAACAGCTTATGCTGAAACTGATATGCGTGCGATGTACAATCCTACTCGGATGAAAGTAATTGAAAAGGTTACCAACAAACTAATCACTAAAATTAAGACCGCTTGTCCTGTCTGTGATTATCCGGGATTTGACGTAAGTGAAATAAAAGCAGGCTTACCCTGCAATAATTGCCTGCTTCCTACTCGCTCTACCTTAAGTCATATTTACCAATGTAAAAATTGCAATCATACCAAAGAAAAAAAGTACCCGAGAAATATCCACTACGAAGACCCAATGTATTGCGACCATTGCAACCCTTAAATCATGAACAATATTTCAACCGACATCCGCAAAGCTAAAACCATACTTGAACAAGATAACTTGGTAGCCATTCCTACTGAAACCGTTTACGGATTAGCCGGAAACGCCTTCAGCGAAACTGCTATCAAAAAAATATTTGAGACCAAAAACAGACCGTTGTTCAATCCGTTAATTGTTCATATACATTCCAAAGAATTACTCAATAATATAGCCGAAAATATACCGGCTAAGGCTTACCAATTGGCTGAAGCATTTTGGCCGGGTTCACTGACCTTAGTGGTAAAGAAAAAAGGGAATGTCCCTAACTTAGTTACTGCCGGGAAAAATACTGTAGCCGTTCGTGTGCCCAATCATCCGCTAACACTGTCGCTGCTGAAATTGCTCGACTTCCCCTTGGTAGCACCAAGTGCCAACCCTTTTGGGTCTATTAGCCCGACAGCAGCTGAACATGTAGCCCAATATTTTAAAGACAGCTTGCCTTTAATTTTAGATGGTGGTTTATGTGAAAGCGGCATAGAATCGACGATAATTGGGTTTGAAGAAGATGAACCTATAGTGTATCGATTAGGCGCTATTGCCATTGAAGCGATTGAAGCTGTTGTAGGTAAAGTAAAAGTAATGAACACCAATGAAGCTGCTCCCGAGGCACCGGGTATGTTGCTGAAACATTATGCGCCCAAAACCAAAACAATTTTGGTTGATGACTTAGATGACTTTCTAAATGAAAATACCTTACCTAAAATAGGAAGCATCGCTTTTTACAAAAGAACAGCAAACCCCAAAGTGATGCACCAAGAAATTCTGTCGGAGCGCAAAGACTTTAAAGAAGCGGCTGCCAACTTATATCAGGCCATGCACCGATTAGATAAAATGAACTTAAACTTAATAGTAGCCGAACGTTTTCCTGATGAAAACTTGGGAAAATCAATCAACGACAGATTAAATCGTGCTACGAAATAAACACTTATGAATTTAGATTTACTATTAGACAATTTAACCAATCCTGCCCTATTATTTTTTATCTTAGGAATTGTTGCCGCTCGTTTGAAAAGCGATTTGGAAATTCCGCAAAACACTTCCAAATTCATTTCGCTTTACTTACTTTTTTCTATTGGTTTTAAAGGCGGACAAGAGTTGGCGCATAGTCATTTTGACATGGAAATCATTTGGTCAGCCTTGTTTGGTGTTTTCATAGCCATTATAATTCCCATATATTGTTTCTTTATTTTGAAACAAAAATTCAGCGTTGAAAATTCGGGCGCCATTGCTGCAGCTTATGGTTCGGTTAGCGCCGTAACTTTTGTAACAGCTGTTTCTTTTTTAGAAATTCAAAAATACCATTACAGCGGACATATGGTAGCCATTATGGCCTTGATGGAAGCTCCAGCGATTATCGTTGGTGTCATTTTGATGAGAATGTACGATAAAAAAACAACTGTCAAAGCGAAATTAAGTCCGGTAATACGACACTCGCTCACCAACGGTAGTGTACTTTTAATCTTGGGAAGTTTGGTAATTGGCTATTTAGCCAGTGATCAACAAGCGATGGGAATCAAACCTTTTACCACCGATATCTTCAAAGGATTTTTAGCCATATTTCTGTTAGACATGGGTATTATCAGTGGTAAAAAACTGGATGTGTTTTTCAGAAGCGGCTGGTCGCCTGTGGTGTTTGCCTTTGTGATTCCACTTATCAACGGTGTGTTGGCTTCAGTAGCCAGTCAATGGGTAACTGAGGAAGTCGGCAACCGATTCATCTTAGCGATATTGGCGGCAAGCGCCTCTTACATTGCTGTCCCTGCGGCTATGAAAATAGTAGCACCCAAAGCCAATCCGGGCTTATTTCTCCCGATGGCTTTGGCGGTAACTTTTCCGTTCAATATTACTTTCGGAATGCCGATTTATTTGACCGTAATTCTAAATACGTAATGTTTTTAGTTGGAGAATTTCAAGCGATACACTTCGTCTAAATCCCCATTTGAACTCATATTTACATCTAAATCGGTCACGTAACCGGAATTCAATCCGTAAGTCCAACCGTGAAGTGTTAAGTCTTGTCCGTTGCGCCAAGCACCTTGGACGATAGAAGTTTTGGCCAAATCAAATACTTGTTCTTGTACATTAACCTCTACAAACTTGTTAAATCGCTCATCTTCATCGGTGAAAGAATTCAGGTATTCTTCGTGCAAACGATATACATCTTTGATGTGGCGAATCCAATTGTCAATCAAACCAATGGATTGATTCCCCATAGCAGCTTTCACACCACCACAACCATAGTGTCCGCATACGATAACGTGTTTCACTTTTAAAACATTAACAGCGTAATCTAATACACTTAACATATTCATATCGCTATGAATGACCATATTGGCAATGTTTCTGTGCACAAAAACTTCTCCCGGTTTAGCACCGATAATTTCATTGGCAGGAACCCGACTGTCCGAACAACCTATCCAAAGCAATGGTGGTTGTTGCCCTTTGGCTAAATCTTTAAAATATTCTTTGTCTATGGCTAGTTGAGATTCTACCCAATTTTTGTTATTGTCTAAAATCTTTTTATAAAAATCACTGCTCATGGTTATTATTGGTTAAGTGTTAAGTCTTATTGTTTAAGTACAGGTTCCATTTTGCGTTTCATTACATTGTAACGATGCTCAATAGTAACCGTGTTTTTGTTGCCCTCGGAATTCTCGAGCTTGTATGCTTTTTTAAAGCCAACTAAGGTAATATTTATATTCATTTCTTTGGCTTTAATTTTTTTAAACTCTTTAATTAAATCCAAGATATCATGAGCAATGTAAACTGTATCGGTAGCATTAATAATCACTATTGAGTTTTCAGGTATCTCATTCAGAGTGGATTTGATGGCCGATTTGTTCAAAAAAGAAACCTCCTGCGCCAAATCAATATGAATAACATCGCCTTCTTTGTATTCCTCTTTTCTAAAACGATACGCTCTTTTCGAGTTGCCTATCAATACAAACACTATGTTGACAATCATTCCCAGAGCAACACCTTTGAGTAAATCGGTAAATACCACTGCCACAAAAGTCAGTACAAAAGGAATGAATTGGTAAATCTTATCTTTTTTCCAAAAATGTTTGATCGTTTTGGGATTAGCCAATTTGTAACCTACTAACAACAATACCGCGGCCAAAGTTGCCAAAGGGATTTTATTCAACAATGCAGGAATGGCTAAAACACTTATCAGTAACAGCAACCCGTGTAGTATAGCAGACATTTTTGATTTGGCACCGGCATCACTATTGGCCGAAGTTCTCACTACTACTGAAGTCATGGGTAAACCGCCTAAAAGCGAACTGACCATGTTCCCGATTCCTTGTGCTTTTAATTCTACATTAGTATCCGTATATCGCTTTTGAACATCCATTCTATCGGCTGCTTCAATACACAACAATGTTTCTATGGATGCTACTACAGCTATGGTAGCACCTACTATCCAAACTTTAACATTGGTAAAAGCTGAAAAATCTGGTAAGATAAAAATATTTTGAAACTCTTCGAAAGAAGTCGGGACCGGCAACGTAACCAAATGTTCACCACTTATGGCTAAACTACTACCACTTCGAATAAAAAATTCATTGATTAGTATACCTACAACAACGGCTACTAAAGCCGGCGGAACCAACTTGATGCGTTTTAAAAAATCTATTTTGTTCCACCCTATCAATATGGTAAGCGAAATAGCAGTAATAATAAATGATCCCAGCTGAATGTGATCGAGTAAAGAAAATAGTTCTGTAAAGGTGTTTTGACCGTCAGATTGCACAAAAGATTCATCGCCTTCAAAATCTTTATCGTATCCGAAGGCGTGCGGAATTTGTTTTAAAAAGATAATTACACCAATACCCGCCAACATGCCTTCAATAACATTATTAGGAAAGAAATTGGATATAGAACCGGCTTTTAAGAATCCCAGTAACAACTGAATTAATCCGGCAATGAAAACAGCAGTCAAAAAAATATTGAAAGCGCCTAAATCGGTTATAGCCGTTAATACGATGGCTGTTAAACCGGCAGCCGGACCGGAAACACTTAAATGTGAGGTGCTCAAATAGCCTACAATAATTCCGCCAATCACTCCCGAAATAATACCCGAAAAAAGCGGCGCACCCGACGCTAAGGCAATTCCCAAACACAAGGGTAAAGCCACTAAAAACACCACTAAACCTGATGCAAAATCAGATTTGAGGTTTGCCAAAAGATTGATTTTTTTTGTCATTCCAATAAATTAATTTAATACACAATATCCTGCCATAGCAAGACTGAAAAACGCAGGTATTAAATTAACTCGGGCGGCGGAGAGAAAATTTCTTCCGCTACATTGTCGTGACGCGATAAATTTTCAGAAATGATTTTAGAATCCGATTGGAGTTCGGTTTCAGTAAACGGATAATCGAAACAAGTTTTTAAAGATTTCACTTCTTTGATATCCTTATGAATTTCTTCTTCGGAAAAACTGTAAAACATAGAAACATCTGTACCTTTCTTAATCAACGTCACTACAGTAGGTGTTGACAAAAAAGAAACAAAGATGACTAGTATGAATCCCGCAAGCAATTTCATGGAGTAAAATTAGTAAAGTAATTGAATTATGAGAGTCACAACAGAAAAAAAAGCAATTAAATTATCATTTCCTACAAGGTATTCCAAAATGTTGGTTGTAATTTATTGCTGTAAGTTGTTGATTTTTGTATCTAATCGTCAAAATATAATACGCATTCTTAATAAGGTAAATTGATAGTTTTTATCTTTGTATCAAATTTTACTATAAATGACCATCACACAACTAAAATATGTTTTGGCAGTAGCCGAACACAAAAACTTTACTTTAGCCGCCGAAAAATGTTTTGTAACTCAGCCTACGTTGAGTATGCAAATTCAAAAAATTGAGGAAGAATTGGGTGTTCAAATTTTCGACAGAACCAAAAAACCGATTCAACTTACGGAAATAGGATTGAAAATTGTAAACCAATCCAAGAACATTGTCAACGAAGCTGACCGAATTCAAGATATAGTAGATCAACAAAAAGGATTTATTGGTGGTGAATTTCGATTGGCCATCATTCCAACAGTGATGCCAACTTTACTCCCGATGTTCCTGAATAATTTCATCAAAAGATATCCAAAGGTTAAACTGATCATTGAAGAACTTAACACAGCTGAAATCATCACCAAATTAAAAAATGGTCATTTGGATGCAGCCATCGCTGTAACGCCATTGGAAGATGAAAAAATCAAAGAAGTTGTTTTGTATTACGAACCATTTGTGGCCTATATTCCTGAAAATCATCAATCATTTCACAAAAAAGAAATTGAAGTAAGTGATTTGAATGTGAACGAGATATTGCTGTTACAAGATGGCCATTGCTTTAGAGACGGCATTTTAAACCTGTGCAAAAACTTAAATCCGGAAGACAAAAATACTTTTCAAATACAAAGCGGCAGTTTTGAAACACTGATAAAACTGGCTGATGAAGGATTGGGCACAACCCTATTGCCTTACTTGCATACTTTGGATTTGAATGAGAAAGACCAAGCCAAGTTAAAGCACTTTACAGAACCTAAACCAGCGAGAGAAGTCAGTTTAATTTATCCGAAAAACGAACTGAAAATACACATTATTGACGCTTTACGCGCTACTATTTCTGGTGTGGTGAAAGGTGCTATTACCTTTCAAAACGTTCAAATCATCAGTCCGATACAAAAAAAATAAGGAGCCTTGCACAAAAGCTCCTTATTTCTAAACAAACTCAAAAAACTACTAATTAACAACCTTTAAACATTGTTCTAATTCCGGATGCTCCTGTGTAAAATACTGAAGCCATTTTTTTAGCTGTTCGATTTCATAAGGCAACAAATTTTTAATTGCTTTCTTCAATTCTTTAGCAAAAAGAACGGGATCAAAACTCACTCTTTCGAGTACGGATTTAGTGTAATCATATATCATTCTAGGCATAACGGTTAAGATTTGGGGTTATCTTATTGTAAGAACGTTGAGTAAAAGTAAAATAAAAATTCTATTTACACTACAAAAATTTCAAAAAAACAACGTTTAAATACCATAAACATCGATAAAATGCATTTTTTTTAATTTTTACAAAGTGTAATCTTATATTTAAATCGATAAAAATAAAAAAAGGAGCCATTTAAGCTCCTTTAGTTTTATAGGTTATTTAATACGTAATAAGCAGTGTTGCAATTCCGGCTTCTCTTTAGTGAAATTTAAAAGCCAGCGAGTTAACTCTTCCAGTTCATAAGGCAATAGAACTTTGCAAGCTTTTTCGAGTTCTTTGCAAAATAATCCGGTATCAAAACTTACTTTTTTCAACACTGATTTGGTGTGGTCTAACATGCTTTTAGACATAAAAGTAATGTATTTATAAGTTATGTATTGGGTAAGAACGATGATGAACTCAAAAATAAAAAAAGGAAATGGAGTTACTTTAAAATAAAAGTTAAAAATATCCGACTTTAATGTTAAAGTTTGAACGCCCGCAACATTTCTCGCTTTCCGGGAGCACCGGGTAACTTCTCAACTTTAAAACCAACAGCTAACATGGCGTTCTTGATTACAGAACGACAAGCATAGGTAACCAAAACACCGCCGGGTTTCATAGCTTTGTACATAGTGGCAAATACTTCCTCTGTCCACAACTCGGGTTGTACTTTAAAACCGAAAGCATCAAAATACACTAAGTCAAACTGGCTAATATCTTGAATATCCTGAAAAAACTGTTTTCTTTTGGTTAAGCTAAAAACTGGTGTTAACTGTGTAGGCTTTTCCCATTCGGCTGAATGTAACTGTTTGAATACCGCCTCGGATTCGGGCGAAATTGATGCCGCATAATTCATTTGGATTGCCTCGTCAAAAGCCACCGGATAAGCTTCTACACCAACATAATTCACAAGCTGTTCACTTTTAACGGCTTCCAAATACGTTATAAAAGCATTCAAACCGGTACCAAAGCCAATCTCTAAAACAGTAATGGGCTTTCCCTGAAAGAGAGAAAACCCATTTTTGATAAATACGTGATAAGCTTCTTGAACGGCGCCGTGCTTGGAATGATAAGATTCCTCCCATTCCGGTAGATAAATGGTTGTGGAACCGTCTTGTGTTTGGATAATTTCGCGCTTCAAAATTACTCCTTGATATACAATTTTTTTATGCGTGGAATCGGTCCGCCACATTTTTGTTGATGGCACTGAATACAAGCGTCAACTCCATTATTGAAATGCGTTTTGGCATTTTTAGGATCTTTGTAAATCAGTTCCTGAGCCTTGATAAACTTAGCGGCTTGTTCTTTGAAAAAAGCATCGTTATCTGTTTCATCAGTCATCACTGCTTTATGAATCTTCATAAAATGTTGCGGAAATTGTCCGATAGTATCTCCTTTAATGATACGCTCTTTCAACCTTTGATTGTCGACATACATTTGCTCCATCAAAGCAGCCATTTCTGACATTTGATACATTTCCAACTTTTTCTCGGTTTTAGGCTCGCACTTTTCCTCGCTGGCTTTTTCTTCTTTCTTCTGACAAGAAAGTACCGACAACGCTAAAAAGAGCAACACTAAAACAACTACTATAATTTTCTTCATAGTAGATTATTTTCTGATGTAAACACCGGTAGCCAAAAAAGAATAAGTCACTTCAGGCTTAGTAATTTTGGCTATCTCTGCAGCCGATTTGCCACCGTCTTTAGCATAGTGCTTAAGCTCGTCAACCGAAACCACATCTACAAAAGCTTTACCATAAACAATAGCTTGGCTGTTGTCGGCATTTAAAGGAACGAAAAAGCCGTAATCTTTGAATTTTACAAATGAAGTATCATCACCGGCCAAATCCATTTTCATCCAGCAGCCTTTTTTCTTGCAAACCGATTTGATATTCGATTCAAATTGAACCATGATGGTATCGCCTTTTTTAAGGTTTTTATATTTTTTAAGCATTTGTTCTTTGGTTAACACTTTTGCCACTTTGAATTTTTCACCAAAAGCAGCGTAGTCTTTGGCATTAAAAGCTTTATCAGCCGATTTGGCTTTGGACTGAGCCATTACATTGGAGCCTACGAATAACAGGCAGGCTAAAATAATTAGGTTTAATTTTTTCATGTCTTTTGTATATTAATACCACAAAAATAAACAGATTAACAATTGTTCATACAATTCGGCTAAATTATTTATTGTTTTAATGAAAAATTAAGCTGGAAAAAGGAGTAAAAAGGAGAATTTGTGAAAAAGTATTCAATATCGTTACGGGTTGCAAATCACAAATATTTTTTTATTAGTTTTACAAAAATCTAGCAACACAACTATTACCCTGACTGAAAAACTAACAAGTACTTATTTATCAAACACTTGGGTGTTTTCGACTTAAAACAACTTTATCAATGATATTAAAATCACCTTCCGAAATCGATATAGTAAAAGCTTCGTCTAATAAAATTAATGGTGTCGATTTTGAAAATTTAGCCTTCGGAAATACATTTACAGACCACATGTTGATTTGTGACTTTAAAGAAGGAAAATGGCAAAAACCAATCATCAAACCTTACGAACCTTTCCTAATTGATCCTTCTGCCAAAGTATTTCACTATGGCCAGGCTATCTTTGAAGGAATGAAAGCTTATAAAGACACCAACGATGATGTTTGGCTCTTTCGTCCAGACCAAAATTTTGACCGATTCAACAAATCGGCTGTCCGTATGGCAATGCCTGAAGTTCCGGAAAACATCTTTTTAGACGGATTAAACACTTTATTGGACATCGAAAGAGAATGGGTTAAAAAAGGACAAGGCAACAGTTTGTACATCCGACCTTTTATGATTGCCATCGGATCGGGCGTTATAGCGCAACCTTCAACACAATACCGCTTTATGATAATTCTATCGCCTGCTCGTTCCTACTACTCCGGTGAAGTAAAAGTAATCATCGCAGAACATTACAGCAGAGCGGCCAATGGTGGCATCGGAGCAGCCAAAGCAGCCGGAAATTATTCGGCTCAGTTCTATCCGCAAAAGTTGGCCCAAGAGCAAGGATTCCAACAAATCATCTGGACCGACGATGCTACGCATACCAAATTGGAAGAAGCCGGCACGATGAATGTTTTTTTCAGAATTAACGATACTTTATACACGGCACCTACCAGTGAAAGAATTTTGGATGGCGTAACCCGTAAAAGTTTAATTGAGCTGGCAAAACGAGAAGGCATTAATGTAGAAGTACGCTCGATATTGGTAGACGAATTAGTAGCCGCAGCCAAAGACGGTAGTTTGAAAGAAATTTTCGGCGCAGGAACCGCAGCTGTGGTCAACCCTATTGTAGGATTTCAATACAAAGAAGATTATTTTGAGCTTCCTAAACTGGAGCACTCATTTGCACTAGACTTAAAAGACAAATTGACCAAAATCCAATACAAAATGGCCGATGATACTTTTGGCTGGACAGTAAAGGTATAAATACAACTTTTAAACAACGAAAAAACTCTCAAATTATTGGGAGTTTTTTTTATGCAGTTTTTTTGTGTAGGATTATATCCTTCATACGTTCAAAGAAGCTTAAAATAAACTAAAAATACTGTGCAATACCGTTGCATTTGTTATAATTGTTCTAAATTTGGAATTACAAATACCACAAATAATGATTCGTTTATACCCAAATGAAGTCTTTCGAGAAGTCGAAATAGACTATCCTTTGCAGATGCGCTATGCCGTATCAAACAGAGGGAGATTAATCAGTTTTACCAACGAGTTTAGAGACGGTAGGGAGTTAAAAGGCGGCGTGGCTGACGGCTACAGAACTATGCGTTATAAGATGCGTAAGGATGGAAAAGTAACCGATAAAACACTTTACATTTACAAGTTGGTTGCCGAACTTTTTATCCCGAAAACTTCAGAAGATCAAGTGCACGTGATTCATTTAGACCACAGCCGTGATAATGATGTTGTCTCTAATTTAAAATGGGTTAACTATGAAGAAAAGTTAGTACATTATCGAAAAAGTCCGGCCGTAATCAAATCTAAACTAAAACTGATTGAACACAACATCAAATCTGACGGACGAAAACTCACGTCAACCGATGTTATTCGTTTAAAGAAAATTTTAAACAAACCCAACCGCAAAACCCGTATTAAAATACTGGCCAAGCAATTCGGCATCAGCGAAATGCAGATCCACCGTATTAAAACCGGGGAAAACTGGGGACATATTAAGGTGTAATTACCTTAATATGTCTTCAAAATTGGGTTTAAAATAGTTCGGGCCTTTCATTACTTTCCCGTCTTCTCGATAGATAGGTTTTCCGTCTTCATCGAGTTTACTCATATTGCTTCTTTGAATCTCATCAAAAACGGCTTCAATTTTGTGTTGCAAACCGTGCTCTAAAATCGTACCGCAGAGAATGTAAAGCATATCACCTAAAGCATCGGCAATTTCAACCAAATCGTTATTTTGAACGGCTTCCCAATACTCTTCATTTTCCTCTTTCATCAAATTAAAACGAAGGGTGTTTTTTTGTTCTCCCAAACAAGCTTTCATTTCCTGGCTAACGCCTAGTCCAAAAGCGGTATGAAATTCTTTAACGGCATTGAGTTGTTTTTGCATATTCTTTAAAATTTATTGACGATGCAAATTACAACAATCGGGAACATTTGAGTAAATTTGTTGAAAATTAGAAAAAAATGTTCACAACAGGTCAATTGATTTTTGCTGCTTTTTTTGTTGTTGCTTTTGTAATAGCCATGTATATCGCTTACGGACGCGATAAATCGTTGCATCAAAAAATGTATAGGGGAAGTTATAAAGTGCTGATTGGCTTCTTTTTGTTTATCGCATTATTGTTTGTTATCAAAATATACTTGAAACACTAATTTCGCTCAAGTTAATACGCCTTGAAGAAGGTCATGTTCCTTTATTAATCGACTCATGAGAATACTGAAATACCTATTCCTTTTAATTATGTTGCTCTTTATCGGAGTAACCGTTTACATTGCTACTTTGAAAGGCGACTTTAAGGTCAAACAATCCGCTGTGATTCACTCTCCTCGAGGCGTCGTATTCGACTATGTAAATGATTATAAGAATTGGGAAACTTTTGGTTCTTGGATGACTAAGGAACAGGGCATTACCTTTACCTATCCGGCAAAAACCATGGGTACGGGCGCTCAATTTTCGTGGGACAATGGTTCAGATAAAGGCTTGATGAAAACCTATTTTGCCAAAGAGAACGACAGCATCCAACAAAAAGGAAATTTTAACGGTACCACCGCCGAGGTGTATTGGAAATTAAAAGATACTGTTGGCGGTACCAAAATTACTGTGGAAGCACGCGGCAAAATGGATTTGTTAACCAAAATCAGCAGTTTCTTTAGCGGCGGGTTCAGCAGTATGGCTAACGATGCTTTGGAAAAGAGTTTCCGAAATTTGGATAAAACATTGGCGTATGAAATGAGAACATACAGCATAAAAGTCAATGGTATCATACAACGAAACTCCGGATTTTGTTTGAAACAAACGGTCACTTGTCGCATCAAAAGTTTGCCGAAAAACATCAAAATCATGATGCCGAAAATGCTTCACTTCTTTAAAAAGAACAACCTAAGCATGTCGGGCAAACCTTTTATACTATACGATCGATACGACAGAGCGAATGATATAGTTACTTTCTCAGTTTGTGCGCCGACTAGAGAACAAATATTCATTACATCAGGTAGCGAAATCACTTCGGGTGAAATTGTACCGTTCACTTGTCTCAAAACAACTTTAACGGGTGATTATTCGCATTTAAAAGAAGCTTGGACCAAAGCCGAAAATTATATCCGTGACAACGGTTACACTCCGAATTTTGCCGGAAAATATGCAGAAGTATACATCAAAACCATCGATGATGTCAAACAACCGTCAAAATGGATAACTGAAATTCATATTCCGGTTTTCCCGAAAGCAGCGCCAACGCCAACCGCTGTTGCGGTTCCGACTACTACTGCGCCAACTACTCCATCGCCAGCGCCAACTGTTACACCGTAATTTTTTTTGTATTGGAATTAAACCTTTTCACTTAACTTTATTCCAACTACCAAAAATAAAACTTTGCAAGACGAAAAGGATTTTATTGGGGAATTATTGGATCCGAGAACGCAAAATACAGCGTTTCAAAAACTCTTGCGCGAGTACCAAAGACCTTTGTACAATCATATTCGCAACATCGTTTTAAATCACGACGATGCTGATGATGTAGTGCAAAATACCTTTATAAAAGTGTTTCAAAACCTGAAAAATTTTAAAGGTGAAAGCAAACTCTTCTCTTGGATGTATCGCATTGCTACCAACGAAGCCATCACTTTTATCCATCAAAAAGCCAAGAAAAACGGCATCACCAGCGAGGCATTACAAAATAAGATAGTAGATAATCTAAAAGCCGACGTCTATTTTGACGGTAATGAGATCCAGATCAAACTGCAAAAAGCCATTGCTATTTTACCGGAAAAACAACAATTGGTCTTTAAAATGAAATATTTTGAAGAAATTAAATACGAAGATATGTCAGAGATACTCGGTACTTCCGTTGGCGCTTTGAAAGCGTCTTACCACCACGCCGTAAAAAAAATTGAAGATTTTATGAATACCCATTAAACCCTTACCGCTTAAATTTGTCAAAACCATATGAAACCATTTACCCTAAACGATAACGAAGCTAAAATTACTACCGGTTTTAAACATCCGGAAGGCTATTTTGAGGCATTGGAAAGCAAATTGTCGGCTCAACTTCCGACTAACGATCCCAAAGTTATTGCTTTTTACCAACGAAAAACTACTTGGCTATATGCCGCAGCCGCTGTAGTGATTCTGTTCGTCTCAATTCCGATCTACCAAAACGTTTATCATTCTTCTACCGAAGTTGATGCTTTAGTTTTAGAAGATTACATTGCCACTCATGCCGATATTTCAGCGGAAGATTTGGCCACTGTTTTAGAGAAAGAAGATTTGGAAAAAATCAAACTCGAACTCAATCTAGGTGAAGAAGCCATAGAAGATGTTTTACTGAACAACAACGATTTAGAACAATACATGTTAGACTAAAATTATGAAAATCAACAACATATTAATAGCATTCGCACTCCTGGTATCCATTAATTCCTTTGGACAAGACGGCAGATTACTTAGAGAGAAAAAGGAACAAATTAAAGCGATGAAAGTGGCTTACATTACTAGTGAATTGTCACTGACTCCGGAAGAAGCTGCAAAATTTTGGCCTTTGTATAATGCCTTCGAGGACAAACAACACGAAATCAGATCTCAAAAACTCAAAGGCTATTTGGACCGCATAGACGATGATTCGTTTGATAATGTATCTGAAAAAGAAGCTGCGACTTTACTGGCGCAAATGGAAAGCACCGAAGACGAGTTACACCAAGCCAAGAAAAAATTTATAGCCAGCTTGAAAGGAGTTATTTCTCCACTCAAAATTTTAAAATTGAAAAAAGCAGAAGAAGGTTTCAATAGAAAACTTTTACAACAATACCGAAATAAAAGATTAGGTAGATAAAAACAAGAGAGTCTAACGGCTCTCTTATTTTTTGAACTCTATTTTCACAATTTTGTCTTTACCGGACGCCAATGCTGTATCCGAATCTAAAAATCTAATCGTGTACAATGTTGTATCGGTTAAAAACTGTTGCCAACTTTCTCCTCCGTCAGACGAATAAAACAAGCCTTGTGCTCCTACAGCCACTAGAGATTTTGCTCCTGAATTCGGCACAAACTGCACACAAGAAGCATATCCGAAACCTTGATTTTCAGCTACTAATTTCCATGTTTTCCCACCATCAGTCGTAATGGCTTTGTTCTGATAGTTTTGCATTGGTTTTTCATAGTTTCCTCCTGCTATAAAACCAATTTGTTCATTGTAAAAATCAGCTGTAAAAATGCCGGTCATGGATTCGCCCTGTACTATCGGTGTTTCAAATACTTCCCAAGATATTCCTTTGTCAGCCGAATGAAAAACGCGAGCTTTTTTACCTCCTGACACTATCCAAGCGTGATTGCCTTTTAAAATAAGGTTGGTATTGCTGGCTGCAAACGCCGCTTCTCCATCAGCCAATTTAGGCAATACCTCACAGGATAATTTTTGCCAGGTTTGTCCACCATCACGGGTAATGATAATCGAAAAACAATCAGCGGTCGGATCACCAATCGCCATGCCTTCCTTTTCATTCCAAAATTGCATGCTATCATAAAACACTTTTTCATGATTTTCTTGGTACACTAATGTTCTATGGGCTAAATCTTTCGAAAACTTATACAATCTGGCCGGATTGCCAATGGATAATGCGAAAAAGTTTTTGCCATTGGTAGCCAAACTTCTGTATTCATAAACCAAAGTATCGCTTACAATTTCGGCATTAATCCTACTATCATCTTTGGGAAACAGTACATAGCCTACCCTACTTTTGTCGCCGGCGAAATAAACTTTACCGTCAGTTACTACAATAGCTCTAACGCTGATTTTATCCATCAAAAGGGTATCAATTGTAACCGTTTGAAAGGGTTGCGCATTTACGTTGGCTCCCAAAATCAAAAAAAATACAGCCAAAAGAAAGAATTGATTTTTCATTATAAATACGGGGATTTAAGGCGAATATACAACTTTTAAAACAGTTAAGATTGCGTTAAAAAAGTTCAAAAAAATCCTGTGGCACAGTAATTGGAAAGTTCAAAAAAAACTATTCCACTTTAAAACATAAGATTATGAAAACTAAAATGATACTAGGATCGGTTTTGTCGCTGTTGAGCCTAACTACTATGGTTGCTCAAGACAGAACAACAGTTTCAGCTTATAATGCTGAAATCAGTGATAACTTAGATTTGAGAGCGGTGGCTTCTATTTTTGGCGACTCTAAAGATCTTGCCGATTTTGAAAGAAGATTAAACGATCCGGAAATTCAAATTTCCAATTTGGATTTGAACAATGACAATCAAGTAGATTACTTACGTGTGATTGAAACCGTGGAAGGCAATGCCCATTTGATTGTGATCCAATCGGTTTTGGGCCGAGATACTTATCAAGACGTTGCTACTGTTGAAGTGGAACGCGACCGAAACAACAGAGTTCAAGTACAAGTTGTTGGTGATGTTTATATGTACGGTCCTAATTATATTTACGAACCTGTTTATGCTTACACACCGGTTATTTACTCCTCTTTTTGGATAGGCAATTATCGTCCGTACTGCTCTTCTTGGTATTGGGGATACTACCCTAGTTACTATTATGCTTGGTCGCCTTGGCCGATTTTCCGTTACAGAAATCACATTGGCATCACCATCAACTTACACCACCATTACAATTATGTAAATTACAGAAGATGTGGCGTAGTATACAACAACTACTACCGTGGCGGAAGAAGAGGCAACGGTTACGAGGTGCGCTATCCGAACCGTTCCTTCCAACATCGCAACAGTGGATATGCAAATCGCTACGAATTGGATCAAAACCGAAACATCAGAACGGTAGGAAACCGAACTGATAACGCGGCTCATCCGAGAGGTAATTATGTTGATGCGAGTCCGAGAGGCAATGGCCCGGCGAGAAATGAATCGCCAAGAACCGTAAGAACCCAAGAAGCATCGCCAAGAGTTGCTGTAAGAACCGATGAAAGTCCGAGAGTGAGAAATACCGCTGAGGCCTCGCCAAGAAATACACCGAGAAGCTACGATTCGCCGAGAGTTTATAACGAACCCAAAGCTACACCAAGAGCTACTACGGAAACCTATGAATCGCCACGAAACATGAATACACCACAAGCCTCGCCGAGAAGCACTCCAAGAAGTTACGAAGCACCAGCACGTGAACTGGCCAGTCAATCACCGCGCTCTGTAGCCCCGAGAAGCAATTCGGCACCAAGAGAAATGTCGGCACCCAGAAGTAATTCCGGCGGACAAAGAGACATGTCAGGCCAAAGAAGTGGCTCCTCCAGAGGGAATAACGGCGGCAGAGAAAATCGAAGAGGTTGAGTTTTATAATTATAGTTTAGTTGTTAGCAAAGGCATCGTTTAGGCGATGTCTTTTGTTTTTTAAAAATAATTGACTGTGAAAGAATCAGATATTTCAAAAAGACATAAATTTGCACTCTTTAACATTTTATTATGAGTTCGCATAACCACAGCCTTCACAGCAAACTTTCTATAGGAGGATTACTTGTTACATTAGGAATTATCTACGGAGATATAGGAACCTCTCCACTATATGTAATGAAGGCCATACTCGGCGTTCATGAAATTTCAAGAGACATTGTTTTAGGAGGAATTTCATGCGTCTTCTGGACACTTACGTTACAAACTACCATCAAATACGTTATCATAACACTTAGTGCTGACAACCATGGTGAAGGTGGAATTTTTGCGCTCTTTGCCTTAGTAAAAAGAACTAAAATTAAATGGTTAATCATACCGGCGATAATTGGAGGAAGTGCCTTACTGGCCGATGGTATCATCACCCCGCCTATTTCGGTTTCTGCAGCGGTAGAAGGGATTAACACCTTCTATGCCATGGAAACCCAAACGATTCAAATAATCGTAATCTGTATCTTGTTTGTACTCTTTACCATTCAGCAATTCGGGTCCAAATTAGTTGGAAAGTTCTTTGCCCCTATGATGTTGATTTGGTTTTCTATGTTAGGAATATTAGGAACGCTTCAAGTAATTAATGATTTTTCTGTTTTCAATGCCATAAATCCTTATTATGCCTACGAGTTGTTGTTAATTCATCCGGAAGGTTTCTTTGTATTAGGTGCTGTATTCCTTTGTACTACCGGAGCCGAAGCGCTTTATTCAGACATGGGTCACTGTGGCCGAAAAAACATCCGAATCAGTTGGATATTTGTGAAAGCCATGCTTTTATTGAACTACTTCGGACAAGGTGCTTATCTTATTAGCCACGAAGGCCAAACCTTGGAACAACTGGGCGGTAAAGACGGAAATCCTTTTTATTTGATTATGGCCGATTGGTTCCAACCTATTGGTGTGGTTATAGCCACTTTAGCGGCGGTAATTGCCTCGCAAGCATTAATCAGTGGTTCTTTTACCCTAATCAACGAAGCCATGCGCTTGAACTTTTGGCCTAAAGTAAAAATAAAATACCCTACAGAATTAAAAGGTCAACTTTATATTCCATCCATTAACTGGTTGCTCTTGTTAGGTTGTATCGGAATCGTTTGGTACTTTGAAAAATCAAGTGCGATGGAACATGCCTATGGTTTGGCCATTGTACTTTGTATGATTATGACTACCATCTTACTTAATTTCTATTTGATTATGAAAAGAGTAAAATGGTATATCATAGGAGCGCTGATTACGGTTTATCTTGTTATCGAATTTAGTTTCCTTGCGGCAATCTTACCTAAATTCATTCATGGTGGTTTTGTGACATTAATTATTGCCTCTGCACTTGTAGGCGTAATGGGCACATGGTATTTGGCCAAGCAAATCAGTAAAAACTACACTAAAATCGTTAAAATTGACGATTACAAAAAAGTATTGGCAGAACTTAGTGTTGACTTATCCATTCCGAAATATGCCACGCATTTGGTGTACATGACCAACTCCAATCGCAGTGATGAAATCGAGGAAAAAGTAATGTATTCCATCTTACAAAAACGCCCTAAACGTGCCGATTTATATTGGTTCATACACGTAAACATCCTGAGCGAGCCTTATAAAAAAGAATACCGAGTAACGGAAATTGTGAAAGACGACATTTACCGAATCGACTTCTATCTTGGTTTCCGTGAACCAACCAAAATTAATTTGATGTTCAAGCAAGTCATCAAAGAAATGGTGGATCGCGGTGAAGTAGATATCACCAGCCGATACGAATCGTTGAATAAAAACAATATCATTGGCGACTTCAAGTTTGTCTTGTCTGAAAAATTCTTGTCTAATGACAGCGACTTGACTTTCTTCGAGAAAATTATCATGAACACCTATTTCATAATGAAAAAGCTGAGTTTGTCAGAAGAAAAAGGATTTGGCTTAGACAGTAGTTCGGTAAAAATAGAACAGTTCCCGTTGGTAATTCATGCGCCTGAGAAGATTGAAATGCGTCGAATTGAACGCGATTGCAATCCGGTCTAATTGTTTACCCAACAACTTTTCCTATAAGATTGACCTCAGAAATTAAGTTTCCTTTTTTAACGTGTTAATTTTAAGATTACATAATAAAAAAGGAATATCTTTGCACGCTTATTTTTTACCCAATGCGATTACACAGAAATTTAGTTTACACCACAATCGATTCCTTAAACGCTATCTTTAACGAAGGCGAATACGCCGACAAAGTGGTAGCACGTGCCTTGAAAAAAGACAAACGTTGGGGCAGTTCCGACCGCAAATTTGTGGCCGAAACCATTTATGAAATTGTACGTTGGAAACGACTTTACATGGAAATCGCCGATGTAAAAGAACCGCTCAATCGCGATGAACTATGGCGTATTTTTGCCGTTTGGGCTGTATTGCGCGGGTATCCTATTCCCGATTGGCGACAATTAGAAGGCACTCCGGAACGAAAAATCAAAGGTCGTTTTGACGAATTGTCTAAAATCAGAAAAATGCGCGAATCCATTCCGGATTGGATGGATGAATTGGGTGTCAAAGAATTGGGCGAAGAAGTATGGACCAAAGAAATCGCGGCACAAAACAAACAAGCACAAGTGATTCTTAGGGTAAACACGCTAAAAACTACCAAAGAAAAACTGCGTGCCATTTTAATGGATTTAAACATCGAAACCGAGTTTTTAAAAGACCAACCCGATGCTTTAGTGCTTAAAGAAAGAGCCAACGTATTTTTAACCGATGCTTTCAAAGAAGGATTATTCGAAGTTCAAGACGCTTCTTCTCAGTTAGTAGCCGCTTTCCTCGATGTAAAACCCGGAATGCGCGTAGTGGACACTTGTGCCGGAGCCGGTGGTAAAACCTTACACATGGCGTCCTTAATGGAAAACAAAGGCCAACTGATTGCCATGGATTTGTATGAAAGTAAACTCAAACAACTCAAATTAAGAGCCAAAAGAAATGGCGCTTTCAATATAGAATACCGCATTATCGACTCGACTAAAGTCATCAAAAAACTCCATGAAAAAGCCGACAGAGTGCTAATCGATGCGCCTTGCAGCGGATTGGGCGTGTTAAAAAGAAACCCGGATTCCAAATGGAAATTGCAACCGGAGTTTATAGACAACATCAAAAAAGTACAGGCAGAAGTATTGGAAAACTATTCTAAAATAGTCAAACCCGGCGGCAAATTGGTTTACGCTACTTGTTCAATCTTACCTTCTGAAAATCAGGAACAAGTTAAGCGTTTTTTAAGCACCGAAACGGGAAAATCATTTACCTTTGTGAAAGACGTGAAGATTTTGGCGCAAGACACCGGATTTGACGGTTTCTATATGGCCTTACTCGAACGCAAATAAGAAATTCAATACCACATGAAAAAAATCTTTACTTTATTTTTTTTAAACCTCGCCTTTTTAGGTTTAGCCCAACAAACATTATCTGTTAATGCTATTCCAGCCGGATATTACAATACGGCAACTGGTACCGGATATACTTTAAAAACGCAACTTTTCAACATCATTAACGATCACACAGATCGTGGATATTCAGGTTTGTATACTACTTATTTGACTTCTGACGTTGATAATTATTACGAAAACAACGGTACCATGCTCGATATGTATACCGAAAAACCTACCGGAAGCGAATGTGAATACGTTTATGGCGGTGGTTTGCAAGATGACGGAACTTTAGGAAATGCAGAATGCGATCGATACAATCGCGAACATTTGATTCCGCAATCGGTTTTTGGACAAAACAATTTCCCAATGTATTCTGATGCTCATTTTGTAGTGCCGTCTGATAAATATGTCAATGCACAAAGAGGTGATTTACCATTCAGTAAAGTAAACACACCTAATGCAACCTATTCTAACGGAAGTAAAAGAGGTTCCAATTTAAACTCAGGGTATTCAGCCGGTTATGTAGGTACAGTGTTTGAACCTATAGACGAATTTAAAGGTGATATTGCTCGTATGCTATTGTATTTTGCAACTCGCTACGAAGACCAAGTAGCCAGCTGGAGTTACACTATGTTCAACGGAACAAGCACGCAAGTATTCACCAATCAAGCTTTAAACGTATTATTGACTTGGAACGCTCAAGATCCTGTAAGTCAAAGAGAAATCGACAGAAACAACGCTATTTACGCCCGTCAAAACAATAGAAACCCTTACATCGACAACAACAATTATGTAACTCAAGTTTGGGGATTACCGTTGTCAAATCCAACTTTTTCAGATTTAAACAGCGTAGCGGTGTATCCTAATCCAACTACCGATATCATCAATATTCAATCGGAGGTGACTTTGGAAGAAATTGAAATCATCACCATCAACGGTCAAGTGTTGCAACAAATCAAACAACCGGTTTTAAACGACAACACTTACACCATCAGCAATTTGCCAAAAGGATTTTACTTTATCAAATTGGCCAATGCTTCCCAATCAGTGACCAAAAAAGTCTTAGTGAACTAGACTCAAAAAATACTATCATTTCAAAAAACGCTGTTGTAACCCAACGGCGTTTTTTTTATGGTCGCCGTTCGGCTCGTCGGTTAAATCAACAAATAAGCCTTATTTGCTTTGAATTGTAACGCTCGTTTAGTATCTTTCGCCCTATTAATGTGTAACCCTTAAACATTTACAAAAATGTTAGAAGAAAAGAATGATAACCTGCAAGACGCAGATGGAAATGTAGTTAACGACTCATTGGAAACAACCGCTGCTGAAAATCAAGAAATTACCACCGAAACTACTGAAGAAGTTGAAGCGGTGGCAGAAGTAGCTCCCGAAGCTGTAACTGAAGAAACGGTAGCCGTGGAAGAAGCAACAGCAACTGTAGACGTTGTAGCAGAAGTTGAAGCAGTAGCCGAAGCTCCTGAAACAACAGTAGAGGAAACTGCTGAAAACGTAGTGGAATTAACCGATGAGCCAATAACCGATGACAGTCCGGCCTCTGAAAACGATACCGTGATCAGTGCCATTCAAGAAGTCAATGCCGAAGAAAGCGAAGACGAATCCCTGAAAGACCGTCACGATATTCCGATGTTGGATTACGACACTTTATCGATGGAACAACTGGTAGCTGAATTAGGCGACTTGGTTGTGGTAGACAAAGTAATGTCGGTGAAAGACCACGTGGAAGAATTGAAAAAGGCCTTTCTCTCTAAATACTATCATTTTATCGATGAGAAAAGAGACGAGTTCCACGCCGAAAATCCGGATACTACAGAAGAATTCCATTATCATTTTCCGTTGAAAGTGAAGTTTGACCAACTTTACTCGCAATACCGAGATAAAAAGAATGCGCATTTTAAAAGCTTACAAAACAGCCTACAAACCAATCTGGAAAACCGTTTGGCTATAGTGGAAGAACTGAAAAATTTGGTACACAGCCAAGACAGCATTCCGGTTACCTTAAAAAAATTCAACGACATTCGCGACCGCTGGAAAGCAGCCGGTCCGATACCGAAAGACAAATACAACCACGTTTGGAACAACTACCACTTCCACTTGGAGAATTTCTATGATATTCTGCACTTAGACCGTGAAGCGCGTGACTTAGATTTCAAACACAACTTAGACCAAAAACTAAAAATCATCGCTCGTGTAGAAGAGTTGATTCACTTAGAAGACATCAACAAAGCCTTCCGTGAGTTGCAAGATTTACACCGCATTTGGAAAGAAGAAATCGGTCCCGTTTCCCGCGACAAACGCGAAGAAATTTGGAATCGTTTTAGCGAATTGACCAAACAAATGCACGACAAACGCGAGAGCTTATACGAGCAATTGCGCGCCGTAGAAACCGTTAATTTGGAGAAGAAAAAAGAAATCATCGCCCAAATTGAAGTGCTTGCCCAAGAAAAAGTAAACGCACATTCGGCTTGGTTAACCCAAATCGAAAAAGTAGAAGCTTTACGCAACCAGTTTTTTGCAGCCGGTAAAGTGCCTGCCGAAGTTAGTGAAGATACTTGGGCTGCTTTCAAAAATGCCGTGAGAAACTTTAATGTATTGAAAAACAGTTTCTATAAAGAAATCAAGAAAGACCAAAACGATAACTTGTCGAAAAAGCAAGCCTTAGTAGCCAAAGCGCAGGAATTAAAAGAAAGCACTGATTTTGCTGCTACTACGCCGTTAATGAAACAAATTCAGGAAGAATGGAAAACCATCGGTCACGTGCCGAGAAAATTCTCCGATAAATTGTGGGCTGAATTCCGTGCCGCTTGTAACGAGTACTTCGAAAAACTGAAAGAACAAAAATCTGAAGTCAACGTTGAAGAAGTAGAAGCTTTCGAAAAGAAAAAAGCCTACTTGGAAACCGTAAGAGCATTTGAAATGACCGGCGACCACAAAACCGATTTAGACGGTATCAAAGCGCATATTGAAATGTGGAAAAGCTTTGGCAAAGTGCCGTTTGCTCGTCGTCACATCGAAGGGAAATTCAACAAAATTTTGGATGCCTTATTCGAAAAACTAAGCGCCAGCAAAAAAGAAAACGAAATGACGCGTTACGCCAATCGTTTAGACAACTTGGCCAACAACGATACGCGCAAATTAGACAACGAAAAAGTGTTCTTAATGCGTAAAATTGACGAAGTACAAGGCGAAATCTTCCAGTTGGAAAACAACATCCAATTCTTTGCCAATGCCAAAGCGGATAACCCAATGGTGAAAGAAGTGAAGAAAAATATCGAATTGAAAAAAGAAGAGTTGGCCATGCTGAAAGAAAAGCTAAAACAACTCAGAAACTTAAAAGCTGAATAACAAAAAAGCCTCGAGATTTCGAGGCTTTTTTTATGGTTGTAATTTAGAGGCTAAGAGGTAAATCACCGCCATGCGAACGGCCACACCGTTTTCGACTTGGTCGAGAATAACCGATTGTTGCGAATCGGCTACGTCGGAAGTGATTTCTACCCCGCGGTTAATCGGTCCGGGATGCATGATGACGATTTCTTTGTTGAGCGAGTCCAACAAGGCTTTGTCTACTCCGTATTGCTGTGCATATTCTCGCGTTGACGGGAAATAATTCACGTCCATGCGTTCGTTTTGCACGCGCAGCATATTCGCCACATCGCACCATTCTAACGCTTTTCTCAAATTGGGCTCAACCGTTACACCAAGGCTTTCGATGTATTTCGGGATTAAGGTTTTCGGTCCGCAGACTTTCACTTCGGCACCTTGCATTTGCAGCGCGTAGATGTTGGATAAAGCCACTCTCGAGTGCAAAATATCGCCTACAATAACTACCTTCTTCCCACCTACTTCGCCCAGTCTTTCTCTTATAGAATAACTGTCGAGTAAGCCTTGCGTTGGGTGTTCGTGCGCGCCATCGCCGGCATTGATGATACTGGCTTTTACGTTTTGCGACAAGAAATACGCCGCACCCGGATGGGAATGACGCATCACCACCATATCTACTTTCATCGACAAGATGTTGTTCACGGTATCTATTAGCGTTTCCCCTTTTTTAACCGAAGATTGCGCTGCCGAAAAACTAATCACATCGGCCGACAAGCGCTTCTGCGCCAACTCGAATGAAAGTTTTGTACGCGTACTGTTTTCGAAAAAGATATTGGCAATGGTAATGTCGCGCAAAGAAGGCACTTTTTTAATCGGGCGGTTAATCACTTCTTTAAAATGATCAGCCGTTTCAAAAATCAAATCGATGTCTTGCTTTTGCAGGTATTTTATGCCTAGTAAATGGTTGACGGTTAGTTCAGACATTTTGTTAGTTGTAAGTTGTATGTTGTGTGTTGTATGTTGTTGTGTCTACTAAAGTTCTCTTATCCCTTTTCCCTTTTCCCTTTTCTCTAAACCAAATACACCGCATCTTCTCCATCCTTTTCACTCCAGCATACTTTTACTTTTTCATCTTGGATGGCGTCTACTTGACGACCGCGGTAATCGGGTTGTATGGGCAAATGACGGCTGAATCGGCGATCAATGAGTACCAACAATTCTACTTCCGAAGGTCTTCCGAAAGATTGAACCGCAGTCAAAGCCGCATTGATGCTTCGGCCGGTGAACAAAACATCGTCTATAAAAACGACTTTTTTGTCTTCGACTAAAAAATCAATCTGGGTTTTATTGGCCTCCAAGGTTTTCTCGCCACGGCGAAAATCATCGCGGAAAAAGGTAATATCGAGAAAGCCCAACTGTAAGTTATTGATGTGATAATCGTTTTCTAAAAGGTGTTGGATGCGTTTGGCCAAATAAGCACCGCGGGGCTGAATGCCTATCAAAACGGTATTGGAAAAATCGAGGTGGTTTTCGATTAACTGACAAGCCAAACGATGGAGTATGATATTGACTTCTTTGGAAGTGAGCAATACTTTTTGACTCATGGTAGTGTTGTTTGGAGTGTAAAAGTAGTGTTTTTTTGGTTTAATTTCAAATTAGTTGTGAGTTGTCGGTTGTGGGTTGTGGGTTTCGGGTTTCGGGTTTCGGGTTACGGGTTTAAATAAGTTACACAGAGAGACATAAAGGTTTAGCGCTACACGGAAGCACAAACAATAGGTTAACTGTCACCATAGTGGGCTTAGGATGGGCTTTGGGTAGGCTTAGGTATGGAGTAGCTAGCGGGTTGCGGGTTTAAATAAGTTACACAGAGATTGTGGAGATTCACAGAGAGTAAATAATCAACAACTTACAACCTTTCTACTCCTTTCCATCGTCTTCTTAACCCTTTCCGCTGGCGGGAAAGACCAACCAAGCTACGCTCAAAGCCAAACCACCGGCGGACGACTGTAACACCCCCAAAGCAACAATAAACCCGACCAAAAACCAAAAAAATCGACGAGTGGCTTTTTTTATAGATAGATGGATTAGAATTAGTACGATATTGGCTATATTTGAAAATTAACCGATACAAATAGTATTAAAACTATATAACCGTTACTTTAAAAGCGTTTGCCTTAATTTTAAATCCTAAATATAAATATCATGAAAAAAACATTATCTCTATTAGCACTCCTTACATTTTCAAGTTTTGTTAGCGCGCAAGAAGTTAAGCTTAAAAAGAAGAAAGTTCTATTTGATGGAATAGAAGTTTTAAGTTATGAACGCGAAGATGCTGGTGTCTTTCAGATACATTTTTATGACTTAAAGAGTAATGATGAAATTCTCTTTTTAAAAAGAAATAACAATGAAACACCGGCATACTATGAAGATGATTACACCCAGATTAAATTTATTGGATTAAAAAAGGGCTTAGAGGTTAAACAACAAAAATCTTGGACTGCATATTTGGAATGGTTAGTAAAAAACAAAGTTCTTAATAGTGATGGAACACTAAATGAGGAGAAAGTGGATGCATTAATCCAAAATTATGATGAGAATATAACGAAGCGAACCATTCGTTAAAACTGCTGAGAATAGCTATAAATCAGCTCATAACAGTTTTTTTAAGTTATTACACTCCCCCTCTACCGCACGAAATAAAATTCGACGAAGTCAATCCCTTCGCGTGGTTTTTGTTGATTAATAGTCCAAATAAAATTTATGAAAAAAAGCATTATAATTTTAGTAAGTTTTTTAATAAACACCAGTTATATTACTGCACAAACCCCAACACTTCAATGGCAGAAGACATTGGGAGGAACTTTTGAAGATATGGCTTCGACGATTATACAAACATCGGACGGAGGGTATTTAACAGTTGGCTATTCTTATTCATCCGATGGAAACGTAACGTTAAACCATGGTGTTCAAGACTACTGGGTTGTTAAGCTTAATGCCACCGGAACTATCGAATGGCAAAAGTCTTTTGGAGGGTCTGATGAGGACACTCCTACCAGTGTTGTTCAAACAACTGACGGTGGTTATGTTGTTGCCGGTTTTACAGCTTCTACGGATGGCGATGTAACGGGCAATCATGGAGAGTATGATTATTGGATTGTGAGATTAAATTCGGCCGGTACTATACTTTGGCAAAAAACATATGGAGGAACAAACAATGATATGGCATATAGCATTGCTCCCACCTCTGATAGTGGATTTATAGTTGCGGGTCTTACTACGTCATACGATGGTGATATAAATGATAATAATGGTGGAGGCGATGTCTGGATTGTTAAGATTAATTCTTCAGGTGTTTTACAATGGCAAAAAACTCTTGGCGGTACTGCTTCTGACCAAGCAAAAAGTATCAGCCAAACAGCCGATGGAGGTTACGTAATGGCCGGTAAAACGTATTCCAATGATTTGGATGTGTCAGGAAATCACGGTGATTATGATTTTTGGGTGGTAAAATTAGACAGTGCCGGAACCATTCAGTGGCAAAAAGCTTTAGGAGGAACTAATGAAGATGAAGCTATAAGTATAATTAAGACCACCGATGGCGGTTATGCTGTAGCCGGCATTATTTATTCTAATGCAAGTAATGGAAACATTACAGGACAGCACGGAGAGCATGATTTTTGGGTTGTTAAATTAAATTCGTTGGGCACAATACAATGGCAAAGACCATTAGGCGGTAGTAATTCCGATAGAGGCTACTCCATAGTGCAAACCAATGATGGCGGTTTTATTGTTGCCGGGAGTTGCCAATCTTATGATGGCGATGTAGTGACGGGCAATAATGATAACGGTGGCGTGTGGCTTGTAAAATTGAATACAGCAGGAGTTGTTCAATGGCAGAAACCTTTTGGTGGTTCTGAGTATGAAGAAGCCTTTTCTTTAATTAAAACAACTGATGGCGGATTTGCAGTGGCTGGCTTTACTTATTCTAATGATGGAGATGTATCAGGAAATCATGGCGACAGCGATTTTTGGATTTTGAAATTGAGTGGAGAGAATTTAGGGACTACTGATTTTCAAAGAAATGCTATCATTGTATATCCAAACCCTGTTACTGATGTATTACAGATACAAGGAGTGACCGAACCAATAACAGCTATTAAAATCATAGACCTCACAGGAAAGACCGTTTTGGAACAAACAACAAGCAATCATTTTTTTGATGTTGAACTACTTCCGCAAGGTATCTATCTGCTTGAAGTTTATACAGAAAAATATAAGCATACTCATAAGTTTACAAAACAGTAGTTATATTCTTTATTCTTCTAATATTTCATGATATCCCACACTCCCTCAGACTGCCAAGCGAAATGAAATTCGACGAAGTCAATCCTTTCGAGTGGTTCTTGTTCCAGCCCTTTTTAAGATTGTGGAAAAAGGTTGTCAGATGTTCAGATTTTCGGATGATGGATAACAGACAACTTCACGTTTAGACAAGTTACACAGAGATACACAGAGTTTGTGGAGATTCACCGAGAATACAGGTTCAGATTTTCGGATGACGGATAACTTACAACCAACAACTCTTTGAACCTTCGACCCTTCGACAACCCTTCGACAAGCTCAGGGTGACATCTTGTGTTTAGTTGGGATTTGTTTAAATAGAAAATTCCAACTACTACCACAAACAATACAAAACGCTATTGTCAGTCTGAGCCTGTCGAAGACCCATTATCTTGTTGAGAACCATATTGAGTGTAGTTTTTAGCATGTAAAACTAACTTATCCCAATCTTCTTTAATCAAGGCTTCTTTCTTTCTACGTGTCCAACCTTTTATTTGCTTTTCTACCGCAATGGCGTTGAGTACATCATTAAAGGTTTCAAACCACACCAAATCCAAAGGCCTTTTATCAAAAGTGTAACAGTCTTTGTTTTTACCTGTGTGATGTTCCATCATTCGTCTTTCTAAGTTATTGGTAAAACCGGTATAATAGGAATGATCGCTACATTTTAAGATATAAACAAAATAAGTCTTCATTGTTTTTTTGTAATAAAATTACTAAATTTTAATACATTATACTTTTGCTGTAGAACTTTATTTGGTACTTTGTTATGATTTACTACTTCTACCCTTCGACCGCCCTTCGACAGCCCTTCGACAGGCTCAGGGTGACAAAGTGCGTACTATTGGCATTGGTTTAAATTGAAAAATTTCAAATACTACCACAAACAATACAAAACGCTATTGTCAGTCTGAGCCTGCCTGTACTGAGCGATGACGAAGTATCGAAGACCTTTTGCTTAATAGCATCAACCCTTCGACAACCCTTCAACAGCCCTTCGACAAGCTCAGGGTGACAAAGTGCGTACTATTGGCATTGGTTTAAATTGAAAAATTTCAAATACTACCACAAACAATACAAAACGCTATTGTCAGTCTGAGCCTGCCTGTACTGAGCGATGACGAAGTATCGAAGACCTTTTGCTTAATAGCATCAACCCTTCGACAACCCTTCAACAGCCCTTCGACAAGCTCAGGGTGACAAAGTGCGTACTATTGGCATTGGTTTAAATTGAAAAATTTCAAATACTACCACAAACAATACAAAACGCTATTGTCAGTCTGAGCCTACCTGTACTGAGCGATGACGAAGTATCGAAGACCTTTTGCTTAATAGCCTCAACCCTTCGACAGCCCTTCAACAGCCCTTCGACAGGCTCAGGGTGACATCTTGTGTTTAGTTGGAATTTGTTTAAATAGAAAAATTTCAATTACTACCTTAAATAATACAAAACGCTATTGTCAGTCTGAGCTTGCCTGTACTGAGCGATGACGAAGTATCGAAGACCTTTTGCTTAATAGCATCAACCCTTCGACAACCCTTCAACTACCCTTCGACCGCCCTTCGACAGGCTCAGGGTGACAAAGTGCGTACAATTGGTATTGGTTTAAATTGAAAAATTTCAATTACTACCTTAAATAATACAAAACGCTATTGTCAGTCTGAGCCTGCCTGTACTGAGCGATGACGAAGTATCGAAGACCTTTTGCTTAATAGCATCAACCCTTCGACAACCCTTCGACTACCCTTCGACAGGCTCAGGGTGACAAAGAGCGTACTATTAGCATTGGTTTGGAGAGAGAACAACTACCCAAGTAAACCTAAACTGTCGGAAACCTTAGGAATCTGAGTTAGGTTAAAAAAGCCATTGCGGATCAAAAACCAAAATGGCTTTAAACCCGCAATGCTACTCTACCTTTTACTATGGTTACTTGTTTCCGTACACTTGTTTTAGGAAATCGGTTATAGGTAACGGTGGTCTTCCCAACAGTTTTACTAAATCCTGGCTCTCGTTGTCTAACTCGCCTTGGGCTTGGGCTATGGCAAAACTCGAGAAAACACCGATGGCTTCTTCCGGTAGGCCGTGATGGCTCAGTACGGTTTTATAATCTACTTCGGAAGGAGAAATGTAATTGATTTTTTTACCTGAAACGGCCTCTATGGTTATGGCTATCTCTTCGTAAGACAAGGCTTGGGTATTGGTGAAATCATAGGTTTTGCCTTCGTGGTTCGGCGTAGTCAAAATAGTAGCAGCTGCTTCGGCCATATCCGAACGCAATACCGCGCCTACTTTACCTTGTCCTGCCGGCACATACAAAACGCCGCTTTCCAATACATTCTCCCCTATAAAGCCGGGTAAAAAATCCATGTACAAATTGTTTTTCAAAATGGTGTACGCCATACCGCTCTGCTCCAACCAACGCTCGGTTTGGATGTGCGATTGTGCCACTACCCATAAAGGGGAAGTTTCGGTTTCGTTTTTGCGCTGAAAGCTGGTATACACTACGTGCTTAACACCGGCATCTATGGCCGCATTAATAACATTTTCATGCTGTGTAAGCCTTTTCAATAGATCGCTGCCCGAAATAAAAAGCAGTTTTTCTATACCTGTAAAAGCGGCAACCAACGAGGCATAGTCATCATAATCGGCTATGGCGGTGTTGAGGCCTTGGGCTTTAAAATCGGTGGCGGCGGTTTCGTTTCTGACTAAGGCGGTGAGTTGGTGCGCCGGTATGCCTTTAGCCAATAGCGCTTGGAGGGTTGCTTTACCGAAATGTCCGGCAGCTCCTGTTACTAAAATCATTTTTTTTGTGGTTTTAAAATTAATATTTACTTTTGTTACGCAAAGTAACTAATAATAGTTTTTAAAAGTAACAAGTTACCTTTGGGTAACCTAACAATAAGTAGTAACGCTATGGTAACTAATACGCCAAAAATCAACGAAACCAATTGTCCGGTAAGTGCCATGCTGGCCTTAATAGGCGGTAAATGGAAACCTGTAATCTTATATTGTCTCCGCAACGACACCAGACGCTTTGGGGAATTGGCCGCCCGAATCCCAACCATCTCCAGAAAGGTATTGACCGAGCAACTCAAAGAACTCGAGCAAGACCAACTCATCATCCGCCAACAATACAATGAAATCCCACCCCGAGTGGAATACTCCTTATCCGACTTGGGCAAAAGCATGGCGCCGGTTTTAAATGCCATGGAACAATGGGGATTGGAAAATATTTTGTTGAAAAAATAGAAAGGATGTTTGGATAACTTATAACTCACAACCCACAACTTCACGATTAAAAAAAGTTACACAGAGATACACAGAGATTGTGGAGATGCACAGAGAACAGATGTTCAGATTTTCGGATGACGGATAACAGACAACCGACAACTTCCACATTTCCGTAATTCCTAATTCCTAATTCATAATTCATAATTCCCTTATCCCTAAAATTAACACAATAGCGCCGAACAGAAATTTTAATTCAAAAAAACTGTTCGCAAAAACCGAACAAAAATTTAAAAATAAAAATCTTGTTCGCAAACCAACAACACTCTTCCCTAATCCAAGTACTCATCAAAACTCATAACCCTTACAATTACCCCTTCCCGGTTAAACTTCTCAGGACTAACAAAATACTTTCAATCAAACTCTTTTTATTACATTTTTTCTTACCTTGCCACGACTAAGCTAAGCCGCAGTAGGTTTGCCGCTTTTAGTAAAAAAGCCATTGGTGAAAATTAATTTTTAACCTTTATGAAATCAACCCTACTTTTTATTTTCCTAGCCTTAGCGCCTCTTGGTTACGGCCAAACCATCAATTTTCCCGATGCCAATCTCAAGACAAAACTGTTGAGTGCTTCCACTTCCAATGGTGTAGCCACCGGCCAAGTCTCAACCTACAATATGAATTCAGACAGTTGGACGCCCAATCAAACGCCCTACTATACGGTAATTGATACCAATGGCGATGGTGAAATACAAGTCTCAGAAGCGTTACTCATCAAAGGCTTGATCTTAAACTCGGCCAACATCACGGATTTAACCGGAATTGAATATTTTAGCAATCTGCAGTATTTAAAGTGTGGGAGTAATCAAATTCAAAGTTTGACTTTTACCACTCCCAATACGTTACAGTATTTGAATTGTGACTATAATCAAATAACCTCCGTAAACTTATCGGGTTTAACCAATTTACGAACGCTAAAGTGTTCCGGTAATCTATTAACGACTATAAATACGAGCAATTTGCTGAATTTAAACTGGCTACACTGTCTCGGTAACGATATTACCAGTTTGGACCTTAGTTCCAATAGTCAACTCACTTCCATAAACTGTGGCGGGAACGAATTGACGACGCTCGATTTAAGTAATCAACCTTATCTGAGTGCGTTGTATTGCAGCAGCAATCATTTGACCGGTTTGGATCTCAGCCACTGTGATATGGAAAACGGATTATTTGCTGATTACAATGCGTTGACTTTTTTAAATTTAAAAACCGGCAATTACAGCTGGGACTATCTTCAATTTAGCAACAACCCCAATCTTCAGTATGTGTGTTGTGATGAAGAAGATTTAGATTTGGTGGCCGCAAAATTATCCACTTACGGCTATACCGGTTGCCATACCAATACCTATTGCAGTTTTACACCCGGAGGAAGTTATAACACTTTAACCGGAACCCTTTCGATTGATTTTAACAACAACGGTTGTGATGCCAACGATATTGTTCAACCTTTTGTCAGGGTTAATATTTCCGATAATTCGTCATCAGGAACAAGTTTTACCAATAGTAATGGCGTTTATCATTTTTATATGCCTTGGGGTAACTATACGGTAACCCCTCAAATGGAAAATATCGATTACTTTGTTTTGAGTCCACCAACCGCAATCATCAACGCCAACAGTAGCAATGGGACTTTTACCCAAAATTTTTGTGTTGTTCCCAATGGTGTCCACCCTGACTTAGAAGTATTTCTCATACCGGTAAGTATTGCAAGGCCGGGTTTTGATGCTCTATACAAGTTGGTTTACAAAAACAAAGGCAACTCCACACAATCGGGTACAGTTCAGTTGTCATTTGATGATGCTGTTTTAGATTTTGTTTCAAGTAACACGGCTTTTAGCAGTCAATCCACAGGGAATATAACTTGGGATTTTACGAATTTACAGCCTTTTGAAAGTCGGGTAATCAATCTTGTTTTCAATCTAAACTCACCCATCGAAACACCCGCTTTAAACAGTGGTGATGTTTTACATTACACCGCTACCGTTGTGGGTCAAACCGATGAAACGCCCAATGACAATACCCTTGTTTTCCATCAAACTGTAGTGAACGCTCTTGATCCGAATGATAAAACTTGTTTAGAAGGAACAACGATTGCCCCTGCTATGGTGGGCGACTATGTGCATTATTTGATTCGCTTTGAAAACAATGGTACCGCTAACGCTGAAAACATAGTGGTAAAAGACATGATAGACACGACCAAATTCGACATTACTACTTTACTCCCTTTGACGGCAAGTCATACTTTTGAAACAAGAATTAGCAATACCAACAAAGTAGAATTTATTTTTGAAAATATAAACCTGCCTTTTGATGATGCTAACAACGATGGTTATATAACGTTTAAAATCAAAACCAAACCAAATTTAGTGCTGGGTGATACCTTTAGCAATACAGCCAATATTTATTTTGACTACAATTTCCCTATAGCAACCAACAATTATCTGACAAGCGTTCAAAACCCGTTAAGCGTTACAGAAAATGAAAGCAGTACTACAATGATTGCTTATCCGAATCCTGTGAAAGACGCGTTGCAATTTGAAACCATCAAACCAATTCTAAAAGCCGAAATCTATGACATCAGCGGTAGAATTATAGTTGCCATGGGGGTAACCAACAACACCTTAGACTTAACAGCCTTACAAAGAGGAAACTATGTGGTAAAAGTATTTACGGAAGACGGTGTATCCTATAGTAAAATTATAAAAGACTAATCATCATCAAGTTTGTAAACAAAAACGCTCGCCATTGACGGGCGTTTTATTTTAAGAATACCTCTTCGTTCTCATTTACTGTCTTTTCTCATCTTTCAAATACTCGTTTAACGTCATGCAGCGGTAAAGAACCCTGCTGACTACTTTTCGTTATCTACAACCATGCACTCAACTCATAACTTATCACTCCCTTTTTACTCCGCGCCGTACAGTTCGCCTTTCAGGCTCGAGTTCCTATTCCCTTATCCCTTTTCCCTTTTTACTCCGCTTCGCTTAGTACAGTTCGCCTTTCAGGCTCAAGTTCCTTCGTACTTCCCACTTCGTACTTCCCACTTCGTACTTTGTACTTCGTATTTAATAACTCGTTCAAAAACCCTAAAAACCCGACCAAAAAACATAAAAAATCGATGATTGGATTTTTTTTATAAAAATTTATTGAGGTTTTGGGGGATTGGGTATATTTGGGGAGAAACGAGATCAAGTCGTTTACAATAGCGACTATATATCAGTTAGCTGTAATATTTATCAACTATGAGTATTTTTAGAACAATTAAAAAAAACAAAGATGGTACTTTTGGTCCGACGAGTAATAGTAATTATTACAAACCAATGTATTATCACAATAAAACTGCTAAAAAAAATAAAGACAAAACTAAATGGATAATAAAACAGAATGAACAATACTGTACTTTTGAACTTAGTGATGATAATAATTGGAAGTGCCTTGCGCAAAATGGCTTTTTTTCAATTTTGGAAAATGGTAACGTAATTTTAGGCTCTAACGAAGAAGTATTAGGTTTTTTTCCAGAAACCATCAACGATTCCGATCCATATCACGGCTATCCAGTTACAAGTTCTGAATATGAAATTTCAGATAAACTGTTAGAGAAGTGGCTAAATGATAAGGTAATTGACAGCCGTATGCATGTTAAGTTATTAAAGTGTCAAATATGAGAACTATAAAATTCAACTTAAACATTGAGGTTTTTGACTGTTATATATATAGTGGTCATATATTTCTGTTCCTAAAAACTGGCGAAATTGGATGTGTTAATTTAAATAAAATTTATCATAATCTCTATGTTCAATATCCTGATTATGTCGATTTTTTTAGGATAATATTTCAACGAAATGACTATTTTAAAAATCAACAAGGAGAGTTTTTTTTCAAGATACAAGAGTTAAGAAATACTTTCGACGGTTTATGGAAAAAAATAAGTACTAACATAAATTTCGAATACTTTATTAATGATGAACTATTAATATTAGCTAAAATTCCAGAAAATGACTTGCCAATACTTGATGTCAAAATTTATGGCATGAAAATTTTCGTCGCAACACTTAAAGGCGTATATGCAATGAAGCTATCATATAATTCAAAGTATGAATTTCAAAAAGACAAAAATATTAGTAAATATTTTGATTCTAAATCAATTTCTTTGAATGCAAAGTGCGGTTCATTAGCGATATCAACAAATAATGATGGATTATTTTATGGATCAATTCATGATGAATCAGTTTTAAATGTAACAGAAAAAGAAGTGTCAAATAAATCAATTCGAACGTCTTGGGTTAATTATGACATAATTAATTATGAAAATAATCATTCATTTGAGTTTTTGGAAAACATCATTAATAAAGACAATAATAACAATGATTATTCATTTTATGACGAAAAAAAAGAAAGAAAAATTATTAGTGGATTCGGATTAAATAAAATTTCAAACGAAGAACTCACTAAAAATATCTTATTGGAAGATGAATCAATAAAATATGCTTTCAACAGTTCTTCTAAATCTTTTTTTATAACTAACAAAGGAAAATTTTACAACTCTAATATTCTTATTGATAACAATTCAGACAGTATTTTATCCTTGTTAGGATTGGAAAAGAAAGAAAAAAACACATCTAAAGAAGTAAGAATTTCTCGTTCATATTATGAATTGCCATTGGTGGGAAATAAAAAAATGCTACGTCCTTTATCTTCAAACATTATAGAAAATGGATGTGTACTTGAATTTATGGACAAAGTCGTTTTATTTAAAAATAATAAAGCTGAAATAATTGATAAAGAACCTAGTACTATAGTTAGAAGTTACCCGAGCTCTATACGCTATAAAAACCTTTTGACAATAACAAAAAATGACAAAATAACTATTCATTCTATATATCCTTTTTAAAATACTACAGCTAACAGTGGTTTTGCGCTATTGCTGGTTTTTACTTGAGTTGTTCTTATTTCTTCACGTAAAAACTTTTATCTTAGTTGACAGTACGCAGTTCGCTGGATTCGCAACAGACGCAAAGCCGCGGAACGTTGGCGGTAATTTTAACGAAAATGCAGAGTTTAAAAATAATTTAAAAGAAATGAATTTTACAGAAAATAAAATAGCAATTAAGGATTTAAATTTATGGGACGAAAACGCTCGTTTCCCTGATCAATTTTACAACTCTGATGAGAAAGAATTGATTAAATATTTTCTGTCTAAGAAGAATTTTAAGATTAAAGAATTAGTTGACGAAATTGTAAATGACTTTGACTTGCCACAACTCGAAAAAATTGTCGTTTGGAATACTGATGAAAATCTTGTAGTACTTGAAGGAAATCGAAGATTAACAGGATATAAACTATTAGCTAATCCTGCATTAATAGTTGACATTGATAAAAAACTATTTAAGCATATTTCAGAGATTAAATCAAAAATAAATATTGATAATACTTTTAAACTAGAGTGTTTAATTTCAAGTGATAAAGACCAATGTTATAGATATATAGACAGGAAACATTCTAAAGGAAACAATCAAGTGAATTGGGTAGAACCTGAACGTATAAATTATTCAAATAGACGAGGAATAGAAAGCCAAAATGCAAAAATAAAAATTGCTATCACAAATTATGTTAGAACACTAAATTTACCTATTGAAATAATAAATGAAGTCTTGGGTCAAGGGTACGTAACAACTTTTTATCGTTTTGTTGCAACTGGCCCTGCAAAAGAAACCTTTGGTCTAAGCACAAATAAAGATGGAAATTTAACTTTTACAGACAAAGATTTTCCCGAAAAGCTAAAAGTAATTATTCATAATGTGCTTAAAAAGAAAGATTTTGATGGCAATACTGTCGATTCTAGAGAGTTAAATAAAAATCCTCAAATAAAGCAGTTCCTTGAAAAAATAGATCCTGAAAATTCAAAAAAAGTAGATAAAGAAATTCAAGAAGGTAAAAGCAAAAACCTTTTTGGTCAGGAGTCGAGTAAACTCTCGAAAAGTAGCTCTAAAGCATCTAGTTCTTTAACAACAAGAAAAACACCAAAAACTAAGGAAAATAATATTTTGTTTGGCAAATCACTTTCTTTAAAGTCGGGTAAAGTAAATGATTTGTATAGAGCAATTTTGAATATATACGAAAAAAATGAAAATGACTTTACTGTATTGCCAATAATTGGAATGTCAATGAGATTAATTACAGAAGTTGCGGCAAGAGTGTATTTTGACAATACTGACCCTGAAAAATCTAATAAAGATCAACTATATAATGACTTTCTGAAAATAGCAAAAAAGGAAATGAGTTTAGAAAAAGAATCAAAGAATTTTTTGTCATTAACAACAGATTGGCTTGACGGAAGTAATAATTTAGAAGCAATACTTGCTAAGTATGCTCACGGGAATATAACAACTTCTAAAGATGGAATTTTAAAAAGTTCTTTTATTATTGGAGAAGTTTTAGAACATTACTTTAAAAAATAAAAATGTTTTATTCACCATTAAGATACCCAGGCGGAAAAAACAAACTTTCTGCGTTTATAGCAAAAATTTGTATTGACAACAATATCAAAGGACATTATGTTGAACCATATTCAGGAGGCGCATCAGTTGCACTATTTTTACTAATTGAAGGATTTGTCAAAAAAATAACAATAAATGATAAAGATAGATCGATTTATGCCTTTTGGTATTGTGTACTAAATAGGACTAATGAATTATGCAATTTAATTGAAAATGCTGAATTAACTGTTGAAGAATGGAAAAGACAAAAGAAAATTCAGTCCAACAAAAATAAAGCTAATCTTTTAGATTTAGGTTTTTCCACTTTCTACCTAAATAGAACAAATCGTTCTGGTATAATAAATGGCGGGATTATGGGGGGAAACGAACAAAACGGTAATTATACAATAGATTGTCGCTTTAATAAAAATGAGCTAATTGAGAGAATAAAAAAGATTGCTAAACACAAAAAAAATATCAGATTATATAAAAAAGATGCAATAAAACTCATTGATAAAATCCAAAGTGAGGCTAATGATGATAACGTAGTCTTTTATTTTGACCCTCCATATTATCTCAAAGCAAGTACACTATACATGAATCATTATGAAGATAAAAATCATAAAAAGGTTAGTGATAAAATTAAAGCAATCCAAAACATTAAATGGATTGTTTCTTATGACAATGTTCCTGAAATTCAAAAACTTTACTCTGAATGTCATAAGAAAGAATTTTCATTTAAACATACAGCGTACGAGAGTAGAACTGGAAAAGAAATTATTTTTTTCAGTGATAATTTGAAACAACCAAAAATAAAAAATTACAATCCGACAAAATTTAAAAAAGAAAAAAAATCTTCCAACATTATTTATTTGAAATAGTAGATTTAGTGTAAAAAATATTTACCCCCCCCCGCTACCGCGCGAATCCCTTCGCGTGGTTCTCATTCCTACCCTTATTATAATATAGAAAAAAGGTTGTCAGCTGTAGTTAATTTTTTGTCTTTTAAGTTGTAGTAATATTTACCAAACGAAAGCATTGACTTCGTCGAATTTCATTTCGCGCGGTAGCGGTGGTTTCACTTAAACTATTGTAGCACTTTTTTTGTAGCATTTTATTTTGCTACAATTTTTTTGCTACAACTTTTTCACGCAAACGTTTCAGTTGTAAATGTCAACTGGGAAATGTTTAAATCTAAATAAAACCAACTTTCTTTTCGGTTAATTTTTGAGTGAAATGAGCAAAAGAACATTTACATGGGTTTTAACACTGACTTCTAATTGTTATAAAACAAAAAAACCGCCCACCGGCGGTTTTTCTATGAATACATTTTCTTTCTCATTTCCTGTATCTTCTCGTCTTCCAAATACTCGTCAAACGTCATGTAGCGGTCAATTACGCCGTTGGGTGTAATTTCCAATACACGGTTGGCAACGGTTTGGGCAAACTCGTGATCGTGCGTGGTGAACAGTACCGAGCCTTTGAAGTTCTTCAACGAGTTGTTAAAGGCCGTGATCGATTCCAAATCCAAGTGGTTGGTCGGTTCGTCTAACATCAACACATTGGCACGAATCATCATCATGCGCGAGAGCATACATCGCACTTTTTCGCCTCCGGACAATACCGTACATTTTTTCAAGGCTTCTTCGCCCGAGAAAATCATTTTTCCTAAAAAGCCACGTACGTATACTTCGTCGCGTTCTTCTTCGGTTTTTACAAATTGGCGCAACCAATCGACCAAGTTCAAGCTGCCGTCGGTAAAGTATTCGCTGTTGTCATTCGGCAAGTACGATTGCGTGGTGGTGATTCCCCATTCAAACGTACCACTATCGGGTTGTTGTTTGCCGTTTAAAATTTCGTAGAAAGCTGTGGTAGCACGGGAATCTTTAGAAAACACCACTACTTTATCGCCTTTGGCCATGTTTAAATCGACGTTTTTAAACAATACTTCACCGTCTATAGACGCGGCTAAGTTTTGTACGTGCAGGATTTGGTCGCCGGCTTCTCTTTCTACATCAAATATAATGGCAGGATATCTACGGCTGGACGGTTTGATTTCGTCGAGGTTTAATTTTTCAATCATTTTTTTACGGGAAGTCGCTTGCTTCGACTTGGCCACGTTAGCACTAAAACGACGGATGAACTCTTCCAACTCGGCTTTCTTCTCCTCTGCCTTTTTGTTTTGTTGTGCTTTTTGACGCGCCGCTAACTGGCTCGACTCGTACCAAAAAGTATAGTTTCCGGAATAGTGGTTGATTTTCCCAAAGTCGATGTCGGATATATGCGTACACACCGAGTCCAAAAAGTGACGGTCGTGCGATACTACAATGACCGTGTTTTCATAATTGGCCAAGAAGTTCTCCAACCACGAAATGGTTTCGAAATCCAAGTCGTTCGTAGGCTCATCCATTACCAATACATCCGGATTGCCAAATAAAGCTTGTGCCAATAACACACGCACTTTCATCTTCCCTTCCATTTCGCTCATGAGCGTGTAATGCATATCGGAACCAATCCCTAAGTTAGACAACATGGCACCGGCATCGGATTCGGCATTCCAGCCGTTCATTTCTTCAAACTGTACTTGGAGCTCGCCTATGCGGTCGGAATTTTTATCATCGTAATCAGCATACAAGGCGTCCATTTCCGTTTTTACGGCATACAATACTTTGTTACCCATCATTACGGTTTCCAACACGGTATGCTCGTCGAACATATTGTGATTTTGGTTCAAGACCGACATGCGTTTGCCCGGTTCCAGGAATACTCTTCCTGAGGTTGGGTCGATATCGCCGGCTAAAATTTTAAGGAAGGTAGATTTTCCGGCACCGTTGGCACCAATCACACCGTAGCAGTTGCCTTGGGTGAAGGTAGTATTTACTTCATCGAATAAAATTCGTTTACCAAATTGTACCGATAAGTTAGAAACTGTTAACATGAACTATAGTATTATAAATTTTGGTGCAAAAGTAGTGAAAATAGTGTAGAAATTTAGAATGATTTTACTTTAAAAATGTTGGTTTTTTTAGCAGAATACCACATATTTACACCCTTTATATTTAACTATTGATTAACAGTAAAATCCAAATCATCTAAATATTTTTGTTAGCTAGTTTCTATTCAATGCACACGTACAGAAATTTAAAAGTTATTGTTTTTCTATTCCCATTGCTGACCTTATTGAGCTCGTGTAAAAACGAATTCAAGGGGAATGATTATGTGGCTTACTTTGGGGGAGAAATTGTAAACCCCAACAATCCTTATGTCCTTTTTTGCAAAGACAATGAAGTGATTGATTCTATCCCGTTAGACAAAAACAACCGCTTTTTTGTACAATTTGACTCCTTAGCACCGGGTTTGTATACTTTTAAACACGAACCGGAATACCAATATGTTTACTTCGACAAAAACGACAGTTTAATGGTTCGAGTAAACACACGCGATTTTGACAACTCGGTTATTTTTTGCGGTCGTGGCGATCAAAAAAACAACTTTTTGATGGAGCAATACCTCAAAACAGAAAAAGCGAAAGACGCGATTTTTGAAGCCTTTAATGAAGACATTAACCGCTTTACCAAAACCATCGATTCTACGCATCAAGTCGCCACAAAGTTTTACGAGGCCAAGAAACAAGAATTAAAGTGGAGCGATGAGTTTGATGTATTCGCGAAAGCGGCGGTGGATTATCCGTTTTATTCGGGTAAAGAATTGTATCCGATGGTGCATAAAATGAGAACGGGTAATGATGTGTATGAAAGCATCCCGACCAACTACTACAATTTCCGCAAAAACATCGATTGCAACAATGCCGCACTGTCCGACTATTCGCCGTTTGTGATGTATTTGTCGCATATGTTGAACAATATGGGTTCCATCAACTATCACAATCATTTTACCGAAGTGGATTTGGCTTTGAAAACCAACATCAACAAAATGAACATCGCCGATACGTTGATTAAAAACGAAAAGGTAAAAAACACCATCCTCAACAACATTGCTTTTACGTATTTGTTGGAAGACCAAAACATGGTGAATAACCAAACCTTTTTGGCTACGTACCACAAAATTTCAACCGATAAGAGTCAGAAAAACGAGATTACCAAAATTGGTGATGCGATTCAATTGTTGACAAAATCGAAAACTTTACCCAATGTTGCTTTAGAAGATATCAATGGCAAACCGGTTAACTCTTCATCGTTTACCAATACAAAAACGGTTATTTTCTTTTGGACATCGAGTTCGATTTCTCACTTTGAAGCCGCCCACAAGAAAATCATCGACTTTAAAAAGAAACATCCGGAGTACCAATTTGTTGGTATTAACCTGAATGATTCGCAACAAGAATGGAAAGGCATCTTATCTAAATACAAATTCAGCGGTGTAACCGAATTGCGTTGCGCTGATTTTGAAGATTTAAAATCGAAATGGGTGATTACTAAAATCCACCGTACCATCATTTTAGGCGATAAAGGTTTGATTAAAAATGCGTTTACGAATATTTTTGAATTGAACTTTGAAGAAGGATTGTAGGTTGTTGGACTTGTTAGACTAGTTAGACTTCTTAGAGTAGTTAGACACTTAGATTCTTAGCCACTCCAATAAAAAAAACGTCCCGAATAATCGAGACGTTTTTTTTATGATGATAGTTGCTGACAACTCTCTTTACTGGTTTCCTTTGGCGTAATCGGCTAAGAATTGAGCCAAACCGATATCGGTTAACGGGTGTTTTAATAAGCCTAAGATAGACGATAATGGTCCGGTCATGACATCGGCACCGATTTTGGCACAGTTAACCACGTGCATGGTGTGACGTACTGAAGCCGCTAAGATTTGTGTTTCAAAACCATAGTTATCATAAATCTCTCTGATTTCTTGGATCAGGTTTAAACCATCGGTTGAAATATCATCCAAACGACCTAAGAACGGCGACACGTAAGTCGCGCCCGCTTTAGCCGCCAATAAAGCTTGACCGGCAGAGAATACCAAAGTTACATTGGTTCTGATGCCTTTGTCGGAGAAATATTTACAAGCTTTGATACCGTCTTTGGTCATAGGCAATTTAACCACGATTTGCTCGTGTAATTCGGCCAACTCCTCGCCTTCTTTTACCATACCGTCAAAATCGGTGGCAATGACTTCGGCACTTACATCGCCGTCAACAATAGTACAAATGTCAACGTAATGTTTTAAGATGTTGTTTTTTCCGGTAATGCCTTCTTTGGCCATCAACGACGGATTGGTAGTAACACCATCCAAAACGCCTAACCCTTGTGCTTCTTTAATCTCGTTCAGGTTGGCTGTGTCAATAAAAAATTTCATAGTGTAGTATATTTAAATAAAGTTGTGTTTTTCACTTTTGTGATGCAAAATTACGATTATTTTTAAGTTACTGAGTAGCTGAGTGGCTAAGTTTCTGAGTTTTTTCTCAGGACCTTAAAGCTTATAGTGCTTCATCAGCATACGTTCGTAAACCCTATCCGGTAAGAGTCGTTTTAAAACGATGGAGAACTTTTGCATAAATGCCCCTATTTTGTAGTGCAGTTTGGGTTGTTTGGTATTGATGATTTGGTAGATGGCCATGGCCATTTCGTTGGGATTGCTACCGCTGTCTACGTGTTCATCCATTTGCTTCAGCGTATTGCCGTAAGTCACCTCATAAGCCGAACCCTGAATTACAGGAGCATGATAGCGTCCGGAAGCAATATTGGTGGCGAAATCGCCCGGTGCTACATTAACCACATGGATACCGAAAGGTTTGACTTCCATGCTGATGGCTTCGGTTACAATTTCCAAAGCACCTTTGGAAGCCGAGTATACGCCGCGGTACGGCAAGCCCATATACCCAGCGATGGAAGTGATATTGATGATTAAGCCCGAATTTTGTTCGCGCATTTGCGGTAAAACGGCTTTGATGACTTCAATCGGACCAAAAAAATTAGTTTCGAAATTGTTTTTGATTTCGGCCGTAGGGATTTCTTCTATCGGACCGGTTATGCCTACGCCGGCATTGTTGATGACTACGTCTATTCTTTTTGAGATTGAAATCACTTTATCCACCGCAAGTTGAATGCTCTCGGCATTTCGAACATCCAGTGCAATTAACGGAAATAACGAATTGGTTATTTTTTCCGGATTTCGGCTGGTGCCGTAAACCGTAAAACCTTTGTGAAAAAGAAACTCGCCTATCGCCTTTCCTATGCCGGAAGAACCACCGGTGATTAAAACTACTTTGTTCATTAAATATTAGATTTCAGATATTAGATATGAAATATACAGTTGGATGCTATAAAGATAAATGCTTTTAAATTATTTTGATTCCTAAACCGGGATTTTCGGTTAGCTGAATGTTACCATTAACAATATGGCTGCCTTTAGCGATGTCGTTGGCGATTAGATTGGCGCCGTCCAAATCGGCATAATCACACAAAGGCGCTAAAACCGCTCCGGCGGAAATTCCGATAGTCGACTCTGTCATGCAACCTATCATGATTTTAAATCCCAACTTGCGCGCTTCAGCTATCATTGCCAAAGCCGGTGTTAGGCCGCCGCATTTGACTAATTTGATGTTGATGCTTTTGTAATGTGGCAGTAACTTTTCAAAATCGGCACTGCTTTGACAGTCTTCATCCGCCATCCAATTGGCCAATGTGTCGGAATGTAAATTCGAATATTGCTCCGCTCCTTTTTTCATGGGTTGTTCCAGATAAGTAAAGTTGGCCACCTCAGGATAATTTTCCAACCAAAGACAATCTTGGGCTGTGAAACTTCCGTTGGAATCTAAAGCAATATTTAGGTTTGATTCTGATAACTTACGGATATCGCTTTCGTTAAAATGATTGCATTTTACTTTGAAATAACGCCAATCCGATTGGGCTATTTTTTGGAGTTGTTTGTCTATCGAATCAACACTAATGGTGATAGACGATTCCGGCAACTGCTGAAAGTCGACTTGATTCAACGCTAAAAAACCTCGCCGTTCTAACTTCCCAAACAAATCCCAATAAGCACAATCTAAGGCCGAACGCAAAAAACTCGGCAATTCCAGCGTGAGCAGAAAAGTGTAAAATTCGGCCGGATGGACTATGCTTTGCTTTTCAATCACCGATTGCAGGCGATTCAAAATGGCTTGAAAATCGTTTAAGTTGATGCCGTAATAATCTATGGCAGTACATTCGCCATAACCCTTTTCTCCGTGGCTTTGGAGCGATACAATCAAAGCTTCTCTGAAGGTATAATTCCCATACGCAATGGCAAAGGTTTCTTTGAGTTGGAGTTGGACTATTTGCCAGTGTAAGATCATGGTGTAAAAATAAAAAATCCCGCTTTGCTGTAACAACCAAACGGGATTCTTTTTTTGAAAAAAATGGCAAGCGACCTACATCGCACCGCTACAACCACATACCTTTGCTATGTTCCCATCCTGGAGGATTTTGTAGGAGCTGGTCGTGTAGGACTTGCCGCTGCAAATATACAATCTTTTTATTTTTTTGCAATAATTTAAGACCATAATAAATATATTTGTGAGAGAAAATTAGATTGAAAAAAATGAAATTACATAACCTATTCATAACCACATTTTTAGCCCTTAACCTAGCAAGTTGCGGCGACAGTCAAGCAGAGAAAGAACGCTACTTCAGCTTTGATGAGAGTCAGCTAAAATCGATGTACCAAGCCACAGACAAAGTCGATTTTACCCTATTGAACAACGGAAACAAGACCATTGACAGTGTGGTTTATTTTTCCAATGGCGAACGATTAGCATCGGTAAAAGGGAATGAGAAATTTTCATTGGATTTGAATGGTAAGAAATTGGGGTACCATCAGCTTAAAGCCTTGGTGTATTTTGAAAACGATACTGTTTCTACTAAAACACGTATAGAAGTTGCCTCCGGAGTGGTGCCGAAATTACTGAAATATACCGTAGTGAATAGCTATCCGCACGATGTGAATGCTTTTATTGAAGGCTACGAATTTTACAATGACACACTTCTTGAAAGTACCGGACTAAAAGGCAAATCCTATTTTGCCAAAGTAGATTATAAAACCGGTCAATCGTTTAAGAAAGTTGACCTTGATGCGCAATATTTTGGCGAAGGTATTACCATTATCAATGATAAAGTATACCAATTAACCTGGGAAAACCAAGAAGGTTTTGTATACGATGCCAAGACCATGAAAAAGATAAAATCTTTTAAATATGACAAACCGGTTGAAGGTTGGGGAATGACCAACGACGGCAAAGTGATTTACCATTCCGACGGCACCGAAAAGATTTGGACATTAGATCCGGAGACTTTTAAGTTGACTGACTACATTAATGTATACACTAACGACAGTAAAATTAAAAGTGTCAACGAATTGGAATGGATTAACGGAAAAATTTACGGCAATATTTGGCAAAAAGACGCTATTGCAGTCATTAATCCTACCACTGGTGCGGTAGAAGCGGTTTTAGATTTATCGGCTTTGCGAGCGCAAGTAACCAATAAAGAAGCTGAAGTACTTAACGGTATTGCTTACAGAAAATCGACCAATACCATTTTTGTGACCGGAAAAAATTGGAATAAAACTTTTGAAATTAAGGTTATACCATAATTTTTTATTCTCATTCCAACCTTTTATGCCATAAGAGCCTCTTTGTATAAAAAGACGATTCTTATGAGTACGAAAATCAACATCTCCATTCCACAACCTTGCCATGAAAATTGGGAAGGAATGACCACAATTGACAAAGGCAAATTTTGCGCCTCCTGTCAAAAAAAGGTATTCGATTTTACGCGAGCCAGTGATCGAGAAATCATAACGGCTTATGAGCAAAATCAAAATCTTTGCGGTCGATTCTTAAATACACAACTCCATCGTGATTTGACAAAACAGAAGGAAAAAAGTTCTGTATGGATTGCGGCTACAACTGCTTTTATTAGCTTTATCAGTATAGGAAGTCATGACGCCATTGCACAAACGCAACCTATAAAAACCGAGCAAACTGACCAAAGGATGTTGGGCAAATTCTTAGTTACAAAGCCTGCTGAAATAGAAGTTTCCGGTACCGTAAGTGACAAAACCGGTCCTTTACCGGGTGCCAGTATTTATATAAAAGGCACTGAGGTTAATGTCAGCTCTGATTTCGATGGTAATTTTACCATTAAAGCCAAAAAGAATGACATTTTAGTGGTAACCTTTATGGGTTACGACTCCAAAGAAATTGAAATCATTAATGAGCGTAAAATAAATGTCTCGCTTGAAGAAAATGTACTGTTAGGAGAAGTGGTAACCGTTGGAGGTATATATGGTAAAAAGCGTACCTTCTTCGGTCGTATCTTTCATGCCATCGGTAATTGGTTCAGGTAAACATTTCAGTTTACTTCTTCACCACATATTCCATTTTTACAGTATCATAGATCCATTTGATGTCTTGCTTTTTTCCTTTTTGAGTAACAGAACCGTCGGCATTTAAAATGAATTCGAAACCGTCTTTGCGCATTTTTTCTCGGGTTTCACTGGCTGTTTTGTTTTTGTCTAAAAATACTTTCTCCACGATATGAGTGTTGGATTGCGTATTGGAAAAGACTTGCTTTTTAGAAGCTATTTCATAAATAACACTGTAATTAGTAGTAGTGTCTTCCGTTTTTAAATCGGTTTTTTGTTGGGTCACTTCGGTCCAGGAGAGCAAATACAATTTGGTCCCCGAAGCGGTTACAACGGTCAACTTACAATTGGTTGGCTTAAAATTAGCATCCGCCGGTTTGATGATGATGGCATCTTTCTCTTTACCGTTTTCGGTAATGGTGAGTTGGAAGTTACCCTTTTTGACTTCGGCTACCAGGTTATCAACTTTAGCTAATCCGGCAGCAGCGGTTGGTTTAGCGGTTGTTTTAGCTCCGCTCCGTTCGGCTTCACCTCGGGTCTTTTTCTGACTGTAGGTGTTAAGACTCAACAAAGCCATAAAAGTTAAAATCACAATTTTTTTCATGAGTGTTGTTTTGGTTAGGAATTCGGTAACCAATATACAAAATATTCATTTCGAGGCGTGTTAAATAAAAAAGCCGATTTGTTACAGTAACAAACCGGCTTTTCCAATCAAGAAACTAAAACTAATCTTTGGTTGATTTCACTGCCAAGTTATAAATCACCAAACCGAATCCGATTTTGTTGATAGCATCAGCAATGTTATAAGCTACGTCAACATTTCCTTTTCCTAAAAGGCTTGTATACCATCCTTCGGTTCCTAACATGTATCCTAACGGATAAATGGCCCAACCTACTAACACAAACCAACATAAGATTTTGTGCGCGGACAACACTTCACCTCCGGCAGCTTTAGCCAATTTAGAAGCTTCGCCTAACCAAATTTCATAGACAATAGCAAAGTAAGCTACCCCTGAAACTAATCCCCACAACCATGCATTGGTAGGATCAACAGCTTCTCCGAAATAACCAGTTACTAACATTACTAAAGAGTAAACAATCATTTTCCATAAAAGAGATTGTTTGGCTCCTGCAATTTTCAGAATTAAATAAAACTCCAAACACATTAAAGGCACTGTTAAAACCCAGTCAACATAACGGAAGAAAGTGGGTGACTCTCCGAAGCTAGCCCAATAATCTCTCATGTAGAAGTAGTGTACTGCGGCAATGAACGTAATTAAACCGGAAACCAATACTGAAACACGCCACTTCTTGTCAAATTGACTCAGTGACAAAAAGAAAAATGCTGATGCAGCCATCATGGCCATACATCCGATAAAAAAAGTAAAACCAACGTAGTCGGTTGGCAACATCTTAGAGATGAGCGCGGTAGAAGATAATAAATTTGTCATAATAAATGAGGTTTTAGAATTTTGTTTAACCAAATTTAAATAAGATTAAACAATAAAAATAATTCTGTTTAACTTTATTTTTATATCTTTAAACAAAATAAACACCTTATAAAATGACAAATTCTAGCAATATTGGGATTGTATTGAGCTTTTTAGCTTTGTGGATTGCCACTTATTTTTCTGTTGAATATCAACAAATTACGGGATTTGTAATTATATTCTTATTCGGAATACTGCATGGCGCTAATGATTTACGTTTGATTTCAAAAATTAAGAACGAAAATTCAATCAGTAATTATAAAAAAATACTCATTTACTATCTCACTTTTGTCACGACCGGAGTACTTTTATTCTATTTATTACCCGAATGGGCATTAGTAATCTTTATATTAGTCAGTGCCTATCATTTTGGAGAACAACATTGGAACCAACTGTCAACGGAAAAAACCCCACCAATCATATCATTGTTTCAATTGGTATATGGATTATTCATTTTTGAATTATTATTTTATTTTCATCAGAAAGAAGTTGCCGTGATTATAGGAGAAATTATCCATAGTTCGATGAACACTTTTAATTTTACTTATATGCTGCAGTTTAACGGATTAGTATTAATTGTACTGAGTTTAGTTATGCTGCGAAAAAATACTATTTTCAAAAATCAATTACCGGTTAACCTCGTCTATCTGCTATTATTTGCCATCATTTTCAGAAACTCAAATCTAATATGGGCTTTTGCAATATACTTTATCATTTGGCATAGTTTACCTTCTATTAAAGATCAAATTTGCTTTTTATACGGACAATATACTTTTCAAAACTTTGTACAGTATTTTAAAGCGGCATTTGGCTATTGGTTTCTTTCCTTAACAGGCATTGCCCTACTCTACTTTTTATTTAGAAAAGAAGCCGTTTTTACTGCTTTGTTTTTTTCCTTCTTAGCAGCCATTACTTTTCCTCATGTTTTGGTCATTATGAAAATGCAAAACAAAATCAAAGAACATTGATCGCATAAAAAAACCGAGCCATTACTGACTCGGTTACTTCGTACTTATATTTATAAAAGGCCAATGCGCCTCCTGGCTACTTCACTTCTTCGAATTCTACATCCTGAGTGTTATCACCTTGGTTTTCGGCTTGTGGTTGCGCTTCTTGGGCTTGACCTTCGCCTTGGGCTTTGTACATTTCTTCGGAAGCATTTTTCCACGCTTCGTTGATTTTGTCTAAAGCCGGTTGAATGGTAGCAATATCTTTGGTTTCGTATGCTGTTTTCAACTCGTCTAAGGCCGTTTGAATGGCAGTTTTGTTACCTTCGGATAATTTATCTCCGAACTCACCCAACTGTTTCTCGGTTTGGAAAATCATGCTGTCAGCTTCGTTCAACTTATCGGCCTTTTCTTTAGCCAAACGGTCGTTCTCTGCATTCATTTCAGCATCTTTTTTCATTCTTTCGATTTCTTCCGGCGTCAATCCTGAAGAAGCTTCGATACGAATATCGTGTGATTTTCCGGTACCTTTATCTGTAGCTGATACTTTGATAATACCATTGGCATCAATATCGAAAGTTACTTCAATTTGAGGCACACCTCTTGGGGCCGGTGGAATACCGTCTAAGTGGAAACGTCCAATCGTTTTGTTATCAGCGGCCATCGCTCTTTCTCCTTGCAATACGTGAATTTCCACACTTGGTTGGTTGTCCACTGCCGTCGAGAATACTTGTGATTTTTTAGTCGGGATAGTCGTGTTGGACTCGATTAATTTAGTCATCACGTTACCCATCGTTTCAATTCCTAAAGATAAAGGTGTAACGTCTAACAACAATACATCTTTTACATCTCCGGTTAAAACACCACCTTGGATAGCAGCACCAATCGCCACAACTTCATCCGGATTAACGCCTTTAGAAGGTTTTTTACCAAAGAATTTTTCAACTTGTTCTTGGATTACCGGGATACGAGTAGAACCACCTACTAAGATTACTTCGTCGATATCTGAAGTTGATAAACCGGCATCTTTTAAAGCTTTAGCAACCGGTTCCATAGAACGTTTTACCAAGCTTTCGGCCAATTGCTCGAATTTAGCACGAGTTAAGGTTTTTACCAAGTGTTTCGGTCCTGAAGCGGTAGCCGTCACATAAGGCAAGTTGATTTCGGTTTGTGTAGAAGAAGACAACTCGATTTTAGCTTTCTCAGCTGCTTCTTTCAAACGTTGCAATGCCATTGGGTCTTTGCGTAAGTCAACCCCTTCTTCGCTGTTGAATTCGTTAGCCATCCAATCGATGATAACTTGGTCGAAGTCGTCTCCACCCAAGTGCGTGTCACCGTTGGTTGACAATACTTCGAATACGCCATCGCCTAACTCTAATACAGAGATATCGAAAGTACCACCACCTAAGTCGTATACCGCAATTTTTTGGTCTTTACCTGCTTTATCCAATCCGTAAGCCAAGGCAGCTGCTGTTGGCTCGTTGATGATACGCATTACTTTTAAACCGGCGATTTCTCCTGCTTCTTTGGTAGCTTGACGTTGGGCATCATTAAAGTAAGCCGGAACCGTAATAACGGCTTCAGTTACTGCTTGACCCAAATAATCTTCGGCTGTTTTTTTCATTTTTTGAAGTGTCATTGCTGACAATTCTTGTGGGGTGTACAAACGACCATCGATGTCTACACGAGGTGTATCGTTGTCGCCTTTGACCACTTTGTAAGCTACTGTTGAAGCTTCTTTAGCGCTTTCAGTATACTTGTTACCCATAAAACGTTTGATAGACGCTATGGTTTTGGTTGGATTAGTCACTGCTTGTCTTTTAGCAGGATCACCTACTTTAATCTCACCGCCTTCTACGAAAGCGATTACAGATGGTGTTGTTCTTTTTCCTTCTGCGTTAGCAATTACTACCGGTTCTCCACCTTCCATAACGGCCACACAAGAGTTGGTTGTACCTAAGTCGATACCAATAATTTTTCCCATTTTATTTTCTCCTTTTTTGTTTATTTTTTGATTATTCCTCTACGAGTGAATAGTACTTTGTGTTGTACGGTTTGCGAAATGACAACTATTATGCCATGGGAGAATTGGGCATAAATTGTCAGTTTTTCAAGAATTTTGCTGACAAGATGACATTTTAAGTACGAAGTTAGAAGTTAGAAGTACGAAGTTATGTCTTGATTTTATTGGGCTTTGAATAATAGAACAGCAACATATTAGTCGCCAAAAAAGCGTAATAACCCCATTTGATTTGGCGGAAGTGTTCGAAAGAACTTTCTAAAAAAATGATGTACAAAAGAGTGAATAAGATTAATATAGTGTTAGCCAGAGCCAAATTATTAAAAAGCCTAATCCTGTCAGCAAAAGTCAAAAGAATCAAACCGAAGGAGATTACAATGATAATATCAAATACAAATGAGATTACTATTCCCAAATCTTTATACCACTCTTCTTTTTTGAATGCATTAGAAACTTCTGCTTTAAATTCTTTGAAGGTTATATCTTGAACACCATAGATGGAAAAACTGGCTATTTGAAATCCATTAAAGGATAATTCATCTACCACAACATTGTAGATGTTTTGAAAAAAAGTTTTCTCTATTAGTTTTCCGTTTGCGTCATATTCATCATAGGATTTTAAAAAACTATTTTTCCTGTTATCACAAGAATCATAAAACGGTGCCATCAATAATAAAAAACCTAATAAGGATAACAATCGGAGTCTTTTGGTAGTTTTCATAGGATAAAATTTAAAGGTTCTTAAGACAATCTTAAGACAACTTACCAAAGCGTGTGCCAAAAAAAAATCCCAACTGTTATGTTGGGATTTCCTATTTAATCGTTCATCGAAATCAGGAACTCATCGTTGTTTCGAGTCTTCTTAATTTTATCATTAATGGTATCCATAGCTTCTACCGGATTCATATCGGCTAAGAACTTGCGCAATATCCACATGCGTTGTAGTGTTTTTTCGTCGAGCAACAAATCGTCACGACGCGTGCTGGAAGACGTTAAATCGATAGCAGGGAAAATTCTGCGGTTGGCAATTTTTCTGTCCAATTGCAACTCCATATTACCGGTACCTTTAAATTCTTCGAAGATTACCTCGTCCATTTTTGAACCGGTTTCGGTTAAGGCGGTGGCTATGATACTCAAGGAACCTCCATTTTCTACGTTACGAGCGGCTCCAAAGAAACGTTTTGGTTTTTGTAAGGCGTTAGCATCTACTCCACCCGACAATACTTTACCGGAAGCCGGTTGTACTGTATTGTAGGCTCGTGCCAAACGCGTAATCGAATCCAATAAAATTACCACATCGTGTCCGCACTCAACCAAACGTTTGGCTTTTTCCAAAACAATATTGGCAATTTTTACGTGTTCTAATGGTTCTCTGTCGAAAGTAGAAGCAATCACTTCACCTCGAACGCTACGCTGCATGTCGGTTACCTCTTCCGGTCTTTCGTCAATGAGTAAAACCAACAAATATACTTCCGGGTGATTGGCTGCAATAGCGTTGGCAATGTCTTTCAACAACATTGTTTTACCGGTTTTAGGTTGCGCGACTATCATACCGCGTTGCCCTTTACCAATTGGGGAAAACAAATCTATTACTCGAGTGGAAACACTGGCTTGTTTATCGGCTATGTTGAATTTTTCTTTCGGGAAGATAGGCGTTAAATGTTCAAACGACACTCGGTCTCGCACCACTTGCGGATCATGACCGTTAATCTTTAATACTTTAACCAACGGGAAAAACTTCTCGCCTTCTTTAGGCGGACGCACTACACCTTTTACAGTATCTCCGGTTTTCAAACCGAACAATCGAATTTGGGAAGTCGACAAATAAATATCATCCGGCGACGCTAAATAGTTGTAATCGGAGGAACGTAAAAAGCCGTAACCGTCAGGCATCATTTCCAAAACGCCTTCGCTTTCAATAATACCGTCAAATTCGTAATCGGCATCGCGAAAGTTGTTTTGTTTTTTTCCTTTAAAATTGGGGTTGTTAGGATTGCCGTTACCGTTGTTTTGCGGTTTATTCGAAGCATTGTCGGCAGTATTGTGAGAAGGATTCTGATTTTTGTGTCGGTGTTGACGGTGTTCGTCGGAAGAAGGTTTGGCTTGATTTTCGGTAGCTTGATCTTCTGTTGTAGGAGTAGTTGTTTGTTCTGATGGTATTACTTCTGATTCGTCAGCAGCGTTATTGTGTCTAGGATTATTTTTCTTTTCAAAAGGCTTTTTGAACTTACTTTTTTTGCCTTCGAAGGCCGGTTTTTCCTCAGCTACTGCAATAGGCGCTGTCTCTTGGGAGAACAAATCGTTTGAAGTGGAATCCGTTTCTTTAGGCGTGGGCGCGATGCGCGTTCGTTTCGACTTGGTCTCTTTGGCTTGTGGCGCCTCGGGTTCCAACTGATTTTTTGAGGAAGCCGTTTTGTTTTGGTGCTCTAAAATTTGTGCAATCAATACGTCTTTTTTGGCACCGGCAACTTTAATGGTTTTAGCCAACTTGGCTATTTCTTGAAGCTCAGTAAGCTTCATTTCTTTTAAGGCGGAAATATCAAACATCGATAGTGTTGTGAATAAAATTAAATTTTCAGGAGAATACTAAAAAAATGTGGGTAGAAAATATGGTATAGAAATATCCGAAGATGAAGTACTTGCGGATTTGCAATGCAATAATACAAATAATATTTTACGATGCAATAGTATTTTTTAAAAAGAAACTTTATTTTTGTGCACCTATTTCAAGATTATGTTTAGAGTACAGACGTATTATTTAATCGCCAGCTTATTGATCACCGGAGTATTGCCGTTTATTTTCCCACTGTGGACTATAGCGGAAAAACCGTTTTACTTTATGGCGGATATCGTTTACGTGAGTTTGTTTGGCTTAAGCACCACACTCTCGTTACTCAGCATTTTATCTCACACAAAAAGACAACAACAATTTGTCATGGGCAGATTGAATATCATATTGAATTTAATTTTATTAGGATTATTGGTGTATCGAACACTAAACGCATCTGGAGGAACTACTGCTGTTCCTGAGAAAGGTGTTGGGATGTTCTTACCTATTTTTTCTATCGTATTCTTGGTTTTGGCCAACAAAGCCATCAAAAAGGATGAAGATCTTGTAAAATCTGTGGATCGATTGCGATAAACCTATAAACTTAGTTTTTTAGTGCTGCGAAAAACCCGTCTAGTTAAACAGACGGGTTTTTTATTTTTAGCCATATAGATCAGATTTTAATATGGCACAGATTAAACTGAATAAACTTATTTAAGCAGATTAAAGAAAAACGATTCATTATACTATTGGTTTTAGCACACGGATGACACGGATTGGACTGATTAAAACAGATAAAAAGAATCCGTGGAAATCCGTTTAATCCGTTTAATCTGTGGCTAAACTAATATCTGTAGCGGTTGCTGAATACTACTTCTTCCCTAACTCGATAATCTCCAAATTTTGGATTTTATCGCCATCAATTTCAAAGCGCAACATGGTTCTGACTTGGTGAAAGCCATAAATCCCGCAAGCACCGGGATTCATGTGGAGTAAATTCAACTGCTTATCAAACTGGACTTTCAAAATATGTGAATGGCCGCAAATAAAAAGCTTTGGTGGATTGCTCTGTATTTCTGCTCTAATGGCTTGGTTGTACTTCCCGGGATAACCGCCGATGTGGGTAATCCAAACATTAACGCCTTCACACATAAAGCGGTTGTGCAACGGAAATTCCATTCGGGCTTTGTCATCGTCTATATTCCCATAAACAGCACGCAAAGTTTTGAGGGCTTTAATGGTATCGGTCACTTGCAAATCGCCTATATCGCCGGCATGCCAGACTTCGTCGGCTAAACGAACGTATTTTAGGATGGATTCGTCTATATGACTGTGCGTATCGGAAAGGAGCAGGATTTTTTTCAAATTAAAAAGGTTCTAAGGCACTAAGGTACTGAGATGCTGTGACTGCAAATATAAGTAACGAAATTATGAAAACTTTAAACATCAAATTTAAAATCCTTTGTACCTTTACGCCCCAGACTCGAGCCATGTAATGGCGAACTGATATTTTCATAAATTTAGGACAGTCAAACTTGAGATATTTTATTGAATTAGCATACAGAGGAACCAACTACCACGGATGGCAATACCAACCGGACGCTAATTCCGTACAAGAAACCCTCAACAAAGCCTTATCGGTTTTGCTAAAGAAAGACATTGACATTGTTGGTGCCGGGCGAACCGATACCGGTGTGCATGCCAAAAAAATGTACGCACACTTTGACCATGAAACGGCAATCGACGGGCCAAAATTGGTGCACAAACTCAATTCCTATCTTCCGAAAGACATTGTAATTTACAAACTCATCCCGGTTACTGATGACGCTCATGCCCGATTTGACGCGACCAAAAGAACCTATGAATACCATATTCACACGTTCAAAGATGCGTTTGAAACCGACGGCAGTTGGTTACACCAATTACCCCTCGACATTGCTAAAATGAATGAAGCCTGTCAGATTTTGTTTCGACACAAGGATTTCGAATGCTTTTCTAAAACCCATTCCGATGTCAGAACATTTAATTGTGTTATTTTTGAAGCCCATTGGAAACAAATCGGAACTAAACTAGTCTTCACCATATCGGCTGACCGTTTTCTGCGCAATATGGTACGTGCCATAGTCGGCACGATGATTAACATTGGTTTAGGCAAAATAAATCTGGACGATTTTGAAAAAATAATTGAAAGCAAAGACCGCGGAAAGGCAGGATTTTCAGTTCCGGCTCACGGTCTTTACTTAACCCAAATTGAATACGACTATATCCCATAAAATGCAAGCAAAAGCTTTCGACACCCATTTATTCAAACGTATTTTAAAGTACACCAAGCCTTATAAAAAAAGGTATTACGGTGTGGTGATGTTTGCCATTTTACTTTCGGTTTTTGCAGCTCTAAGACCATATTTACTTAAACAAACCGTAGATGATTATATAGCGCCGAAAGACGAACATGGTTTATTACTTTACATCAGTATGATGGGTATAGTGTTGCTTTTGGAAACCTTGTCCCAATTTTACTTTGTGTACTGGGCCAATTGGCTCGGACAAGATATTATTAAAGACATCAGAACCAAATTATTCCAACATATACTGAGTTTCCGAATGAAATATTTCGACCACGCTCCGGTGGGACAATTGGTTACCCGTTCTGTATCCGATATTGAGCAAATAGCCCGTATTTTCAGCCAAGGATTGTTTATGATCATCAGTGATATACTGAAAATGTTGGTAGTTTTGATTTTCATGTTCTACATGAACTGGCGTCTGACTTGGATTGTAATTTTAGCCATGCCGGTTCTGGTTTATATTACCCGTATTTTCCAACGCAAAATGCAAGTGGCCTTTGAGGAAGTTAGAAATCAGGTGGCCAATATGAATACTTTTGTGCAAGAGCGTGTTACCGGGATGAAGATTGTCCAACTTTTTAACCGTGAAGCCATTGAATACGAAAAGTTCAAAGACATCAATCAGAAGCACAACAAGGCTTGGATTAAAACCATCTTGTACAACTCCATCTTCTTCCCTATTGCGGATATCATTTCCTCTTTAACCTTGGGTGCTGTAATTTTATACGGTGGTTTCCATATTTTAGATGGCGATAAGTTCACCACTTTCGGTGATTTGTTTTCGTATACTATGTTTATCGGCATGTTGTTCAACCCATTGCGTCAAATTGCCGATAAATTCAACGAGATGCAAATGGGAATGATAGCGGCCAATCGTGTCTTCGATATTTTAGATTCTGATAAAGATGTTCAAAAAGACGGTACGGTCATCGCTTCACATTTAAAAGGAAACATTCGTTTTGAGAATGTGGTTTTCAGTTATAACGACAAAGAAAATGTGTTGAAAGGCATCAATTTAAAAGTCAACGAAGGCGAAACCATTGCCATAGTTGGTGCTACCGGAGCCGGAAAATCGACGATTATTAATTTGCTGAATCGTTTTTACGAAATCAATTCCGGTGCTATTTACATCGACGAGCAAAACATCAACGAATTTCAAATGGAAAGCCTACGCCAACAAATTGCCATTGTATTGCAAGACGTTTTCTTGTTTGCCGATACCATTCACAATAACATCACACTCAACAATCCAAATATCAGTCGGGAAGCCGTGATTGAAGCCGCCAAGAAAATCGGTGTTCATAAATTCATCAAAACCTTGCCGGGCGGATACGATTACGATGTAAAAGAGCGCGGTGTGATGTTGTCATCAGGACAGCGACAATTGATTGCTTTCCTAAGGGCTTATGTGAACAATCCGAGTATTTTGATTTTGGATGAAGCAACTTCATCTATCGATAGTTACAGCGAGGAATTGATTCAGAAAGCCACCGAAAAAATCACAAAAAACAGAACATCTATTATTATTGCGCATCGTTTGGCTACCATCGTTAATGCCAATAAAATTATTGTAATGGACAAAGGTCAAATTGTAGAAGAAGGTACACACCAAGAACTATTGAAACGTGAGCAAGGCTATTACAAAAATTTATACGATTCACAGTTTGCCTTGGAAAGCTAAGTTTTCAAAATAAATCCTTAAATTCGCAATCTCAAAATAAATCAAAATGTTACTAGCGTAAGCGACGGCATTTAATCAATTTAAAATAATCTTTTTAAAAATGAAATACGATATTATTGTTTTAGGAAGTGGTCCGGGCGGTTATGTTACAGCCATTCGTGCTTCGCAATTGGGTTTTAAAGTAGCCGTAATTGAAAAAGAAAACCTAGGTGGCATTTGTTTGAATTGGGGTTGTATTCCCACCAAAGCATTATTAAAATCGGCTCAGGTTTTTGACTACCTAAAACATGCTTCAGACTACGGTTTGACCGTTAAGGAATTTGACAAAGATTTCAATGCCGTTATTGCCCGTTCGCGCAGCGTCGCTGACGGTATGAGTAAAGGGGTTCAATTCTTAATGAAGAAAAACAAAATCGACGTTATTGACGGTTTCGGAAAAGTAAAACCGGGCAAAAAAGTAGCCGTTACTGCTGCCGATGGTAAAGTGACTGAATACAGTGCCGATCACATTATTATTGCTACAGGAGCTCGTTCCAGAGAGTTGCCAAACTTACCGCAAGATGGTGTAAAAGTAATTGGTTACCGTCAGGCGATGACTTTACCTAGCCAACCGAAAAAGATGATTGTAGTAGGGTCAGGTGCCATTGGTGTAGAATTCGCGCATTTTTACAATTCGATGGGAACTGAAGTTACTATCGTTGAGTTTATGCCGAATGTAGTTCCGGTAGAAGACGAAGACATCTCAAAACAATTTGAGCGTTCGTTGAAAAAATCAGGCATCAATGTGATGACCAACTCTTCTGTAGAAAAAATCGACACCAGCGGAAATGGTGTAAAAGCTTTTGTAAAAACGGCTAAAGGGGAAGAAATTTTGGAAGCTGACATCTTGTTATCAGCCGTTGGTATTAAAACCAACATCGAAAACATCGGATTGGAAGAAACCGGTATCAAAACCGATAAAGATAAAATCTTGGTGAACGAGTTTTACCAAACCAATGTAGCCGGTTACTATGCTATTGGCGATGTAACTCCGGGACAAGCTTTAGCACACGTAGCTTCTGCGGAAGGTATTTTGTGTGTGGAAAAAATTGCCGGTTTACATGTGGAACCTTTAGATTACGGTAACATTCCGGGTTGTACTTATGCTACGCCAGAAATTGCTTCTGTAGGTTTGACAGAAAAAGCGGCTAAAGAAAAAGGATATGAATTAAAAATCGGGAAATTCCCGTTCACGGCTTCAGGAAAAGCCAAAGCAGCCGGAACTCCGGATGGTTTTGTAAAAGTTATTTTCGATGCTAAATACGGCGAGTGGTTAGGTTGTCATATGATTGGCGCCGGTGTAACCGATATGATTGCAGAAGCGGTTGTGGCTCGTAAATTAGAAACTACAGGTCACGAAATTTTGAAAGCAGTTCACCCGCATCCAACAATGAGTGAAGCGGTGATGGAAGCAGTAGCCGATGCTTACGGAGAAGTTATTCACTTGTAATTCCGAAAAACTATAAAGCATAAAAAAACCATCCGAATCGGATGGTTTTTTTATTGGTAAACAATATTATTGTTTTGCTTTTAAAGCTTTGTATTTGTCGGTCATTTCAAGTGCATTGTACACACTCATCAATGTTTTCTTAGCAGCATCATTATCCGGTTGCAACTCGTAAGCTTTTTCTAAATACGGTAAAACCGCTTTGAAATTTTTCTCACGCTCTGCTTTTAATACCTCATAACGTTTGTTGTCTTTTTCAGAAGTTCCCAATTTGTTCATTTCATTGACAAACTTCTCATCAGCTCTTAACAACAATTCCGCTAAGTTTAAATTCGCATTGAAATAATTAGGATTGATTTCTAAGGCTCTTCTATAATACTTCTCAGCATCTGCAACTTTATTAGCATTACCTGAAATCACGCCAAGATTGTACACCAAATCAACATTATTAGGATCATTGGCTAAAGCTTGATTGACCAACTTAGTATAAGTGTCAAAATCATTCACTTTTAAATACAAATCAGCTTCCGTTAAAATTAAAGAACTGTCTTCAGGATTCGCATTTCTGGCTTCAGTAACAGCGGCTTTGGCTTCCTCAACTTTACCTTTTTCAACCAAAATCAAAGCGATGTTTTTGTAGATTTCACCTCTTTTAGAAGGTGTTTTCTCATCTCTTGGTTTTTCGTGCGTACCCGATTTGATGAAAATTTCTCTTTCACTCTTAGAGTTAAAGGTTTCTTCCTGTTTTGAAGCCTTGTTGTAAGCCCAAAATACTGTAGTTTCTCCGGTATAATTGATTTGTTTTAATTCATAATAATATACCAAAGCACTGTCATAATCACGAGCGTTTACTGCAAAACTGGCCGCATAAAACAACTTATCCGGATCGTTTTTATCCATTTGATAGGCGGAATACAATACATTTCCGGCTTCTTTATACTTTTTCTCTTCCCCTAAGCCTACAGCATAGTTAACAATGAATGGCTTGGCTTGCGCTACACCATCATCTATAGATTTGGTCAACAAAGCTTTCCCGGATTTCTTTTCAAACTCTTTAACAGCATTTAAGTTTTTAGCCAACAACTCTATTTTCTCAGGAGTAAAATAGTTGTTAGCTAATTTGGCGTTGCCGGCATTTTCCGGTTTGGTGTAGGCCACTTTCATCTCCAAAAACGGAGCCACCGCTTTGTAATAATCAAAATACACTTTATCCGATTCGGCTGCAGCGGTCATCAAAGGCTCTGCTTTAACTAATGTAGCTTTGTACTCAACAATATCTTTATCGGTTAAAGCCTGTTTGTCGTAAATCTTTTTCAATCCTTTCATCTCATCCTTTTGAGCGAAAGAGGAAAAAGAAACTATCATGGCCGAAGCCAATACTAGGTGTCTAATTTTCATGTGGTATTATTTTAAATTATTCTTCAGATGCAGAAGTTTCCGTTGAAGTTTCGCCTTCATTCACCTCATTGATGTCAGCATCAGTATCTTCTTCAGATTCTTCTTCTTTCATTACTTTAGTTACGGCTGCGATCGAGTCATTGCCTTTGATATTGATCAAACGAACACCCTGCGTAGCTCTTCCCATTACTCTCAAATCGGAAACTTCCATACGGATAGTTAAACCAGATTTGTTGATAATCATCAAATCATCAGCATCGGTCACCGCGTTGATGGAAATAAGTGCTCCGGTTTTTTCTGTGATGTTCAAGGTTTTTACTCCTTTTCCACCGCGGTTGGTGATTCTGTAAACATCTTCTCCGTCATCATCTACCAATTTGGTACGTTTACCGTAACCGTTTTCAGTTACGACTAACAATTGGGTTTCGTTGATGTCATCTTTGTTTACAGAAACCATACCGATCACTTCGTCTTTGTCATCGGCTAAGGTAATACCTCTTACCCCGGAAGCTGTTCTTCCCATCGGACGGGTTTTTTCTTCTTCGAAACGAACCAATTTACCGGATTTTACAGCCACTAAAACCTGACTGTCTCCGTTGGTTAATTTGGCTTCTAACAATTCGTCGTCTTCTCTGATGGTAATGGCGTTGATACCGTTTTGACGCGGACGAGAATATTGCTCCAATGGCGTTTTTTTCACCTGACCTTGTTTGGTCGCCATAATTACGTAATGGCTGTTGATGTATTCTTCGTCTTTTAAATCTTGCGTACAGATAAACGCTTTTACTTTATCGTCTTGTTCGATATTGATTAAGTTTTGAATAGCACGACCTTTGCTGGTTTTACTACCTTCCGGAATTTCGTAAACGCGCATCCAGAAACATTTTCCTTTCTGGGTAAAGAACAACAAATATTGGTGGTTGGTTGCTACGAACAAATGCTCTAAGAAATCCTGATCGCGAGTTCCGGCACTTTTTTGTCCGACACCACCGCGGTTTTGGGTTTTGTATTCCGATAAGTTAGTACGTTTGATATAACCGGCATGCGAAATGGTAATTACCACATTCTCATCGGCAATCAAATCTTCAATACTTACATCGCCACCGGAATATTCAATTGTAGAACGACGTCCGTCACCGTATTTATCTCTGATTTCGATTAATTCATCTTTAATCAATTGCATTCTTAATTCTTTACTTGCCAATAAATCTTTCAAGTGTTGAATTAACTTCATGATTTCTTCGTACTCCGCTCTTAACTTGTCTTGCTCTAAGCCGGTCAACTGACGCAAACGCATTTCAACAATAGCGCGCGCTTGGATATCGGTTAAGCTGAAACGCTCAATCAATTTGTTTCGGGCTTCGTCTCCGTCTTTAGAAGAACGAATCAAGGCAATTACCTCGTCGATATTGTCTGAAGCGATGATCAAACCTTCTAAGATATGCGCTCTTTCTTCGGCTTTGCGCAATTCAAATTGGGTTCTTCTTACCACTACATCATGACGGTGTTCTACGAAATAATGAATCAAATCTTTCAAATTCAACATTTGTGGTCTTCCTCCCACCAAAGCAATGTTGTTAACACTGAAAGACGACTGCAATTGGGTGTATTTGTAAAGTGTGTTCAACACTACATTCGGCACTGCATCGCGCTTCAATTCGTATACGATACGCATACCGCTTCTGTCCGATTCGTCACGGATGTTCGAAATACCTTCGATTTTTTTCTCGTTAATCAAATCGGCGGTTTTCTTAATCATTTCCGCTTTGTTCACTTGGTACGGAATCTCAGTAACGATAATCGCTTCTTTACCGTTCACTTCTTCAAAGTTCACTTTGGCACGGATAACGATTCTTCCTCTACCCGTTTTGAAAGCTTCACGAACACCTTCGTATCCGTAAATTACACCACCGGTAGGGAAATCCGGTGCCTTGATGTAGTTGATTAACTCATCAATTTCAATATCATTATTGTCGATATAAGCCAAAGTTCCGTCCACTACTTCGGTTAAGTTGTGCGGCGGCATGTTAGTAGCCATACCAACAGCAATACCGGAAGCTCCGTTAATTAAAAGATTCGGTACACGGGTTGGCATTACTTTCGGCTCGTATAAGGTATCGTCAAAGTTCAATTGGAAATCCACGGTTTCTTTGTCGATATCTGCCATAATGTCTTCTGACATTTTTTTCATTCTGGCCTCAGTGTAACGCATCGCTGCAGGACTGTCACCGTCAACCGAACCGAAGTTCCCTTGCCCGTCAATTAACAAATATCGCAAACTCCACTCCTGTGCCATACGAACCATGGCATCATACACTGAAGTATCACCGTGCGGGTGGTATTTACCCAAAACTTCTCCAACAATTCTTGCGGATTTTTTGTGCGCTCTGTTAGAAAAAACGCCTAAATCATACATTCCATATAACACTCTTCGGTGAACAGGTTTTAATCCGTCACGCACGTCAGGTAGCGCTCTTGAGACAATTACAGACATCGAATAATCGATGTATGCTGATTTCATTTCATCTTCGATGTTAATTGGAATTAACTTTTCTCCGTCAGACATATATTATAAATTATTAATAAAAATTAGTTCAAATTCAAAACGTGCTAATATAGGATATTTATACTGTTTGGCGCCAATTTTAGTCCACAAATTTCAAAGATTTATTAACAAAACAGGGGCTTTTTTTGGTTAATAAAATAGTTCTTTAACGGCTTTTATTATTGCCTTTTTTTTTGTCAATTAGCTGACAGTACTTTTAGGCGGAATGATTTTTGTTAGAATGACATCATATCACTAAATTTACAATAGCAACAATACACTATTATGGACGATAATTTTTCACCAAGAGTTAAAGATGTAATTACCTATAGCAAAGAAGAAGCATTGCGCTTAGGGCATGACTTTATCGGAACGGAACATCTGATGCTTGGTATCTTGAGAGACGGAAACGGTAAGGCGATTGCTATCTTAAATAATTTGTCGGTCGATTTAGATCATTTGCGCAAAAAGGTCGAAATCTTAAGCCCCGCCAATCCCAATACCGACATCAGCAACGAAAAGAAAAACCTCCACTTGACGCGTCAAGCGGAGCGCGCATTAAAAACCACATTCTTAGAAGCCAAAGTATTTCAGAGTTCCTCTATCAGTACTGCCCACTTACTGCTTTGCATTTTAAGAAACGAAAACGATCCCACAACCAAACTACTGCATCGTCTGAAAATAGACTATAATGTAGTCAAAGAACAGTACCTAAACATGACACCAAACGAAGAAGATTTCACAGATAACCTGCCGAGAAACGAATCGTATAACGACGATTCCGGTCAGGATGACAGCCTAAAAGAAGGCAGTTTCAACAATCCGGCCAACAAAACCAACAAAAAATCTAAAACTCCGGTGTTAGACAATTTTGGACGCGACTTAACCGAATTGGCAGAAGAAGGCAAACTCGACCCGGTTGTAGGTCGCGAAAAAGAAATTGAGCGCGTGTCTCAAATTTTAAGCCGCAGAAAGAAAAACAATCCGCTACTTATTGGAGAACCGGGTGTTGGTAAATCAGCCATTGCCGAAGGTTTGGCCTTGCGCATCATTCAAAAGAAAGTATCGCGTATTCTCTTCAACAAAAGAGTGGTGACTTTGGATTTAGCCTCATTAGTAGCCGGAACCAAATACCGCGGTCAGTTTGAAGAAAGAATGAAAGCCGTGATGAATGAATTGGAGAAAAACGATGACATCATTTTGTTCATAGATGAAATCCACACCATAGTGGGTGCCGGTGGCGCTACCGGTTCGTTAGATGCTTCTAACATGTTTAAACCGGCCTTAGCCCGTGGTGAAATCCAATGTATTGGTGCTACGACTTTGGATGAGTACCGTCAGTACATCGAAAAAGACGGAGCGCTCGAAAGACGTTTCCAAAAGGTAATTGTAGAACCTACTTCGGTGGAAGAAACGATTACTATCTTGAACAACATCAAAAACAAATACGAAGACCATCACAACGTAATTTATACCCCTGAAGCGATTGAAGCTTGTGTGAAGTTAACCAACCGCTACATGTCGGAGCGTTTCTTGCCGGACAAAGCGATTGATGCTTTAGACGAAGCGGGCTCAAGAGTACACATCACCAATATCGACGTGCCGAAGCAAATTTTGGATTTGGAGCGTCAGTTGGAAGAAGTACGCGAATTGAAAAACTCCGTCGTTAAAAAACAGAAATACGAAGAAGCTGCCAAATTGCGCGACGATGAAAAACGTTTGGAAAAAGACTTAGCTATCGCTCAAGAACAATGGGAAGAAGAATCGAAAAGCAATCGAATTCGCGTAACGGAAGACAACGTTGCCGATGTAGTTTCAATGATGACCGGTATACCGGTGAATCGTATTGCCCAAACGGAAAGCAATAAATTGGCACACTTGCCGGAGTTAATCAAAGGCAAAGTGATTGGTCAAGACGAAGCGGTAACCAAAATTGCTCGCTCCATCCAACGCAATCGCGCTGGATTAAAAGATCCGAATCGCCCGATTGGTTCGTTTATTTTCCTCGGGTCAACCGGTGTTGGTAAAACACAATTGGCGAAAGTATTGGCGAAAGAATTATTCGATTCAGAAGATGCGTTAATTCGCATTGACATGAGTGAATACATGGAAAAATTTGCCATTTCTCGTTTAATCGGAGCGCCTCCGGGCTATGTAGGTTACGAAGAAGGCGGACAATTGACCGAAAAAGTGCGCAGAAAACCATACTGTGTGGTATTGTTAGACGAAATTGAAAAAGCGCATCCTGACGTTTTCAACATGATGTTACAAGTGTTAGACGATGGTTACTTGACGGATAGTTTGGGTCGTAAAATCGACTTCAAAAACACCATCATCATCATGACCTCTAACGTTGGAGCGCGTCAGTTGAAAGATTTCGGGCAAGGCGTTGGTTTCGGCACTTCTGCTAAAGTAGCACAAGCCGACGAACATTCGAAAAGTGTGATTGAAAACGCTTTGAAGAAAACCTTTGCGCCTGAATTCTTGAACCGAATCGACGACGTAATTGTGTTCAATCCGTTAGAGAAACACGACATCGATTTGATTATCGAAATCGAATTGAAAAAATTATATGCTCGCATCGAAGAGCTAGGCTACAAGTTGAATTTATCCGACAAAGCCAAAGCGTTCATCGCCGAGAAAGGTTTCGACAAACAATTTGGTGCGCGTCCGTTAAAAAGAGCCATACAGAAATACGTGGAAGATGCTTTGGCCGAAGAAATCATCACTTCGAAAATTGCCTCCGGAGACGAAATCTTTATGGATTTAGATGAAATTGCACAAGAGTTAACCGTGACGATTAACAAAGCGGAAAAACCGACTAAATAAGACTGTTTAATCTTTTACAAGCCACAAATCACAAGAATTCCCGCCTTTTATCCGTGTGAATTTCTGTAATTTGTGGCTTAAATTTTTATAAAATGCCACAAAATAAAATCATTTTAGGTTCAGAAGAATGGTGTTCGTTTCCGGAACTTGGTATTCCGGCCATCAAAGCCCGTGTGGATTCGGGTGCCAAAACTTCGGCTTTACACGCCATCAATATCGCGCCTTTTGTAAAAGAAGGCGAAAATTGGGTGAAGTTCGACATCAATCCGATTCAGAACAACCTAAAAACCGTTATCCATTGCGAAGCCAAACTTATTGACAAACGCATTGTAAAAAGTTCGAGCGGTTTTCGCGAACAACGCTATGTGATTCAAACACAGCTTAAAATTGGCGATGATGTTTGGACCATAGAAATGACGTTAACCAACCGAGATTCTATGGGTTTCCGTATGTTATTGGGTCGCGAAGCTATGAGTGGCAGGATTTTAGTCGATCCGGAACAAAAATATTTACTGGGACAAACTACCACCGAAAGTCTGAAAGATTTATACCAAAATGCCATCGCCAACAAATCCGGTTTGCGCATTGGTGTTTTAGCCAGTAATCCGGAATTGTACAGTAACAAACGTATTATGGAAGCAGGTGAAATGCGAGGACACGAAATGCATTTCCTAAACATTAAAGAATGTTATATGAAACTCGATGCCATAAAGCCTGAAATTCATTACCGCGGTGGAAAAATCTTGGATAATTTCGACGCTATTATTCCTAGAATTCGACCAAGTATTACCTTTTACGGTTGCGCCTTGACACGACAGTTTGAAGCGATGAAAGTTTTCTGTTTGAACTCCGCTGCCGCTATTACCCAATCGCGTGACAAATTGTTTTCCTTGCAATTATTATTGCACCACGGCGTGGACATTCCGACTACCGGTTTTGCCAATTCGCCCTTAGACACCGATGATTTGATTAAGATGGTGGGCGGTTCGCCTTTGATTGTAAAGTTGTTAGAAGGAACCCAAGGAAAAGGTGTGGTTTTGGCCGAAACCAAAAAAGCGGCCGAATCGGTAATTAATGCTTTTAAGAGTTTGAATGCTAACATTTTAGTACAGGAATTCATCAAAGAAGCCAATGGGAAAGATTTGCGTTTGTTTGTAGTAGACGGGAAAGTTGTGGCTGCCATACAACGTGAAGCGGCTGCGGGTGAATTCAGAGCCAACATTCACATGGGCGGCACGGCATCTGTAATCAAGCCTACTCCTGAGGAAAAGAAAATCGCCATCAAAGCTGCTAAGGCTATGGATTTAAAAGTGGCCGGTGTAGATATCATTCGTTCTTCGAAAGGGCCATTATTGTTGGAAGTGAATTCTTCTCCCGGATTGGAGGGTATTGAAGGCGCAACCAACAAAGACATCGCCGGAGAAATGATTAAGGCGATTGAGAAGAATTTTAAGCGATAGTTAACAGATACAGATGACAGATTTTAAGATGACGGATAACAGACAATTTTATGAATAAAAACCGACTTGAAGCCTTCAGCGATGGTGTATTGGCCATTATCATCACTATCATGGTATTGGAATTTAAAGTGCCGAATGACACTACTTTTGCATCAGTTATTCCGTTGTTTCACAAGTTTCTGAGTTACATCTTGAGTTTCATTTATGTTGGTATTTATTGGAACAACCACCATCATATGATGCATACCGTGAAACGCGTTAACGGTACTATTCTTTGGGCGAATTTACATTTATTGTTTTGGTTATCGTTGATTCCGTTTACCACGGCTTGGATTGGTGAACATCACTTTGCTCCTTTCCCTATGATGTTGTATGGAGTGATTTTATTGATGAATGCTATCGCCTATTCTATTTTACAAAGTGTAATTTTAAAACATCATGGCAAAGATTCGTTACTTTCAAAAGCCCTCGGAAAAGATTACAAAGGAAAAGCTTCGATAGTATTATATATCATAGCCGTATTAGCCTCAAAATATTACACAGAAATCTACGGAGCGATTTACATTTTAGTAGCGCTGATTTGGCTGATTCCGGATAAACGCATTGAAAAAATCTTTAGTGAAAACGAATAACAAGATACATGAACACAATCTCTCAACTCATCATCGGATTTATAGCTTTCGTACACCTCTACATCTTATGGTTGGAAATTTTTGCTTGGACAACTCGCGCCAAAAAAGTATTCAAAACCATACCCGAAGACCAGTTTGAGAAGACCAAAGTATTGGCTGCCAACCAGGGTTTGTACAACGGCTTTCTCGCTGCGGGATTGATTTGGTCGTTACTGATTGGTGAGGCAACTTGGAGTAAAAACGTAGCCATCTTCTTCTTAGGCTGTGTACTTGTGGCCGGCATTTACGGCGCGTTAACGGCTTCCAAAAGAATATTTTTTGTACAAGCCGTTCCTGCTATTTTGGGATTGTTGAGTTTACTCTTCTAAATCAATCGCAAAACTCTCCAAAAACGCTACGGAATTTTCAATGTCGTAGTGTAAAATTCGATCTTCCGTTACCAACGGCACTTCTTCTCTATAGGATTTGACAAAGCTTTCTAAAAATTCACTCGATTGTAACGGTCTGCGATATTCTAAGGCTTGAGAAGCATTCATCAGCTCAATCGCCAAAATACGCTCTACGTTTTCCATAATCTTCAAACACTTTGTAGCCGCATTGGCGCCCATACTCACGTGATCTTCTTGTCCGTTAGACGAAACGATACTATCTACACTGGCAGGAGTTGCCAATTGTTTGTTCTGGCTGGCAATGCTGGCCGCAGTGTATTGCGGAATCATAAAACCGGAATTCAAGCCCGGATTATCTACCAAAAACGCCGGTAAACCACGCAACCCTGAAATCAATTGGTAGGTTCTTCTTTCGGAGATACTACCCAATTCAGACAAACCAATACTTAAAAAATCTAATGCCATTGCTAAAGGTTGGCCATGGAAATTCCCTCCTGAAATAATTAAATCTTCGTTTTTAAAGATATTCGGATTATCAGTAACCGAGTTGATTTCAGTTTTGAATACTTTTTTCACGTATTCGATAGTATCTTTCGAAGCACCATGTACTTGCGGAATACAACGGAACGAATACGGATCTTGTACGTGTTCTTTGTGGCGTGATATTAACTGACTGCCTTCTAACAATTCGGTCATTCGGTTCGCTGTTACAATTTGCCCTTTGTGCGGGCGAACATAATGAATCAGCTCATTAAACGGTTCTATTCTTCCGTCAAATCCTTCTAAAGAAACGGCAGCAATAACATCGGCTAAATAGGAGTATTTCATTGCTTTAAGCAAAATGAAACAGCCATAAGCACTCATAAACTGGGTTCCGTTTAGCAATGCCAAACCTTCTTTCGATTGCAATACAATCGGTTGCCAACCCATTTTCTCCAAGACTTTTTTGGCCGGTTGACGGAATCCGTCGTAATATACTTCGCCTTCACCTAACAGTGGTAATGACAAATGGGCTAAGGGCGCTAAATCGCCACTCGCTCCCAAAGAACCTTGTGTATAAACTACGGGTAAAATATCGTGATTGTAAAAATCCACCAAACGTTCAACCGTTTGCAACTGCACACCGGAATGCCCGTAACTCAAGGATTGGATTTTGAGTAACAACATCAGTTTAACGATTTCCTGCGGTACTTCTTCACCGGTTCCGCAAGCATGCGACTTCACTAAGTTTTCCTGAAGCTGAGACAAATTTTCATTAGAAATTTTCACATTACACAACGACCCAAATCCGGTATTGATGCCGTAAATCGGAGTTTCATTAGACGCCATTTTTTGGTCTAAATAATCACGACATTGTTGGATGTTGATTTTGGCTTCTTCTGAAAGGGCTAAGGTTTTGTGCTCAGAAATGATCTCTTGTAAAGTCTCTAATGTCAACACATCGGTGCTGATGTAATGCGAATGCTCCATTTTGGTTAGGATTTAAGGCTCAAAATTCAGCAAACGAGGCGTAAAAAGCAACTATTTAACCGAGTATTTTTTGCTAAATTATCAAAATCATTGTTAAATAATTTAAAATACAAATATTACACAGGAAAATAGCCTTTATTATTAAAATATTCTCAAAAATTTAAGAAAAGCTTTTTTAAATTATAAAAATTTATACTTTTGACACATGATGTTATCAACCAACACACACTCATTCTCTCCTACAACCACCACTATGGTTGCGGTTTTGGTTACGACTACATCAACTACCACTACCCCGTTTGGGGTATAATTTTCACATATAATCCGAAATTTAAGGACTCTCGATTGAGGGTTAATTTATCATCTACAATTCACATTAAAAATCATGATTGTATTAAAATTTGGCGGTACTTCTGTAGCCAATGCCCAAAACATCAATAAAACCCTAGACATTGTTGCTCAAAAAAGCAAAGAAAACAAACTGGCCGTTGTGGTTTCTGCCTTTAGTGGTGTAACTGATTTGCTGATTTTAGCCGGAAAAACCGCTTCAACCAAAGACAAAGCTTACAAAGACATTGTCAGTCAATTAGAGCAAAAACACAAAGAAGCTATAGACGAACTGGTTCCACTAAGTGAACAAAGCGACATTATCGATGCGATTAACCACCACATTAATCACCTAAAAACCTTGTTGGACGGCTGTTATCTTTTGGGAGAATTATCAAGCAGAACCGCTGATATAGTAGCTGGTTTTGGCGAATTATTATCGTCTCAAATTATTGCTGTGGCGCTAAAGCAAAAGGTCAGCAACTCGACTTTTAAAGACAGTCGGGAATTGATTAAAACTAATGCCAATTTCGGTAAAGCGGCAGTCGATTTTTCTATCACTAATACTTTAATCGCTGATTATTTCAAAAATAACAACGCCCAAGTTACATTGCTTCCGGGTTTTATCGCATCGTCATCTGACGGCAATACCACTACTTTGGGACGCGGCGGTTCCGATTATACTGCAGCTATTATTGCAGCAGCCGTGAAAGCGGAAATCTTGGAGATTTGGACCGATGTTAACGGTATGTTTACGGCCAACCCTAAAAGCGTCAAACAAGCGCAACCTATCGAAACCATCTCCTATCAGGAAGCGATGGAACTGTCGCACTTCGGGGCTAAAGTATTGTATCCGCCTACGATTCAGCCGGTATTGAAAGACAACATTCCGATTTTTATTAAAAACACTTTTGAACCGGAAGCTTACGGTACCTTAATTTCCAATTCAACCGAAAGCTCAAGTAATCCGATTAAAGGAATTACACACATCGACAATATTGCATTGCTTACACTCGAGGGCTCAGGAATGATTGGTGTTGCCGGTTCCTCTAAGCGTTTGTTTGAGGTATTATCCAACGAAAACATCAATGTGATTTTCATTACACAAGCGTCTTCTGAACACTCTATTTGTGTCGGGATTTTAAGTTCTGATGCGGACAAAGCTAAAATCGCCATCGACCAAGCGTTTGAAATGGAAATCGCTCAAGGTAAAGTTGATCCTTGTATTGTTGAAAAAGGATTGTGTATCGTGGCTTTGGTGGGCGAAAATATGAAAAACCACCAAGGTATCAGCGGTAAAATGTTTAGTACTTTGGGCAAAAATAATGTCAATATCCGAGCCATTGCCCAAGGCGCTTCCGAGCGAAACATCTCAGTAGTCATCAATGAAAAAGATGTCAAGAAAGCACTGAATACCTTACACGAACGATTCTTTGAAGACAATACCAAACAGTTGAATTTGTTTGTAATGGGCGTTGGAAACGTAGGTGAAAAATTCATCGATCAAATCAGTCAACAAAAGAAATTCTTGAAAGAAAACCTGAAAATCAATGTGCGTGTTATCGCTTTATCAAACTCTCGCCAAATGGTATTTGATGAAGAAGGATTGAACTTGAAAGATTGGAAAGAGACGTTAAACCAAGGCGAAACGGCGAATCCAAAGGACTTTATTACACGTGTAAAAAAGTTAAATTTACGCAACAGTATCTTTGTTGATATTACAGCCAATCATGAAATAGCCGGTATTTATGACCAATTCCTGAGTCAGAATATTGCGGTAGTGACATGTAATAAGATTGCCTGTTCTTCAGAATACAATCATTATAAAAACCTCAAAAATCTGTCCCGAAAATACAATGCCCCGTTCTTGTTTGAAACGAATGTAGGAGCCGGATTGCCTATCATCGATACCTTGAAACACTTGATTGCTTCCGGCGATAAAGTCAACCGAATCAACGCTGTATTGTCCGGCAGTTTGAACTTTATTTTTAATAATTTCAGCGATAGTTATAACTTTCACGACGTCGTAAAAGAAGCAGGAGTTCAGGGATTTACGGAACCCGACCCGAAAATTGATTTAAGTGGTGTAGATGTGGCCAGAAAGATATTAATCCTCATTCGCGAAAGTGGTTATCAAATGGAAATGGAGCAAATTGAAAACAACTGTTTCCTACCGGATGAATGTATGCAAACCACCAACAATGATGACTTCTTTACTTCACTAATCAAGCACGAAAATCATTTCAATCAGTTACTCAAAGAAGCGCAAGCAAAAGATTCTCGTATTAAATTTGTAGCCAGTTTCGACAATGGTAAAGCTGCTGTAGGCTTGCAATTCATCCCGAAAGAAAGTCCGTTCTACAACTTAGAAGGAAAAGACAACATTGTAGAGTTTTATACTGATCGCTATGTAGACCAACCTTTAATCATCAAAGGAGCCGGTGCCGGTGCTGCGGTAACTGCTTCAGGGATTTTTGCGGATGTGGTTAGGATTGGAAATGTTTAACTAAGTTACTGAGTAACTGAGTGCCTGAGCAACTAAGAAAAACTCAGTAACTTAGCTACTCAGACACTCAGCAACTCAAAAAAAAATGAACGAAATTAAAATATTCTGCCCGGCCACTATCGCCAACCTCAATTGTGGTTTTGATGTCTTAGGACTTTGCCTTGAAGGTATTGGCGACGAAATGGTGATACGCCAAACAACCGAAAAAGGCATTCGTATTACCAAAATCACCGGAGCCGATTTGCCTTTGGAAACAGCAAAAAACGTAGCCGGTGTTGCTGCTTTAGCTTTAGTAAATACAATTAACCCTGATTGCGGATTCGAAATTGAAATCCACAAAAAAATCAAAGCCGGAAGCGGTATCGGGAGCTCTTCAGCAAGTGCGGCGGGAGCTGTGTTTGGAATAAATGAGCTTTTAGGCCGACCGTTCACCAAACCTCAACTGGTTGATTTTGCCATGAAAGGAGAAGCTTTAGCCAGTGGTTGTGAGCATGCCGACAATGTAGCGCCTTGTGTTTTAGGCGGCTTTACTTTGGTTCGCGGTTACAATCCATTAGATGTGATTAAAATACAAAGCCCGAGTGAATTGTTCGCTGTGGTATTGCATCCGCAAATTGAGCTCAAAACTTCCGATTCCAGGGCTGTTCTTCCGAGTGCTGTTCCATTAAAAGACGCCATAACGCAATGGGGTAATTTAGGCGGATTCATAGCCGGCTTGTATACTAGTGATTATTCACTAATTAGTCGTTCCTTACGAGATGTAGTCATTGAACCGCATCGCCACAAACTCATACCCGGATTTGAAAACGTCAAAAATGCTGCACTGGACGCCGGTGCTTTAGGCAGTGGAATTTCAGGTGCCGGACCTTCAATTTTTGCCTTGTGCAAAGGACAAGATAAGGCTGAAAAAGTAGCATATGCTATGAGTAGCAGCTTTCTCGATACCGGAATTGCTTTTGATTTTCATATTTCAAAAGTAAATGATGAAGGCGTAAAAACAATATAAGAAGTATAAGTAGCGAAGTACATAGCGAACTGTCTTTCGCACTGCCAACTTCGTAAATCACACTTAAAAAATGCAATATTTCAGTTTAAATAAAAATGCGCCCAGAGTGGGCTTTGAAGAAGCGGTAATTCAAGGATTAGCCCCTGACAGAGGTTTATATTTCCCGGAATCCATCACGCCGCTTCCCCATTCTTTTTTTAAAAACATCGAGAACTTAAGCCGAGAGGAAATTGCTTTTGAAGCCATCAAGCAATTCGTTGGCGATGAAATTCCTGAAAACGAACTCAAACAAATCATAGCCGAGACACTTTGCTTTGATTTCCCTTGTGTGCCGGTTGAAGAAGACATCTACTCATTAGAACTTTTTCACGGACCAACGATGGCTTTCAAAGATGTCGGCGCCCGATTCATGTCGAGATGCTTGGGCTATTTCAATCGCCACAGCGATAAAAAAGTCACTGTTTTAGTAGCCACTTCCGGCGATACAGGCGGTGCCGTTGCCAGCGGATTTTTAGGTGTAAAAGGTGTTGAAGTAATTATACTATATCCTTCAGGTAAAGTCAGTGAAATACAAGAACGTCAACTTACTACGTTAGGAAAAAACATCAAAGCTTTAGAAGTTGACGGTGTATTTGACGATTGCCAGGATATGGTTAAAAAAGCCTTTTTAGATGATAGCCTAAAACACAAAAATCTGACATCAGCCAATTCCATCAACATTGCCCGTTGGTTGCCGCAAATGTTCTACATCTTTTTTGCTTACCAACAATTAAAAAAGCACAACAAACCACTCATATTATCCTGTCCGAGTGGCAACTTTGGCAACATTTGTGCCGGTATTATGGCCAAACGATTGGGTTTGCCTATTGCCCATTTTGTGGCTTCAACAAACGCTAACGATACTGTCCCGCGATTTTTAGCAGCCGGTAACTACGAGCCGAAACCCTCAGTAGCTACTATTTCTAATGCGATGGATGTGGGCAACCCGAGTAATTTTATCCGAATCCAACAGTTGTACCGTTTCAATCTAGAGGAATTTGAAAAAGACTTCACCTCCCACTCGTTTTCTGATACAGAAACCGAAAAAGCCATACAAGACATTCACCATCGAACGCAATATATAGCCGAACCTCACGGTGCTGTAGGTTATTTGGGATTGAAAAAAGAAATGGCTAAACAGTCTGATAGCCTTGGTGTTTTCCTCGAAACAGCCCATCCGATAAAATTCTTAGATGTGGTTGAACCGTTACTGGATTTGAAATTACCGATTCCGAAACAAATAGAAAGTGTTTTGGATAAAGAAAAAATTTCGGTAAAGATTAAGACTTACGAAGATTTGAAAACGTTTTTATCTTAATTGCAAAATGAAAACAAAGGTCAATCTATTAGCTCTAGTGTTATTTTTTGGTCATTTCATGATGGCTCAAAATGATAGCATCAAAACTGCTAAAAAGATTTTGGTAGCCTCGGATTTGAATATCATCACTTATCTAACAGAAAACGATAGCACTATTTTTTACAATGAAGACGAGCCTTTAACTAAGTATTTCAATCTTGAATTAATTGACAAAAAGTTGTATCACGACAAAAAGAAAAGGGCCGTTTCATTCCTTTTAGCCAATACTACTGCACACAAAAAAGTGGACGGCACCATTACTTTACCTTGCCAAAAAAAGACCGTTACCTTTACTGATCTTCCCTCTGAAGAAGAAACCCATCGCATGTATGAGTACATCGGAGAAATAACTGTGCTCAACTCCTATGTGGTTTACGGAATGTATTGGGAAGATCATGACTATAAATTAATCGATAAAACCAGCGGAGAAGAAATTAAAGTCTTTGTTGACTTCCCAAACATTTCAGCTGATAAGCAAAAAATTCTTTGTCTTGGCGCCAATATCTATGAGAATACGGCCGATTTGGATTTTTATACAATCGACAAGAAAAAGATGGTCCAGAAAATGAATGCCGCCTTTAAGTATTGGATGCCTGCAGGCGAAGTTACCGATATGTTTTGGAGTACTGATGGCTACTTCTATTTACCGATTGTAGCTTCAGCAAATTATTGGAAACCCGATGGTAATTTGAATGACCAATGGCAATACATCCGAATTAAACCTTTGCCATAATTCAATTACGATTTAGAATCGCCGTTTAACAAAAAGTGATTTCACTTATATTTGTCCAAAATCTTACCCAATGAAAAAAACAATCTCTTTATTAGCCTTCTTTCTCATCTTATCTTCTTGTGGTGTTCGCCAAACCCGTGACTTGTTGACTTCAGGAGATTATGACGCTGCCATTCAAAATGCTGTAGAAGGTTTGCGTGGTAACAAAACCGCTAAAGGCAAACAAGACTATGTGTATATGCTTGAAGAAGCTTTTGCCAAAGCCAAAGAACGCGATTTACGCAACATCAATTTGTGGTTCAAAGATGCTAATCCGCAAAACTTAGAGAAGATATACGAGACTTACGTCCAACTCAACGCGCGTCAAGAAAATATCAGACCATTGTTGCCCTTAAAATTGTTGAAAGAAGGTCGAGATGCCATTTTTCCTTTTGACGATTATTCGGATCAAATTGTAAGCAGTAAAAATGCTTTGGCCAAATACCTGTATGACAATTCTAAAGCGCTTTTAGCCAATAAAGACAAAATGGTTGTGCGTCGTGCTTATGACGATTTAATGTATTTGAAAAATTTAAGTCCGAACTTCAAAGACACCGACAAACTCATTGAAGAAGCGCGTATCAAAGGAACTGATTTTGTAAGTGTGTATACGAAGAACGAGACCAACATGGTCATTCCGGTACGTTTGGAAAATGACTTATTGGATTTCAGCACCTACGGTTTGAACGACAAATGGACAGTGTACCACAGCAATCGCGTTAAAGGCATTAATTACGATTACGGTTTGGTGGTGAACTTCCGACAAATCAACATCTCGCCGGAACAAATCAAAGAGCGCGAACTGCAAAAAGAGAAAGTGATTAAAGTTGGTCTCAAAAACCTACTCGACGCCAATGGCCACGTGGTAAAAGATAGTTTAGGCAATCCGATTAAAGTAGATGATATGCGCACTATACGCGCTACGATATACGAATTCTCGCAATTCAAAGCTTGTCAGGTAACAGCTAAGGTAGATTACATCGATTTCAACACCAATCAATTGTTGCAAACGTTTCCTTTAGCCAGCGAATTTACTTTCAACTACATGTACGCCAAATACCGTGGTGACAAACGCGCTTGTGAGCAGGATTATTTTCAATATTTCGATCGAAGAGCAGTGCCGTTTCCGTCTAACGAACAAATGGTATTTGACTCCGGCAACGATTTAAAAGCCAAACTAAAAGACATCATCACCCGAAACCGATTCAGGAGATAAAAAAAGCCGTCAATTAAGACGGCTTTTTCATTATATGTTGCTGCTAGATAAAATCCACTAACTTGGTAGCATCAATGCTTTCGTGTGAACGATCATATATCGCTTTACCGTCTTTAATTAGAATCAATTGAGGCGATTGGTGATATACACCGAATCGATTGGCTATTTCATTGGAAATGTCGCGATGTTCTAATAAGTCTAAATAATACGGCACTACTTTTTCTTCTAAATCAAACTCTTGCTCAAACTGACGCAGCGCCATACGGCTGATACTGCAGCGGGTGCTGTGTTTGAAAATCACCACCGGTTTTTCCGTAGATTCATTTACAATCTCGTTCAGCTGACCTAAATCGGTCAACGCTCGCCATGCCATGTTGCTTTCCTTTTCCGGTTCACCTGAGCCACCAAACATATTTTTAAACAAACTCATATCTTAACCTTTTTAACTCATTATCAAGACATAACGTCATCAAGAACGTCAAACTGTCCTCTATAAGGACAAAGATAACCAAAAAAAGCAGTCATTTTGTCCGTTTCAACACAATGGAATATAAATTGACGACTACAACCTGAAGTTTTCAAAACTTTTATTCCAAACAACAACACAAAGGAGAACAATACAATGAATACAAACAATTTTACTATTAAATCACAAGAGGCCATTCAGCAAGCGCAGCAAATAGCGCAAGGCTTTGGTCACCAACAAATCGAAAACGAGCATATCCTTAAAGGAATCTTGGAAGTCGATGAAAATGTGACGCCTTTTATTTTAAAGAAACTCAACGTTAATGTCGACTTATTCAAAAAAATACTCGACAGTACTTTACAAAGCTTTCCAAAAGTTTCGGGGGCCGATTTGATGTTGTCCCGCGAAGCTTCTACTGCTTTGACCGAGGCGAATATCATTGCCAAAAAAATGAACGACGAATTCGTTTCGATTGAACATTTGCTCTTGGCCATTTTTAAATCGAAGAGTAAAGTCGCCCAAATCTTAAAAGACCAAGGTGTAACTTATAACGGTTTAGAAGCGGCTATAGCCGAAATCCGTAAAGGCGAAAGAGTCACCTCAGCTTCTGCCGAAGAAACATATAACTCACTAAACAAATACGCCAAAAACCTCAACGAATTGGCCCGAACCGGCAAACTTGATCCGGTGATTGGTCGCGATGAAGAAATCAGACGCGTATTGCAAATCTTAACCCGTAGAACCAAAAACAATCCGATGTTGGTGGGTGAACCCGGCGTGGGTAAAACAGCTATAGCCGAAGGTTTGGCCCATCGTATAGTAGACGGCGACGTACCGGAAAACTTGAAAGACAAAATCGTTTACTCGCTCGATATGGGTGCGTTGATTGCCGGTGCCAAATACAAAGGAGAATTTGAAGAGCGCTTGAAATCGGTCGTAAAAGAAGTAACTTCTGCCGAAGGCGATATCGTCTTATTTATTGACGAGATTCACACGCTTGTAGGAGCCGGCGGTGGCGAAGGTGCTATGGACGCTGCCAATATCTTAAAACCGGCTTTGGCTCGTGGTGAGTTGAGAGCTATCGGGGCAACAACTTTAGACGAATACCAAAAATATTTCGAGAAAGACAAAGCGTTAGAACGTCGTTTTCAAAAAGTAATGGTAGATGAACCCGATACTGAAAGTGCGATTTCCATTTTGCGCGGAATTAAGGAGAAATACGAAACCCATCACAAAGTACGTATCAAAGACGATGCGATTATAGCTGCGGTTGAATTATCGCAACGCTACATTACCAATCGTTTCTTGCCGGATAAAGCCATCGACTTAATGGACGAAGCGGCTTCTAAATTGCGCATGGAAATCAATTCCAAACCCGAAGAGCTCGACGTCTTGGATAGAAAAATCATGCAATTGGAAATCGAAATTGAAGCCATTAAACGCGAGAATGACGAAGTAAAATTGAAATCGTTAGGCTTAGACTTGGCCAACTTAAAAGAAGAACGCAACGAAATCTTTACCAAATGGAAATCGGAGAAAGATGTAGTCGATAATATCCAAACCGTAAAACAAGAAATTGAAGACTTCAAACTAGAAGCCGAACGTGCCGAGCGCGATGGTGATTACGGTAAAGTAGCCGAAATCCGTTACGGTAAAATCAAAGAAGCCCAAGAACGATTAGAAGCATTACAAACGCAATTGGCCGAAAACCAAGCCGGCAGTTCTTTGATTAAAGAAGAAGTGACTCGCGAAGATATAGCCGAAGTGGTTGCCAAATGGACCGGCGTTCCGGTGACCAAAATGCTCCAAGGCGAAAGAGAAAAACTCTTGCGTTTAGAAGACGAATTACACCACAGAGTAGTCGGACAAGAAGAAGCAATTGAAGCCATTAGTGATGCCGTACGCAGAAGCCGTGCCGGATTGCAAGACATGAAAAAACCGATTGGTACTTTCCTATTCTTAGGAACTACGGGCGTTGGTAAAACCGAATTGGCGAAAGCGTTGGCTGAATATTTGTTCGACGACGAAAACGCCATGACGCGTATCGACATGAGTGAATACCAAGAACGCCATAGTGTGAGTCGTTTGGTTGGTGCGCCTCCGGGATACGTAGGTTATGACGAAGGCGGACAGTTGACTGAAGCCGTGCGCAGAAAACCGTATTCGGTGATTTTATTAGACGAAATTGAAAAAGCGCATCCGGATACCTTCAACATCTTGTTGCAAGTGTTAGACGAAGGACGATTGACGGACAACAAAGGTCGCTTAGCCGATTTTAAAAATACAATCATCATCATGACTTCTAACATGGGAAGTCACATCATACAAGAGAAGTTTGAGAACCTCAAGGGCGGAATTGAAGCGGCTACGGAAACGGCTAAAACGGAAGTATTAGGCTTATTGAAACAAACGGTTCGTCCCGAGTTTATCAACCGTATCGATGAAATCGTGATGTTTACACCATTAACCGCTGCCAACATTAAGCAAATTGTTGGATTACAGTTGCAAAGTGTGACCAAAATGCTGGCACACCAAAACATTACGATGGATGCCACACCGGAAGCCATTGCTTACTTAGCTGAAAAAGGTTATGACCCGCAATTTGGCGCCCGTCCGGTAAAACGTGTCATCCAACGCGAAGTACTGAACCAATTGTCTAAGGAAATATTAGGCGGCAAAGTGACTACAGACAGTATCATCTTATTGGATTGCTTTGACGGACAGTTGGTGTTTAGGAATCAAGGTATTTAAGATACTAAGTCTTTAAAGTTAGAATATAAAGGTTGGTTGATTTGAAAATCCCTGACAGTTGTTTTTACTGTTGGGGATTTTTTATTAAAATTTCCCTCAAGCCATTTCAATATCAACTGATAAACATATGGGGTATATCTTTTCGAAAAATAAAAACCAAAGCTGTTGTTTTTTCGAATATAGGTAAATTGTATCGTATTTATTGAGAATACAACAGCCGTTTCCTAGCAAGTTAAATAGCGTCACAGCTTATCAACAACCAAAACACGACCTATGATTGACCTAATCAACCAACTCATCGCCATTAACTTACAGTTGTTCCACACTGCAGAACACAACCAACTCAAACTTAAAGATTTCAGAGATTGTGAGGGAAGACAAATCAGCGGTGCTAAACTATTGGCCGACATCATGCTAAATAAAGAATTGATTCAACCAAGCGCTACCGAAAAAAACACTTACCAACTGACCGAATTCGGCTATAATATCTGTTTGTTTGGTGGTTGGGAAAAGCACTTGGAAAATGAAAGTAAACTACAAGCTGTGATAGATGAACACACTGTACCAATAGTTAGTAAGACATCGAAAGAAATTCCAACGATCATCCTTTCGGTTATTGCAATCGTGGTTATTATACTCACTCTTTGCACACTGTAACATTGTATTTTAAAGTCAAAACAGTTCTTTTTGATGATTTTTTTTCATCGGCTATCCTATTGATTTCCAGTTTTAAATAAAAAAAATGTGCTTTTAGTACTTTTTTTAGGTAGGGAATCTTAAAGCCTAATGGTTTTAAAGATAACTTAAAACTATTTATTACTATGAAAAACATGAAAAAAACTTTGGCTTTATTTGCTGTCCTGGCGGTAATGGCTTCTTGTTCGAACGACAGTGGAAGTGCAGACAGTTCAATGAAAATTTTAGCACGTGGTATTTACAACCCAAATGCTGCCAATAGAAATGCGAACGGGGTAGCCTTGAACAGCGATGTGGTTTTATCGTCTTTTAAAATTAATTTAAAAGAAATCGAATTCGAATTTGCTGAAGGTTATGATGATGATAATGAAAATGGCGATGATGATTCTTATGATGATGACGGTTTTTACAATGGTGATGACGAATTCGAATTGAATGGACCATTCGAATTGGATTTGTTAAACCAAAATGCAGTAGTAACCACTGTTACTATTCCTAACGGCACTTACGAAGAAGTAGAATTCAAACTACACCGTAACACCAACAGCAGTTCTCCTATGTTCAACAAATCGATTGAAATTACGGGAACTATCAACGGAACTCCTTTTGTATTCTGGCATAATATCGATGAAGATTTTGAAATTGATTATGAAGATGCTAACCAAAATTTAGTGGTAAGCAACAACTCTTACGATATTGTATTCAACTTCGACTTAAACCAAGTGTTGAGTATGGTTGATTTAAGCAGTGCTGTAGACGGCGATGGCGATGGTTTGATTGAGATTGGACCGAACGATACCGATGGCAACCAAGCTTTGGCCAACCAAATTGCAAACAGCATTGAAGATTCTTGTGACTTAGATGACTAATGTTTATTTTTGAGATCTTTGTTATGAAAAGCCTCAACCGTTAAAGGTTGGGGCTTTTTTTTTATCTTAGCTTCAACCAAAATTATGTTATGAAAAAGATAGTCCTATTAATACTACTGTTGATTAGTTCAGTCAATACTTACGCCCAAACTATAGCGGAAACCGACTTAATCGGAACTTGGAAAGTCAAAAAGGCAACTGCTTTAAAAGACGCAGACAAACCCGAAACCAAGGAATTAGTTAGCGGTTTCCAAAAAGCGACTTATACCTTTAATGCCGACCATAGTTTTATTTTTGACACCAAAAGCAACAGCAAAATGATGCTGCAATTGGTAAAAATGTTCCAAAAAAACCAATGGATATTCGATAAAAAGAAAAAGCAACTCAAAGTCGGATTTAAAAAAGAAGGCTATTCGAATATTACTTTTATCGTAAAACAAGACGGTAAAAAAATTCTTTTCCTCATAGAAGATGCTCAAATTGAAATGCTGATGAAAAAAGCCTAAAATCAAACTTAGCTGATGAAATCATTAAAACCATACCAAGAGTTTATTCGCTATATCACAGTGATAACAGTGTTGCTTTTACTGCTTTGGTGGATGGAATTTAGATTTCTGGTAATACAAAGCGATTATGAAATCTATCTTTCCTTTTTGGCGGTTTTCTTTCTCTTTTTCGGGATTTGGGTTGCCACCAAAATCAACGTTCAAAAAGCAAAAACCATAATCATTGAAAAAGAAATCCTGATGCCCGAAAAAACGTTCGTGCTGAATGAAACCGAACGCCAACGAAGAAATATCAGCCAAAGAGAATTGGAAGTATTGGCCTTAATGGCGCAAGGAATGAGTAATCAGGAAATAGCCGACAAACTGTTCGTTTCTTTAAATACTGTCAAAACACACAGCGCCAAACTCTTCGAAAAGTTAGAAGTAAAACGAAGAACACAAGCCATAGAAACTGCCAAAAAACTACAACTCTTACCTCCTACTTTAGCGTGATATATTCAAAATCATCCGAAAGTATGAGTCGAAAAACAATACAATTACCAACCTTTGCAACCTAATCCAAAACAATTTATTATGAAAAACACTATTGTTAAATACGGTCTAATAGCCGGACTCATTGTAACTGCTTTCATGGGCATCGGTGCCGGTGTTTATATGTACAATCCCGAATACGATTTGGGAATGGTATTTGGCTTTGCCGGTATGTTGGTAGCCTATACGTTTGTCTTTTTAGGCGTAAAAAATTACCGGGACAAACAAAACGGCGGATTTATTACTTTCGGAAAGGCGTTTAAAGTGGGCATGCTGATGTCACTCATCACAGCCACCATTTATGTCGGCACTTGGATGGTAGAACACCATTTTATTTTTCCTGACTTCATGGAAAAATACGCTGAGAACTCAATTATAGCTTTAGAAAAACAAGGTCTTCCGACAGCAGAATTTCAGGCAGAAAAAGAGAAAATCCTTTATTACAAAGAGCTTTACAAAAATCCGTTGTGGATCATCTTATTTACTTATATGGAAATCATGATTCCTATTGGTTTACTGGTTCCGGTAATCAGTGCTGCTATTTTAAAAAGAAAACCAACCGAAACAGCATCGGCATAAACAGATTTCCCACAAACAACATAAAAAATCCTCAACTTTGTTTGGGGATTTTTTTATATTTATAGATTCGAAATTACCAGTATGGGAACCGACATTCAAAATTACAACCACCAACAAACGTACGAGGAGCAAAAGATTTGTCAGCAGTTGGCGGAAATCATCCAGCAAAATTTACCCGAAGCCGAAAGCAAAATATGGCACGCGCATCCGGTTTGGTTTATTAATGGCAATCCGATTGTGGGTTATAGCAAGTTAAAAAAAGGTATTCGACTATTGTTTTGGAGTGGTATCACTTTCGAAGAAACAGCCTTACAACCGGGAACCGGAAAGTTCAAAGATGCTTCTATTACTTACACTGCTGTTCAACAAATTAACCAAAGTGATTTAAATCGTTGGTTGCAAAAATCAAAAGACATCCAATGGGATTACAAAAACATCGTGAAGCGTAAAGGCGTTTTGGAACGACTGCTATAAAACTACTATGAAATCAATTCAAATGAAAATTATTTTCACCCCAATTTTACTGTTACTATTTATCAACTTCAATTATGCCCAAGTAAAAGAATGGGCCAACTTAAAGAAATACGAAGCCGAAAACCAATCAGTTAAACCAATGAAAAATGCTGTGGTCTTGATGGGCGATTCTATTACCGAGTTTTGGAAAACCAATAGTCCCGATTTTTTTGCCAACTATCCGTTAATCGATCGCGGCATTAGCGGACAAACTACTTCGCAGATGGTAGTGCGATTTGAACAAGATGTAATAGCCTTGAAACCCAAAACAGTAGTTATCTTAGCCGGTATCAATGACATAGCCGAAAATACAGGTCCGATTACTTTAGAAGCCGTTTTTGACAATATCGAAATCATGGTGAATAAGGCCAAAGCTCATAAAATCAAACCTATATTGTGCTCAGTACTACCGGCTAATAAGTTTTGGTGGAATTCAAAAATTTATCCTGCAGACAAGGTAATCGCTTTGAATAAGATGATTAAAGCCTACGCTTTGAAAAATAAAATCACTTATGTAGATTACTATTCCGTTATGGTTGATACTGATAAAGGATTGCAATTCCAATACGGCGAAGACGGTGTGCATCCCAATCCCACCGGTTATAAAATTATGGAGCGCTTGCTGTTAAAAGCCTTGTACTAATAAAAAAAACGCCAACTCTTATAGAGTTGACGTTTTTTTTATTTTATAATTTAGAACTATTGAACGGCTAACAAAGCGTTGATATTGCCATATCCGTATTCAGAATTTTTGGCAGGATAATAGGTTGCTGATTGGCGTAATTTATTCAATACTTGCGTTCTGGTCCATGTTGGATTTTTAGCCCAAACCAAAGCTGCTATTCCGGCTGTAGTAGCTGTAGCTACAGATGAACCACCAACGTAATCCGATTGGTTATCGTAGTAACTGGTTACCGGAACTGTATTCCCGGAAGCGTTGCGTTGCATGGCTACCGTAAATTCAATTTTACTACCGGTATGACAAACGTCACAAGCTTGGTTTGAAGTACCTTCTTTCACTCCGGTTACCGCCACTGTTTCGGCCATAGATGCCGGAAAAATAACGCCAACAAAAGTGGTAAAACTGGTTGAAGTACCGCCCGCACAAAAAATCAACTTGCCTTTGTTGTAGGCATATTTCACACCGTCTGAAATTTTACCAACGGAGAAAATATGACCCATCGACATGGAAATAATTTTCACATTGTTGTTATTACCCAAAGCGGTAAACGCATTTTTAACACCGTTTTGCTCGTGATAACCGTCAAGCACCACATTAGAGGCTGCTCTGTATGTCACTAAATTAGCATTATAAGCCACACCTACCGGCAATCCGTTGTCGTTGCGCGGTGCAGCAGCTACCGAAGCCATGCTGGTTCCGTGACCACATTGGTCGTTTGGCCCGTCGGTTCCTGTAGACCAAGGCCAAATAGAATCAACATACACGCCAAACTTTTGAATAGTTCTACCTGAAGATAATCCGTCATTAAAGTTACTGCCTAACAAAGTTTGATTGGGAGACGTTCCGGTATCTACTATTCCTATGGTAACACCGGCACCGGTACTGTAATTCCAAGCACTCGGTATGTTGTGTTGGTAAAACGTCCAAGGTGCTTTGGCGTTAGGCGTTACGGTAGTGTAATCGGAAACGTTTAATGTAGTTGCATCAAATCCGCAACCCGAACTGGTCCCTGAAGAATCCGATTTTTCAATACTGCCGCTCAAGGCAAAATATTTAAAATCACCCGGTTCAATGTAACGGATAAATTTGCTTTGTCGGAGTGCAATTAAGGTTTCTTGGTTCTTAATCACTACATCCATCAAATTCAAATACGGGTCGGCGTTAATGAGTATTTCAGACAAGGCTTGTCCTTCATACTGTTGAATAATGGTCAACAATTGCTTTTGAACCGCAGCATTATTAGTACTTTTACTTCTGTCGAAATCATTGCTGTTGTTACCAAAGCCGATAGTAATTATGTTTTGTCCATGCACTGATGCGCTCCATAACATATGCGTTGAAGCGTCTTTCCAATTAAAAGAACCCTTAGTTTGCAAGGATTCGTCTATTTTGTGTTTTACTTCCATGGCCGACATTGGGGTGCGCTGTGCTTCGCTAATCACAATATTGCTTTCGTTCAAGCTTTCTTCTTTGCTACAAGAAGCCATTAAAAACAATAAAAGAAAGGTAGTTTTTAGTAATCTGTTTAGCATATTTATAAATTTTTAATAATACAATTACGAATATACCAAATTAAGCTACTGATTATCGGATTGTTAATAAATAAAAAAACCTGCAACAACTGCAGGTTTTTACAACTAACTTTAATTAATAACTATTATAACTTACCATTTTTAATTTCTTCCACTATCTCCGGATTTAATAAGGTTGTAATGTCTCCGAAGTTCGAGAAATCACCTTCCGCTATTTTTCTTAAGATTCGTCGCATGATTTTACCCGAACGTGTTTTAGGCAAGCCGGATACAAACTGAATTTTATCCAATTTAGCGATAGGTCCGATTTGATCGGAAATCAACTGGTTGATTTCTTTGGCCAAGTTCTCTTGGTTTCTGCTTTCTCCCACTTCTTTCAAAATCACAAAGCCGTACAAGGCATTTCCTTTAATATCATGTGGGAAACCAACAATAGCACTTTCTGCAACCGCCGGGTGTTCGTTGATGGCATCTTCAATTGGTGCTGTTCCTAAATTATGACCCGAAACAATGATTACATCATCTACTCTACCCGTAATTCGGTAGTACCCAACCTCATCACGCAATGCGCCGTCTCCGGTGAAATATTTACCCGGGAAAGCCGTGAAATAGGTTTCTTTATAGCGTTGGTGATCGCCCCAAATGGTTCTGGCAATAGACGGCCAAGGGAATTTGACACACAAACTACCGGTTACTTGATTGCCTTCGATTTCATTGCGTAATTCGTCCATTAATACCGGTTGAATACCCGGTAACGGCAAAGACGCATAAGTCGGTTTGGTTGGTGTTACAAACGGAATTGGTGAAATCATAATGCCTCCTGTTTCGGTTTGCCACCAAGTATCTACCAGCGGACAACGCTTGCCGCCAACGTGATCGTTGTACCAGTGCCAAGCTTCTTCGTTAATTGGTTCACCTACGGAACCAATCACTTTTAGAGAACTTAACGGGTATTTTTGTACGTAATCCAAACTCTCTTTGGCCAACGCACGAATTGCGGTAGGCGCTGTGTAGAATTGGGTTACGTTATGTTTTTCAATGACTTCCCAAAAACGACTGAAGTTAGGATACGACGGTACACCTTCAAAGATTACAGTGGTTGCTCCGTTCAACAATGGTCCGTACAAAATATATGAGTGTCCGGTAATCCAACCAATATCGGCAGTACACCAATACACATCGTTTTCTTCGTAGTTGAAGATATTTTTAAAGGTATAAGCGGTGTACACCATGTAACCGGCCGTGGTATGTACCATTCCTTTTGGTTTTCCGGTTGAACCCGAAGTATATAAGATGAATAGCGGATCTTCTGCATCCATGATTTCGGCTACGTTATTCGGTATAGCTTCGTCTAATAACGGCTGCAACCAATAATCGCGACCTTCTTTCATGGTTACTTCGGTATTTGTTCTTTTTACCACAAATACTTTTTCAACGGTTGGACATTTCTCCAAAGCTTCGTCTACTATGCCTTTCAGATCGATAGATTTATTACCGCGGTAACTACCGTCAGAAGTAATCACTACTTTACACTCACAGTCGTTAATACGTGCTGCTACAGCCGAAGAAGAAAATCCGGCAAATACCACCGAGTGAATCGCACCGATTCGGGCACAGGCCAAAACTGCCACTGCCAATTCCGGTATCATCGGTAAGTATATACAAACACGGTCACCTTTTTGAACGCCTTGATCACGCAATACGTTGGCTAATTTTGATACTCTGGCGTATAAATCGTTATAAGTAATATGTTGTGCCGGTTCATCGGGATTGTTCGGTTCAAAGATGATGGCCGTTTTATCGCCGCGTCGGGCCAAGTGTCTGTCGATACAGTTTTTCGTGATATTCACTTTAGCATCCACAAACCATTTGAACTGGGCTTTTTGGAAATCAAATTCAAATACTTTATCCCATTTTTGATACCAAGTGAAATTTTCATCAGCAATTCGGTCCCAGAATTTACGTGGCTCGCGAACTGATTTTTTATACATTTTGAAGTAGTGCTCCAAATTCAGTATTTTGTAATAACTCATTGTAAATCTTCTTTTATTATCATTTTGTTATGTAAATATAGCTATTCTGTTAGTCCAACGTTAATTTTTCTTGCTAAATAAGTATACACATTAACTTTTGTCCTTTTCAAGTAAGAATCACACCGTCTTTCATTTCAATGATGCGGTCGCTTTTTTTAGCAAAGTCATCATCATGCGTAACGGCTATAATAGTTTGTCCGAAGTTTTGCGTGAGTTCCTGAAAGATATCAAAAACGATGGAAGTATTTTTACTGTCCAAATTCCCTGTTGGCTCATCGCCCATAATAATCAGCGGATCATTAATTAAGGCTCGGGCAATAGCTACTCTTTGCTGTTGTCCGCCCGAAAGTTTGCTGGCCGGTTTAAGGGCTTGGTCTTTCAACCCTAGCATTTCCAGTTTTTGATAAGCACGCTGTTCTATTTCGCTGTCCGACCATTTGCCCAACTTGAGCGCGGGTATCATCACATTACGCAAACAAGAAAACTCAGGGAGCAAGTAATGGAACTGAAATACAAAACCGATTTTTTCGTTTCTGATTTCGGCTAAAGCATCTTTGCTCAAACCGGTCATCAGTTGGTTGTCGATATACAATTCTCCACTGTAATCAGTATCCATAGTAGAAAGCACGTATAGTAGCGTTGATTTACCACTACCGGATTTACCAATCATAGAGAGAAATTCTCCTTTTTTGACTTCAAACGAAATGTTTTTCAACACTTGAAAATCAGTCGGCTGATGAAAAAACTTATCGATATTTTTGGTTTCGAGGATGTTCATGTTATTTTCTTAAAATGTCAACCGGATCCACATTGGCGGCTTTTTTCGCCGGTATGTAGCCCGCAAAAAAGGTAATAATCAATCCGATGACTATGCCTTGTACAAACTTCTTCATTTCGTAATCAATCGGAAAATAACCAATATCGCCACCTACGTATACTCGCTTCAAAAGTGTGATTAAAATAGTCGCCAAAGTCACGCCGCCAATTACGCCCATCACGCCAATAGAAACTGCTTGGGTTACAAAAATCCGAATGACATCTTTGCCTTTAAATCCCATGGCTTTCAAAATGGCAATGTCGTTTATTTTTTGGGAAACCGTCATGTTCAATATGTTGTAGATGCCAAATCCCGCCACCAGTAAAATGGTGAGTGAGACAAAGGTGATGATCATCTTTCGCATTTTATTGGCTGCCATCAAAGTTTCGTTGGCTTGCTTCCATCCTTCGGCCTTGTAGCCACAGAGCGCTTCTAATTTTTGGGCTACAGCTTCTGCATTTTCAGGATCGGTTATATTAACATTGATGTCGGTTATGTAACTCGTTCCTTCTTTTAGCAATTGTTGCGAAGCAGAAATATTGATATAAGATTTTGTCTTATCCGTATTGGAATTGTTGGTTTTAAAAATACCGATAACCTTAAAAGTGCGGTTTACACCCTTGGAAGACGTTAAACTAAGATTGTCATTGACTGCCAGATTCATCTTAGCGGCTATACCGCTACCGATGACAATGCCGTTCGGATTGGATTTAAGCAATTCAAAATTACCTTCTACCATAAACGATTTGATATTGTACATCAAATTGGCTTCATCGGGTTTGATGCCTACAGCGATACCGGAGATTTGAGATTTCCCGTTATTGTAAAACACGTTCGAATTTACCTGAGGCGTTACTACAGTTACCTCCGGTTGCTTTAGTATCGTTTCAATGACTAAATTGGGATTGATGATAGTATTGTTCACCGGTACTACCTTCGGATTGATGATAATGGGTGTTGCGGATTGCCCCAGTGTTAAAGGCTTACTGATTTCGTCGTCTTTGTAAACGCGAATGTGACTGGTGGTTTTAAAAATAGAGGCATACGAACTTTTATCAAAACCCACCATCATGCTGTTCATGAAGATGTAAATAGACATACCCAAAACCACACCCAAAACCGCAACCGCAGTAAGCTTTTTGTTGGAAACGATATACGTTTTGGCGATGACCGAATTGATATTCATGACTAAGGTTTTAAGGGTAAAAGCACATCGGTTTCGGATAGTCCATCTAAAACTTCTACATAATCGGTAGAGATGATACCGGTTTTCAAAATCACGTTTTCCTCTTTACCCTTTACGTTCACTTTGTTCCCAAAACCCATATAATTGCGAGGAATGAGTAAGGCGTTTTTCTTTTCAGCCACTAAAATGTTAGCTTCCAATTGGGTGCCGAATAATGATTGTGCTAAAGGTTCGTTGAAAGTAACTTTACAAATAAAGGACTGCGACTGTACATCGAAGGCCGATAAAATCTCGGTGACCTTACCGTTGTACACTTTCGATTTCTCGGTGTTGAGTTTAACATAAACGGTTTGCCCTAATTTGATTTTACCGATACTATTTTCGTCTACATTGAGCACTGCCTCTACTTTTTGTTGGTTACCGATAGTTGCAATAATGTCGCCTTTCTTAACGTAGTCGCCTTGGTTCTTGAACTTTTTTACTACCGTTCCGCTTTCCGCCACTACAACCGAATTGTAGCCTTGCAACACCTTGTTGCTTTTGAGTTGCGCTCTGGAGGCAATGAGTTGTTGTTGCGCTTGTTGCTTCAATACATCATATTGTTTTTGAAGTGCCTTTAGATTGGCCAATGAATTTTTAGCCGCCAATTGCGCATTTTCATATTCTACCTTAGAGCCTATATTGTTTTGCTGCAAACGCTCATATCGTTCGGCTTGCTTTTTATCTTGCTGGTATTTGCTTTGGGCGAATTGGATATTTTGTTCCAATTGCAACAAGGCCGGAGCATTGGCCGTAACGTTTTGATTGGAAATCACCAATTGTTCCTGAGCACTTTCGGCGTTGACTTCGTTGACTTTATTATCAATGGATGCGATAATCATACCTTTGGTAACAGGTTGTCCGACTTCAAAAACTACTTTACCCAAAACGCCGTCAGTTTGGGCTATCACATTGTATGAATCATCCCATTCCAATTGCCCGGAAGCAAAAACCAACTCTTGAATGTCTTGTCGGAGGGGTTTCACTTCTTCGTTTTTTCCGCACGATAGGAATAATAAAACGAGGGTTAGCGTTGCGAACTTTTTCATGCTTTCATTAAATTAAAATTGGTGGCCATGATGGCGTTACCTTGTTGAATTAAATCGATTTGAAATTGGGAGAATTTCCACTTCAGCATCATCATTCTAAAACAGCCTACCGTAATATGCACCATATCTGCGGTGGTCAATTCTAACTTGAATTCCTTTTGTTGTTTACCTTCTTCAAACAAGTTCGCTATCAATTGGGTTTTGTAATTCACCAATTGCATGATGGCTAGATTGATTTTTTCTGACTCGTCGAACAAACCCTCCGACAATATGGCTACTACATAATGTGGGTTTTCGGAAAAAAAACGAAACTGACTATTAAACACTGTTGTCAATTTTGCTGTAGCCGTAGCTTCACTTTGGGCAATTGCATCTAAACGCATTTTCATAGAAGACGCCAGATGTTGCAACAACAAAACCACGATGTCTTCCTTGTTGGTAAAATGCCTGTACAAGGCACTTTCGGAAAAACCCATTTCTTGCGCCAAGTTTTTAGTAGTAAGGCCTTTGATACCCTTTTCCATTAACAATTTCCCGGCGGATGCTATAATTTCATGTTGGCGTTTGGAAGCTGAATCTGTCATGTTTGAATAAGTTAGTGAATATTCACTATGCAAAGTTATACAAAAAAACCAATCACGAATAAAACGGATTGGTTTAGTTATGAACTTTATTTAAAACTGCCTATTTTGGCCAACTCTAACACTTCTCTCACCTCGCCTATAATCGCTTCATCATCAATAGTTGACGGAATTTGGAAGTTTTCCCCGTCGGCTATGCTGCGCAATAGTTTACGAAGAATTTTACCCGAGCGTGTTTTCGGTAATCGATTCACCACCACCACATCGCGTAATGACGCTACGGCTCCGATTTGTTCGCGCACCAATTTAACGACTTCATGTTGCAATTGGAAATGTTCGATTTCTTCTCCTAATTTGGTTACTACTAAGGCTAGCGGAATTTGCCCTTTCAATTCATCATTGATACCAATTACTGCACATTCGGCTACGGAGTGATGCGAGGCAACTATTTCTTCCATTTCGGCTGTAGACAAACGGTGTCCGGCTACGTTAATCACGTCATCTACCCTACCGGTGATATAAATGTAACCGTCTTCATCTTTGTAACCGCCATCGCCAGAGAAATAATACCCCGGAAATTTATTCAAATAGCCGGCTTGAAAGCGTTCGTTGTCGTTCCAAATATCCAACAAAGTTCCCGGTGGCAATGGCAATTTGATTACCACATAACCTTCCTCATTGGGTGCTAACTCCTGACCGTTTTCGCCTAAAATCATGATGTTGTAGCCTGAAACGGCTTTCCCGGAAGAACCCGGTTTGATAGGCAAATATTCAACCCCCATCATATTGGCAATCATAGGCCAACCCGATTCGGTTTGCCACCAATGGTCGATAGCCGGAATTGGAATATGCTCGCGGTACCATTCTAAGGTGGCCACGTCACAACGTTCCCCTGCCAAAAACTGAGTGCGCAAACACGACAAATCATATTGCTTGATGAACTCACCGTTCGGATCTTCTTTTTTGATGGCTCTAATGGCCGTTGGCGCCGTAAACATAACACTGACTCTGTGTTCAGCTATTACACGCCAAAACGTACTGGCATCAGGGGTTTTGATGGGCTTACCTTCAAAAACTATGGTGGTATTTCTGTTTAATAACGGACCGTAAACTATATAACTGTGACCAACAACCCAGCCCACATCGGAGGCGGCCCAGAATACTTCACCCGGTTGTACACCGTAGATTTTTTGCATCGAAAACTGTAATGCCGTAACATAACCACCGGTATCGCGCACGATACCTTTGGGTTTTCCGGTGGTACCTGAAGTGTATAAAACGTATAAAGGATGGGTAGATTCCACCGGCACACAATCTACCTCTTCTGAACCATACACTAAGGCGTCGTAATCCACATCGTATTTTTTAAACGGAATTCTGGCACCCAATTTTCTATTCAGCACCACTACTTTTTTCGGTTTGTGCTCGGCCAATTCAATAGCTTCATCTACTAAAGGTTTGTAGGCAATTAAGCGGTCAATCTCAATTCCGGAAGAAGCGGTAATAATCACTCGAGGTTTGCAATCGTCTATGCGGATGGCCAATTCATGTGGTGCAAAACCTCCGAAAACTACGGAATGGGTTACGCCTATTCGGGCACAAGCCAACATGGCAAAAGTGGCTTGCGGAATCATCGGCATATAAATTACAGCAGTATGGCCTTTTTTTAAACCAAGAGAAACCAAACCTCCGGCGAGTCGGGCGACTTCCGATTTGACTTCGTTATAAGTGTATTTTTTTACGGTTTGGGTTACGGGCGAATCGTATATGAGTGCTATTTCTTCGCCAAAACCATCGGCTATGTGTTTGTCGAGTGCCAAATAACAGGCGTTCAAACTGCCGTCTTTGTACCACATTGGGTAACCGTTTTCGTCTTCAGACAGTATGGTTTGCGGTTGGGTAAACCAATCCACTTGACGGGCTTGCTCAGCCCAAAAAGCTTCCGGGTTTTGAATGCTTTGGTTGTATAATTCTTGGTAATTCATGGATAAGGTTAGGTTGATAACAGTTTAATTAACAGTCTAAAAGTAACCATTATTCCCTTACCTTTTCCAACTTTATTGCTAAATAGCTATATATGTTACTCTGTAAAAAAAGAAAAATTATTTCAACTAAAAATACTCATTATCAATATAATACCAATCAAGTAGCGACTATACGACTACGCTAACAACTCGTTGACCTGTTCTACTACTTTTTTAATGGAGAACGGTTTAGTTAGGTAGGCATCTGCACCCAGTGCCATTCCCTTTTCGATATCGCTTTCTTTGTTTTTGGCAGATAGAAACATCACTTTGCAGTGTTGGAGTCTTTCGTTTTTCTTAATTTGCTCTAAGGTTTCAAATCCGTCTACCAAGGGCATCATCACGTCTAAGATAATCACATCGGGCAATTGATTTTGTAATATATCCAAGGCTTCCTGTCCATCTCGGGCGATAAACACTTCAAAGTTGTTCTTTTTAAACGTGTATTCTAACGACATGACGATGTTAGGCTCATCGTCTACAATTAAAATCTTTCTCATGCTTGTTGTTTTTTGGGTAACGTAAAGGTTAAACACGCGCCGCCGGTAGCATTGTTAGCGGCCCAAATATTCCCTTTGTGGTGTTCTATAATTTGTTTGCAAATGGCCAATCCTAATCCGCTGCCGATAGGCTTTTTGAAATTCTGATTGGTGGATTGGTAAAACTTGTCGAATATGTTTTCAAAATCGGTACCGGCTATGCCTTTACCATTGTCGCTTACTTCTACTTGCACAAAATCAAACTTATCGTAAACCGCTAAAGTAATCAAACCATTGGTATCCGGACAAAACTTAATGGCATTCGACAACAAGTTAGTCACCACCTGCACTATGCGGTCTTCATCGTATTCGGCTTTGAGATTGGCATTGCCCTCCAAATGCACATGTATGTTTTTGTTGGCAATTAACTGCTGTAACGGTTCAATGGAATTTTCCAGCGTTGCCATAATTTTGTGTTGGGCTACATGCAATTTTTGGCGACCGGTTTCAAATTTCTCCAAATCCAAAATCTTATCAATCAAACGGTTTAATCTATCCGATTCGGAAATAATGTTTTGCAAAAACTGTTTGCGCAGTTCGTCCGGTATCTCATCATCGTCGAACAAAATCTCACTCGATGCCCTGATGGCCGTAATTGGTGTTCGCAATTCGTGGGTAACCGTATCGAGGAATTCATCTTTTTGTTTGTCTTTAATCATCAGCGACTGGTTGGCTTCCTGCAATTTAGCTGATATTTCTTTAAGCTCGTTAGAGGTTTCGGTGAGTTTTTTGTTGATGATGATGTTCTCTTTGGATTCTTCTAATATCTTTAATACTTCGGGCAAAGTGATTTTTTCCTCTTTCACCACGCTTGAGATGAGGATTTTAGCCGAAGCCGTACCAATATGACCGGTCAGTAGGTTTTCGGAGAATTTAATCAAACGCGCATCGGCCAACTCTTCGTTTTTATCTACGTTGTATTTAACGTTAAAGATGTTCATGGCGCGCTTGGTTCTATCTTCGCCTAAAAACTTAATCAACACTTTTTCAATATCATTTCGATAAGCTGTTCCTTTCCACACAAAAGCATTTTCGTGCATGTTGATGTATTTGTTAATGTCGAGGAACATCTCAGCATAATTGCGCTCGCGATAATTGCCTTTAAAACTAACCGATACGGCGATATACGTCATAAAGTTGAACAACAAACTCCAAAACAAAGCATGCGGCACCGGTTGCAAATAATCCAGGCCAAACAGTTGTAACGGTCGCAATAGTTCAATCCCCAAAAAGCCATTAGTTATAAAAGAAGTATCAGATGAAGTAATTCCCAGAGCATACGGAATAAGCAAAGTGTACAAACAAATCACAAAACCAACAATTAAGCCTGAAACGGCTCCGGTTCTTGATCCTCTTCGCCAAAACAGTGCTCCGAAGAAAGACGGCGCCAATTGGGCAATAATTACAAATGCCACCAAACCAATGGAAAACAAACTATAATCTAAAGCAAAATAGCGGTAAATAAAGTAAGCGATGATAATCAGCGAGAATATCCCAATCTTACGGATATTGACAATTTTTTTGTTGATGGTGGTTTGTTCGTTGTGTTGCAATCGGCCCAGTAACCCATAAGGAATAATCAGGTTGTTACTCACCATGGTGGACAAACCGATAGACGAAACGACGATCATAGAAATGGCTGCCGAGAAACCGCCTAAAAACACCATTACGGTAAGCGTTTTATTATCAAAAAACTGCGGAATTAAAAGCGAATAAGTATCGGAGTTTACGCTTTGCCCTTCGAATAAAATATTACCACCCCAAGCTATTGGGTATACAAAAATGTTGAACAATAACAAATACAACGGAAACAACCAAACTGCGGTGTTTACATGATTTTCACGTGTGTTTTCTATAACCGACACCTGAAACTGTCGCGGCAGTAAAAAGATGGCAAACAATGATAACACACACAAGAAAAACCAGTTGAGCGCTTGTGGCAATCCGCCTATAGTGTTTTTTTCTTGGAAGTTCTCCAGCAAGGAAGCTTTGGCATAAATATCATCAAAGCCGTCAAAAACGAAGAAGGTAACGTACACCCCAATGATGATAAAGAATACCAGCTTCAGCACACTTTCTAAAGCAACCGCTGTAACTATTCCTTTTCGTTTTTCGGAAGCATCTACATAGCGCGTACCGTAAATAGAAGCAAAAATCGCCAAGGCAAAAGCCACATAAGTGGTGCTGTCATCAAATATATTAGAGTTAGACGGCGTTTGGGTAACCAAGTGAAAAGTTTCGGAAATAGCTTTTAGTTGGAGTGCGATGTAGGGTAAGATCCCAAACAGACAAACGATAGTTACCACCGCTCCTAAAAACCTACTATTTCCGTAACGAAGCGAAATAAAATCGGCTATACTGGATACTTTATTTACTCGGGAGATGCGGATGATTTTCTTTAAAATAATCATCCAGGCCGGAATAATGATAATCGGACCTAAATACACCGGCAAGTAATTCAAACCCGAATTAGCAGCTACGCCTATACTGCCGTAATACGTCCAAGCCGTACAATACACCGCCAAGGATAACGAATAAACATACGGATTGTTAGCCCAACGCGAACTTTCTTTTTTCTCTGCCCAATGCGCTATGAAAAACAATACGCTTAGGTACAACCCTAAAATGACTAATAAAGCTATACTATTCATGGTATCTTTTTATGATGAGTAATGAAAGTAAGGCCGAAAACAACCACACCGAAAAAATGTAAATGTAAATCACCGGAAAGCCCAATAAACTATCAGCGCTGTCAAACAACAACACTATGGGAAGGTTTAAAGCAATGAGCAATACCAGGGAAATAATGACTAATTTTTGCTGATGACGTTGTTTCATAAACTATTTTGCTTTAAAAACACCAAAAGCCCTTACAATGTAAGAGCCCTTGGTTACCAATAAACTATTTATACCTGTTAATCTTCATATTCATCGGTGATGGCATACCATCCAAAGATAGTTAAGCCGGTTACAACTAACGGTAATAATATGAAAAATATAATTATTCCGAAAACTAAATCGTCTTGTTTTCCTGAGGTTAATTTACCTCCGAAAATCCCGATTGCGAAATAGGCAACAGCCACGGCTAAAGCTATCCAAGCAATCCCTAAAAATTTCTTTAATGCGTTCATAATATTGGGTTTTAGTCGTGAAGAGTATTAATTTTTCTATCAATGTAAATCATTCCGATGACAAAACATACGGCGGCAATTCCAATAGGATACCATAATCCTTCCAAATAAAACTCAGGATCGCCGGCATCTTTGGCAGTTGTCACAAAGTACGTTGAAATAGCCGGAAGCAATCCCCCAAATATACCATTTCCAACGTGATACGGCAACGACATCGATGTATATCTGATTTTTACCGGGAACATTTCTACCAAGAAAGCCGCAATTGGTCCGTAAACCATCGTTACAAAAATTACCTGTACAAATACCATGAATACTAAGAACCACATATCGCCGGAGTTGATTTTTTTGGTGACTTTGGTTTCGATTTTGTCTTTTCCTTTGTCGTCTATCATCAACTTACCGTTTTCAAAATGTTTGGTTTTGATTTCTTCTACCGCAGTACCATCTGTGTAAGCTTTGGTAGTAGTGTAAATAGAATCCATTTTAGTAGCATCTACCTCTTTCATTGAAGGCACTACTTTAGTTTGTTCTACGATTTCGGTTTTATTGGCTAAATCGGTCGTAGCATACATAGCGCGGTAAATTGGTCTATACAATAAGATAGCCAACAACATACCTGCCATCATAATTGATTTTCTTCCCCATTTATCACTCAACCATCCAAAGAATACAAAGAAAGGTGTTCCTAAAATTAAGGCAATCCCTAACAACATGTCTACTTGTGAAGAGTCGATGCTTTGTACAGTTTTAAGGAAGTTCATCGCATAAAACTGACCGGTGTACCATACAACTCCTTGCCCCATAGTAGCTCCGAAAAGTGCTAACAAAACAAATTTTAAGTTGTATTTGTGTCCGAAACTTTCTTTTAACGGATTGGTTGATGTTTTACCCTCTGATTTCGCTTTGGCAAATACCGGAGACTCGTCCATGTTTTTACGGATCAAGTACGATACATATACCATTAGGATAGATACCCAAAACGGTACTCTCCATCCCCATTCATCAAAAGATTCTTTAGACATAGAGGCTTTGGTAATCAAAATCACCATCAAGGAAATGAACAAACCAACAGTAGCTGTAGTTTGAATCCACGATGTCCAGTAGCCTTTTTCGCCTTTAGGCGCGTGCTCGGCCACATAGGTAGCGGCACCACCATATTCACCTCCTAAAGCCAAACCTTGCAACAAACGCAAGATTAACACCAATACCGGAGCAGCAAAACCAATGGTTTCATAACTCGGAATACATCCGATGACAAAAGTGGCTCCACCCATTAACATTAGGGTTACCATAAAGGTGTACTTTCTTCCGATTAAGTCGCCTAATCGGCCAAAGAATAAAGCTCCGAACGGACGTACCACGAAACCGGCGGCAAAGGTGGCTAAAGTAGACAAGAAAGCCGCTGTAGGGTTGTCTGTTGGGAAAAACTTGGTAGATAATACTACGGCCAAACTACCGAAGATGTAAAAATCATACCACTCGATCATGGTCCCCATGGAGGAAGCGGAAATCACTTTCCAAATTCCTTTTGTTTTTTTATCGCTCATACTGTATAAAGATTAAATTGGTTTATTAGAAACTATAGCAACAAGAAACCATTGCTCTGAAATTGCCTACTTTTTTGTTGTTGCCGTCAAAAGTGGCATCCGGTTTTAAATCGCCCCAAGTGGCTCCGGTGTATTCAATTTCAGGGGTTACTCTGAATTTATTTTGTTTGAAATCGACACGAGCCGAAACACGCATTACGTTATCAACACCGCGAGTACCGCCAAAACCTCTACCGTATAAAGTTGTTGGATTGTCTTTGCTCACGCCATCGGTTTTAGTGTAACCAAAGAATAAGCCCGGGGCAACACTTTTACCATTTCCGGCAATATCTACCCACATAGCGGTGGTTTTGATACCTTCGTAAGTTTCCACTTGTCCGGGAACAGTATAGCCTGCAAAACCGCCCAACATTACTAAGTTGTACAAGTTTTTACCGCTAATTCCGTAGGCTTTGATGTGAAATTTATCGTTGTTGTATTTAAAGTATCCTACTACCGAAGTGGTGTTTACTTTTTCTTTAGAAGCTAAACCATTGCTTACGGTTAAAGGTTGTAATGATTTGTATTCAAATCCTAAACCGGCAATCCAAGTTTTGTTTTTAAATTGTAACTGACCGTGTACTGTAGGCAGTGGTGAGTTGAACGAAGCCGAGTTTTGCGTACCACCGGTAGCGGTAGCGGTAGTAAACTCTCTTTCTTTGTAAGCGGTAAAGGCAAACGACAATTCTTTAGTCAAATTTTGCTTAATGCGCGCTTGCGATACCCATCCAAACGGGTTAAACATAATACCGGTGCTGAAGTTGGCTACACCGGGAAACACCTCCGGTATAAAAGTTGGATACCAAGTTTGTCCCAACGTTAAAGTGGTTTTTTCCCACTCCATGTTTACATAAGCGTGGCGCAAACGGAACAAACCGATAGACGCTTCGGTATTGCCAAAGAAATCACCTTCTAAGGTTCCGGTAGTTTTGGCTCCCCATACATCCGGTCCTTTAGCTTTAACGCCCAAACGCGATACTACTGAAAGGAAGTTGGAAGCGCCGGCATCGTTTAGATCGTCGCCGTTGGCATCCAGTTGCTCATCTAAAGGATAGAGGTTCAAGTTGTACTCGCGTACTTGTGCAGAACGACGGGTATCCCAAATATAATCGGTTCGAACAAAACCGTAAACGCTCACATCCCACTCTTTAGCGGCCGGAGCGGCAGGTGCAGCTGGTGTTGCGGCTGCTGGTGTTTGCTGTGCATAACCTGATAAAGAACAGGTGGCAAACGTTAACATTAGTAATTTTTTCATAATTCAAATAATTGGTTTTGGTTATTTTTTGTTCAGCCAAATTCCAATATTTAACGAATGAAAAAAATTACGATATATATTGTTGTAAAATACTATAGTTAATCTTTGAAACGCTCCCATTTTATGAGCATGAACTTATCTCCCAATTCGGTGATAATCATCCCGGCGCCTTTCAAAACTTCTTTATTTTTAAGAAATTCCACCAATTCTAAGTGGTTGTATATCTTGTACGTAGGATGGTAATCGGTATGATTGGGTTTGGAGATTTTAAACTCCTTAACCCAGTTGCTTACGGTAACATGCGAAACCCCGATAATACGCTCTATTTCGCGGTAACTCAAGCCTTCCAGATACAGTTGCAAGGCCTTGGTGACATAGTAACTATCAATCTTTTTCCCCAGTTTATTTACGGTAAAGTAGTAATTACACTTTTTACACAAAAACCTTTGCCTGTCTTTGATGACACCACTTTTTACTATCGCATCACTTTGGCATTTGGGACACGCTATAATCTCCATATATATAAATTTTGCATAAATATACTTATTTAGCAAATATACAAAAGCATTTAATGCATTTTTTTTGTCAAAAAATTACATAAAGCACAATTTTATTCCATTTTAATTGTAGTATTTGTAATTTTTTTGCATTCGAAACCCATACAGAAAAGGCAGTACACTATTTTTTACCGGGTAAACGCAAAAAAATAACAGGCAACGCAACAGGCAATACTAAATTTTCTTACTTTTAAGGAATCAATACCCATTGACTACCACCACAAGACGCAGATTCTGAATTATCATTGACCGTAACGCTTTAATTTTTCTAACTATGAAGTGGAAATTACATTTTAATTTGGCCGTTGCAGCATTTGGTACCGCCCTAGCCTTACTGGTATTTATCAATGTTTTATTATTTGTGAGTCTTGATAAAAACACCCAACAAGACCGGTATGTAGTGCACACCTACCGGGTTTTAAAAACAAGCAATGCTTTATTCTCTGCCATAAAAGATGCCGAGACGGCGCAACGCGGGTACATCCTTACAAAAGACACCTCTTTTTTAACCCCTTATCATCATTCGATTGCCGCAAAAAACAGGTTATTAGTGCAGCTGGATAAACTTATTAAGGACAATAAAGTACAACAACAAAGGCTGAAGCACATCAAAAGCCTTATCCACCAAAAATACCGTTTTATAGAAAAATCCCTTTCTACCTTACACCAATCAGGAAGTGAGCAGACTATTGATTTGGTGAACAAAGGCGAAGGTAAAATGATTATGGACCAACTGCGATTAGCGTTCCAAAAATTCAATACCCATGAAAACCGTTTATTAAAACAACGCACTTATGAAGCCCAAAAATCGGTAAATACCCTCAAATTCACCCTAGTTTACAGCGTTCTGATCTCTATCCTTATTTTTGCCATCACTTTTTACAAGCTGTTTCAAAAAATAAAGGTACAACACCAACAAGAAGAAGCCTTGTTTGTTCAAAATGAATGGTACCGGCAAACCATGTACAGCTTGGGCGATGGCGTTATTACCACCGACGTTAACGGCAACATCACTTTTATCAACCGTTCCGGACTGCACATTACCGGTTGGCTCTTTAAAGACGCTGTAGGCCAACCTATAGAAACTGTTTTTAATATAGTAAACCCCGACGCTCCCGAAAAAAATGGTAACCCGGCTTTGATGGCCATGAAGGAAAACAAAATTGTATTTCTGGCAAAAAACACCCAACTCATCCAAAAAAACGGCACTACTATTTATATAGACGACAGTGGCGCACCTATACACGACAGCGAAGGCCATATTATAGGTTCGGTATTGATTTTTAGAGACATTACCGAAAAACGCAAAACCGAGGAAAAACTGAATTTAATTTACAACCAGTCGCTCGACATGATAGGCGTGGCCAACAAAGAAGGGTATTTTATCAGCATTAATCCGGCCGTAACTAAAATACTAGGCTATACCCAAGAAGAGTTTTTGGCTCGAAGTTATTTTGATTTTATCCATCCGGATGATATTGACAGATCAAACAACGAAAAAGAGATTGTTTTTGAAAAGAATCAGACGCTTAACTTTATAAACCGCTACCGCAGCAAAGACGGCACCTACAAATGGATTGAATGGAATGTTACCATGGTAGACGATCTTAAGTATGCCATTGGTCGAGACATTACCGAACGCAAAGAGGCTTACGAAATGATTGCGGAAACGTATAAAAAATTCTATCAAGTCCTCGAATCCAGTCCGGTTGCCATCATTATCACCGAAATTGAAAACAGAAACATCCTGTATGCCAATGAGGCGTTTTGTATGCTGTCGGGTTTTGACCAAAAAGCGTTGGTGGGCAAAACACCCCTCGAATTGGATACTATTAAACCCGAAGAATCCGAAAAAATCCGAAAAAACCTTAAGGAAGAAGGCGGCAGTAAACGCGGTATAGAATCGCAACTCAAATGTTTTGACGGTACCATCATAGACGTGCTTTTCTCAGTAGAAAGCATTGAATTGGATAATAAAATGTGCTACATAGGCACTTTTGTTGACATAACCGAACGAAAAAAATCGGAAATCAATACCCAACGCATGAACCTGGAACTGGAAAAAAGGGTGAAAAAAAGAACGGCTCAAATTGAAAAACAAAAGCAATTTACCGATGAAATTTTAAATAAAATCCCTACCGAAATAGCGGTTTATGACAGTAAAGAACAATACTTGTACGTGAATCCTAAAGGCATAGAAAGCCAAGAAATAAGGGATTGGGTGATTGGGAAAACCGATTTCGACTTGTGTAAACTTACCGGTTTAGATCCCACTTTGGCCGAGAAAAGACAGTGGTCGTTTCAAAACATCAGCAAAAACGACAGTGTAGAGTGGATAGACGAAATCCCTCAAGAAGACGGCAGTACCAAATACATGTTGCGCATATTGCACCCGCTCGATAAAAAGAAAAAATTCATCATAACCGGCTACGACATCACCCAGCTTAAAATAGCCGAAAAAGAAAAAACAGCATACATTAAAAGCTTAGAGGAAATGATGTTTATGACCTCGCACAAAGTCCGCCTGCCGATAGCCAATATCATAGGCATAGCCGACTTGCTGGAATATGACCTTGACAAAGAAGAGCTTGGCGAGGTAGTAAACAACATGAAAGCTTCTATCAACGCCCTAGATGCCTTTACCCGAGAGCTGACGATGTTTATTCATAATGTGAAGAAGAAACTTTGAAAGGAATTATGAATTAGGAATTACGAATTAGGAATTAGGAATTACGAATTACGAATTAGGAATTACGAATGGAATGAGTAGTGAAGACGACTGAAATCATAAATAGAAATTACGAATTACGAATTACGAATGGAATGAGTAGTGAATATCACAAATAGCCCTCTGTTTAATAACTCATATTAACTCACTTTACTATTGTTTTAATTTCCTAATTACAATAATAGAAGTACTAACTACATTAATTCGTAATTTATTCCGCTGCGCTCCGATTATTAATTTTTCTTAATATCAAATGCCTCGGGTCGTAATTCGTAATTCATAATTCGTAATTACTAACTCACCGTTACCGCTCCCATATACACACTAGTCGCATACGCTTTCCCATCGGCGGCGGCAAAAGTAATCCAGCTTTGTACCTCTAGGCCGTTAAAAAAGGCAGGCAACTGCACCTCAGCCGTGGCATCATCGCGAAAAGCAGCGTTTAGGGTGGTAAAATACAGGTTCTCGGCCGGGGCATATACCACCACTACCAATTGATCGGTAGGCTTGGCCGCTCCCTGCCCCGAGTTGTCCTCCCAGGTATACGCCAGCTTATTGGTAGGCGCAGCCGCAACCGTTGGGTTTTGCACCCCGGTTAAATCGCCTTTACTGATAAGCACTTTGTTGTACAAAATTTCAAAAACAGGGTCGGCATAAGTCACCGCCTCTTTCATGTGGTAGGACATGGCCTGGTTGCGTCGGGTGAGTTCCCCGCTGCCGCTGCCAAAGTACAGCGAAATCACATTGCTCATAGGCGTTAGAAAATCGCTTACGGTGGTAAACTTTAAGCGTTGCAGCATTTGCACCTCGGTAGGGGTGCGATCGGTTTTTTTTGGCAAAGAGCGCATTACGTCTTTACCGCGCCAGCTGGCTCCTACTACTGTACCAACTTTTCCTGAAAACGGGCCTAAAATGCCCTTGTTGTAAGTTCCCATAATTTTAATTTTTTAAAGGGTTACTATTTTAAGCATCAGCCCATTACGGTAACTGATTAAGGCCAAAGCTAGTACACCCTTTCCTCCCCAACAAGCCCGCCGCCAAACATGACCGGTGTTGACCGGTTATGACTACTATTGACTATTGTTGACTACTCCTGACTGGTTTTGACCGGTATCTTCACACCCGTCTCCCACTCTCGTTCGGGTTTGGTTCGGGTTTGGTTCGCAAATGGGGTACTTTTTGCGAAGGAGAGCCGAAGGAAGGTGGAGGGTTGTGGGTTGTGGGTTGTGGGTTATGGGTTATGGGTTGTAGGTTGTGGGTTGTGGGTTGTGGGTTTTAGGTTATGGGTTGTAGGTTGTGGGTTGTGGGTTGTGGGTTATAGGTTGTGGGTTATAGGTTGTGGGTTATGGGTTATGGGTTGTGGGTTGTGGGTTGTGGGTTATGGGTTGCGGGTTATAGGTTATGGGTTATGGGTTATGGGTTGTGGGTTATAGGTTGTGGGTTATGGGTTGCGGGTTGTGGGTTGTGGGTTGCGGATAACTCCTAAGTAGAGACTTTGAACTCGCAACCCGTAACCGACAACTTTACCCCTTTTTTTGTATTTTTGACAAAATTAAACTGCACTATGTACCGTATTGTTTTGTATGCTTGGCTTTGTATAGCGTTTTTGTGTCCTCTGGCTTTGGTTGGGCAAACGCTTAGCCATTACAAAGGCTCCTACCAAAATGGGCAAGCTAATTATACCTATTACGAAAACGCTAACTTAGAGCGCATTATGCACGGGAAGTTTAGCTATACGGCTAAGCTAACCGATTACAGCCCTGTAACTTACCAGCTTACAGGTGCCTATGAGCACAATGCCAAACACGGCGTGTGGGAATGCCAAACCATTCGCACGGTTACCGATAAACGGGTGGGTACCGTAAACATTACCGAAAGCTTTACGGGTACTTTTACCCAAGGCCAACGCCAAGGCGTGTGGACCTATACCAAAACCGTACGCGAACAAAAAAACAGTAAAACAGCACCCACTACTACCAAAACAACAGCGCAATTTAATTTTGTAAACGACACCCTAACCGGCCATATTGATTTTGATGGGATTAAAGGCCAACTCAGCCCTGATGGTTTGTTTACAGGCAATTGGCAATTACAACATAAAGACTGGCGTAACGATACCGAATACTTGGCCTCGTTTTACCAAAATACCATAACCGGGCTTACCCTAAGGCAAATGGCTACCGGACAAATTAACTACCAATACCGTGAGCCTAATGTGGTAATGGCTTTGCCTAACCATACCCAAGCCATACAAACCCACAACGGCCAACAATACCAATTGGTTCCCCTACCCAAGCTGGATCCTAACTGGGGCGAAGCCAACGACCAATTTTTTATTAGCTTTTACACCCTACTCACCACTAAGCTCCAAGCTTTAGACACCGCCTTGCAACAAGTACCCATAGGCAGTAACCCTTTTACAGTAATTGCCCCGCTAAAGCTTACTGTAGTTACCAACTAAAAAGTGGTTTGAAACTTTGTTGGTAATTACGGAAAACCATAAAAACACTACCCTCCTATTCCTTACCTTTAAACCCAAACCTAAGGTTACTCACCGTCAAAGTTTAAGAATTTATCCCCGAAACTGGGTGTTAAAATCCCTATCAATGGGGATTGCAAGTGTGAGAATTTTTCTTTATGTTTGAAAATTACCCTAACCCTTAAAATAGTGCATGCTTTATGGCTAAAACTACTGTAAAAGCCGATATTAATTTTGAACAAGAACTTTGGAAAGCTGCTAATGAGTTGCGAGGCGCTGTAGCTGAGAACCAATATAAAGACTATGTGCTACCCATGATTTTCCTAAAGCACATGAGCGAACGCTATGAAATGCGCAAGGAAGAACTGGTAGCCTTAACCCAAGACAAAAACTCTTCTTATTACACCAATGACCAAGAGGAAATTAACTATGTGCTGGAAGATGCCGACGAGTACTTGTCTAAAAACGTTTACATCATTCCCAATGAAGCCACTTGGGAGTATTTAAAAGCCAATGCCGAGCAAGACAACATTAAGGTTATTGTAGATGATGCTTTTGACATACTAGATGCCACTTTGGCTAAGTTTAGACCCGATTTAAAAGGCATATTACCCCGTATTTTTATAAAAAGCCAACTCACAGCCCGACAAGTAGGCGGACTAATTAATTTACTCTCCAACCCTAAGCTCTCGCAAAAGGAAAACCCTGAGAGTGATGTATTAGGGCGCGTTTACGAATACTACATTGGCAAGTTTGCCTTGGCCGAAGGCAGTGGTGCCGGACAGTTCTTTACACCCGGCAGTATAGTGCGTTTGATGGTAGAAATGATTGAACCCTACGAAGGGAAAATATTTGATGCGGCTTGCGGTAGCGGTGGTATGTTTGTGCAATCGTTAAAATTCCTGCAGTCCCACGGAGGTGATAAAAAGAACATTGCCATTTACGGGCAAGAGCGTTACGACGGTACTTTGCGTTTGTGTAAAATGAACCTAGCCCTGCGTGATTTGTCGTTTGATGTGCGCTTGGGCGACTCCTTACTACAAGACAAGTTCCCCGATTTAAAAGCCGACTTTATCATTGTAAACCCACCGTTTAATGTAAGCCAATGGCACCCGGAGGACTTACCCGAGAACGACCCACGCTTGTTTGGGCCGAAAGAAGAGTTTACTACCCATGGCAATGCTAACTATATGTGGATGCAAACCTTTTGGAGCCATTTGAGTGATAAAGGTACTGCCAGTGTGGTAATGGCCAATGGTGCCATGACCTCTAATAATAAAGGCGAGAAAAACGTGCGGGAGTTTATGGTGAATAACGATATGATTGATTGTATTGTGCGCCTACCCGACAAACTGTTTTTAACCACCGGCATCCCGGCCTGTATTTTTATTTTGAGCAAAAACCGCGATGGTAAAGACGGCCAACACCGCAAACGCTTGGGCGAAATCCTGTTTATAGACACCAGTAAAATGGGCACCATGGAAAGCCGCAAACTGCGTGTGTTTACCGATGCTGATATTGACAAAGTAGCCGCTACTTACCACGCATGGCGCAATGTCTCCTCAGATTTGTCATCCCGAGCGCAGTCGAGGGACGGTGAGCCTTACCAAGATATTGAAGGCTACTGTTATGCTGCCACCCTTGCCGAAGTACAAAAGCAAGACTATAAACTAACCCCGGGTATTTATGTAGGTACCGAAGAAGTGGAAGACGACGGGATTGCCTTTGAAGATAAAATGGAAGCCTTAAAAACACAATTGCAAGCACAGTTTACGAAAGGGAATGAATTGCAACAAAAGATATTGGAGAATTTTGAGAAGTTATAATAATCAATATTCTATGTAATAACTATAAACTTATAAGATATCTTATTAAAATTATGATTAACTGGGAAGCGATAAAAAAAGCAATTTTTGAAGAAACTAAAAAGATTTTCAAAGATTATACAGAAGAACAATTAATGGAATTAATTCAACTGTTTGAACTTTGTCTATCAGTTAAATTAAATAATTCCGATCTTAAATTAGACGGTATAGAATCCCGAATTTCAAATGCTCTTCAAATTATTTTAGTAGACGATGTAGGTAAACCAAAAAAAACTGCACTTTTTACAGATTTTGCAAAAATTGAACCTTTTTTTAGAAAGGTACTATACTTAGTTAACCAAGGTAAATATGAGAAATTTGATAAAGAAAAAAAAGGTCTTTCCGCTTTAATTGGTGCGCTAAGTCTTAATCCAGGCAATATAGATTTTGAGATTGAAGATGCAGAAAAATTAAAAACTACAAATTTTAAAGCTTATCATCTATTAAAAGCTTATAAATTAAGAAATTTAGAGAGCCATTTATGTGAAAACTGGTCACTAAAAGAGCTTTATGAAAATATAGAAAATATATTAATAGTATATATACTCGTTGTCGACAGATGGAAAAATGAACTTGCAGAAATTATAAGCAATGAAAATTTACAAAAAGAGCAAGATTTTAAACCTTATCTTAACTCTGTAAAGGAAGATTTTAAGTCTCGTATCGGTCGCTTTGTTCACATTAAAGGACATGAAGACATAAGATTATCACACAATCTTGTAATAGAAAATGGTATCAATGATCAAGAAAATGAAAGGATAGAAAGAAGAGGTTCAGTAAATGATTTAAGAAAATCAAGTGTGCCTGAAAAGAGAATGTTAATTTGGGGTGATGCTGGTATGGGTAAAAGTACAACCTTAGAGTATTTAGCCTACGTAGATGCTGATAAAAAGCTAAAAGACCCATTAAACAATATTCCTGTTTATATATCTTTAGGTTTATTGACTGACAAATCTGTATCTATTAAAAATACAATTTTTTCTAAAATTGGAGTTGATGAAGTTTTAGGTGAGCGTATGCTTGTGGAAGGTAGAATAAATTTATTTTTAGATGCAATTAATGAGATTCCACGAGATGACAGTAACCAATTAAAAACGATTAGGCTGCGCGAGATTCAGAGTTTGGTTAAAATCTATAAAAAATGTTTTATTATTTTATCAAATCGCCCACAAGATGAAAATATATTCAAAGAAGTTCCTGTTTTTCAGCTTCAGAAAATGGATATTGAACAAATTGAAATTTTTTTAAATAGAAATACTGACAGTAAAGCCGAAGCTCAGGCAATTTTAAAGAATATTAAAGAAGATGATAGATTAGAAAAAATAATCAGAGTTCCGTTAATGTTGTCACGCCTAATTGAAATTTATAAGGTCAGCGGGGAAATACCCAAAAGTGAAGGTGAAATTATTGGCAAGTTCATTCAAAGTCTTTATTTGAGAGAAATAGAAGAAAAAAAAGATGGAAATTTTCATGTTAAGACCATCCATACTTTATTAAGACATTTAGGTTACTGGAGTTTAGAAAATAAAGATACAAATTCTGGTATGCCAGAAAACGAGGTTTTAAATTATTTTTTAGAAAGTAAACAAAAATATGGTTTAACTATTGACATTATATATGTCTTGGAAATAGTTACTCAATTAGGTATTTTAGAAAAGAGAGATAACCTTTATACATTTGCTCATCAGGCATACCAAGATTACTTCCATTCTCAAGAAGAAATTGCAATTTTAGGATTATGATGAAGGACTTAAATAATAAGGCAAACTATGAAAAGTACTTTCAAAGTATTCGTTTCTTTTATCATAGTCTTCCAATAGAGAAAAAACATGATTTTTTAAGACAAGTAGCTTTTTATAATATTTATTTAGCTGCACAATGTGTTATGTCTTCGCAAAAAGATGAAATTATTGAAGAAGAATTAATTTTAAAAGCTGAATTTTTAGCAAAAGATTTTAATGACCCTAACAACTCAGCTAGAGGTTTCTTAGCATTAGCTGAGTTTGAACAGTTTATCCTCATTTCAAAACTTTTAAAAAATGTTCAAAAACCTACGAAACAACACTTAACAATATTTAAGAAAATTTTTGAAAACAATAATGGGCAGGAAATTTTTTTCCAATTATTAGATGTATTACTCGATTTACGCAATATTCAGCTAATTTCTTATTGTATAACTACTTATAATGGAACAATAGTTGTAAATTCAGAAAACCAAAAAATCATTAATATCTTATTATTGTTTTTATTTGAAAATGGCAATTATGGTTTAGCTAAAATTATTATTGAAAAATATGACCTTTATAATGACATCAAACTTATATTCGATGTTGAACCTTTAAAAATCGTAGAGGATTTATTAAAAGCTAATAGAAAAAAACTTCAAGCAATTAAATTAGCTTATGAAATTTACAACCGCTATAATTTGATAAAACATATTAACGCAGAAGATTTTATTAATGTAATAGTTGGTAGTGATAAAGGATTAGTTACTGCAATTAGTATTGCAACTAGACAACATATCAATAGTAAACAAGTAAATGAAAAAATTTCAAATCTATTAAACCCTAAAAGAGGCAACCAAAAAGCAATTAATAGATTACAAAAAAAAGTTACTCAATTAATTAACAATGGTCTTTTAATATATATTTCAAGGAATGTATCTCTTTCTGAACAATTCGATAGGTTTAAAGAAGCTCTTAATTACGATTATGATAAGAAAAAAAGTTTGCTCGAAATTCCAATTCCAATTTTTATAAGTACCGAATATTCTATTTATGATGATAATGTAGAAATTCCTCTTAACAAAACAATAGAGGAAATAGTTGATGATTATTTTAAAATGAAAAAGAAACCTTACCTTGAAAATTTAGTAAATATGCTTAGTTTTCACTTTAAGGCATCGTTCAAAGAAATATCTCATGTGTTAAGAAAATATGAGTTATCAGGTAAAGTTAAAGTTGCGTTAGATTATGGGTATTACGTTATGGGTGAAAATATTGAAACCAAAAGTTTATTTTTCCTTCATCCAGCACAAGCATTTGAAATAAATGACATTTATAATCATTTGGATGAAGGAAGTAATGTTGATTTTAGAATTATAGGAATAAATAGAACTACTTTAAGATTTAATATTTCTAGATTAAAAGAATTTCAAATTTGATAATATTTTTATTCTGAGAGACTACTAAAATAAAAACCTAATGCCAAACAACTGGAAAACACATAAACTCGGAGATATTGCAGAAATTAAAGGTGGTAAAAGATTACCGAAAGGAGATGTTTTAATAAGCAATATTACAAATCATCCATATATAAGAGTTACCGACATGGGAACTCGAAATATACCTATTGAAAAAGTTCAGTATGTCCCTGAAGATGTTTTTCCAAAAATATCAAGATATATAGTAAATACAAATGATTTAATTCTTTCAATTGTAGGTACTGTTGGTTCAGTTTCTATAATTGACAAAAAATTAGACAATGCAAGTTTAACTGAAAACTGTGTAAAAATTACTAACCTAAAAGAGGTTGACTATTTGTTCCTTTATTATTATTTAATATCTGATATCGGTCAATTTGAAATAAGTAAAGGAATTGTTGGTTCAACGCAACCAAAGTTACCAATTTACAACATTAATGATTTGGAAATTGTTTTACCCGAAAAAAAACAAGAACAACAATCCATAGCCTCCATCCTCTCCGCCATAGACGACAAAATAGAAAACAACCTTGCTATTAACAAAACTCTCGAGGAAATGGCCATGGCGCTATACAAACACTGGTTTGTAGATTTTGGACCGTTTCAGGATGGGGAATTTGTGGAAAGTAAATTGGGGATGATTCCTAAGGGTTGGGAGGTTAAAAAAATAACAGAGTTAATTGAAGTTAAAGACGGAACACATGATTCTCCAAAAAGAGTTGAAGAAGGCCATTTTTTAATAACATCTAAACATATGACTGGAAATAGTATTGATTTTTCTAGTGCATATAAAGTAAGTTTTGAAGATTTTACTAAAATTAATAAAAGGAGTTTAGTAGAAAAAGGCGATATTTTAATGACAATGATTGGAACTGTAGGTAATTTTTATTTTGTTAATGAAGAACCTAATTATGTAATAAAAAATATTGGTTTGTTTAAAACTTCAAAAGCACCAGAATTGCAGTCATATTTTTATTCTTATTTCAAATCTAAAATTGGTCAAGAATATATAAAAGCACAAATGACAGGATCAACTCAACAATATGTTACTCTAAATACATTGAGAAATTTTGATATTATTATTCCAAATAAACAAACATTAACTAGTTTCAATCAAGTAACAAATGATTATTTTGAAACAATAATGTTAAATACAAAAGAAAACCAAACCCTAACCCAATTGCGAGATACCTTATTACCTAAGCTTATTAGTGGTGAGGTACGATTAAAGGAGTTTAAAGAAAACTAATTGTAAAGAAAAATGACCACCGAAGCGTTAATAGAACAAGCCACCATAGACTGGCTAACCGATTTGGGATACCAGCACATAAAAGGGCCTGACTTGCCCGAGAATGCCAATGCGGTTATCCTAAAAGGGCCACTGTTATCGTTTATCCAAAAGCAATACCCGCACTTGCCCGAGGAATTGCAACACTTGGCTGTGGCCGATTTTTGCAATAACCAAGGCGCTGATATAGACTATTGCAACAGAGCGTTTCATTTAAAACTCACCAAAGGGTTAGATTACGAATACAAAGATGCCCAAGGCAACGAAAAGGCAGTCCACCTCTACCCGATTGATTTTCAACATCCGGAAAATAATACCTTTTGGGCAGTCAATCAGTTTAGTATCGTAGGTAAAAACAAACGCCGCCCTGATATTATTATTTACATCAACGGGATTCCGCTGGTGCTGTTTGAACTTAAAAACTGGTTCGACGAAAACACCACCATAGCCGAAGCTTTTAATCAAATAGAACATTACAAAAAAGACATTCCGTTATTGTTTGAATACAATGCAATTTCCATAATAAGCGACGGCAACGAAGCCCAACACGGTATGTTTAATGCCCCGGCTGAATGGTACGCCGCTTGGAAAAGTATAGACGGCACTACCATTATAGAAGACGATTTTCAGATGCATACCCTAATACACGGGTTGTTTCCCAAAGACCGCTTGCTCAACTATATTAAAAACTTTGTGTTTTTTGAAGACCACAACGGCACCTTAATTAAAAAAGGGGCTAAATACCACCAGTATTTTGGCGTTAACTTTGCCGTTGCAGCTGCCAAAAAAGCCATTAAGCCCTATGGCGACGGTCGTATTGGGGTTATATGGCATACCCAAGGCAGCGGTAAAAGTATTTCGATGGCCATTTATGCGGGTCTCTTGCGTAGTTTGCCCGAATTGAAAAACCCAACCATAGTGGTACAAGTAGACCGCAGCGATTTGGATTTTCAGTTGTATGAAAACTTTGTGTTGGCCAAGGACTTGGTAGGCGATGTACAACATGCCGACTCCACCGATGACTTGCGCCGTTTGTTAGCAGCCGGAAGTGGCGGTGTAATTTTTACCACCATAGAAAAGTTTCGTCTAAAAGCCGGAAACGACAACCAACTGGGCGAAACCGAACACCCTATCCTATCCGAAAGAGAAAACATTATTGTGATGGCTGATGAAGCCCACAGAACCCAATATGGGTTATTAGACGGCTTTGCCTCTAACTTGCGCAAAGCCTTACCCAATGCCTCTTTTATAGGCTTCACCGGTACACCGGTTGACAGCAAAGATGCCGATACACAGGAAGTATTTGGTCAAACCATACATATATACGACATTAAACAAGCGGTAGACGATAAAGCTACCGTGCCCATTTACTACGAACCACGCCTAGCCAAGCTACACTTGTGGAACGAAAACTTAGACGCCGAAGTAGAGGCTATTACGGCTGAAGTAGAAGACGACAGCAACCTAAAATGGGCAGCCATTGAAGATGCCGCCGGAGCCGAAGAACGAGTAGCCAAAGTAGCCGAGGACATTATGAAACACTTTAAAAACCGTACCAATACCTTACCAGGTAAAGCTATGGTCGTTTGTATGAGCCGACGCAACAGCGTTAAAATGTACAATGCTTTAAAAGCCATAGAAGGCTGTCCTGAAATTGCGGTAGTCATGACTGGGAATATCTCGACCGATCCTATTGAATGGAACGAGCACTTGCGCACCCAAGACGCTACCGAAGCCTTAAAGAAACGTTTCCGCAATCCGAAAGACCCGTTGCAAATCGTTATTGTTCGCGATATGTGGCTGACAGGATTTGACGCGCCTTGTGTGCATACGATGTATGTAGATAAAATTATGAAAGGTCATAACTTAATGCAAGCCATTACTCGCACCAACCGCGTGTTTAAAGACAAACCGTCGGGCGTTATTGTGGATTACATCGGTATTGGCGATCAATTGAAAACAGCTACCAGTAAATACACCGGTGGTGGAGGCAAAGGCAAACCAACTATTGATATGGAACAAGCATTGAATATGTTCTTTAATCAGGTTGCCCTTTGTAAATCGTTATTACCGGAAGGCATAACCTACCAAGATTGGAAAGGCTTACGCGATGGTGATAAATTGTTATTGGTTAGAAAAGCCTTAAACGACATCATTAAAAACGACGAGGAATCAAACCAGTTCATGCTGGAAGAAAAAAAGCTTACGGGTTTACTTTCTATTGTAAAGTCGCAACCTCAAATTCAGGAATACTCAGTAGATGTATTGTTTGCACAGCACTTGTCAAAAGCCATCCGCAATGCTAAATCGGTAAAAAGTAGCCGAGGCAATCAGAAAGAGCAAATCAAAGAATTAATTAGCCGCAGTATAGAATCAGAAGACATTGTAGATGTATTTGCCATGGCAGGTTTAGAGCGTGCTGATATTTCTATTTTGAATGAAGAATTCCTTTTGGGTGCCAAAGAAGAAAAAGACAGTATTGATATCAAAATAGCGTTGATGCGTTCCATTTTGTTGGATGAAGTAAAGCTACGTTTGCACAAAAACATTAGAAAATATACTTCGCTAAAAGAAGAACTGGAAAAAGTGATAGAACGATATCATTTGAATGCCATTGACTCCTATACCACCATAGCCGAACTGATAGAACGCGCCAAGCAACTGCAGGACGAAGACCACCGAATAAAAGAGTTGGGATTAAGCGATGAGGAATTGGCGTTTTATGATATTTTGGCTTCTAAAAAAGAAATCATCAACGAAAGCGGACCTATTCAAGACATAGTCCACGGCGTAGTAAAAGCCGTTAAAAGCAACCTTCAAATTGATTGGATGAATAAAGAAGATGCCAAAGCAGCCATCCGCTTAGCGGTAAAAAAAGAACTGCGGGGTAAAGTCAGTATCAGTGAACTGAACACCATCTTACAAGAAATCATGGAACAAGCTGAAGGGCAGTTTAGTGAGTGGAGGGCGTAGTTTTAATAGATTAAATAACAATGAATGGAAGATAATCAAAATAAAAAAAAGAGTAATCCTATATATACTGTATTAATGATTACAGTTTTAGTTTCTTTACTATGGGGAGTACCCAGTATGATTCATGGTAAAGGTTTTTTAAACGGAATTATAGAAAATATTGAAGCTTTGATAAACTTTATCATATTAATAATTGTTGGCTATGTTATATACAAGATATTTTCAAAATAAATAATTTTTACCAATAAAGATTTACAACTATTAACATCACCGCTACCACACGAAATGCAATTCGACGCAGTCAATCCCTTCGCATCTCAATTAAAAAAAATGTTTGAACTGTAGTAGTTTACAAAATTTGTGGATTGATAAACCTCACAGAACCAACGACTACACTGAAAAAACTTATGAAATATCACGCCTCTTCAAAGACAAAGGCATGATGCAAAAAAATAGTGCCATTGGATTTTAACAAACCAATGCCGCAGCCAATGAATTTAAAATAATATAAAAATGTGCCACTCCACCACCACCCTAAGACTCTGCACTTGCGCAACCAACGCACAAGACCTGCCGCATTACTGGGTGTTGTACCGTTACCATCCGGATACGGGTGTGATGGTAGTGGGGCAATTGTTGCTGGCGGATTACGGGTTTTACCTCTCGGAGGGTTTGGAACCCTCCGAGAGGTAATTGACAGGCAACAAAGTATATTGGAGCAACTCACCACCGGAACACCGTTTGACCAACCTATGGCCTTAGAAGATAACGATGTGTTAGCCATAGTACTCAACAACCACCAGGCCACCCAAAGAATGGTGTTTTATTATAGCTACCAACAAGGTACTTGGGAAATCACAACCACCGACTGTTTTGAGTTGGAAAGCCATTATGACGAGTTGGTGCAAGGGAAAGCGGTTTACCTCTCGGAGGGGTTCCTACCTCTCGGAGGGTTTTGAACCCTCCGAGAGGTGAAACCCCTACTCGATAACCCAATCCGCAATCCCCGTCAAGTCCTGCTCCTGCTCATGGTAAGCCACAAAGGCGGCCTTAGAACCATAGGCCTCCAGCACTGCCTGACGGTTTAACAAAGTAGGTTGTTCGGAAATTATGGTACCATAAGAACTCCACGGATACAGTATAGCGTTATGGGTTATACCATGGTGTACCGGGTTGTGGTGTATGTAGTAAATAAGATTGTTAAAATACTGTTGGTTATCAACCAGTTTGCGCTCAAACCTACTTTCGAACAAACTGCCGGTGCGTTGGTAACGCTTATTGATACTTTGGGTATAGGCATTAAACAAATGCGAGAACTGACGAGAAGCGTCTATAGTTTTCGGTTTATCGTGTTTGGAATAAGTAAATTTCATTACGTCTATTTCAGCCAAATCTTTTACCCTAATTAAAAAATGAAAATGATTTTTCAGCAGGCACCAAGCATAAGTGTCGGCTATGGGATGGATGTACTTGGCGTATAGTCGCAAAAAGTGGTAATAGTTTTCCGGTTCAAAAAAAATAGGCGCGCTGTTGTTACCCCTGTTATATACATGGTAACAATTTCCAAAAGAAAGCGGCTCCTTAACTTCCATACGAGTCAAATCGCTTAGACGGATCTTCCTGCACTATACTCCTAATGACTTCCTGAGTAAAAAACTTTTTAGGATACAAATACCTACCGCCTACCAGCACGCAAGGGATGGCGCCGCTTTTGCGCAGGCGGTACAGTTTAGAAGGGCTGCAACGCAGCAGGCGTTCCATACGGTGACTGTCTAAAAACTCCTCGTCATGGGGGACCGCTTGTTCCATCCTGAGGTGTTGTCTCACTTCGTTAATGGCCTGCATCAACAGGCGAAATTCTTTACTTCCCATAGGTTAAAATATTGGTTAGGAATGCTTTACTATGGTATTTGTAAGCTAATATATACAAATTATTTTTGTTTTGCAAGAAAAGTTGGGGTTGATGTTAGATAAGGGATAAGGGATAAGGGATAAGGGATAAGAGATAAGGGATAAGGGATAAGGGATAAGGGATGAGGGATGAGAGATGAGAGATAAGAGATGAGAGATAAGAGATGAGAGATAAGGGATGAGAGATGATGGACTATAGTTCTCTGGACTTCCTGATTAGCATTAGGGATACTCGAACTGACGGTATAGTAGTAACCCGGATCCTACTTTAAAACAATAGGCCTGTAAACTCGAAACCCACAAATGCATTTTAAAAATTAAGATTTTTTTTATACAAAAAGCCTTTAAATTGAAAGATATTATTTATTTTTGATAAAATACAATATTGACTATCTGTTAGTTACCTACTCAAAAAAAACAATACATAATAACATAACTTTACTCTTTTAACTTATGAAAAAAAGTCTCTTCCTAATAGCTATGTTGTGCTCAACAGTTCACATGGTGGGACAAAAAGGATGGTTTACGCTTTACCAAGACTCGACTATGTTGGTTAAGGATGCCGAAAAAATAACTACCGCTTTTAAAAATGACATCAAAAGACTCAGTCCTAATACCAAATATGAGATTAAAGCCGTACTAAACACTACGCCATTTCTTATTTATTATGACAACAGAGACCTAACAGCTAATTTACCCTTATGGGAGCAGGTTATACCGGAGCAAAAAAGTTTCTTTTATGAAGTAGCCGGCAATGAATCGGAGGGAAAAGAAATATTTGGACTGTTTTTTAATGGTTTTTATTTGCCCCATGAACTGGCTCATGCGTTTCAAGATGCAACAAGTAAAGGTGAAGTGGCCCTTTCGTATCAAAATGAGTATTTGGCCAATACCATAGCCATACTGTGGTGGCGAAAACAACTAAAAGAAGAAGACTTACAAAAATGTTATGCGTATGCTAAAAAAATAGCGGCTAAACTACCCAATCCGGTACCTGAAGGCATGACTGAGGAAGCGTATTTTACTAAAAACTATGAAGCGGCTTCCCAAAATCCGTACATCTACGGCTACATGCAGTTTAGGCAATTTATCAAAATATATGAAGATAAAAGTTTGCCCGATTTTGATACTTTTGTAAAAACCTATCTAAAACAAACCCAATAAATCAGATTGATAAGGTAAATGCTTTAACACCATTACAACAATGCTTTACAAATTAACAGCCTCTTTTTTAAGCAGTGTGTTACAAACCATTTTGTATGGATTACTTTTAGTATTGGCTTATTATTGTTGGAGTATTCCTAATGCCAGCCTCATTATTGGAACGGCTTTCCCAATAGTTATAGTAGTGTTTTTCTTGCTGGTATTCCTGCAAAACTGGATCACCTTTACCGCAAAAAAAAAGATTGGTTTTATAGTCTTCGCAGTCCTTACGCTTTTTTGGGTATTGCCTTTTGTAACCAACTTCACTTGGTTATCGCCGCTCCTTGTGGCTTGTAATGCTATAATTTTATACTTACCGATACTACTGAGAAAAAAAGTTACTCAAAAGCAACAGTTAGGATAAAGATTATTGATAACCGATAGCCCTCTGTGCATCGCTACTTCTCCGTGAGTTTCTGTGCAACCCGTAATTATATAACTATGTGTTAAAACAACAAAAAGCCCTACTACACTACAGCAGTAATCATTAAAAAATATTCAAAATAAAATTATTTTTGATATTATTTTTTTAATAAATTTTATTTTTTATTGAAATATCAATAATTAAGACTACCTTTACCCAATATTAATACAATATTTATTATGAACGAAGGAACTATTAAGTTTTTCAATGAAGCCAAAGGTTTTGGTTTTATTACCCCTAACAACGGAGGTCAAGATGTTTTTGTACACGTAACAGGTCTTAACGGCACTGTACGTGAAAACGACGCTGTGACTTATGCTGTTGAAAATGGCCAAAAAGGCCCACACGCTGTTAATGTAAACGTTATCTAAGATATATTTACCTTTGCCAACTAAGCCGGTCTTTAACGAGATCGGCTTTTTTATTGGTATACATCGGATGTTCAGATACTCAGATTCTAAGACAAGCAGCTACCGCGCAAATCCCCTCGCCTGACCATTAAATAAAAATTAAAAAAAATTATTGATACGCTATTAGTTTTAAAACTTGGTGGTTGATAATCACGTGAAGGGATTGATTGCGTCGAATTTCATTTCGCTCGGTAACGGGGGAAATTCGTAATTGTTCATTCGTAATTCGTAATTGTTCATTCGTAATTTATTGCGCTACGCTCCATACAGTTCGGCTGTCCCTCGGGTCGTAATTCCACTCCACTCTGTGCACCTCCTTTTGCTCTGTGTAACTCGCCTCTTAAAAACGTCAATATTTAGAGCTTAATTATTCTCAAAGAAAGAAAAAAAATAGTATTCATTTTTTAACAAAAAAAATTATATTAGCAGAAATTTAATACAATTTGAAATATACTACTTTAATTAAGTAACTAATATAAAATGTCGGAAATACCGAAACAGCGACAAAAAATTCTGAAAGTAGGTCATCCCTTAAAATTAATTACATATGAGAAAAAGAGTTTTTATGTTAACCGGTTTATTGAGTATGAGTTTAGTATTCAATAGCTGTGGTGTTATGTTTGGCGGTAGTAAATACAACGGTACTATCAAAGTAAAAGACAAACCTAATGCTGAAATATTTGTTAACGGACAAAAACTAGGTAACGGACAAGCAACCAGTTTATTTTCAAGAGACCAACCTTTGGTGGTAGAAGTTAAAGAAGAAGGTTGTCCTACCAAAACCCAAACATTTGACAAATCATTCAGAACCGGGAACTTTATCCTTTCCGTTTTTTCATGGGGTCTTGTTGGACTTGCTGTCGACTTAGGAACCGGAGCTTCCTACAAACCGGCACACCGATCTAACTCAGCCATCAAAAAAATAAGCGATAAAGACTATGAGTTTGAAGTTGACTATTCTGAATGCAAAAAATAACAACCTAAATCCCAACAAAAAAGCCCCAACCGGGGCTTTTCTTATTTTAAACTGTTTAAACTTTGCTCTATCGTGGCAATCTTGGCTAAGGCATCGGCCTCTTTTTTGCGTTCGTTGGCAATCACTTGCTCCGGCGCACCGGCTACGAATTTCTCGTTGGCCAATTTACCTTGTACACTGCGCAGGAAGCCTTGAGTGTATTTAAGTTCCTCAGTCAGCTTAGCAATTTCCGCAGCAATGTCGATGTTACCGGATACCGGTATAAAGTACTCATTCGACTTCACACGGTAGGTTAACGCACCATCAACTTTATCGGTAACATAGTCCAAATCGGATAAGTTACCCAATTTAACAATTATGCTGTCAAAGTAAGTCGAGGCGTTTTCGTGGTTTACCACTTTTAAGGCTACGGCATCTTTCATAGCAATGTTTTTGTCCTTGCGAATGGTTCGGATACCGGCTATGACTTCGGCAGCCAACTCAAAATCGGCTATTAACTTTTCGTTGTAAGCGGTTAGCGTTGGGTACTCGGCTATAATTAAGGCTTGCTCCGGTGTTCTTTCGGCTATGTGTTGCCAAATCTCCTCGGTTAAGAACGGCATAAACGGATGCAACAGCTTTAAGTTGGCTTCCAACATTTCAATGGCTTTGTCAAACGTGGCACGGTCGATTGGCTGTTGGTAACCCGGTTTAATCATTTCCAGGAACCACGAACAGAAGTCGTCCCAAACCAATTTGTATATCGCCATCAAGGCGTCGGACAAACGGTATTTTTCAAAATGGTCTTCAATTTCCGCTAAAGTTTGTTGCAACTTGGCTTCGTACCATTCGATAGCTACTTTGGCACTTTCCGGTTGCGGAAGATCGGCTACTTCCCAACCTTTAACCAAACGGAAGGCATTCCATATTTTATTGGCAAAAGCTTTACCGTTGTTGCACAACTCTTCGTCAAACAAAATGTCGTTTCCGGCCGAGGCACTCAACAACAATCCTACTCTAACCCCATCGGCACCAAATTTTTCAATCAGTTCCAACGGCTCAGGCGAGTTGCCTAACGACTTCGACATTTTTCTTCGTTGTTTGTCGCGCACCAATCCGGTTAAATATACATTGGTAAACGGCTTTTCGCCGGCATATTCGTAACCCGCAATAATCATACGCGCTACCCAGAAGAACAAAATGTCCGGTCCGGTTACTAAATCGTTGGTAGGATAATAATATTTAAAATCTTCGTTTTCCGGGTCTAAAATACCGCCAAACACAGCCATAGGCCACAACCAAGAGGAGAACCAAGTATCCAAAGCGTCGGGATCTTGCTTGAGGTTGTCGGTTGTAAGTTGTGGGTTGTTGGTTTTGGCTCTCGCAAGCTCGAGCGCAGTTTCTATATTTTCAGCTACTACAAAATCTTCTTTGCCGTCGCCGTAGTAGTAGGCCGGAATTTGTTGTCCCCACCACAATTGGCGCGAGATGTTCCAGTCGCGGATGTTTTCCAACCAATGACGGTAGGTGTTGTTAAAACGCGATGGGTACAATTTGATTTCTTCGGTTTCCAATACCGCTTTGATGGCCGGTTTTACCAATTCTTCCATGCTAAGGAACCATTGGTCAGACAAGCGAGGCTCGATTACGGCTTTGGTGCGCTCTGAAGTCCCTACTTTATTCAAATGCGTTTCGGTTTTGGCTAAAGCGCCTAAGGTTTCTAATTCGGCTGCAATGGCCTCACGCACTACAAATCGGTCTTGGCCTTGGTAGTGCAAGCCATAGGAATTGAGCGTTGCATCTTCGTTAAAGATGTCGATAATTTCCAGGTTGTGTTTTTCGCCTAAGGTTTTATCGTTCACATCGTGTGCCGGCGTTACTTTTAAACAACCGGTTCCGAATTCCATATCTACATACTCGTCGAAGATAATCGGGATTACACGGTTGCAAATCGGCACAATAGCTTTTTTACCTTTTAGGTGAGCGTAACGCTTGTCCTCCGGATGGATACAAATAGCAGTATCACCCAGTATGGTCTCAGGACGTGTTGTAGCGATGGTTACAAACTCGTTAGTCCCTTCGATTTGGTATTTTAAATGATAGAGTTTGCCTTGGCGCTCTTCGTAAATTACTTCTTCGTCAGACAAGGTAGTTTTGGCTTCCGGATCCCAGTTTACCATGCGGTAACCGCGGTAAATGAGTCCTTTGTTATACAAATCTACAAACGAACGAATTACGGAAGCCGACATGTCGGGATCCATAGTAAACTTGGTTCTGTCCCAATCGCAAGAACAACCCAATTGTTTTAACTGCTCTAAGATGGTACCGCCGTATTTGTTGGTCCAATCCCAAGCGTGTTTGAGGAACTCCTCACGAGTTAAATCGTTTTTGTTGATGCCTTCGCTTTTCAACTTAGCCACTACTTTGGCCTCGGTAGCAATCGACGCGTGGTCGGTACCGGGTACCCAACACGCATTAAAGCCTTTCAAACGGGCACGACGAATCAACACATCTTGTATGGTGTTGTTTAACATGTGTCCCATGTGCAAGACTCCGGTCACATTGGGTGGCGGAATGGTAATGGTGTACGGTTTGCGGTGGTCTGGCTTGGAATGAAAATAGTTGTTTTTCATCCAGTAGTCGTACCATTTTTTTTCTACTTCTTGGGCGTTGAATTGCGCTGGAATCATATGATAGATTGTTAGACTTCTTAGATTATTGGACTTCTTAGATTGTTAGCTTACAAAAGTGCGATACGATTCTCTTTTAGCCCCGATTGCAGTGGCGCCTTGCAGAACGTAAAGCGGGAATATGGATAACAGACACACACTAACCATTGCTTCGCCAATTCGTTTCACTCGTGCCGCTCCTAACCCTCTGGCACAGCTTTTGTAAACTGAATTGCAAAAGTAACTAATAAAGACTTTAGAAAAAATTAAGAATTAAATTTTTGTGTATTAATTTAAACCCAGTATTTTTACTAACCAAATGCAACGTTTGACCTATGAAAAAAATAATACTTATCGCAACTATATTGTTTAACACAATGGTATTTGCACAAGACGGTCCTAAAATTGAGTTTAAAGACAAAGACAACACCATAGATTACGGTAAAGTAACCAAAGAAGAGGATAGTGGTTTGCGTGTTTTTGAATTTACCAATACCGGCAATCAGCCCTTGTTGATTAAAGATGTGAAAAGCAGTTGTGGTTGTACGGTGCCGAGTTTTTCCAAAGACCCGATTATGCCGGGCAAAACCGGAAAGATTGAGGTGAAATACAATATGAATCCGGGGCCTATCAGAAAAACCATCACAGTGGAAAGTAACGCGGTGAATGTAGACGAAGGTAGAATAGCCTTAAAAATAAAAGGCGAAGTGATTATCAAACCGGTAGAGAACCTGCTGGAAAAAAAGACAAAAAGTCCGTTAATGCAATAATAGAAACTCCCGAATGATCGGGAGTTTTTTTATAGGATACTTTTGAGTTGGAACTTGTAGGTTAACTGCACGCCTTTGCGTTCTACAGTGATTACAATGGTTCTACCGTCTTCGGATTTAAGGAGTTCGTTGATTTTTTCGATGGTTAAATAATGGGCATTCTTGCCGTTAAGACTGATTATGCGATCGTCTTTTTGCAAACCGGCGGCTTGTGCCGGCGAGCCTTCTCTAACATTAAAAATTCGGAATACCGGCTTTAACTCAAACTTGATTTTTAAGTTGTCCTGTACATGGCCCATATTGTCTTGCCTAGCGGTATAAACCGCTGCTGTACCACCTCGTTCTTGATAGGTTTGAGTGACCCATTCCAAACCATCGTGTTGGACTTCGAGACCACTCATGTTAAAGTTAAACGGCATCGAAATTTTGGCACCGGGTTTAGCATAGATACAACTGCCCGGATAATCAAAAAAGATAGAGAAACGCGACAATACACCACCACCCAAAGAACCAACTCTATCCTGAACAAAACTTACACTACTGACAGACGTTGAATCCGGAAAAGTACCTATCGGATTTTTAAAATTGGTATCGCCAAAAGTGAAACTTTGCATTCTGGCCCTTTGACCATATACATTGCCACTAAAACCCCTACCTAAAAAACATTTAATCGACTTGGAAGGTAACGTCAGATTGGGCGCTTCACTCAAAAACAACCAAATGGCATCACTGTTGCCGGTATCGATAAGCATTTTAGACGGATGAGATTGGTTTACAGTCACCACATTGGTAGTGTAATAAGGCTTATTGTTTTCAAGACTAATCGCCTCTTTTTTATGTGATTTAAGGATTCTTTTTCTAATTTTAATATGTGAATCGGCATACACTATCACCTTTTTGCGATCGTAATTAATCTCAACCAAATGGTCTTTAAAAAAGTGATACCCTATAATACCATTTACAGGTATGCCTACTTGAGACGAAAAGTTAAACTCTTGGTCTAAAATCAAATAGAGCTCGTGGTTGTCATCAACAAAGCCTGAAACTTCAAGCTTGTTTTTAGAGGATTTAAAGGCCTCAACCGCCTCGTTAGCTCCTAAACCTTTCAATTTGATTTTTTCCAATTGATGCAAACTCACTTCTTCCTTGTCGTCTAAACTAAAAAGCACCGTTTCTTCTACTCCGGTATCCAACAAAAAAGTCAAAGTTTCGCCATTAACCTTTATAGGAATAAAAATTAAATTGTTGATCATTTGAAAAGGAATAACGGCTTTTTGTTGGCCTTGGGGCAATTGAAAAGCCGATTGACTAAAACCAAAAGTAAGGCTGATACAAAACAAGAGTAAAGTGTAGAAAAAGCGCATTCGATGTGATTTTCGCTAAATTTACTAAAAAACAAAGGTGAAAAAATAATTTTTAACAATTTTTAAGGCGATAAATGCATTGTTTTCAAACTAAAAAAATCGCAAATTTGCAGCTCTAAAATCAACAACATGCCTAAGATATCAATAAAAGGGCAGCAAATGCCTGAATCGCCCATCCGTAAGTTGGTGCCATATTCTGAAATTGCTAAGAAAAAAGGACATAAAGTATACCACCTCAATATTGGTCAACCCGATATCAAAACGCCTGAAGTAGCCTTGAATGCGGTAAAAAATGCCGACATCAAAGTATTGGAATACAGCCACTCGGCCGGTTTTGAAAGTTACCGCAACAAACTATCCGCTTACTACAAATCACATGGCTTACCTATTGATACCGCCGATATTATTATTACTACCGGAGGATCCGAAGCCTTGTTGTTTGCCATGGGAAGTACTATGGATGCAGGCGATGAAATTATTATTCCCGAGCCATTTTACGCTAACTATAACGGATTTTCAACAGCATCCGGTGTAACCGTAGTGCCTGTAATTTCTACTATAGACGAAGGTTTTGCCTTACCACCGATTGCCGCGTTCGAAAAACTGATTACGCCTAAAACCAAAGCCATCTTAATTTGTAATCCGGGCAATCCAACCGGTTATTTATACTCACAAGAAGAAATCATGCAGTTGGCTGAAATCGTTAAAAAACACGATTTATTCCTGATTGCCGATGAGGTATACCGCGAGTTTATTTACGACGAGAATGAAAAACACTTCTCCGTAATGAACGTGCCTGGCTTGGAAGAACACGCCATCATGATTGACTCAGTTTCCAAAAGATACAGCATGTGTGGCGCACGTATTGGTTGCATCGTTTCGAAAAACAAGGCTTTAATGGCCACCGCGATGAAATTTGCCCAGGCTCGTTTGAGTCCGCCAACCTACGCTCAAATTGCTAGTGAAGCCGCGTTGGAAACGCCGCAAAGTTATTTCGACGATGTGATAGCCGAGTACAAAGACCGTCGCGATACCTTAATTGCCGAACTGCAAAAAATTGAAGGCGTAAAAGTAGCTACGCCTAAAGGTGCCTTCTATTGCATTGCCCAATTACCGGTGAAAAACGCCGATGATTTTGCACAATGGTTATTGGAATCCTACGACAACAATGGCGAAACCGTAATGGTAGCGCCGGCAGCCGGTTTCTATTCTACTCCGGGCGTTGGATTAAATGAAGTCCGCATTGCTTACGTTTTGAAAAAAGAAGATTTAATCCGCTCTGTAGCCATTTTAAAAGAGGCATTGAAAGTGTACAATGCCTAATTTTCAAACCATATCATAAACAAAAAACGCCTCCATTAACAGAGGCGTTTTTTATTTTTGGAGCGCACCTTTTGTCTTTCTTTCACTACTGCTCCCGCTCCCGAAGCTTCGGGACGCTACACGGTAGCTCGCTGCTGTCGGGGCTAAATTCACCTTGGGTAGTTTGTTAGAACAGTGCTAACTACAAATGAATCAAATGAAAACCGTATTCCGAAATCACTAGCTTATGGGTTTCGCGGTAAATTAAGTACTTATTAACCATTACCAACGTTTCAGTAGTAGATGGAAAAATATAGTCGCAAAAAGGCTGGTTGACTTCAAAAAAAGTAATCGGGTCTTTAATTTTTTCTCCCCGAAAATAATACTCAATAATCAAAGGAGTATCATAGCGTTGAGCTTGCTCAAATACAGAAGACAATATCATGGGTAGGTTAGTTTGTGTTGGGTGTGTAAATGTAGAGAATTCTTATAAATAGTAAATGTTAAAACCATGACCTCAAGATGTTAAAAAAGGAAGTTGTTAAACGGCAAAACAGTAAAAAACTTACAATAAAAAGCCTATCAGAACCAAATTAACGAACTACCATCAACCCAAAAAATCTAAGCCTATCCCAAAAACCTTATTTTAACCATTACTACATCAATAAATTGTTATATTGATATTGCTATTGCAAAAAAAAACACCCGCTCATCAGAACGGGTGTTTTTGTATTTATGCGATTGTTTATCGTTTCAAACTAAAGTGCGCTTTAAACTGCTTCATCACACCATTTTCAGGGTAGTCTACCGTAAACCAGTAATCCGTTGACGGTAATGGTTGTCCGTTGTACGTTCCGTCCCAACCATCGCCCGAAGCACTCAGTTGTTTGAGCAACTTACCGTAGCGGTCAAAGATGTAAATCTTGGTTATCGCGGCAAAGTTTTGCAAGCCTGTTACATTCCAAGTCTCATGGAAACCATCACCGTTTGGTGTAAAGTATCTCGGGTAATCTATCACTTGTACATTCTCGATTGAAACCACACCACATGAATAGCCATCCGGACTTCTAACATCCCATACATAAATCGTATGACTACCCAACGATACGTTTTCAAACACGTTGCTGGCTTGTCTTGGTCCGTCGTCTAAACTGTATTCATATATCCCGTATCCATCGTTGGTCACGGTAATGATTTGGTTTTCTTCAAAAGCATTGGTCACTGTATACGTAATGTTTGCTGCCGAACCTGAACGAACCACTTCAAAGGTTGATGCGGCGGTGATAACAGACACACAACCCAATAGTGGTGGATTAACACTCACAGCCTCTACCGTGTAAGTCACGCTATCCGCATTGATATCCGTTACCGGATACGTTGCTGAGTTGGCTCCCGGAATCAAGTTGCCGTCAGCATACCAGTTAAAGGTATAGTTCGGTGCCGTGATACCGCTGTCTAAGATTAAGTTGTTGTTCACTGCCGTTTGGTTCCAATTCACACAAGCGATATTGCTGCCCGTGTTGCTGGTAATTACCGGCTCGGCCAATTTCTCTATCACTACCTCAAAAGAATCCAATTGGTAACAACCCGTTACTGTGTTGGTTACTCTTATCCAATATGTACCGGTTTGTACTTGGTAAGTATCTAAGTTGGTCAGCGCGTTGGCTGAGTTGCCTGCTTCGGCATCCGCCTGACTGTTATAATAGAACTCTACTATGAATGTCGGTGCCGTTTGCGCTGCTCCTAAAATATCATCCACATAACCCGCTAAGCTTGGTTGCGCATTGGTTGGGTTTTGCGTGTACAACATCAAGCCGTCGTTCACCCCATCGTAATCACACTCCAACATATCAGCCATTACAATGTTGATCGTTGGTTTCGGATTCACCAAGATATTGAACTGTCCTACTACACTGCGACACGTGGTAGCATCATTAGTGATTTGAACATAAATCGTTTGCGGATTAGTAAGATTGGTATAGGTAGTCGGATTGTTGATTGGAATGGTCAACGCGGCATCTTCATAGAATCTTACCGTATATGTTGGTGGTGTTGGGTTGTTGGCCATTAAAGCAGCGATTTGACTGGTTAAGTCGAATACCTCAAAGCCGTCATTTACTCCCGATGGATCTGCCTCACAGATTTGGTAATCAGCAATAGCAGCTACTGTTGGTAAAGGATTCACCGTGAGTGGTTGCTCTACTAGTACATAACAGTTATTGCCTAAATAATCCACACGGTTATTCTCTACTCTAATCCATACGCTTTGCTCATTCGGATCAACATCACCTACTAAAGCATTGGTTGGGCTTAGAATTGGGTTAACTTGGTTAATCGCATCCGCTTGGCTGTTGTAATACTCCAATGTTAAGTTAGGGTCGTTGTTCAAGATGTAAGCCGCATTCACCGTTAAATCAAAGAACTCCAACATATCGCCAGGATTGTTGTAATCACACTGTACACCCAAACTCGGTGGATTGGTGTTTGGTGTTGGAATTGGCAATACCCTGATATCTAAAGTTGTTACACTATAACATCCCGCAGCGCTGGTTACACGAACCCCTACGGTTTGAACCGGAGCTGTAAGGTTAGTATAAGCCGTTGGTGTTCCAATGGCATTGGTTACGTTTTGAGCATCGGCTAAAGTTGGGTAGTAAGTTACTGTGTAACCTGATAAGCCTTGCGTAATCATTACATCGCGTACCGTTAAATCAAAACTATGGAAACCATCATTCGGATTGGCATCATCATCACAAACGCTTAAAGGTGTTGGCGTAATTAATAACAAAGGCATATTTATAATCACGTTGAAAGTACCTATATTGTAGCAACCGGTACTGTTGTCTTCTACCCTAACCCAAATCGGTTGTCCGTTGAAAGCCAAGAAATTCGTTGCCGGAATAATTGGAGAGGTACCTTGCTGTGCTGCGGTTGAACTTGTATAATAAGTTACGGTATAGTTGCCGGCCGCTAAAGGTTGTTGGGCCAAAACATCAGCTGTACGAACCGTTAAATCTACTAGTGTGAACCCATTTTGGGTATTATTGTCTTGGTCACAAACTTCAATATCGTTCAAGTTTACAGGAGCAATCGGACTCGGATTCACTTCTAAAACAATCGGAATAACACTCCAACAACCGGTATTGATATCAACTGCTCTTACATAAATGGTTTGCATAAACGGAATGATAGAACAATAAGGTACAGAAGTATTGATAGCAGTATTACCTAACTCGGCATCCTGAAGGGTTTCGTGGAAAGTAATGGTATAAGAAGTTAGACCGTTTAACATATCCGGTACTAAGGAAGCCAAATCAAAATCGCAAGATACGCCGTCTTGGTTGTCATCGCAAATGGTGTAAGGTTGTGTTGGCGGTATAGGCGTTGGTAGCGGCACTACGCGAATATCCATAGTAGAGATTACATAACAACCCGTAATGCTGTTGGTGATACGAATACCCAAAGTTTGTACATAAATGTCTTGGTTTTGGTATTGTAAGTTGGTAATCTCATTGGTGTTGTTTTGCGCATCATTCAAACTCGGATAGAAGCTTACTGCCATACCGGTTTGACCTAATAAGATGTCATCTACTTGGTCGGCTAAGTTAAACACTTCAAAACCTACTGCGCCGTTGTAATCACACAAAGTGTATTGCGGATAGTTCGGCTGGGTTGCGTTTGGTAAAGAATTAACAACTAAGTCTAAACTAACCACATCATAACATCCGGTCAAGTTATTCTCTACACGTACATACAAAGTAGTACTGGCTGTTACATAGCCGGTGATGTTTCCGATAGCACCAATATCACCTTGAGCATCTCCCAAACTGGTGTGGAAGGTTACCGTATGAGTCGACGGGTCGATACTGCCTAGAATTTGCGGTATAGTGGTGGTTAAATCAAAAGTCTCAAAGCCTACTGCGCCAACGTAGTCACAAAGCACATAATCGTCAGGTGTGGTTGCTTCAGGTGTTGGATCAACTATCAATTGTAATGGTAAAACTTCATAACATCCGGTTGTATTTGATCGAACTCTGATGTAGATTATTTGTAACCAAGGGTTAATATTTTCATAAGCCGTAACATCGATAATTGGCGTTGCTCCGGTATTGGCATCGGTTACCGTTTCGTGGAAAGTGACCGTGTAAGGAGCACCACCGGTAACGGCATTGATTACCTGATTTAAGTTAAACGCAATAAAACCATCGTTGCTAAAATCACAACCTCTTAAGGGTTGCGGCGCTGTAACAATTACATCATTAGTAGTAGGATTGATATTGAAAGCAACTGCATTAGAAAAGCAATTACCGGTAATTTCATGGGCTACAATAGTGTGATTCCCTACTGCTAAATTGAAGAAAAGCGGACTAGACTGGTAAGTGCCACCGTCTATAGCATATTCGTAATTATTTCCAACAGGACTGGTAACCGTAACCGTATTAGCATTACATGATTCAACTATAGAAACTACTGGATCTGTTAGAGGAATAACTGTTATTTGTAAAGTAGTGCTATTGGCACAGGCTGTAGCATTGGGTGTAAAAGTATAGGTTGTAGTGGTTGTATTATTTAAGGCAGGCGACCAAGTTCCGGCAATTCCGTTGTTGGAAGTTGTTGGCAATGGAGTAATCACTCCACCATTACAAACCGGTGAAACCGCTGTAAAAGTTGGCGTAACACGTGGGTTAACCGTAATCACCAAAGTAGTTGCAGAAGCACACTGGCCTGCAGTTGGCGTAAAGGTATAAGTAGTTGTAGCGGTATTGTTCAAAGCCGGCGACCAAGTCCCGGTAATTCCGTTGTTAGATGTTGTAGGTAAAGCTGTTAGCGTTTGCCCGCTACAAATTGGCGCAACCGCTGTAAAAGTTGGCGATACATTTGCATTGACAGTTACCGTTAAAGTGGTAGAAGTAGCGCACTGACTATTTATTGGTGTGAAAGTATAAGTAGTTGTTGCCGTATTATTCAAGGCCGGTGTCCAAGTCCCACTAATACCATTATTAGAAGTAGTAGGCAAAGCCGTTAAAGTTTGTCCGCTACAAATTGGCCCAACGGCGGTAAAAGTTGGCAATACATTTGGATTTACAGTGATGGTTAAAGTTGTGGTCGAAGCACATTGCCCGGCCGTTGGTGTAAAGGTGTAAGTTGTCGTAGCGGTATTGTTTAGCGCCGGTGACCAAGACCCGGTAATACCATTGTTAGATGTAGTGGGCAAAGCTGTTAGGGTTTGTCCGCTACAAATTGGTGGTACCGCGGTAAAGGTTGGAGTAACAATAGGATTAACCGTTATTGATAAAGAAGCTATAGTGGCACATTGACCCGCTGATGGAGTGAAGGTGTAAGTGGTAGTAGCTGTATTATTCAAAGCCGGTGACCATGTTCCGGTAAAGCCATTGTTTGAAGTAGTTGGTAAAGCCGTTAAGGTTTGTCCGTTACAAATAGGAGCCACCGCTGTAAACGTTGGCAATACATTAGGGTTTACAGTGATAGTTAAAGTTGTAGGCGAAGCACATTGTCCGGCCGTTGGTGTAAAAGTATAAGTAGTCGTAGCTGTATTGTTTATTGCAGGCGACCAAGTTCCGGTAATGCCGTTTGTAGATGTAGTAGGCAATGCAGCCAATGTTTGTCCGCTACAAATTGGTGCCACAGCATTGAATGTAGGTACCACATTCGGATTGATTACAATGGTCATAGATGCTCTTGAAGCACATTGCGCCGGATTGGGTGTAAAAGTATAAGTTGTTGTAGCGGTATTATCAATAGTGGCCGGCGACCAGGTTCCTGTCTTATTATTTAAAGAAGTCGTTGGTAAAGCCGGTACTGTTTGACCAGCGCAATAAGGTCCAAGTTGGGTAAAAGTCGGCACCACAGTTGAAGAAGTCAAAGGTGGTGTACATACGCCATTCCAAGTAATAGTGAATACCACTACTTGCCCGGGAGATACTCCTGTTACGGTAAAATTAGAACCATTAATGGTGGGAAAAGTTCCTGTTACCGGAGTGCCGCCATCAATGGTATAACTATATGAAAAACTAGTTTGACCAAGGTTATTAAAATCAAAGGCTACTGAAGTCGGCGTGGAATTGGCTGTATCACAAAATAAAATTGGTGTTGCTGTTGGCGCTTGATTGTTAACCGTTACTGTTATAGTTGCTCTTGGGCTTTCACAACCGCCAAGAGTTTGACTCACATAGTAAGTTGTTGTTCCCAATGTTGCTGTACTCGGAGTTGGTGCTGTAGTTGAAGCTGTTCCACCGGTAGCATTAGTCCCATACCAATTTAAAACACCTCCTGTTGAAGGAGTAGCCGTTAAAGGAGTAGCGGTCGTATTTTGGCAATACACTACTGGCACTACCGAGGGTGCGGGGGTTGTAGGAACCGGATTAACTACTAAAGCAATTGGCGTTGAAACACAACCGGATACCAAATCTCGAACCGTAACATTGTATGTCCCTGGAGCTAAACCGGTGAAGGTTGGACTCGTTTGATAATTAACGCCATTTACACTATATTCGTAAGTGGCTGTTTGATAAGCATAAGAGCCAATTTCTGTATAATCTTGCGGGTCTATGGCAGTCCAATCAGCAGGGTTCCAAATCATACTTGGATGCGGTGCAGTGGCCAATCGACGATAAGTATATCCTGATTGATTTAGCGGAGTAAAATCAACACCATCGGTTCTTCCCCACAAATCAAATTCTACATCGGCACTGGTAGCCAATCTAACATTATCGTTAGTATTAAATCCAGGACATGCACTAACTACTAAATCAGGAACTACGCCACCTTGGTTAGCAGCAGAACCTACTCCTACTACATAAACATCATTATTATTTAGTGTCCCGGATAAAGCAAAATCGCAAAAATTAGAGGGACCAGGATTACCGTTATTATAAATTTTCAGTTTGTAATTGGCTAGGTTTTTAGGGGTGCCGGTACCGTTAAAAATTTCGATATAGGAAAGTGCTCCGCTACTTTCATCTGTCACTTCAGAAATAAATAAATCAGTCGGAATTGGCAGTGGTGATGGACCAACAGGATTGGTGAAAACTATAGTTCCTGTCGGCACAGCACAAGTAGGTTGTTGCGTTACACTTACTGTAGGTGGCGGACATGGAGCCGCACCACAAATTTTAGTAGCCGAAGTAAAACAACCTGAACCCGTTGGCGTAACAGTTAAACTAACCGAATCACTGGAAGTTATAGAAGTAACTGTAAATGTTGTAGCTGTAATAGTACCGCCATTCACAGGTGTTCCTCCATTAATACTATAAGAGATAGAATAGCCAGTCGCGCCTGCTAAAGCCGTCCAGTTGAAAACTTGAGAAGTCGGAGTAGCTGTACCACAAACAATGGTTGGCGCTACAGAAGTATTGATACTAACCGTTACAGAAGCGCTTACATTACAATTGACTGAAGTGGTTAAAGCGATATCATCTAAAGCAAAATCATTTCCGGAAGAGTTAGTATTAGAGTTAAACAGCTGAATTTGTGCCGAAGTACTGGCGCCTGAATTCCAAACATAAGTATATTGTGTCCAACCACACACCGTTGCCGAAGCATTGGCCGTGCCTACCAAAGTGCCATTAATTACTGTTCTGATAACGGCCGGATTATTAGGAGCAACTGTTTGTAACCAATATGAAAAAGTATAGTTCTGTCCAGGAGTAACCGCTACTGTTTGTCCCCAAACCAAATCGTTTCCACTGTTAAAAGTAGAACCGTCAACCACCATCATGAATCCGCCTCCAGTGGTGTGATCTACACAAGCAGCAGAGAATCCTGTTTCCCAAGAGTTAGGATTAATGACAATACCGTAAGCTCTTTGGGCTAAAGTAGTATTGGACGGCGTGTAAAAAGTATAATCTGTATCGAATCCGACATTACCGTTAGAGAAATTACCGTTAGCAACCAAATTCACAGTCGTTGTAGCTGTGGATGATACCGTATAGGTTGTAGGTTGGGTTGGGCTAACCACGGGATTAGCAATGTTGGGAGTGGTCAAACTGGCATCACTAGGATTGGCAGTCCAACTATACCCTGTGGCACCGCCACTTGCGGTTAAAGTGGTAGAAGCTCCGGAGCAAATACTGACAGGCGAACTCACGGTCAACCCGGTAGGATTGGTCAATACGATATTGGTTTGCGAGACAAAAGTGCCGGCACTATCTGTTACTGAAACGGTGTAAGTTCCGGCAGCCAAACCTGTAAAAAAACCTGTTGTATTGGTCTGACTGGCAGCTCCCGTCAAAACATAATTCCCATAAGGTGTAGCACCATTATTAGCGTAAGCGGCTATCGAACCATTAGACAATCCCTGACAAGTTGGATTTGTAGCGGTGTAACTAATAGATAAAGGCACCGGTGGTGCGGTTAAAGAAAAGTCATCTACCGCAAAATCATTACCGGCAAAATCAGTATTGTTGTTGTACAATTCTATATTAACACAAGCATTAGTCGGTGTAAAAGTATACACCACCTGACGCCAACCATTGGCTACTGTTGGAGCCGTAGCTGAACCCGAAACTAAAGTAACATTATTGGCATTATTAAATTGAACACCTATATTGGCCAAAGTCCCGCCCGCTGTAGTAAAGATGGAACGTATCCAGTAGGAGAAAGTATAGGTAACACCCACAGTTAAACCACAAACACCTCCACCACTGTTACCGGCTTTCCAAAAACGTTGTTGACCCCCTACATTGGTACCGTCAATAATCATCATTTGGCCACTACCGGTAGTATGATCACCACTGGTAATGAATGATGTTGTATTGACCGGTTGCGGATTGGTAAAGATGGTCCAATTCCCGGCGGCTGTTGTACCGCTGTAAGGAGTTGTTAAAACTGTATAATTGGGCGCTTGCCCACCTTGATGTCCGATGTTGAAACCCAACTCAAAATCGCCGTTGTTCAAGAGATTTTGAGAAAAACCACTCCAGCTCATCATTAAAGTTACAGCCCAAACTATTGTTTTTGAAAAAGTAATCCTCTTCATTTTTAACTAATTATATAAGTTTAAATACCGGTTTTGTCCCTAAAAAGGCCAAAAGTATTGATTTTATTTATTGTTATAAAAAAACCTCAAACTAATGAGGCTTAATTTTATTTTTCGATTTTTCTGCGGTCTCTTTCGATTTTCAACAAATTCAATTCCCTGCTCGTTTGACCGGCTACTGAAGTGTTTTCTTCCGCTCTTCTGATTAAATACGGCATGACATCACGCACCGGACCAAAAGGCAAATATTTGGCCACATTGTAACCATGAGCCGCTAAATTATAACTGATGTTATCGCTCATACCATACAACTGCCCAAACCAAATACGATTGTCGTTTTTCAATACGCCTTTGGCTTCCATCAACTCCATTAATTTGTAAGAACTCAACTCATTGTGCGTTCCGGCAAAAATGGCCATTTTATCCAAATGTTCCATCATGTAGGCTACAGTCTTATCATAGTTAATATCAGTGGCCTCCTTGCTTTCACAAATTGGCGTCGGATAACCTTTCTCTTCGGCACGTTTGTTTTCTTTTTCCATGTAAGCGCCGCGAACCAACTTCATTCCGATGTAGAAACCTTCAGTTTTGGCTTGTTCATGTAGTTTTTTCAAATAATCCAATCGGTCCCAACGGTACAATTGCAAAGTGTTAAAAACGATTGCCTTCTCTTTATTGTATTGGCGCATCATTTCGGTTACCAAATCATCGGCTGCATCTTGCATCCAACTTTCTTCACCATCAATTAATAGTGCTACATCTTTTTCATAAGCCGCTTTGCAAACTTTATCAAAGCGCACCACTACTCTATTCCATTCGTTTTGTTCTTCGACAGTTAACGCTTGCTTTTCCCCTATTTTTTCATACAAATAAAAGCGTCCGAAACCCGTTGGTTTGAAAACTGCAAACGGAATTGCCGCTCTTTCCTTGGCAAATTCAATCGTTTTAAGAGTCATTTCCAAAGCTGCATCAAACTGCGCTTCTTCTTCCTTGCCTTCCACAGAATAATCCAATACAGACGAAACGCCTTTGGTGTACATTTTATCCACTACAGTCAAGCAATCGTCTTCGGTAGTTCCGCCACAAAAATGATCAAAAACAGTGGCTCTAATCAAACCTTCCACCGGTAAATGCGCTTTTAAAGCAAAATTGGTAACGGCCGTTCCGATGCGAACCAATGGTTCACTGTCAATCATTTTGAATAAAAAATACGCCCTGTCGAGTTCAGTATCGGTTTTGAGGGCAAAAGCTACCTCTGTATTATTGAAAATTTTTTCCATGGTATTGAATTGATGGCACAAATATAAATAGTCTCTAACGATTATATATTAATTTTACTTTATTTTTGGGGCTCAATTCGACAAAAAAATGCAAACCATTCAAGCCAACGGTTATCCGGTTTTATTCGGAGAAAAGGAATACGAAACCCTCAATACCTTTATCAAAAAAAACAAGTATTCCAACTTGTTTATCTTGGTAGACAGTCACACCAACGAATTGTGTTTGTTGCGCTTTTTATCGTTCTTGGCTACAGATAAAACCATTGAAATCATAGAGATTGAATCGGGAGAATCAGAAAAGAACATTTCGACTTGTGTGGAAATTTGGAACATCTTGACTGAATTGGGTGCCGATCGAAAAACACTACTCATTAATATAGGCGGTGGCGTTATTACTGATATTGGTGGCTTTGTGGCTTCAACCTTTAAAAGAGGTATTGATTTTATCAACATACCAACCTCATTATTAGCTATGGTTGACGCTTCTATTGGTGGTAAAAACGGCGTGGATTTAGGCAATTTAAAAAACCAAATCGGCGTTATCAATGTACCAAAAATGGTGTTGATTGACACGGAATACTTATCGACTTTACCACAAAACCAAATGCGTTCCGGATTAGCGGAAATGCTCAAACACGGCTTAATTTTCGATGCTGCTTATTGGGCAGAATTTAAAGACTTAAGCCAAGTGGATTTTGCCGACTTCGATACCTTAATTCATCGCTCTATAGCCATTAAAAACGAAATAGTAAGCCAAGACCCGACAGAAAACGGCATCCGAAAAGCCTTGAATTTTGGTCATACTTTAGGCCACGCTATCGAAAGTTACTTTCTGGAAAATGAAACCAAAACCGATTTGCTTCACGGTGAAGCCATAGCCGCCGGAATGATTATGGAAAGCTACATTTCATGGCAAAAAGGATTGTTAACAGAAGTGGCGTATTTCGAAATCAAACAATCTTTAAAAAGTATTTTCGGAATAATTGATTTTGAAGAAAACGATCTTCAACCCATCATGGATTTACTGATTCACGACAAAAAAAATGAATATGGTAAGATTCAATTTGCTTTACTTGATGGTGTTGGTAAAATCAAAATCAACCAAGAAGCTGATAATGAATTAATTACAAAATCATTCATCGATTATAAAAACTAATATTTTTTTACTTAAAATTGTTGTATTTCGAAAATATTATTTTTTACATTTGCCCTAATGAAAAAATGTGCTAACACCAACAACTACAGTATTTACAGCCAAGAAATTAGTGCTTGTTTCTTAGCCGATACTTCCGCTTTTTTACAACAAAAAAGCGATCCCAGCACATTACTTTCGCCTATAACCTTCTTATTTCAGGAAAAACTACCCATTATTTACGCTAATATTAGAGTTTGAATGACAGATTACTTTGTTTTGAAAAATAAATTAATCTAAAATTCTGTATCCTAAATGAACACTAAATATTACGACTTAATTAACCAAACTTTCTATTTTCCACAAGAAGAATTTACTTTAAACAAAGACACACTTCAGTTCCACAACATCGATTTGATGAAATTGGTAGAACAATACGGTACGCCGTTGAAGTTTACTTATCTTCCTGCTATTTCCAACAACATCAACAAAGCCAAAGGTTGGTTTAGAAAAGGGATGGAAAAAATTGGTTACGAAGGCAAATACTATTACTGCTATTGCACCAAAAGTTCTCACTTTAAGTTCATCATGAATGAGGCTTTTAAAAACAACATACACATTGAAACTTCTTCGGCCTACGACATCAACATTGTTGAGAAATTAATGGCAGAAGGTAAAATCAATAAAAACACCTACGTAGTTTGTAACGGTTTCAAACGCGATGAATATGTGACCAATATTGCTCGATTGATGAACAACGGTCACAACAAAACCATACCGGTAATCGACAATTACGAAGAATTGGATTTGCTGCAAGAACAAATTAAAGGCAAGTTCAAAATCGGTATTCGTATTGCTGCCGAAGAAGAGCCGAAGTTTGAATTCTACACTTCTCGTTTGGGTATCGGTTACAAAGACATCGTTCCGTTTTACCGAAAACAAATTCAAGAAAACAAACAAGTGGAACTGAAAATGTTGCACTTCTTTATCAATACCGGTATTCGCGACACAGCCTACTACTGGAACGAATTATTGAAATGTATGAAAGTGTACATCGCCTTAAAAAGAGAATGTCCTACCTTAGACAGCTTGAATATTGGCGGCGGTTTCCCAATCAAAAATTCATTGGCCTTCGAATACGACTACCAATACATGATCGATGAAATCTTAAATCAAATTAAGATTGCTTGCGACGAGGCAGAAGTAGATGTTCCGCATATATTTACCGAATTCGGTTCGTTTACCGTAGGTGAATCAGGCGGTGCTATTTACCAAGTTTTGTACCAAAAGAAACAAAACGATCGTGAAAACTGGAATATGATTGACTCGTCTTTCATCACCACATTACCGGATACTTGGGCCATCAACAAGCGCTTTGTAATGTTGGCTGTAAACCGTTGGAACGACACTTACGAAAGGGTATTGTTAGGCGGAATGACTTGCGATAGCGACGACTATTACAACTCCGAGCAACACATGAACGCAGTTTATCTGCCGAAATACAATAAGGAAAAACCTTTGTATATTGGTTTTTTCAACACCGGAGCGTATCAGGAAACCATCGGAGGATTCGGAGGATTACACCACTGTTTGATTCCGCAACCCAAACACATTCTAATAGATAGAGACGAAAACGGCATCTTAGCCACAGAAGTTTTTTCAGAACAACAAAGTTCCGAAGATGTTTTGAGAATCTTGGGTTACGAACAATAAACTGTCCAAAAAAATCAGTTTTTATTTATAATAATTTTTTAAAAAAGAGTTTGATGGTTTAGAAAAAAAGGTTTTTCTTTGAACCATCAACTACAAACAACAAATCACAATGAGTAAAGGACCTATCAGTCAGTTCATAGAAAAAAACTACCTTCACTTCAATGCTGCAGCTTTAGTTGATGCTGCCAAAGGCTATGAAGAACACCTACTTGACAATGGTAAAATGATGATTACCTTAGCCGGTGCTATGAGTACAGCCGAATTAGGAAAATCGTTAGCCGAAATGATTCGTCAAGACAAAGTGCACATCATTTCTTGTACCGGTGCCAATTTAGAAGAAGACATCATGAACTTGGTAGCACACAACTCTTATAAAAGAGTGCCTAACTACCGCGACTTATCGCCACAAGAAGAATGGGATTTGTTGGAAAACCACTATAACCGTGTAACTGACACTTGTATCCCGGAAGAAGAAGCTTTCCGCAGATTGCAATCGCACTTATATGATATTTGGCACAATGCCGATTCTAAAGGAGAGCGCTATTTCCCGCATGAATTCATGTATCAAATGATCAATTCCGGTGTATTGCAACAATACTACGAAATTGACCCAAAAGATTCTTGGATGGTAGCCGCAGCCGAAAAAAACTTACCGATTGTAGTACCGGGTTGGGAAGACAGTACCATGGGTAACATCTTTGCTTCTTACTGCATCAAAGGAACTTTTAAACCCACTACCATGAAAAGTGGTATCGAATACATGATGTGGTTGGCCGACTGGTATACTAACAACAGTAGCGGAAAAGGTGTTGGCTTCTTCCAAATTGGCGGTGGTATTGCCGGCGACTTCCCTATTTGTGTGGTACCAATGTTGTACCAAGACATGGAAATGCACGACGTTCCGTTTTGGAGCTACTTCTGTCAAATTTCAGATTCTACTACAAGTTACGGTTCCTATTCCGGAGCTGTCCCTAATGAGAAAATCACTTGGGGCAAACTTGACATACATACCCCCAAATTTATTATCGAATCGGATGCCACCATTGTGGCACCATTAATTTTTGCTTACTTACTGGATTTATAAAAGATTTTTTTATGAGAAGAATTATTGTAGATTATGCTAAACTCACCGGAGACATTCTGAACCTATTAGTGGAAAAATTCCCTGAAGGCTACGACGATACCGATATCATTCGCTTTAGAAATGCCCAAAACGAATTAGTAGAAGCGGTTGAAGTTCGTACCGAAGACACTATTTACTTAGTGAAAGTGAGTACCAAATTAGCTAGTCGAATGGAAAAATTTGACGAAGAAGAAGACATCGACGCTGTAGTAGAACCTATCGAACCTATCAAAGGTTTGGATTTGGATGACGACGATTTGCCTTCAGATGATGACGATGTGGAAATTGATCCGTTAAAAGACAAAGGCGGTTCTGACGATGATGACGATGACGATGCTGATGAAGACGACTTTGCTGATTCAGACAACTTTGAAGAAGATGATGACGAAGAATAAAAATAAGTACAAAATTTGAAGTACGATATACAAAGTAAAACTCCCAATTTCTAATTGAAATTGGGAGTTTTTATTTTACACCTGTACACTTCGTACTTTTAACTTCGGACTTCGTACTTATAAGTATCTTTCTTCAAACACTCGTTGATGGTGGTTTTGATGTCCAATAATGGTAAAACCCAAGGCGCGAACCGACATAGGTTTATTGGACGCGATTCCTTTGCGCAACAATTCTTCCTCGTTGAATGTTTTGAACAAGGTTAATGTAGCTTGTCGGACTACTAACAATTCCGTCAATAAATCTTGAATACTACGACTGTTAGCTCTAGCTTCATCCACATAATCATTCTCTTCAAAGCCGGGCAATTCGGTTTTATCATTTCGGGCAAAACGCAAAGCGCGATAGGCAAAAATACGCTCGGCATCAATTAAGTGTTGCAATATATCTTTAATCGTCCATTTCCCTTCCGCATAGCGATAGTCAAATTTATCCATAGGGATTTCGCGAACAAACTTGACCAAGCGATGCACAGAAATTTCCAATTCTTCGGTCAAAGTAAATTCTTCGGTTACGGTGTTGATGTAAGTAGCGTAAAAATCGGCATACTCATCAGTCTTTAATTGTGATTTTTTCATAGTGATTTTTTCATAGTGATTAAGCGGAATTGCGACTCGCATTGGTGTTGCCAAACAACGAGCGCGTTACTAATTTTTCATAAACTCGGATTAATGTTTCGTCACTATCCGGTTGGTTTTTTAAGAGTTGGATTTGTGTCGATGCATATTGTTGAATGGTCAATAACGGCAACACTATTTGCTCTCTAATCACGATTGACGCTTTGCCATCGGGATAGTTTTGCATGAGTTCGGTATGACCGGCAATTTTCAATAACAAGCGTGTGGTTTCCTGAAACTCATCGTATATAATCTGCCAAAAACCACCAAACTCAGCATCGTCTTTCATGTAAGCGGTAAGCGAAAAATTACTTTTGGCCAACGACATCATACTGTTTTCCAACAAAGTCCTGAAGAAAAGCGAATTGTGATACAACTGTTGTACTTCTTCCCAGCGATTGTTGCTTTCAAAATATTTTAGTGCCGTTCCAACCCCGAAAAATCCGGGAACATTTTGCTTTAACTGACTCCAGGAACTCACAAACGGTATGGCGCGTAAATCGGCAAAGTCCAATTTATCGTCTGTATTGCGTTTCGAAGGTCGGCTACCGATATTGGTTTTCGCGTAATATTTCAACGTACTCATTTGTTCGAGATACGGGATAAACTTCGGATGGTTTTTAAAATCGACGTACTTCTCATAAGCGATTTGTGATAAGGAATCGATAATCGCTTTTTCAGTCTCAGACAAATCATTTTCATTTTCGTTAAAAATTTGATTGGCCACGCCGGCACTCAATAAGTTCTCTAAATTATAGCGACATGAATCCAATGTCCCAAAATTAGAGCTAATGGTTTGGCCTTGTACCGTGAGTTGAATTTCCTGATTTTCTATAGTAGAACCCAATGACGCATAAAACTTATGGGTTTTGCCACCACCACGAGCCGGTGGTCCGCCGCGTCCGTCGAAGAAAATTACTTTGATACCGTATTCGCGTGACACTTGGGTAATCATTTCTTTGGCTTTAAAAATACTCCAATTGGCCATTAAATAGCCTCCATCTTTGGTACCGTCGGAAAAGCCAAGCATTACAGTTTGCTTGTCTTTTCGTTCCTTTAAATGTTGGCGATAAACGCTATTTTGATACAACTGCTCCATTATGGTATGTGCGTTTTGTAAATCGTCTACCGATTCGAATAAAGGCACTATATCCACTGTTGGATTTTCCCAACCCATCAAACGGAACATAGCATAAGTTTCAATTACGTTTAACGCACTTTCGTTATTACTGATGATGTAACGATTACAGCCTTTCTCACCATTTTCGGTTTGGATTTCCTGCATCAACTTGATGGTTTCTAAAGTAGTGCGCGTCATTTCGTTTTCGAAGAAATGCTGAGACAGGTCGAATTTCAAATGTGAAACTACAGCCATTTTATCCACTTCGGTCATTTGTTCAAAATCTTCCGGGAAAACAACCGCTTTCTCTCTTTTCAAAAAAGCGGTAATATCGTCGAAAACCTTGGTGTGGATTTTACTGTTTTGGCGAATGTCTAAAGAAGCAAAATGGAAGCCGAATTGGGTAATTTTTTGTAGCAATAAATTGATGTCGTCCAAATACAATGATTGGTGTTTTTCGACCACAATATTCTTTACTATAGTGAGTTCGTTAATCAATTCTTCCAAACTGATAAAAATTTCCCCTTGTGAATAGAACACCGACCGGTAGAGTTTGTATTCCAATCCGGCAATAATGGTATCGACTTCGTTAAAAGTGAGTTTGCGTTTTAAACTTCGGATGTCGAAATAATAACATTTGAGTATGGAAGTACGCAATCGTTTGGCGACTTTCTCGGTAATTTCGGGTGTTACAAACGGATTACCATCGCGATCGCCACCCGGCCAAAATCCCAAATTAACAATTGGATTTTCTATCAAATTCCCTTCGAATATATTTTTCTGAAGGTATTGCATCATATCGCCTATGGTTTGGTAAAACACATTCTCCAAGTACCAAAGCAAGCTCACGGCTTCGTCAAAAGGCGTTGGTTTTTCTTTTTTGATAAAAGGCGTTTTGCCCAATTGCGCCAGTAATTGTTTGATTTTTATCAAATCGTTTATGCGAATGGCTGCTGTCAAATCGGTGATGATACCGAGCACCGAACCCGGATAAAATTGTGTCGGATGCGCTGTTAAAACGGTTCGTACATTGAAGGTTTCCAGAAACGAGATGAGTTCTTTTCGTTTGTCTTTGGCTTCGGTTTTCTCTTTGATGTCGCGCAACGAACCACGACCTTCCATATTATTCACTATCGGGAAAGCTGCGTCTTCTATGGCATCGAACAAAACCACTTGGCGTTCTACGTACTGAATAAAGCGAAACATCAAATCGATTTTCTCCGATTCGGAAGCATTGTCCAAGTACTTTTCGGCAAAGAAATCTACGATTTGTTTGGGTGACCAATGGTTCTTGAATCCGTTGTCGCAAACTTCGGAGAACAAAGGCAACAAAACACCGGTGTTATCGATAGCATCAAATGGCAAAGTGATGAACACACTGTTGTAAATATGGTATTTAGACAATACATTTTGGTTGAAACGCTCAATTTTCGGTAAAGTGTACATGGCCGCTAATTTTGGCTTAAATTAATAAAAAAACCTCAAGCTTTCACTTGAGGTTTTAAATATATTTTCGGATTAACACTAGTCTAATTCTTGGAAGATAGTGTGCATCAAACGCTTTTTATCGTTGATACTTTCCTCTAACGAAATCATGGTTTCAGTTCTGTAAACGCCTTCGATGTCGTCAATCATAAAGATAACATCTTTAGCATGTTTGGTATCTTTCGCTCTGATTTTACAGAAGATGTTAAATTTACCGGTAGTAACGTGTGCTACGGTTACATATGGAATTTCATTGATTCTTTCCAAAACGAATTTGGTTTGAGAAGTATTGTTCAAAAACACCCCTACGTAAGCGATAAACGAATAACCTAATTTTTCATAGTCTAACGACAATGACGAACCCATAATGATACCGGAATCTTCCATTTTTTTCACTCTGACGTGAACAGTACCGGCGGAAATTAATAATTTCTTAGCGATATCGGTGAAAGGAATTCTGGTGTTGTCAATCAACATGTCCAAAATTTGGTGGTCTACTTCATCTAAACGAAACTTACTCATAAAACTTATCTATTGGTTTATTATAATAACGCCACAAAAAAAATACATTTTTTCTAATAAAAAAAGTCAATTGCTAATTATTTATCAAACCATTAACAATTTTGATATTTTTTCCTAAAGAAAAATTCGCTTTTTGCTCAATATTCGGAAATCCACTTTCGTTGTCTTGGTACGCTTCGCCTCGGGCGTTAACTGTAACATGGCCAAAGTAATTTTCCAAATGGTCAATTTGAGCAATACGCGCTTCAAATCCGACTTTATTATCCTTTAGTACTTCTTTGTATTGTGCTGCAAAATTGACAATTTTTTCGTTACCATCATAATTTATCTTGACATTTTTATAAACAAAATCATAAAAAACCACTTTATTTTGCGGAATTTTTAAATAATCATCGATTTTATTGCTAACTACATCGTTTTCGTTCAAATAGTTGATTCCCGACAATAATGCCATAAAAATAAACTTTCGGGTTTGTTCCCTTTCATAATCGTTTTGAAAATGACCGGCTTCGAACAAAATAGTCGGCACATTCAGACTCTGAAAAGTATCCCCTATACAATTGAGATTAAAACCGTCATCAAAACGACCAACCTGATTGGGAATTACTTTTTGCAAACAAGAATTCATGGCCACAATGACATCGATGGCTTTAATTCGCGTTTCATTCATATCTCGATTCTCATTAAAAGCCGGTGCCAAAAATGAAACCGTTGCAGGATGTCCACTCTCGCCTGCTCCAAAAATGGTTCGCTGATCGTGTAAATTATAGGCGTAATGCGGCTGAAAGGTTTCAAACACTTGGCGCAACACCACACTTTCCGGTTGGGTTAAGTTTTGGGCGTCCCGATTTAAGTCGACTCCATTCGCATTTTCCCTTGTATACGCTGCTGCGCCATCGGGATTTACCATTGGCAACAAGCAAAAAGTAAAGGAATTCAATAGAGTTTGACTTTCGGGCGTATCTGAGTGCAGAAAATTGACAAAATCGAATAGCGCTTTGGTCGTAGTACTTTCGTTGCCGTGCATTTGCGACCACATGAAGATTTTCGTTTTGCCATTTCCCAAAAGCAGTTGGTAAATGGGTTTGCCCAAAATGGACTGCCCTACTACAGTAGTTTGGCAACGACTTAAAAGCGGCTCGATATGATTTAGCGTTAGGTATCTTCCTGAAATACTACGCTCTTGGTATTTTTGATGTAATGCTGCATAATCCATAGCACAAATTTAGCTAAAAAGGATTTGCTTAGCTCACCAAAACAAAAAAAACGCCTATACTATTTAATAGTATAAATATTCTATTTGAATAATTTAAAACGAGTATTGTTTTTCCGGAAATCGGCCCTGAACGCCTTTAAAATGGGCTAAAATAATTTTCATATCTTCCTCATAATTGCCGGTTGTGTTAAAGGGCGCTCCTATTTTTACCTCTTTTTTCCCATAATCAAAAGCCACAGGAATAATAGGCACACCGGCTTTATGAGCGATGAAATAAAATCCGGTTCGGAGTTGGGTTACTTTTTTTCGGGTGCCTTCGGGTGCGATGGCCATGCGAAACACTTCCCTGGAGTTGAAGACATCTACAGTAGCATCTACATTATTTTTACCACCGCTGCGGTCTAAAGGCGCGCCACCGATACTTTTGAAATAATAGCCAAAAGGAAAAGTGAATAATTCTTTTTTGCCCACAAAATTCATTTCTAAATTGATAATGCCACGACAAAACAAACCGATAAAAAAATCGAAATTGCACGTATGCGGCATAACCATCAGTACACATTTTTTAACTTCGGGTGAAATGGTACCGATGAGCTTCCACCCCATAATTTTGAAAAAAATAAATTCGTAAAGCCTTTTTCTCATGTGGAATATTTTGCGTAAATTTAGTATTTATCTCTTACTTTTGGTCAAAATCTTTTTGGATGTTACACAAACTGTTCAGCTACTTTATACCCATCAATATTTACAAGAAAAAATCCTCAATTAGTGAAACTATTGAAGTGACATGGAACAATGGTGAATTGGTCATCGACAGTAAAAACACCAATTATTCTTATGGCAGTTTGCAACGTATTTTGCGTAAAGGCTTGAAATATATTGGTTTTGAAAGAATCAAAAAATTCGATAATGTTTTATTACTGGGCGTAGCCGGCGGCAGTGTCATTAAAACTTTGGTAGAAGAGATTAAGTTCAAAGGCAAAATCACCGGTGTAGAAATTGATCCGGCGATGATTGAAGTGGCCAACACCTATTTCAAACTGAATGAAATTCCGAATTTGAATATTGTAATCGATGATGCTTTTGAGTTTGTACTGAAAACCAAAGAAACCTACGATTTAATTATTATTGATGTTTTCCAAGACACGACGATGCCGAACTTTTTGTTTGAAGACTTTTTTATCAATCGCGTGAACTTTTTGTTGCGAAAAGACGGTTTTATTTTGTTCAACACGATGGTGATTAATGATGGTAATCGTGAACGGAATTTGAATTACAAAAATAAATTCAACGGTAATTATTCACTCCGAATGTATCCAAAAGTAGAAACACACAACGAATTGTTTACCATAAAAAAACTACACTGATGAGCTTCCTAAAAAAACTGTTGATCGGGAAAGTTTCAGAAAACTTCAAACCCAAATACAATCCGGTACAACGGAGAATGCTTAACATCAGAGCCATTTGGAATAATGACCATCAGGATGATAACGGCATTGAAAAGATTTTCCGTTTGTTTCTCTCCATCTCCCAATTACTTTTTCCGGGAATTTATGTTAAAACCATCGCTGCCAAAATTGGCTATGCCTACAAAGATTTGGCTATGGACATTTACATTTTGCTGAAAGTAGCTTTTCCTTTAGTCATTCTAATCAATGGTTGGCTGAACTATCCTATTTTGATTTGGATTTTGGTTTACCTCATTTTAGAGACTATTTTATACATTCCGACACTGATCTTTGCCTCCGATTTATTTGCACGTCCGAGGTCTTATAAACGCTCAATGCTGTTGTTGTTTTTCAATTATTTGGAAGTTATTATCGCGTTCGGTGTGTTTTATAGTTTGGGGCAAAACACTAACATTCCTTTCGCCCATTGGTCAGATGCTTTGTATTTTAGCTTGATGACCTCCAATACAATTGGTTACGGCGACTACTATCCGATTACTACTTTCGGAAAATTTTTGGCTTCGGTACAAGCCATGTTCTTTTTGTCGTTTGTGATTTTATTCCTGAATTTCTTTTCGACCAAAGTCAAATCCAAAGGCTATTTTGACATCGATAACGAAGATCTTTAAAGCATTTTACGTGCTTTTTCCAAATCTTCCGGCGTATCAATACCGATGCCTACATGAGTTGTTTCGACCATTTTAATTCGCTTACCGAATTCTAAATAACGCAATTGCTCCAATTTTTCCGAAGCTTCCAAGGATTGCATCGGCAAATGGTAAAACGCCATCAAAGCTTCTTTGCGGAAAGCATATATCCCAACGTGTTTCATGTAACGAACACCAACATTTTTTTCTCTCGGATATGGAATCACCGAGCGCGAAAAGTATAAGGCAAAACCATTTTGGTCGGTAACCACTTTTACATTATTAGGATTGTTGATTTCCTCTATATCGGTAATTTCAAACATTAACGAAGCCAAGTCGATTTTCTTATCGAAATCATTTCTGAACACTTCAATTACTTTGGCTAACGGTGTCGCGTTGATGAACGGTTCATCGCCTTGCACATTCACCACGATGTCTACTTCTAAATTCTCTACTGCTTCAGCAATACGGTCGCTGCCACTTTCGTGCTCTTTGACACTCATAATGGCTTTTCCGCCGTGGTTGAGGATTTCGTCGTAAATCAAAATCGAATCGGTTACCACAAAAACATCGTCAAACAAACCGGTGTTAACGGCAGCTTCATACGTACGAAGAATAACGGTTTTACCACCTAAATCCTGCATCAATTTGGCAGGAAAACGGGTCGAAGCATAACGGGCTGGGATAACGGCGATGGTTTTCATTTTGAAAGGCGCTAAGGTTCTGAGGTGCTAAGGTACTGAGATTTTTTTATTTTTAGTGGCTGATTGGTTGAGTACTTTGAAAGATTAAATTATAAAGCCTTTCCATAAAAAACTGAGGAACTCAGCGACTTAGGAACTCAGTCACTCAGCTACTATTCTTCAAAACTATCCTCTTTAAACCCAATCAAATACAATTTATCTTTGGCACGAGTGACTGCGGTGTATAACCATCGGATGTAATCTATATCAATGCCGTTGGGTAAATACGGTTGTTCTATAAATACGGTGTTCCATTGGCCACCTTGCGATTTGTGGCAAGTGATGGCATAGGAAAACTTAACTTGTAGTGCGTTGAAATACTCGTTGTTTTTAACTTTCAAAAACTTGCGGTATTGCGGTTCGCCTTCGTAATCTTTCATCACTTCTTGGTAGAGTTTGTTGCTTTCTTCGTAGGTTAGCGACGGCGATTCGCTGGTAATTGTATCCAACAATACGATGGTTTCAAACGGAATTTGGTTCGGATAATCGACCATTCGGACTTTGACTTTAGCAAACTTGAAATCATACAATTCTTTGAAGGCAAAAATTTCAAGCACTTCCACGATATCGCCATTGGCAATAAATCCGGCTTCATCGGTTTCTTTGAGCCAAAAATAATTATTCTTTACCACCATCAAATAATCGCCCACCGACAATTCGCTTTCCTTATCCAAGATGCGAGAACGAATTTGCTGATTGTATTGGTTGGCTCTTTTGTTAGAACGCACTATAAAACAAGTATCTTCTATGCTGTAATTGCTGTAGGCCGAATGAATCGCGTCTTGAATGTCGTAGCCGTCAGTGAGTCGAACAATGTCTTTAAACCCTTTGACCCGAAACTGAAACGTATCGAAAAAATCGCTTTTCAAAATCTCGCGCAATTCAGTGGCGTTGTATAAGATACCCGATTTTTCCTCTTGGCGCATCACTTCGTCCAACTCGATTGAAAACACTTCTTTGTGGTAATGCATCGAGAGTAAATCGGTGTCAAGTGCCGGACTAACATCCAATTGCACCGGTGGCAGCTGAGCGGTATCGCCTAAAAGAATCATTTTACAATTTTTACCATTGTACACATACGACATCAAATCGTCGAGCAACGAACCGTTTTCGTACATTTTGGCTTCGGTGTTCACATCGGAAATCATCGACGATTCATCGACTATAAAAATGGTATTGGTGTGCTTGTTGGTTTGCATGGTAAACGACAAACCGCCTTTGACTTTTTTGGGGAAATAAATCTTCTTGTGAATGGTAAAAGCCGGCTTGTTCGAATAATTGGCAATGACTTTAGCGGCTCGTCCGGTTGGCGCCAACAAGACGTATTTTTTATTGACCTCCAATAAGTTGTTGACTAAGGTTGAAATAACCGTGGTTTTTCCGGTTCCGGCATATCCTTTTAACACAAAAACTTCTTGCTCGTTTTTATTGGTAACAAAATCGGCTATTTGCTGTAAAAAGATGTCCTGTTTTACAGTCGGCTGAAACGGAAAGCGCTGGCGTAAAAGACTGTAAAATTGGCCGGTAGTCATTGATTGTTGTGATTGTATTTGGAAACCCAAATATAGCTTATTTTAACTGATGATTGCTGATTAACGAGTGAAGATTGCAGAATTCTAAAGGACAGCGATTTGTACTTAAAAAATAACAATGTTTGAATACTTTAATTTATCAATCATTTAATTTTAGTAAGTTTGCCGAGTTCGTTTCAATCGAAAACCATGTATCAAAATACCAGCATAACCGACAAAACTTACCGTAAACTGAGCATTCAGGTTTCTTTGACCGGTTTGTCGTTTGCCGTTTTTGATACCATAGTCAACAAACCGTTAGCTTTAAAAACCATTAGCATGGGTAAAGTTAATGTATTGTCGAGGATAGAAGATTTGTTTGCCGAGGCGTTTCAAAATCATGCCGAATTGAAAGCCGGCTACGACGAAATCGTCATCATTCACAGCAACAACTTATCGACTTTTGTGCCAACGGCTCTGTTTGACGAAGAATATTTGGGCAGTTATTTGCAATTCAACACCAAGGTTTTTGAAACCGATTTTTTTGCTTTCGATGAATTGCCTACTTACGAAATGAACAACGTTTACATTCCGTATGTGAACATGAATAATTACTTTATTGACCAATTTGGTACTTTCGATTACAAACACGCGCATACAATATTGATGCAACGACTGTTAGAATTATCTAAGAATAATGACTACCGAAAAATGTTTGTGCATGTGAGCGACAGTCATTTTGAAATTGTGGTAGTACAAAACCAGCAATTGTTATTGTTCAATACTTTCGATTACAAAACACCGGAAGACTTTATCTATTATATCTTATTTGCTGCCGAACAACTGCAGTTGAATCCGGAACATTTTCAGTTGGAATTGCTTGGTAAAATAAGTGAAAGCGATAAGCTTTACAACATCGCTTACCAATACATTCGCAACGTTTCTTTATTGGATGTCAGCCATGTGATTAATCCGTTTACCGAAGCTGAAACCCGAGAACACTTTATCTTATTACACTCATGAGAATCATCTCGGGCAAATACAAAGGCAGAAGAATCATGCCTCCCAAAAACTTACCGGTTCGGCCAACCACCGACATGAGTAAGGAAGCCTTATTTAATGTATTGAACAACCATTTCAATTTTTCGGAATTGAGCATATTGGAATTGTTCGCCGGAACGGGCAGCATTAGTTACGAATTCGCCTCGCGTGGCAGCGCTCCCATTTTGTGTATAGACGGCGATATGGGCTGTGTGAACTTCATCAAAAAAACGGCTAAAGAATTCGACTTCGACATTACGGCGATTAAAAGTGATGTGTTTAAATTTTTAGAAAAACACCGCGGTACTTACGACCTTATTTTTGCCGATCCGCCTTATGGTATGTCGCAACAAGAATTTGAACAAATCATCAACTTAATTTTTGAAAACGAATTGTTAGACGAAGAAGGCATGTTGGTTGTTGAACATTCGAAGTACACCAAATTAGAGCACGCGCCGAATTATTCCTTCCAAAAAAACTATGGCGGTTCTGTGTTTAGTTTCTTTGAATTTGAAACAGAAGAAGACGACGACGAATAACCCTTATTATTTAATTCTGCCTGAGTTATCATCTATTGATTTCTCTTTGTAATCCGACTTTTTTATTTGTCCGAATGAATATTTTAGGGTCAACAGTACCGAATGGGAATCGGTAAAATAAACTCCTTTTGAAGAAACTTCATTGATAACGAAATTTTCCCTAATGGTTATTTTCTTCAAAATGTCATTCCAACTGATTGAGCAAATCAAATTTTTGTGAAACGTTTTTGAAAAGGCTGCGTTCATGGTAAAAATGGGCGTTCTTTCAAAAATACCCAATTGTTGCTTCGTAATTCCCCAAGCAGTAAAGTAGAGTTCCATTTTTTTAGGTAAGGTAAAAATATGATTGGAATAGTAATACAAATTGGGTTTGGCTTTGTTTATTAAGGCTGATTCATCTTCAATACTATTAATGCTTGCACTAAACACATTCATGGTTGTCCAAAACTTATATTTGAAGGGCAAAGTCAACTCTAAATTAAGATTGGTTTCCAATTCAAAATTTTTAGAAGTAAACGTCAGTAACTTCTGGTTGTTGTCATAAGAAGCACTATAGTAGACAGGATTCGTGATTTTGTAATAAGCCAGTCTGATGCTTTTGTCTTTATATTGGTAACCCAAAGCTATTTCGTCGGTAAAGGTTGGATTTAAGTTGATGTTGTCCGACCAAACAAAGTAAGGATTGATGTAAGTTGATGTTTGACTGGTAGAGGAATAATCCGGTCTGGCAATGGTTTTAGCATAATTTAGACTGACGGTATTGCTACTGTCGATAATCACTTCAAATTGCGCTTTGGGAAATAAATTGATAAAATTTTTAGCTACCGTTGGTTCGGTTGCCGCTTGATATTTTCCGTCTACAATAGTGTTTTCGCCGCGCAAGCCAAGCGTATAATTCAGCTTTTTATAAGTTCCCGAAAATTGAGTGTAGGCCGCAATGTTCTTTTCTTTGTGAAAATAAATCGACTGATTGGCTGCCGGCGGATTGGCGGTGATTACCTCAAAAAAAGTGTTGGCTTTGGCTTGAAGATACAAACCTCCCAATTCTAACTTCATTTCGTTTTTGAATGTTTTCTCTATATCAATTCGACCCGAAGCCACGTCAATCCCAAATCTTTGATTTCTGAATTGCGCCAACTCATATCCAACATCATTAAAATCGTTAGAAATCATGCCTTCCATTTGTTGGTTAAAAGAAGTAAGTTGTAAACCGGTAAAAAGATCCACGCCAAGACTTTTAATTTTGTGATTGTAGTTTAAGAAAGCGTTGGTATGATTTCTATTCTCGGTATTGGTATTTAAAGTATTGATGCTGTTTATTTCAATACCGTCACTGTTAAAAGTATCTGTGGTTATGGCAAAATCATCATCCTGAGCGGTGCGACTAAAATTAACCGATAAATAATCGTCTTCATTGATTTTGTAAAACAAACCGCCGCCATAAATAAACTGTGGCCTATCGGTTACCGCTGTGACCAAATATTGAGATTCGATATCGAAAGCAGGAATGGAAAATGTATTGCCGTTACTTTCCCAAACCTTAATCTGATTGTAATTAAAATTGGCTTTAAACTCCAAGGAACCGGTTTTCAGATTCGCATTGACAGCCGAGTAATTGTTGAAGTATTTTTTGAAAGCCGCATTTTCTGTTAAGGATACTTTATAACCTTCTCGTTTGGAAAACTTTCGGGTAATTAAAATCACCGCTCTTCCACTCGCTTCATATTTGGCCGAAGGATTATTAATGATTTCGATGGTTTTGATATCTTCCATAGCCAGCGAATTAATATCATTCATGTCTGCCTTTTGATTATCGATATACAATAACGGACTGCCTTTCCCTATAATGGAGAGACTTTGCTTGTCGGGCGCCACAATTACTTTAGGCAACTTTTCTAACAAATCAATAACCGAAGGCGCATTGCTTAGTATCGAATTGGCAACGTCAACCTTAATATTTCCGTTTTTATTGGTAAAGGTTTTGTTTTGTTTTTGCACAACAACTTCTTCTAAGGCTTTGGGTTGTTCTTCTTCTTTAGGTGTTTCTTGCGCAAACATTAACTGGGTAAACAACAAAGTAACTAGGGCAAATTTTCGGTACATAATATTGATATTGGTTTGCCGCAAAATTGAAGTTAATCTTTAGTATCGAAAGTTAATTGGAGGTTAATGCGAGGTTAAAAGGTGTTGTTTCTGATATTTCGATTATTTTTGACTTGTCAATTCAGAATGATGAAACGAAAAATCAATGTACTTATCGGTCTTTCCACCGCGATGTTGCTCATCCTTTGCGCTATACAAGTGTATTTGGTTAAAACCGCATATGACTATAAAGTTGAACAGTTTCGAGCCGAAGTAAAAGATAAAATCGGTAACATCACGAACAACTTCACCGATCTGGATTCGTCGGTATTTTACAAAAAGGAACTCTTGTACCAAAGAATAGCCGAGAAATTCATCGCCAACAAAAACTATCGCGTTACTGTAAAAAAAGAGTTGCTTTCTAATGCATTCCGGGAGGCTTTAACCCAAAGAATGCGCGAAAAATTCCGAAGAGAATTCAAAGACAATGAAGTTGATTTTGCCGTTATCGTTAATAAGTTTATCGTTTTTGACAACACCGCCAAAACGGATACCATCTTTTCCGAAAAACCAAAAATAAGCAATGCGCTTTACGGTAATTTGGCTTCTTTAGACGATGCCTTTATGGTTAGAAGCTATGTTGGCACTTCGAGCGATTTTAAGAAAAGTCAGTACAAACTGCTTACAGAAGATTGTTTGTACGTTTCTATAAAAAATTGGGAGCAAATTATACTCGGTCGAATGGCCTTCATTTTGGTTGTATCTGTGCTTTCGATGCTGGTTTTGGTTTCCCTTTTTGCTATGGCCATCAAAGCGTTAATTCAGCAGAAAAAAGTAAATGATGTTAAGACCGATTTCATCAACAACATCACCCATGAATTGAAAACACCATTAACTACTTTGAGTGTTTCCACCAAAATGTTGGCGCGTCAAGAAGTTAAAGAAAATGAAGTTGTTTTTAATAAAGTATTGGACACCGTTAACCGTCAGAACAACCGTTTGCAAAACATTATCGATCAAGTTTTGAGCAACTCTTTGGGGTTTGAAAAAATAGAACTTCAAAAACAGAAACTAAAAGCGGCTACATTATTGCAAACCATTATTACCGATTTTCACTTGGCTTTTCCCAAGGTGCAAATCCATCACCACATTCAAAATTCGGATACAATTTTGCATTTAGACAAATTTCAATTGACTACTGCCATCAATAATGTACTTGAAAATGCCGTGAAATACGGATGTCAAAATATCACCTTAATCACCTCTGAAGAAAACGGTATGTTTCACATCAGCATACAAGATGACGGAATTGGCATTGCCAAAACCAAACAATCGTTATTGTTTGAAAAATTCTATCGCGTAGAACAAGGAAATTTACACAATACTAAAGGTTTGGGACTTGGTTTGTATTACGTTGACCAAATCATCAAAGCTCACCAGGGTTCCGTTAAAGTGGTGAGCGATTTAGGCAAAGGCGCCGCTTTTACGCTTAGCATTCCTGTTGTATAAACTATGAAAAAAGTACTTTTAGCCGAAGACGACACCGATTTTGCAACTGTATTAAAACACTATTTGGAAATCCATCAATTCGACGTGCATTGGACCAAAGATGGTGAAGAAGCATGGCACGCATTTCAAAAGAATACATACGACTTGTGTATTTTCGATGTCATGATGCCTAAACTGGACGGTTTTTCATTGGCTGAAAGATGTATCAAAAAATCACCCGATATTCCGTTTTTGTTTTTAACTGCCAGAAGTCAGAGCGAAGACAAAATCAAAGGCCTCAAACTCGGAGCCGACGATTATGTTGTAAAGCCATTTGAAGCAGACGAATTGGTTTTGCGGATGAATAACATTTTAAAAAGGACTTCTAAAACCTTGTTCAAAACCTCCGGTAATGAAATTTTTATCGGACAATATACTTTTGACACCCAACGCTTGGTGTTAAAATTCAATGATACTGTACAGCAACTGACAGAGAAAGAAGCCGCATTAATCCATTTTTTGTACCAAAACAAAAATTCATTGCTCAAGCGTGATGAAGTATTGAAATCGGTTTGGAAGAGCGACGACTATTTTTCGGGAAGAAGTATGGATGTTTACATCAGTAAGCTAAGGAAGTACTTTGCCGAAGACAGGAATATTACCATCAACAGTATCCGAAATATAGGATTAGAGTTTAAAGTAAACAACTAAGATTTCAGTCACTTTATCCCAGTTAGCATCGGAATCAATTCCTTTAACAACTTCGAAAAATCAAAGTTAAGTTTCATTAAAAAAAAGCAGACCTGTAAGCCGGATTCTGTATCCCGATAAATCGGGACCCTTATCATTTATCTGGACTCGTTGTTGCCAACGCGTTCTAGCTTCCTACCCTTCGACAACGGACGAGTAGCCCTTTTTATCCCGAAACATCGGGAGCCGATATACTTGGAATTTCACCGCATAGAGTTTACCTGGTTTCACTACAGCCTTACCTGTACATACTTTCTGTTGCACTTGTCCTCGTTTTTCAACGGACGGGCGTTACCCGCTATGCTACTCTGTGGTGTCCGGACTTTCCTCCCTCTCGTCCGCTAAGACGAGAGAGCGATAAGGCGGTCTGCGGGGCAAAGGTAGAATATTAGATATTAAATTTTAGATATTAGACATATTTAATATTTAAAATTTGATATTTGATATTTCAAAACCTATATTTGTAATCCGATAAAAATCTATGGAACAATTTGTAGTATCAGCCCGTAAGTACCGTCCCCAAACGTTTAAAGACGTTGTAGGACAACAGGCTATTACCAATACGTTACTCAATGCCATAGAGAACAACCACTTGGCTTCTGCCCTGTTGTTTACCGGTCCGCGTGGTGTGGGTAAAACCACTTGTGCGCGTATTTTAGCCCGAAAAATTAACCAACCCGGTTATGACGACCCGAATGAGGATTTTGCTTTCAATGTATTTGAATTGGATGCGGCTTCTAATAACTCGGTTGACGACATCAGGAATTTGATTGACCAAGTTAGAATCCCGCCACAAACCGGACAATATAAAGTTTATATCATAGACGAGGTACATATGTTATCGTCGGCTGCTTTCAATGCATTTTTGAAAACTTTGGAAGAACCGCCGAAACATGCCATATTCATCTTGGCTACGACGGAAAAACACAAAATTATTCCGACCATTTTATCGCGTTGTCAGATTTTTGATTTCAAACGCATTACCGTTAAAGACGCTAAAGAGCATTTGGCAGAAGTAGCAGCGAGTCAGGGCGTACAATTTGAAGACGATGCCTTGCACATTATTGCACAAAAAGCCGATGGCGCCATGCGTGATGCTTTGTCGATTTTTGACAGAGTGGTTTCGTTTTGTGGTACCAACTTAACGCGTCAAGCCGTAACGGAAAACTTGAATGTATTAGATTACGAGACGTATATCAATATGACCGATTTGTTATTGGACAACAAAATCCCGGAAGTGTTATTGGCCTACAACGAGATTTTATCCAAAGGCTTTGACGGTCATCATTTTATAGCCGGTCTGGCCTCGCATTTCAGAGATTTGTTAGTGGCCAAAAATATCGCTACGCATTCTTTAATGGAAATGGGTGAAGCTGCACAAGCGTTATACCAACAGCAATCTCAAAAAACCAATCAAGAGTTCTTACTGAAAGGTATTGATTTGGCCAACGATTGTGATTTGAAATACAAAACTTCACAAAACCAACGCTTGTTGGTAGAACTTACCCTGATGCAAATTGCCTCTATCACTTTTGATGGAGAAAAAAAAAAGCTGATTTCATAATTCCGCCCTCGTATTACCGCAATAATAGTTATTCCATTACAGAAGTACAAAGTACGAAGTTGGAAGTACGAAGTGTGGAAACTCCTGCATTAGATGAGAAGGCAGAAAAACCAACAACCGACAACGTAGAAGTACAAAGTACGAAGTTGGAAGTACGAAGTGAAGAAAACAAAGTTGTCGAACCGTCAAGTGACAACCATCAGCCATCAGCCAGCAATGAAGAAGTACAAAGTACGAAGTTGGAAGTACGAGGTGAAGAACACAAAGTTGATGAAGTATCATCAACTATCAACCAACAACCTACAACACACAACATACAACCTACAACAGCGCCCAAACCCGAAACCCGCAACTCGGAACCCGCAGCTGTTAAAGTCTCTGCACTTTCCTTAGCCAGTATTCGGGCGAAAAAAGAAATGGCGGAAGCCCAAAAATCGGTGGTTAAAGACACGCAACAGTTGCCGAGCGAGCCATTTACCGAAACCGAAATGTTGGAGCAATGGCTAAAATATGCGCAACGTATGGAAGACAAAGGCTACCGCATAGTCGCTTCTTTATTAACCATTAACGATCCTGTTTTGGATGGTACTACTATCATTCACGAGTTGCCGAATGAAAGTTCGAAAATCGACTTTGAGAAAGAAAGACCGGAACTTTTAGGTTATTTGCGTGGCAAATTGCACAACCACGATATTCAAATTATAGTAAAAGTAAATGAAACTTTAGTGGTCAAAAAAGCCTTTACCAACCAAGACAAATACAATCGTTTGGTAGAAATCAATCCGAATTTAGAGATGTTGAAAAAGATGTTCGACTTGGATGTTTAAAGCGTTCCTTGGTACATCGCTTTAACAATACCATCAGCTAATCCAATCTTCGGCACGTACAACTGTCGTGCGCCACTCCATTTCATAGCATTCAAATACACTCGCGTGGCCGGTATGATTACGTCGGCACGGTCGGTGTTCAAAGCCAGTTCGGCAATTCTTTGTTCATAGGTTAATGAACTCAAATATTGGTATTGCGCATTTAAGTATAAATACGACAACGGTTTGTCTTGCATTTTACCCGACAATTTAAAGAGCTTATTGATGTTACCGCCGGAGCCGATTAAAATGACATTTTCGTATGGTTCGGTTTGGGTTCTAATCCACTTTTCAATTTCTTCCCAAACAATATCGGTCACCATATTATTGAGCAAGCGAACAGTTCCGATTTTAAACGATTTTGAGGTTACCATTTTACCATCGGCAAACAAAGAGAATTCGGTACTTCCGCCACCAACATCGACATACAAATACGTTTGATCGGTTTTTAAGAAAGAATGCAAATCGGAACTCGCAATTATAGTAGCTTCGATTTTGCCGTCGATAATATCAATATCAATACCGCATTGATCTTTGATAATTTGCGTTACTTCTTTACCGTTATAAGCCTCGCGCATGGCAGAAGTGGCGCAAGCTTTATACTTTTCGACTTTATATACTTTCATCAAGAGTTTGAAAGCTTTCATCGCATCCACCATACGATCAATGTTCTCATCGGAGATTTCGCCTACAGTAAACGCATCCTGACCTAAACGAATCGGAACCCGAATCAAAGCACTCTTATTGAATTGCGTTTCTTTGTCTTTTTGTTCCACTATGTTGGTAATGAGCAATCGCATAGCGTTGGAACCAATATCGATAGCAGCATATTTTTTAATAGAAATCATATTCTTTTTCTAGCTAATTATTTTGTTTTTGGCGGGTAATTCACAAAAATCCAAACGATTTCTGTAATAATTATAAGTTTCAAATTGAGCTCGGAAAACCGGTTCACCTTCTTTTCGAATGCGGTATTTATTGTCGAATTTTTCCGAGTGATAACGGGCTTTAACATTTCCTTTCCAACCAACGTTGAAAGTATCTATGATTTGCTTTTTGATATCGGCATCGTAAATAGGACAAGTCACTTCTACCCGACCGTCTAAATTTCGGGTCATAAAATCGGCTGAAGAAATGTACACTTCAGGATCATCGTTATTGCAGAAAATATAACAACGCGTGTGTTCCAACAGATAATCTACTATACTGATGGCTTCGATATTTTCGCTCATGCCTTTTACGCCCGGAATCAGTGAACAAATCCCACGAACTTGCAATTTAATCTTGACTCCGGCATTGCTGGCTTCGTAGAGTTTGTCGATCATGGCGTTATCGGAAAGACTGTTCATTTTTAAATTCATATACGCCGGTCGACCTGCAATAGCGTTGTTGATTTCACGATCGATAAGTTTGTAAAATTTGGAACGCGTATAATGTGGTGACACAATTAAGTGTTTGTATCGGTGAAGACGGTAATTGACATCGAAGAAATCAAAAATTTTAGCCACGTCTTTCAGGATTTGTTGGTGACTGGTAAACAGTGTTAAATCGGTGTAAATTTTAGCGGTCGTTTCATTAAAGTTTCCGGTAGAAATAAAGCCATAGCGTTTTATTTTGCCTTCTTCCATTCTGTCGATAACACATATTTTACTGTGCACTTTCAGACCTTTGATCCCAAAAATCAACTCAATACCTTCTTGTTGCATTTGTTCGGCATACGATATATTACTTGCCTCGTCAAATCGAGCTTGCAACTCGATTTGTACCGTCACTTTTTTACCGTTTTTGGCCGCGTTAATCAAGGAACTGATGATTTGCGAATTCTTAGCCAAACGGTATAACGTAATTTTGATTGCGGTTACTTTAGGATCTAAGGCAGCTTCACGCAAGAACTTGATTAAATAAGAAAACGACTGAAAAGGCGCATTAATCAAGTAATCTTTTTGAGCGATCCGATTCAGTATACTACCATCCAGCGATAAGCCTTCAACCGGTAGCGGTGTTCTAGGCTGGTATAATAAGTCGAATCGACCCAAATTCGGGAAGTTCATATAATCGCGACGGTTGTGGTATCTTCCACCGGGGATAATACCATCGGTAGCGTGAATGCCCATTTTATCCAAGAAGAATTTCAGTGTATCTTTGCCTATAGATTGGTCGTATACAAAACGAACCGGCTCGCCAATTCTGCGGTCTTTAACAGAAGTAGCGATTTTTTCGAGCATACTTTTACTCATGTCACTATCAATATCCAGCTGCGCATCTCTGGTGATTTTTATCATGTGTGCCGAAATACTTTCGTAGTCGAAAATATTAAAGATACTGCTCAGGTTGTAGCGAATGACATCGTCTAACAACATTAAGTATTGCTTTCCATCTTTGTGAGGCAACTCCACAATACGATTCGTATTTTTTGGAATTTCAATGATGGCGTATCGGATTTCAGGTTTGGGTTTCACCAGTCCTAAAATAGATGGTTTTTGCTCCGGCTTCATTACCAATTTCACCGCCAAATAGCCGGATGTATCTTTTAGAAGCGGAAATTCGGCCAAATCATTCAAGATGATAGTAACCAATTCCGGGCTGACTTTTTGAATAAAAAAATCTTTCACATAGTTTTCGTGTTCGCCGGTTACTTCGGTTTCATCAATAATAATGATATTCTGTCTGACCAATTCTTCTTCGATAAGACGCAATACCCGCAAACTTTCCGCTTGTTGCTTAATCACAATTTCGGTAATGTCTTTAACCAGTTGTTGGGCTGTGATGCCGCCCAAGATTTTCTCACCCGAAACACCGGACAAGCTCAAACGGCGAACTGCTGCAAAACGAACACGGAAAAATTCATCTAAATTATTGGAAAAAATACCAATAAATCGCAAACGTTCTAACAAAGGAACCGATTCGTCTGCTGCTTCTTGTAAAACTCTGGCATTAAAGGCCAACCAACTTTTTTCACGATCTATATAACGATAACCATTATCTGTACTCATATTATTTTAATTCTTTGGGAAAGATTGTCTTTAGCGTTTGTCCATCAGCAATGTCTTTCCAACAGTTTGCGTTAAAAGCAAGTTTAACAAAACCTGATGTTGGCACATTGTCAATAAACCTATCGCCAAATTTATTGACAAAATTTGTAATAGCCTCATTATGGCCACAAACAATTAAATGGTCACAGCTGTTAGAACACGATTTTATGATTTGCTCTAATTTTCTATCATCAAAGGTGTATAATTCAGCTTTAAACTGTATGCTTTCCAAAGGATAAGATACATTTTGAGCCAAGATTACTGCGGTTTCTTTTGCTCGTTTGGCTATACTACTCCAAAACAAGTAAGCTTCAGGCAGCTCATGAAAAACTACGCCTGATACCAAATGGGCATCTTGGATTCCCCTATTGGTCAAAGGTCTGTCAACATCATTTAAAGGAGATGACCAACTGGACTTTGCATGTCTGATTAGGTATAATTGCTTCATAGATTACATCCATATTTAATAAAGGTAAATTTAAGTTTTTTAAACTTGAAAAAGAAGATTGGAAGAAATGATTTTAGAAATGTGAGAATTTACAGAAGTGTCACATGAAACAATACACTTTCTGACGACATTTAACAAATAGATATTAAATTGATATTTTAGAAATAAATGTTAAATAAAGAGAATAGTTATAAACAATTTAGTGTTAATATATTTTTGTAGTATTTAACTTTCTAAAAAATAGTATAAATGCATTTTATCTATAAAATTATGCATTTTATCGATTTTTTTTTTGGAGGAATAAAAAAAAGAAACTACTTTCGAACTGTTAAAATGTAATTAAACTGAAAAATTAACCCCAAAAAACCCAAATCTTATGTCAAAATTTAACCTAAAAAAGAACCATCAACTGCCCAAAATCACCGTTAAACGGACTTAATTTGTCATTTAATCGAGTTTTCTAGTTGTTTGTAGACAAAATTGAGTCGTAAGAGTCAAAGTACATAATTTAGCCTTTGATAGTATAACCCAAAACAATACTCTTCAATATGCCTACAAACTTACTTCATGCCCGAAATGCAAATTTTTCAAAAATTTATTCTACTAAAATTAATTGTATGAAATCAAAAATCATCATGCTTATTGTGCTTCTTATCAGTTGTTTAAATGCTGTTGCACAAAGATTGTCCACGAGCGACAATATCGATGAAACGACGGTTCCGGTGTTAGAATTGGATGCTTTCTTGAGCCCTCCTTCTCAGACTGCCAGAGCTGCTGGCGTTTCAAATGTCACACTGCTTAACATGCAGAATGTAAAAGAGTTGGTTTACAATACCCAACCTTCCATCTACTTTTTTGGAGGTGTTGTAAAAGTATTTGGAGACAAACCGCGTAATCTATTTACCGACGCTAACTCAATTAGCAGTTTGAACAATTCCGTTACTTTAAAAAACAACATTGAAATTGTAACAGTGAATTTGGATAATCCAAATCAATTGAATACTCCAATCAATCTTAGTCAACTTTCGGAATTTAAAAATCTAAAATATATTTATTTCATTACCTCCTTTGACGTAAGCAATAATGCTATTGCAAACTTAATTCAAGGCGACAGTGAAAAGTATATGGTTTTTTATAAAGTTCAGAAAGGCGATAACAATTAACCCAAATTGGTAAAAATAACTATTATGAAGAATTTATACATAAACACCTCCAACACGAAGCTTAATTACTTGATTGTGATTTTGGCCATTCTTTTCGGAATGAACACCAAAGTTAACGCTCAGGTAAAAAAGGCTTTTACGCAACGAACTTCACAATATACTCCTACCAAGAAGATATACAATGTGAAAGGTGATTTTACCATGTTGGGTAATACTTGTTTGACCCCTCAAAACTATAGTCCTAATACTAATAACAATGGTCAATTTATGACTTATGTTGATGTTGACGGTGATCCGAATACGTTTAACTCGTCTTCGTCAACTTTGGTTTTATCCTCAGAGAACGGCGCTATCCCTTCTTGTTCTAACATTGTTTATGCCGGTTTGTATTGGACAGGAAAGTCATCAGCCAATAGTACTTTCAATGTAACCAAACAAGTTCCAAACGGAACTCAATCGATTAATGAAGACTTTGAGGTTATTCACAACGAAAATATTGAAAACACCAATTATACATTGTCGATAACTCGAGGAGGTTCAAGCGGAAACAGATATCCGATTTACACTTTCTCAGGAAACGGAAATACTTATGCTTTCACTTTTTACAATAGCTCTGCGCCAAACAGAGTAACATTATCTGTAAATGGTGGCACAGCAACCAATGTACCGGTAACCGTAAATGGTTCGGGAACTACTGCTACTTTAAGTACACCTTACACTATTAACGATGGTACTGTTGTAATTAAATTAGAAGAGTTAAACAGAAGTGCCTCTACCGGTTTATCCACCACAGATACTCAAAATACTTCAAGCGCTGAAGTAAATGTTTCAGGAACGATTATCGCCTACACTAGTGTAACTAAAACTTTTAATAAAAGAGTCGTTTCGTTAAAAGGGCCTGCTGCTTCAGGTTATACACAAATTACTGCTGCGGCTAATGATATTTATTACCCGTCAGGTTCTGATGACAACATTTACTCCGCTTATGCTGAAATTACAGATTACGTAAGAACCAATGGTATCGGGCAATATACTGTAGCAGACATGGCATTATTAGAAGGAAATGTAAGCGGAACAGGATATTCCGGTGGTTGGGGAATGATTGTTATCTATGAAAACTCCAAAATGAAATGGAGAGATATTACCATATTTGACGGATACGCTTATGTAGTATCAACCAATACTTCAGGTCATGACTTGCCGGTTTCTGGATTCAATACTGTACAAACCGGTAATGTAGGAATGAAACTTGGTTTAATGGCCAGTGAGGGAGACGTTAGCTTCACCGGTGATTACTTCAAAATCAGAAATCTGAATACTATAAACTATACCAACTTATCTCATACAGGTAATTCAACTACAAACTTCTTCAACTCCTCAATCAATGCAGGAGGAACACGAAATCCGAATTTATCTAATAACACAGGGATTGATATCGCTTTAATTGATGTGCCAAATGATGATAATGCAATCATTGGAAATAATCAAACTTCTACCAACTTTAGATATGGAACCAGTGGAGATACTTACTCCATTTTTGCCATAGCCATGTCGGTTGACGCCTATGTTCCTGAAGTTGAAGGTGTAATCACAGCTACAACTATCAATGGATCGCCAGCTACTCAACCTTACACTATCCAACCCGGACAACAAGCTGGATTTAGTGTAGACATCAAAAATATCGGAACTGAGGCCATTAACAATTATAAATTAATTGTCCCAATGCCTTACAATGCGACTTACGTTCCCGGCAGTGCTGTAGGTACTGTTTTCAGTCCGCAAACCACTCCTACACCAAACAACATCTCTTTCAATCCAAATTTAGGTGCGACAGGTTCATTGGTTTGGGATTTCGGAACTTTGGTTTTACCACCAAATACCAGTACTGTTTTGGCCCGATTAACATTCAAACTAACGGCAACTTCTGACTGCTCTATTTTGAGCAATTCAAGTTGTGCCGGTTTGATTCCTGTAAACGGATATTCAACAGGTATTGGAAGTAATACCTCTGTATCTTTGAACAATGCTAACTTTATTCAAGGATATACTACCAATGGAAGCTGTATTGGAGAACCAATCCCTGCTCCTATTAATTTAACTATTGACGGATCTAGCTATGTTTCTCAAAATTGTTCCGGAAATAACATCATTAGAAACTTTACTTATTGTAGTGAAAATACAACTGTAGGTACTTCTGATATTGCCTCAAATTTCCCTCCGGGTTCACTTTTCTATAATGAGTATCCGGTTACTATTAATTCAATACAATATTCAGATGCTAACCCTATTCCATTAATTGCCGGTTCTACAGTTACTTACTATGCTGTGCCTGCAGGTGGTGGTATCGGTTGTAGCTTCCCTTTCACTATTTCAAAATGTCCTCCTGTAATTGCGCAAGATGATACTTTGAACGGAGGAAACGGAACTACCGGAAATCCTAATATTGGTAACGTTTTAGCTAATAATGGTAATGGCAATGACACTATAAATGGTAACCCAGCAACTACCGGTCAAGTAACTATCTCAATTGTTACTCCTGCCACTCCAATTGGTGGAAATCCGGTACCTGTAATCAATACAACTACTGGTCAGGTTTCTGTCCCTCCGGGAACACCAGCAGGAACGTATACTATTGTTTACCAAATTTGCGACAGTAATAATATCTCAAATTGTGATTCTGCAACAGTTACAATTACTGTTACAAAACCAATTATTGACGCTGTTGATGACAACGGTGCGCCTATCGTTGGCGCTGCCGGTGGACAAACTGTAGCTAACGTTTTAGTAAACGATACTTTAAACGGAAACCCTGCTACTCTTGCTAATGTAATTTTAACTCAAGTTTCAACTTCAAATCCTAATGTTACTTTAGATCCTGCAACCGGTGCCGTTAATGTAGCTCCTGGTACTGCTGCCGGTTCTTATACAGTAACTTACCAAATTTGTGAAATCTTGAATCCTTCTAACTGTGATACTGCTGTCGTAACAGTAAATGTTACCGGTGCA